>CAZZHK010000027.1:0-5997 GCA_964653725.1 uncultured Planctomycetales bacterium | reverse complement strand
CGGATCAAGGTGCAGGACAACGCGGCTCAGGACGTCGGCACTTTCCAAAGCGCCACCCTCCAGATCGACGTCGAGTAGGCGCGGCGGTGTACTGGGCGCCATGAGCGGCCCGCTGGATGTCCAGGAGATCGTCGCCCGCACCCGGACCTTCGATCACGGGACGGGACGGGAGTCGTCCACGCCTCTCCAACGCTTCACCTACCGGATGGCGGTGCGCGAGGCGGTCGAGGCGCTGGACGCGGAGAGTCTGCCGGTGCTGCTGTTTTTCGATGCAGGGAGCCATGTCTTTTCGGCTGTGTTCCGGACGCCGGGAGGCCAGGCGTGCGTGCTGCGGGAGGACGCGCTGGACCTGGAGCGGGGACTGGCTGAGGGCGAGGTCGAGGCGGAGATTTGCGTGCTGGACGCGGAGGGGGCCGAGACGGCGCTTCGCACGGCGCGGATCCCCGTGGTCGACGCCACGGCGGGAGTCGGGGCGGGCCTCGCTGAGGCGGCCGGTTCGGTGACCACGGGCCGCATCGCGGCCGGGCGCGAGCCGGCCACGGGACTGCCATTCGTGGCGGTGCTGGACGACGGCGGGGAGTGGTTGGTCTGCGATTTCCTGACCCGCAACGAGGACTTGGACCTGCGGGCTTTTCCGGAGGTGGAGGGCGCGGGTGCGTGGCTGGACGACCTCGTCCTGGAGCCGACGGAGGGCGCGCAGGGCTCGTCGGGCTGCGACGCCGAGTGGACGCCCAACCCGGTGCCCAAGGTGCTTCTGCACTGGCTGCTCAAGTACGAAGGCGGCCGGGTCCTGGACTGTGGCGCGGGCGATTCGAGCCTCCGCGCGCCGCACCTCGTGAACCTGGAGGTGTTCGGGTTCCCGAACACGGACGTGGTGGCCTCGGGGCAGCAGATGCCTTTCGCGGACGGCACCTTCGACGCCGTGCTGAGCGCCGCCGTGCTGGAACACGTCCCGGACCCCTTCGCCTACGGCCGCGAGCTGCTGCGCGTCGTGAAGCCGGGCGGCGAGATCCGCGTGGACGCCGCCTTCCTGCAGCCCTACCACGCCTGCCCCGACCACTACTTCGGCGCCACCATCTCGGGCCTGCGCGAGGCGGTCCCGGGGACGGCTGAAGCGGCGCTGGGGGTCGGGCCCCATCAGTCGCCGTTCGTGGCCCTGCAGACGATGCTGGGCGCCTACGCTGCCGCCATGCCGGAGGGGGAGCGCCGCGACGCGTTCTACGGGCGCACGGTCGCAGAATTGCTGGAGGCGCCGCCCGGGCTGGGACCGGTCGATCTGCGCGTGTCGCCAGAGGCGGCCCACACCCTGGCCTCGGGCGTCTACCTGCACGGCGTCAAGCCGGCTTAGCAGCCCGCGGCCTAGATACCGAGGGCGCGCAGGGCGGGGACGAGCTTGTCCAGCAGGAGTGCGTGGCCCAGCGCGTTGGCGTGGGGATCGGAGGAGGAGTGGCGAATGGGCTTTCGCCGGTCGTTCTCGGTGAAATCGAACGGGGCATGCACCACACCGGCGTCCTCGCACCAGTCGGACAGCGCCGGCAGGGCGCCCGGCGGCGTGTGGTCGAGGATCACGAAGGGGATCCGCCGCTGCTCGCACCAGGCCGCAATCCGCTCCAGGGCCAGGGCTGAGAGCACCCAGCCGTTGTCGGCCGCCTCGGCGGCCTCGACAGCAAAGCGGGCGTCGTCGCCGGTCCGGACCTCGCTCAGGTAGACCCAGACGCCGTTCAGACCGCGCAAGACGCCACGGACCCAGCCCCAGGCGCGGGCCAGGGCGCCGGGCTCGGGCGCGGCCTGCAGCGCCTCCCAGGCCCGCACAGTCGGCACCACATCGTTGCCGACAAAGACCAGCAGCACCGCGTCGGGGTCGATGCCCGGGCCCACCTCTTCCAGGAAGGCGGCCTCCTGGGTGGTGTCGTACTGGTTGTGGCCGCCGTTGACCGTAGTCCAGCCGGGACCGAGAAGCTCGGCGGCTCGCGTGACGAACAGTTCGGCCTCCTTGGCGCCCCAGCCCAGTACCACCGAGTCGCCCAGGAACAGGAGCCGCTTCTCGCCCGCCGGCTTCGGGTATCCGACCTGCGGGCCGCGCAGGCCGAGCGAATTGGTGCGGATGGTGAAATCACGGAACGGCACCTCGGCGTCGCGCCGGTGCCGCAGGATGCGCGGGGGCCCCGGCAGTTCGCAGAGCTCGCCGTAGTAGCGCTGCATGTCGTGGAACTGACTGACGCCCCAGGGATCCAGCCATCGGACCAGGGCCTCGCCGCAGACGACATCGCAGAGGAGCAGGAAGCAGACGAGGGCGGCGCGGCGCATCTACGCACGAGGATGGCGCCGCTACACTCCGCGGTCCATGTCCCGCTGCCCTGAACTGAGACCATTCCTGGCCGAGCTCGAGGAGCGCGGCGATCTGCGCCGCATCGCGGCGGAAGTGGACCCGCATCTGGAGATCAGCGGCATCGTCCAGCGGCTGATGGCGCGCGCCGGTGACGGATTCGACACGCCGGCGCTCCTGTTCGAGAACGTGAAGGGGTCCGACATGCCGCTGCTGATCAACCTGTTCGGCAGCCATGCGCGCATGGCTGCGGCGCTGGGGGTGGCGGATGTCGAGGAGGTCGCGGCCCGGCTGGAAAAGATGATCGGCGACGGTCCCCCTGAGGGAATCATCGAGAAGCTCAAGGCCCTGCCGAAGCTGAAGGAGATGGCTGCGATGAGCCCGCGGACGGTCAAGCGCGCGCCGTGCAAGCAGGTGACGAGCAAGGGCGACGACGTCGATCTGGGGATCATCCCGGTCCTGACCACCTGGCCGGAGGACGCCGGCCCCTTCATCACCATGCCGCTGGTGGCGACCAAGGATCCCGAGACCGGCCGCCGCAATTTCGGCATGTACCGTCTGCAGGTCTTCGACCGGAACACCACCGGCATGCACTGGCACCTGCACAAGGACGGCAAGCGCCACTTCGAGAAGACCGGCGAGGCCGGCGGCCGCCGCATGGAGGCGGCAGTGGCGCTGAGCTGCGATCCGGTGGTCGCCTTCACCGGCTGCCTGCCGGCGCCGCCGGACATGGACGAGATGTGGCTGGCCGGCTGGCTGCGCGGCAAGCCGGTGGACCTGGTGAAGTGCGAGACGGTGGATCTGGAGGTTCCCGCGTCCGCCGAAATCGTCCTCGAGGGCTGGGTGGACATTGACGAGCGCCGCACGGAGGGCCCCTTCGGCGATCACACCGGCTTCTACTCGCTCGCTGACGAATACCCCGTCTTCCACGTCGAGTGCGTGACGCACAGGCGCGACGCGATCTACCAGACCATCGTGGTGGGCCGCAGTCCCCAGGAGGACTGCTGGATGGCGACCGCCATCGAGCGGATCTTCCTGCCGCTGATGAAGAAGATGATCCCGGGCCTGGTCGATGTGCACATGCCCTGGGAGGGTGTGTTCCACAACCTGATGGTGGTGTCGATCAAGAAGTCGCATCCCGGCCACGCCAGCCAGGCCATGAACGCGATCTGGGGGATGGGGCAGGCGATGATGACCAAGGTGATCGTGGTGGTGGACCACGACGTGGACGTTCACGACCCGAAGGAGTGGGCCTGGGTGGCGCTCTGCTCGATCGATCCGGAGCGCGACACGCAGTTCACGAAGGGGCCGGTCGAAACGCTCGACCACGCGTCGCGCGCGTTCTGCTACGGCTCCAAGATGGGCATCGACGCGACCACCAAGGGGCCCGACGAGGGCTTCGAGCGGCCTTGGCCTGGGCGCATGGTCCACACCGCCTCGACCGAGGCTCTGGTGGACGCGCGGTGGGACGAATACGCGATCGACGACGGGGACTGACCTCTGGACGCGTGGGTGCCGAGCGGCGCATGGGATTGGCTGGGTCTGGCGCTGTGCCTGCCTTGGCTGCCGGTGGCGTGGCACGGGCTTCGGTTCCTGGCGCGCGGCGTGCCGCCGGACGAGCCGTGGGCGGGTGCCGACAGCGGGGACCCGATGCTGGCGATCCTGATCCCGGCGCGGGACGAGGAGGATGCAGTGGGGGCCTGTCTCGACGGCCTTATGGCCCAGGACGTGCTCTTCCATGCGTGGCTGCTGGATGACGGGTCCACGGACGGGACCGCGGCCATCGCGCGCGCAGCCGCGGCGGCGGATTCGGCGGGCCGCCTGGACGTCCTCGCCGTGCCCGAGCCGCCGCCGGGCTGGGTCGGCAAGGTGCACGCGCTGGAGCGCGGGCTCGAGGCCTCCGACGCTGCTGGCGGCTTCGAGTGGGTCCTGGTGCTGGACGCGGACGTCGTGCTGGAGCCGGGGTGCCTGCGCCGCGCCCTGGCCCAGGCTTCAGCCTCGGGCGCCGACCAGCTCAGTCTGCTGCCGGACATGGCCAGCCCGAACCCGGCCGTGGCCTCGGCGTTGGCCGTCTGGATGGTTGGTGCGTCGTTCCTGTTCGACCTGGGACAGGTCGAGGACCCCGACGACGACACGGCGTTCGCCGTGGGCGGCTTCTTCCTGTCTCGTCGCGACGCCCTGCGGAAGGTCGGCGCCTGGGACTCCGTATCGGGCGAGGTGGTCGAGGACCTGGTCCTGGCTCAGGTCATGAAGGAGGCCGGGCTGCAGCTGGTGATGCGACCGGGACGGGGGTTGCTGGTGACTGAGATGTACTCGTCACTGGCCGACCTGTGGACCGGCTTCACCAAGAACACCCACAGGGGCCTGGGGGGGCGGCGCGCGGTGACCTGGATGGCGGCGGGATCGTTGCTGCTGGGGGGCGTGATGCCGGTGCCGGCGGCCCTGCTGGTGGGGGCGGCGTGGATGTGGGCGGCGGCGGGGTGCCAACTCCTGGGACTGGCGTCTGTGGCATGGCTGATGAGGATCCCCCGCGCCTGGGTGCCGCTAGTGGCAGTGACGGGGGCTCCGGGCGCCCTGTTCGCGGCGGCCATCATGGTGGGCTCGATGAGGCTGGACAGCGGCGGCGGCGTCCACTGGAAGGGCCGTCGCTACGCTTCTTCTGGGCAGGCGCCGGGGTAGGCTTCGCGCATCTGGCAGTCCATGCGACCCCACCAGTGGACGAAGAACTTCTTCGTCCTCGCCGCGCTCTGCTTCGGAGGGAAGCTTGGGGATCGCGCCGCCTCCTTCGAGGCGTTGGGCGCCTTCGCGGTGTTCTGCGCGATCGCCTCGGCGATCTACCTGATCAACGACATCTGCGACCGCGACGCCGACCGGCTGCATCCGGAGAAGCGCCACCGACCCATCGCGCTGGGCGCGGTCGGAGTGGGCCAGGCGACCGCGGCGGCCGTCCTGCTCGGGGTCGGAGGCCTGGTGGCGGCGTCACGCCTGAACGACCTGCTGCCCTTTGCCTGCGCCTACCTGGTGCTGCAGCTGGCCTATTCCTTCGGGCTCAAGAGGCTGTTCCTGGTCGACGCGCTGTGCGTGGCACTCGGCTTCCTGATCCGCGTGCACGCCGGCGGCGCGGCGATCACAGGCGGCATCCCGATCAGCCCGTGGCTGAGCCTCTGCGCGCTCTTCCTGGCGCTGTTCCTCGTGTTCGGCAAGCGCCGCGCGGAGCTGGGGGTTCTGGAGGAGGGAGCGGCGGAGCACCGGGCGGTGCTGGAGCACTACGACGGGCCGCTCCTCGACCTGCTTCTGGCCGTAGTGACGGCCTGCACGACGATGGCCTATGCGCTCTACACGGTGCTGGGACAGGGACCCGCAACGGCTGAGCACATGGTATGGACGATCCCCTTCGTCCTGTACGGGGTGGGCCGCTACCTGTTCCTCGTCCTGCGCCAGGGCGAGGGCGGTGATCCTGGCCGTGCCATGGTCCGCGACCCGGCCTTCCTGCTGAACGGACTGCTGTGGGTGACCGTGGTCGGCTGGATCCTCTACACCTGATTTGGGCGGCCTCTTGACGGAAGTGGGCGGCCCTCCTAGAGTCTGCGCCCCACAACGCGGGGTGGAGCAGTCAGGCAGCTCGTCGGGCTCATAACCCGGAGGTCGCAGGTTCGAATCCTGCCCCCGCT
>CAZZHK010000026.1:0-14265 GCA_964653725.1 uncultured Planctomycetales bacterium | reverse complement strand
GCCCTGGTCGGCGCGCGCGTGGTCACGGGCACCGGCGTCGTGTTCGACCCCGGCACCGTCCTGTGCCGCAACGGCCTCATCGAGGCGGTCGGCCCGGCCGGCGAGATCGAGATCCCCTGGGACGCCGAGACGATTGATCTCGAGGGTCTTGTGCTGCATGCGGCGTTCATCGACGGCACGCGCAACGCACTGCTGGAACTGCCCGAAGCGGAAGCCGACCAGGACATCAAGCCTGACGCCTCCCAGGGCCCCCTCGTCAGCACACGCACAGCCAACCGCAAGGGGGTGACGCCCGAAGTCCGCGCCGCGCACCACGTGGTCACCGGAGAAGCCGGCGGCGAGGCCCACCGCAAGGCCGGGTTCGGGACCCTCCTGGCCGCACCCACCGCTGGCACCCTCTCCGGCCAGTCCGCGCTCGTCGCCTTGTCTGGCCAGCCGCGCAGGCTTTCGGTCATGGTGGCGGATATCGCCCAGCACGCCGCGCTGCGCACCACCGGGTCGGGCTATCCCCGGACCCTGATGGCCATCCTGGCCCACCTTCGCCAGACCCTGATGGACGCCGAGCAATGGCTTCAGTGGCGCGAAGCGGCGCGTGACGGCGGCGCACCCCGACCGCCGATCGACCCCGTGTTCGAAGCGCTGGTCCCTGTACTGGCCGGGCTCCAGCCGGTGTTCTTCGAGGCGCACAGCTACCGCGACATCGAGCGCGCCCTGAAGCTGCGTGACGAATTCGGCCTGTCCATGGTGCTGGTGGGCGCCGAAGAGGCCTACGAGGTCCTGGACCGCATCCGCGCGTCAGGGGTCCCTGTTCTGGTCGGCCTGGACTGGGGCAAGGAGCCCGAGGATCCCGACAAGGGAGACAAGGAGGAGGGTTCCGACGCGGAGGAGGAAGACGAGGAGGAGCCTGATGCGCAGGAGGAGGACGACGAGCCGGAGGAGCCCGGGGCCCATTGGAAGCCGGACGAGGAGAAGCCGCTCAGGGTCCGCCGCCAGGAACGGGCCGACTGGATCGAGAAGACCGGCAACGCTGCTCGCCTGATCGAGGCCGGAGTCACGGTGGGCTTCACAACGCTGGGCGTCGATTCGCCGGGCGAGTTCCGCAAGCGTCTGCGACGGGCGATCGAGTCGGGACTGCCCGCCGACGACGCCCTGGCCACGCTCAATGCCGGCACCGCCGGCGTCCTCGAAGCCTCCGACTCCCTGGGGACCATCGAGCAGGGCAAGGCGGCCTCGCTGGTTGCCCTCACCGGCGGCATCGCGGACAAGAAAACCCGGACGCGCCTGCTGGTCACCGACGGCTGGACCTTCGAATTCGAAGCGGACCCGGACGACCCGGACGGCGAGGACCGTGAACCGCCCGCCGACGGCGTCGATCTCACCGGTTCCTGGGTGACATCGGACATCGAGGTGCCCGTCACGCTGGTCATCGAGCAGGAGGCCAACGGCGACCTGACCGGCAGCGCCAAGACCCGCATGGGCTCGTTCTCCATCGAGGAGGGATGGGTGTCCGGCCGGCGCGTCGAAATCCGCATGCACGCGGATTTCCAGGGATTCGAGGTCAGCCCGAAGATCAGCGGCACGGTCACCGATGACGGGACGCGGATCGAGGGAACCTTCGTCCTCATGGGGACCGGCGAAGGCCAGACCTTCACCGCCACGCGGGCGCCCGACATGGACCACCTCCGCTCGGGTGCCCCCGTGCCAGGCGGCCACGACGATGACGGCGGAGGCGCGTTCGACGACCAGCCGACGGAGCTGGACGAGGACCGCGTCCCCGCTCTTTCCACCGGCGGCAACGCGCTGATCCGCGGTGCCACCGTGTGGCCGATCGTCACCGATCCCTTCATCGGGGATGTGCTGGTCACGCAGGGCCGGATTGCCGAGGTGGGGACCGGCCTGGACGCGCCCGAGGGCCACACGGTGATCGACGGCACCGACCGCCACGTCATCCCGGGCATGGTGGACGCCCATTCCCACACCGCCATCGAGCGCGGCATCAACGAGGGCTCGCTGTCGATCACCGCCGAGTGCCGCATCGCGGACGAGGTGGACGACGGGGATCTGGGCATCTTCCGCCAGGCCGCCGGCGGCCTGACCACAGCACGCCTGCTGCACGGATCGTCGAACACGATCGGCGGTCAGGACGAGGTCATCAAGCTCAAGTGGGGCGAGAAGGCGGACGGGCTGCGCTTCCCGGGCCGACGCCAGGGCATCAAGTTCGCCCTCGGCGAGAACGTCACCCGCGCCAACGGGGGCGGCCGCCGGACGCGCTTTCCCTCGACCCGCATGGGCGTCGAAGCGGTCCTGATCCGCGCCTTCGAGGCCGCCGAGGACTACCGGGCGCGGCATGCGACCTGGTCGGCCGACCCGGGTGCCGGGATCCCGCCGCGCCGCGACCTGCGGCTGGATGCGCTGACCGGAATCCTGGACGGGGACATCGACGTCCACAGCCACTCCTACCGCGCCGACGAGATCCTCATGCTGCTGCGGGTGGCCGAGCGCTTCGACTTCACCGTGCGGACCTTCCAGCACGTGCTCGAGGGCTACAAGGTCGCCCCGGAGCTGGCCGAACACGGTGCGGGCGCGTCGACGTTCTCCGACTGGTGGGCCTACAAGCTCGAGGCCTACGACGCGACCCCCTACAACGGCGCGCTGATGCACGAGGCGGGGGTGCTGACCACCTTCAACTCGGATTCCAGCGAGATGGCCCGCCGCATGAATCTCGAGGCGGCCAAGGCGGTTCGGTTCGGCCGGCTGTCGGAATCAGACGCACTCGCGTTCGTCACGCTGAATGCAGCGAAGCAGCTGGGCATCGGGGACCGGGTCGGCTCCATCGAGCCCGGCAAGGACGCGGACCTGGCGATCTTCGACGGCCCCCCCCTGTCGGTCTATTCGAAGTGCGTCCTGACGCTGGTGGACGGCGAGGTCGTCTTTACGCGTCGCGACGCGTTCGGGCTCGACACGACCGAAGGGCCCGCCGTCAAGGCCAACGAGCCAGGGCTGGACCCGGTCGGTCTGGCCGCAACGGGCACCGGCCCCATCCATGCCCTGACCCGCGTCCGCATCGTGCCTGTCTCGGGACCGGTGACGGAGGACGGCACGATCGTCTGGCAGGACGGCCGCATCCTGGCTGTCGGCTCACGGGCTCGCGTCACCATTCCCATCGGCGCCCACATCCGCCAACTGCCCGGCCACACGGTCTGGCCCGGAATGGTGGACGCCGCCAACTGGATCGGCATCGCCGAGATCAATTCCATCCGCGGGACCCAGGACCACTCCGACCTGGCCCGCATCCAGCCCGACCTCCTGACCACCACCGCCGTCAACGCCGACTCGGCCACCATTCCCGTTGCCCGCGTCGAGGGCATCACCTCGTCCATCGTCGTGCCGTCGGGCGGCCTGGTGTCCGGGCAGAGCGGGCTCATCGCCATGGCCGGCTGGACCCGCGAGGAGATGACCCGCCGCGCCGGCCTCGGCCTGCACATCAGGTTCCCGCGCCTGGACGACGACTCCTGGAAGGACCCCTCGAAGGACGAGACAATCATGGAACTGGCCGATCTGTTCGAGGAGGCGCGGCGATACGGCGACCGCCGAGACCACGCAGAGGCCGAGGACCTGCCCTTTCCCATGGACACCGTCCTGGAGGCGCTGGTCCCCTATGCCCGCGGGGAGGGGCCCGTCGTCATGCGCGTCGACAGGCCCCGGGAGATCGTGGCGGCCCTTGAGTTCGCCGAGACCCACGGCCTCCGACTGATCCTGCACGGTGTGCGCGAGGGCTGGAAGGTGGCGGATCGGATCGCCGAGGCCGGCGTGCCCGCCATCGTGGGCAACGTCTTCTCCACTCCCGCCAAGTCCTGGGATCCCTACGACTCAGGCTATGCCAACGCGGCGTTGCTGCACCGGGCCGGAGTCCGCATCGCCCTAACCTCTGGCGGCGGCTCGGATTCCTCCGCCATGGTCCGCACGCTGCCATTCCAGGCCGGCGTCGCCTCCGCATACGGGCTGCCGCACGATGCGGCCATCGAGGCGGTGACACTGGGCCCGGCCGTGGTCTGGGGTGTGGACGACCTGGTGGGTTCACTGGAGCCCGGCAAGCGGGCCGACCTGGTGGTCACCAAGGGCGACCTGCTCGAGATCACGACGGAAATCACCGGCCTGTGGATCGACGGCGACGAGATCCCCCTGACCTCGAAGCACACCGAACTCTACGAACGCTACCGCCAGCGCCTCACGCAGGGCCGCTAGGGCTCCACGTCCAGGACCATGATCTCGGGCGGGCAGCGGAAACGGATCCGCGGCGCAGCCCCGCGCTCGTGGCCGATTCCACGCGACACGGCGACCCACCCTCCCGCGTGCTGATGGACGCCCGTCGCCCACCGGCGCGGCGCCCTGCTCAGGGTCAGGATCGGCCCCACTCCGGGAAGGGTCACTTGGCCGCCGTGCATGTGGCCGGCCACCACCAGGTCGTAGTCGCCCGGCCGGAGATCCAACGCGAAGTCCGGACGGTGGCCGAGCAGGATCCGCAGCGCATCCCCCACCTTTTTGGGCGGCGGAGACCACCGTGGATGGCCGCCTGACTGCGGGGATGTCAGACCTGTCAGCTCGATGGTTTGGCCGTTCTTCTCCAGCACCAGCGAGGTGCCCGCCATTGCCTTGACCCTGGTTCCGGCGAACGAGCCAGTCCACTGGGGGCCGTCGATGTTGCCGTCGACCGCGTAGGCGCCGATCGGGGCACCGAAATCCAGATCCAGCAGTGTTTGCCGAAAGGCGGAGCGCAGGGCTGGCCGGTCGGCGGAGGCTGCATGGATGTAGTCACCTGGGAGCAGGAGCAGATCCGGCTCTTCGGCCAGGGCCGCCTCCAGCGACCCGACCTCGTAGTCTCCCCATACGTCCGTCTGAAGGTCAGCTACGACCACGATCCGCAACGGCTGGGTCCATCCCAGCCTGTCGGGCGCCATGATCCGGTAGCGCTCCACACGCAGGTCCCATGGCGCCTTGAAGTGTGCATGCGCGCCGATTGCGACGAGACAAGTGCACAGCGCCGCGAAAACGGTCCCGCCGATGCGCCAGCCCCGCCGCGCCAGCATCCAGGCCGGCACCAGCAGGTAGGCCGGCCCGTGCAGGAACAGCGCCTCGTCGAGGAGCCTCAGCCACCCGAACGGCCAGTCCCCCGCCACCACCATGACCCCCAGGCCCACCACGACTGCCCAGCCTGCCCCGAGAAATGCCGCACACCCCGACTTCAGCCAGATGCGTGCACGGCTGCGATCCTTGCCAAGCAGCAGCCACCGAAAGAGCCACCACTCGACGAGCAGCAGCAGCGGATGGAACAGGACCGAAGATGCGGGCACTAGCCCTCTTCGGCGGCAGGCTCCTTGGGCGGCAAGGCTCCGACCCATGCCAGGTCGACACACCGCGCCTCGGGAAACAGCAGATTGCTCAACCGGGGAGCGGTGATGCGGCTTCCTTTCTCAGACACGCGCAGCCGAAGGACACTGGTGCCGTCATCCCGGTGGTCGTGCCCCTCGAGCGTGACGATCGAATTACCTGCCAAGCGCTTCCGAATCACATCCAGACCTTCCTGGCCCTCCGTCCAGGAAACCGTGCAATGCACCTGTCCGACCAGACGCAGGCTTTTGGAGTCCAGCCGAGCCGCCTTGCCGAGAGCCGATTGCACCACCGAACGCCGCAGGATTTCGCCCGGCTCCAGCAACAGGACTACCGTGTTGCGATTCCGGTCATATTCCACCGCCGAAACGATGGGGTGCTGCACTGGCTTGAGCTTCATCCCGCCGCACGGCTCGCAGGTCCCGGCCGCCGTCCGCGTCGCTTCAGGGTGGCCGGGGCATTCGAACGTCGTCCGCGCGATCCCTCGGAGCCGCCTGATCAGATCCTTGGCCGCGTCGCGATCAATGTCTCGCAGGGCCAGGACCACACGGGTCGGGTAGCCCGCCGTCGGCTGCAGGCTCTTGGCCTTGCGCGGTCCGGGGGCGTCCCCCTGGGCGGCTGCGGGCCACGCAAGGACGAAGAGTGCGATCACGGCGAGAGGCAGGCGGAGGAACTTCATCGCGCGAAGTCTACCCCACGCCTTGACGCGGGGCGCTCAGTGCCGGATGTCGTCCCTGCTGCGCCCGGACCCTGCATGGCCTTCGACGAACCTGATGATGCTGAGCGCCACATCAATCCCGGAGCAGGTCTCGATGCCCTGAAGTCCAGGAGACGAGTTGACTTCCAGGACGACCGGCCCGTCCTTCGAGCGCATGAAGTCCACCCCGGCAACCCGCAAACCCAGGGCGCGTGCGGCCTTGAGCGCGGTCCGGTTCTCGTCGTCACTCAGCGTTGTCTCCCGGGCGGTTGCCCCCCGGTGCAGGTTGGACCGGAACTCGCCTTCCGGCGCGACACGCTCCATCGATGCCACCACCTCTTCCCCTACTACGAACGCGCGAACGTCGGTGCCGCGCGCCTCCGCCACGAACTCCTGGACCAGGATGTTGGCGTTCAGGCCGCGAAAGGCCTCGATGACCGACGCCGCTGCGTCATTCGTCTCGGCCAGGACCACCCCGATGCCCTGGGTTCCCTCGAGGCACTTGATGACCAGCGGGGCGCCCCCCACCGAAGCGATCACCCCGTCCACGTCGCGCGTGTTGTGGGCGAACCCCGTCCTCGGCATGGGCACGCCCTTCCTCGCCAGGATCTGCAATGACCGCAGCTTGTCGCGCGAGCGGGCGATGGCCTGGGATTCGTTCACCGAGTAGGTGCCCGCCAGCTCCAGCTGCCGGACCACTGCCGTCCCATAGAACGTGACCGAGGCGCCGATGCGCGGGATCACGGCGTCGAACTTCTCCAGCGGTTCCCCGCGCACCAGAACCCGGTGCCGTCGGCTGGTGATGTTCATGTAGCAGCGCAGCGGGTCGACGACTTCGACCTCGTGTTCGCGCTGCAGGGCCGCCTCGGCGAGGCGGCTCGTGCTGTAGAGGTTCGCGTTGCGCGAAAGGATGGCAATCCTCATGCCTTCGCCCCCGTCAGGTCCTTGTACAGGGCCTTCACTTTCGGCTGCCCCAGAAGGAAGGAGCGGCCGGGATCGATCGTGAAGCGA
Organism: uncultured Planctomycetales bacterium; assembly: GCA_964653725.1. GTDB lineage: Bacteria > Planctomycetota > UBA1135 > UBA1135 > CAZZHK01 > CAZZHK01. The sequence goes on along the minus strand of CAZZHK010000026.1, from coordinate 7,169 downwards.
TCGCGGACAGTGGCACGCCCGAGCAGCATCCGAAATCCCATCTCGTCGCGGTTGGCGAGGGCCAGGTCGGTGTTCCAGAGCCGTCCGTTCAGCCGGATCCGCGTACGGATCACGTAGCGCAGTTCCGTGTGTCCGTGCGAAGAGCGAAAGTTGCGCCGGTCCACGACCCTCCCCTCCGCCTGGATCACCACACGCGAGTCACGCTGCAGGGGCCGCACGAAGAAGCGCACCCAACGGCGCCCCTTCTTCTTGAACGGCGTGATGCCGGAGGCGTGCAGGATGCTGGACCTCGCCCCGGTATCGACCTTCGCCTTGACCGCGGGAATGCCCAGATCAGGCAAACCCGGCCATTCCCGCCATCCAATGACGGTCTTCTTGCTTCGCACGCGAGGCATGACTCTTCCGCGGCCTAGGGGAACAGACCCCGCATCGCCTGCACACGGGCGACGCGAGCAACCGCCTGCATGTAGGCAGCAGTACGCAGGTTCGACTTCTCCGCCTGCGCCACCGCCCACACGTGGTTCACCGCACGGTCCATCACGTTGCGAAGCTGCTCGTTCACCTGGTCCTCGTCCCAGAAGTAGGACTGAAGGGACTGGACCCATTCGAAGTAGCTCACGGTGACGCCGCCGGCATTGGCGACGATGTCCGGGATCACATGGATGCCGCGCTCGGTCAGGACCAGGTCCGCCTCGGGTGTCGTCGGCCCGTTGGCGGCTTCCGCCACGATCCGGGTTGAAATGCGGCCCGCCAGATCGGCCCCGATGGCATTTTCCAGCGCCGCGGGGATCAGCACCTCGCACTCCAGGGTCATGAGGTCGCCTGGATCGAGATCCTCCGCCTCCGCAAACCCCAACACACTGCCGGAGGCCGCCTTGTGGCGCAGCACGGCGCGGGTATCGAGTCCCTTCTCGTTGTGGATCGCCCCGCGCGAGTCGGACACGGCGATGACGTTCATGCCGGCCTCCTCGAACAGCCAGGCGGCGTTGCCGCCCGCGTTGCCGAACCCCTGGATCACGACGCGGCCGCCGTCCAGGTCCATGTCGATGTGTGCGGCCAGGTTCTGGACCGCGAACAGGCAACCGCGCGCGGTCGCCTCGGGACGGCCCAGTGATCCGCCCACGTCCACCGGCTTGCCCGTGACGATTCCAGTCACGGAGAACCCCTTGGTCATCGAAATGGTGTCCATGATCCAGGCCATGGTCTGCTCGTTCGTGTTGACGTCGGGGGCGGGGATGTCCACCGCCTGACCGATGACCGCCACCAGCTCCGACGCGTAGCGGCGCGTCATGCGCTCCAACTCACCCTGCGACATGTCCTTCGGCTGGCAGGTCACCCCTCCCTTGGCTCCGCCGAACGGGAGGCCCATCGCCGAACACTTCCAGGTCATCCACATGCTCAGTGCCCGGACCTCGTCCAGGGTCACGTCCGGGTGGTAGCGGATACCGCCCTTCGTCGGCCCGAGGGCGAAGTTGTGCTGGACGCGGTATCCGGTGAAAACCTCGACCTCGCCCGAATCCATGCGGACCGGCAGCGCCAGGATCAGTTCGCGCCGCGGCCTGGTCAGCATCTTGTAGACGTCCCTGTCGAGATCGATGCGCTCGGCCACTGCGGCCAACTGCGCCTGCGCCATCTCCCAGGGATTGAATCCGTTGTTTTCGCTCATGGTGGACCTATCGCGGAATTTCGTCCGCGACTTGGCGGCCGCAGATTATGCGTCAGAAGTACCTCCGGCGCCTCCCCTTCCTCCGCCAATCCAGGCTGGCACCAGCGCGGCCAAGAACGCAGGCACCAGTTCATACACCGCACCGGCGAGCATCGGCGTCCAGTGCCAGACCACCGTCACCCCGATCCCCGTGAGCATGGCGGCCAGGGCCCAGGGACCGCTCACCGGACCCCGTGTCAGACGGACCAGCAGCAGCGGCCCGAAGGCTGCGCCGAGACCCGACCAATGCAGCAGCACGAACGCGAAGACGCTCTGGTCCACCGTCCAGGCCGCCAGCACCGCCAGACAGCCCACCACGCAGACTGCGTGTCTTCCCCTCCGCAGACCCTGCCCGGTGTCCGTTCCGCCCAGGTCGTTGCTGACCGCCCCGCCGCAGACCAGCAATTGGCTGTCGGCAGTCGACAGGATCGCGCTCATCACCGCGGCGATCACCAACCCCGCTGCCAGCGGCGGCAGGGCCTTGCCTGCCACCTCGATCAGGACTCCCTCCGGGTCCGCCAGACCAGGCTGCAGGATCCGCCCGCACCAGCCGGCCAGGATCATGCCCGGGTACACCAGGGCAGCCCAAGTCATCGCCACCACCCGGCCCCGCGCGACCGCCGACTCGTCGCGGCAGGCCATGAAGCGGTTCACCACGTGCGGCTGCCCCGGGTAGCCGAGCCCGATGCCGAGAGTCCCCACCACAAATCCCAGAATCGAAGGGGCGCCCGGCTTCGCCCAGGGACTCCGCATGTCGGAAGGCCAGGACCCCATGGCGTCTGCCAGCCCGTTCATGCCCCCCACCGCCAGAACCGCGGCCAGGGGGACGACCACGGCCGCAGCCGCCATCACCAGGCCCTGCACGAAATCGGTGAGGCTCACCGCTAGGAAGCCGCCCATCAGCGTGTAGCCCAGCACGACGCCGCCGCCGATCAGCACACCCCACCCGGGGGCAATCTCGAAGGCCTCCGCCAGGGCGGTTCCCGATGCCTTGAACTGGCTGGCCACATAGCCGCCAAGGCACAGCAGGGTGATGCCCGAGGCGCAACGTCTCACCCGCCGCGCCCAGACGCCGTCGGATCCGTCCGCCAGCAGTTCGGTGACCGACAGGGCGCCGGTCCGCTCGCTCTCCGCCCGGATCCGCGGCGCCACCAGGAACCAGTTCAGTGCGAAGCCCCCCAGGCATGCAGGCAGGAGCCACAGTGCGGAGGCCCCCCACACATAGGCCGCCCCGCTGACGCCGAGCAGAGTCCAGCCCGAGGACGAGGAGGCCGAGGCGCTCAGCGACGCCACCCAGGGGCCCAGGCCGCGCCCGGCCAGGAAGTAGTCGCCGGCGTCCGACGTGCGCCGTCCAGCCCAGAGCCCCAGCACCAGGAGCATCGCGTGGTAGGCGAGAACGACGACGAGGATGACCAGCATGGCTGACCCGCCTACGCTAGCGCCGTCCTAGGGCTGGATGGTGACGGCCAGTCCGTCGGAGGCGGCCACGCCCAGCGGATTGGCGGTGGCATCGAGAACGATCCACTGCACAAAGACCGTCGCGCCGACGTCCCCCGCCAGGGCCACCGACCAGCCGAACATGTCCGCCACGGCAGCCCGACGAAGAACGGGCGGTGCCGGGCGGACGAACGCATGGCAGGGCCTCCTTTCGCGATGCCCCGCCGTCGTCCTAACATGCGGCGATGCCCTCCCCCGACACAGGCCTGCGCGACATCCCCTACATGGGGGTCATCTGGGTCGTGGCCGAAGCAGAGAAGCTCGGTTTCACGAACGGCGACCCCGACTGGTGCAACCTGGGCCAGGGACAGCCGGAGGTCGGCGAGATGGAGGGCGCCCCCCCGCGGCACGCCACCATCGACCTGGAACCCGAGGATCACGCCTACGGCCCCATCGGGGGCACGCCCGACCTGCGCGCGGCGATCGCCCACCACTACAACCGGCTCTACCGGCAGGGCCGGCCTTCGCTCTACACGGCCGAGAACGTCAGCGTCGCGGCCGGCGGCCGGCTGGCCCTGACCCGCGCCTTCCAGGCCCTTGGGGACGGTCGCCTGGGCTACCAGGTTCCCGATTACACGGCGTACGAGGACATGATCGACGTCCATCGCCACCGGCTGGAGCCCATCGCCCTGTTTGCCAGCGAGGCGGACGGCTTCCTCTTGCCGCCGGACCGCCTGGGCCGGGCGATGGAGGACGAGGCGCTGACCGCCCTCGTCCTCTCGAACCCCTGCAACCCGACCGGCCGCGTGATCCAGGGGGAAGACCTGTCCGAACTGGTCCGGCTTGGGCGGGCGCACTCCTGCACGCTGTTCCTGGACGAGTTCTATTCGCACTTCATCTATCGGAACGGCGGCCCGGCGCAGGGCCCCGTGTCCGCGGCCGCCTATGTGGATGACGTGGACGAGGACCGGGTGCTGCTGATCGACGGACTCACCAAGTCGTTCCGCTACCCCGGGTGGCGCGTCGGCTGGACCGTCGGCCCCCGAGACATGATCGACACGCTGGGGCGTGCCGCCTCCGCCATCGACGGCGGGCCGGGACGGCCCATCCAACGCGCCGCCCTGGCGGTGCTCGAGCAGGGTCGGGCCGACCAGGAGACCTCCGCCCTTCGCTCGGTCTTCTCCGCCAAGCGCAACCTGATGATCGAGCGCCTGGAGGCCATGGGCGTGCGTTTTGCCCACCCGTCGGACTCCACCTTCTACGTCTGGGGATGCCTCGACAGGCTGCCTGAGCCTCTGAACGATGTGGAGACCTTCTTTCGCCGGGCGCTGGAATCAAAGGTCCTGACCGTGCCGGGCCGTTTCTTCGACGTGAACCCCGGCCGGGCGCGTACCGGGCCCTCGCCCCTCGCGCCCTGGATGCGCTTCTCGTTCGGGCCCCCGATGGAGAACATGCGCCTGGGACTCGACCGCCTCGAAGCCATGGTCGCTGCCGCCGGCTAGCCGGTCAGCCGCAGAGCCGTCGCATCACCGACTCCAGCGGCCCGGCCCGGAAGAAGCGCAGCCACAGCGAGCACGCCGGCACCGCCACCGCCAGGAACACGGCCGTGCGCTGCGCCGCGCCTTCGCGGCCCGAGGCGGACGGCCAGCCCAGCTCCTCCAGGACCCCCAGGCAGAACAGCACGTGGACCACGTACAGGGTCAGCGCCATCCGTCCGGTCGCCGCCAGTGTCCCCGCCCACACGGTCCCGCCCCACAGCGAGCCAGCCATCAGGCAGGCCGCCAGGACCGCCACCGCCTGGCCGCCGGCCGCCACGACGTAGAGAGGCGTAGGCGGAATCGAGGAACGCCCGAGCAGGACCACCGGGTGCCGCCAGTCGTTCGGCAGGCCGAACATGTCCAGGGCGCCTTCCTCCATGAAGGCCGCCTCGCCGGCCGCCGACACCACCGCCGCCAGCGCCCCTGCGGCGACGCCACCCAGCAGCAGGCGCATCTGCACCTCCGGCATGCCCAGATCCAGCCGCCCCAGCGCCATGCCCGCCAGCAGGAAGGCGGACCACGGAAGCAGCGGGTGCCATCCGTTGTAGAGGAGGTTCCGCGCCTGGCCAAGCGGGGTCCAGAAGTCAGGATGCGACAGGTCCGTCCAGCGCCATCCCACTCCGTAGTCGAGCACCATGTGCAGGCCCAGCCATCCCAGGACGGCGGCGGCTGCCGCGGCCCACAGCACCCGGCTCGATACGCCCAGGCACGCCGCCGCCACCAGGAAATAGAACCCGTAGAAGTGCAGGATGTCCCCCGACCAGACCAGCTGCCACGCGTAGCCCAGCACCAGCAGGAAAACGGCCCGGCGCAGGATGCGGCGACGGGCCAACTCAAGCCGGCCGTCGCGACGCGCCATCACAGAGCACCCGATCCCCGCCAGCACCACGAACAGGGCGGACGCCCTCCCCTGCATGCCGCGCTCCAGCGCTCCCAGCCATCCCCCGGCCTCGCCCGTGCCCCCCATCACGATGGTGACGTTGACCAGCACCATCCCGGCGATGGCCGCGAACCTGGCCAGGTCGATGCCAACGATGCGCGCAGCCGCCACGCCTGGATTCTAGGGTCCGGTCAGAACTGGAAGTAGATGAATGGCCGGTAGCCGGCCGGCATGAACGCGACCGCCAAAGCGGCGGCGAACCCAAGGCCCGCCGCATAGGCCCACCCCGGCAGCCGCTCGTCGGGCCTGCCGAACGGTCTCTTCCAGGCAGTGAAGTGTGCAAGGACGCAGACCGCCCAGAGGACCAGCCACCAGGGGTCGACGCCGCGGCTGCCCTGCGCTTGGCCCAGCAGCAGGCCCTCGAACAGCACGCGCATGCGCTCCCCGTCCTCCGCCCGGAACAGGACCATGCTGAGCGCCACCGCGTAGAAGGTCAGCGGCGTTCCCAGGAAACGAAAAAGGCGGCGCACCGGACTGCCCTCGCGCACGCGGGCCGCCCACTCCCTGTGGCCGACCAGCAGCAGGCCGTGGAACAGCCCGAAGGCGACGAAATTCCAGGCCGCCCCGTGCCACAGCCCCACCAGGCCCATCGTGATCATCAGGTTGCGGACCGCGGCCCACCGCGGTCCACGGCCCCCGCCCAGCGACACGTAGACGTAGTCCCGCAGCCACGACGCCAGCGAAATGTGCCACCGGTTCCAGAAGTCGGTAATGGAGCGGGCGAAGTAGGGGAAGTCGAAATTCAGGCGCAGGTGGTAGCCGAGCAGTCCCGCGGTCGCGATGGCCATGTCGGAGTAGCCGCTGAAGTCCCCGTAGAGCTGGACGGAATACAGGAGCACCCCGGTCCACAACCCCAGCAGGTCGTATCGGCCCGGATCGGCGAACACCTGGTCCACCATGGGCGCCACGCCGTCCGCCAGGCACGCCTTCTTGATGAAACCGACCAGGAACAGGGTGCAGCAGGACCGGAAGGCCACTGTGTCCCATGTCCTGGGCTTCGCCAGCTGGGGCAGGAAATGCCCGGCCCGGACGATCGGACCCGCCACCAGCTGCGGGAAGAAGCCGACGAACAGGGCAAAGTCGAGCAGGCTCCCCACTGGCTCCAGGTCGCGGCGGTACACGTCGATCGTGTAGCTCAGCGTCTGGAAGGTGTAGAAGCTGATCCCCACCGGCAGCAGGATCTGGAGCGTGTGGTCGCCGGGGTGGAGACCCAGTGTGGAGAGCAGCGCTGAGGCTGAGCCGATGAAGAAGTTGAAGTATTTGAAGAACCCCAGCATCCCGAGGTTCACCGCGCAGCTGGCCACCAGCCAGGCCCGCCGGGCGGCGGGGCGCTGCTCGGTCCGCAGGGCGCGGCCGACGCCGAAATCGACCAGGGTGGAGACGAGGATCAGCCCCAGGAAGCGCCAGTCCCAGGCCGCGTAGAACGTGTAGCTGGCGCCCAGCAGCCACGCCTTGCGGAGCGTCGGGGAGCGCAGGGCCCAGTGGACGCCGAAGACCGCCAGGAAGAAGAAGAGGAACCGGGCTTCGACGAACAGCATCTAGCGACCTG
>CAZZHK010000025.1:0-16484 GCA_964653725.1 uncultured Planctomycetales bacterium | reverse complement strand
CCAGCCGACATGATCTCGGCGTGGCGGAAACAGCGGCGACATTCAAGGGCTTCACGCTCAACGACTTCCAGCGGCGAGCGGCCGGCGCGCTGGCGGAGGGCAGGAGCGTGCTGCTCAGCGCACCGACCGGGGCCGGCAAGACGCTGGTTGCCGAGATCGCCATCGAGCGCTCGCTGGGTCGCGGCAAGCGCGCCATCTACACCGCCCCCATCAAGGCGCTGTCGAACCAGAAATACCGCGACTTCCGCGACGACCCTGACGTGGACGTCGGGCTGATGACCGGCGACGTCACGATCCGGCCCGAGGCGCGGCTGGTGATCATGACCACCGAGATCCTGCGCAACACGCTGCTCGAGGACGCGGGCGCGCTGCACGACGTCGAATACGTGATCTTCGACGAGGTCCACTACCTGGACGACCTGGAGCGCGGCACGGTGTGGGAGGAGTCCCTGATCCTGGCGCCCGAGCAGGTGCGCTTCGTGTGCCTGTCAGCCACGGTGCCCAACCTGCGAGAATTCGGCGACTGGATCGAGGAGCTGCGCGGCGAGCCGATGGAGGTCATCGAGCATCTGGAGCGGCCCGTCGAGCTGCTCCACCGCATGTACCACCCCGCCGGCGGAACCTTCGCGCTGAAGCGGCTGCCCAAGGTGCGGCAGAAGGCCAAGGAGAAGGGCAAGCGGCAGGACTCGGGGCGCGGGGGCAGCCGACGCGGCGGGCGCGGCGGACAGCGTGGCGGGCGCAAGCCGCGGCGCGGCGGCTTCGGCCGCGAGACCAACCGCCTGCTCGACCACCTGGCCGCGGAGGACCTGCTTCCGGCCCTCGTGTTCTGCTTCTCGCGCCGCGAGTGCGAGATCAAGGCGTCCCGCAACCTGCGCCGTCGGCTCCTGTCCAAGAAGGACGAGCAGCGGGTCAGCGATCTGCTCAAGGAGATCTGCGCGCTGTTCGAGATCGACCCCCACGACGAGGAGATCGAGTACCTGCGCACCCTCGCACTGCGCGGCCTGGGCTACCACCACGCGGGGATGATGCCGATCCACAAGGAACTGACCGAGCGGCTCTTCACCAGCGGCCTCATCAAGATGCTGTTCACCACTGAGACCTTCGCGCTCGGCATCAACATGCCGGCGCGCACGGTGGTCTTCGACTCGCTGCGCAAGTTCGACGGGATATCGTTCGACTACCTGCGCACCCGCGACTACCTGCAGATGGCGGGGCGCGCCGGCCGCCAGGGGATCGACGACGAGGGCCTCGTCGTGAGCGTCATGGACGGCGCCGACCTCGCCGAGGCGCCGATGGAGCGGATCATCCGCGGCAACTCCGAGCCGGTGAAGAGCCGCTTCTCACTCAACTACTCGACCCTGCTCCACCTCTATGAGGACCTGGGCGAGGGCATCTACGACTCGTGGGAGCGCTCCTTCAACGCCTTCCAGCACCGCAAGGCCGGCAAGAAGCGCGCGCAAACCAATGCGCGGCGCCAGCGCAAGGCGATCCGCTCGCGGATCAACTTCCTGCAGGAGGGCGGCTTCCTGAAGGGCCAGCGCGTGACCGACCGCGGCCAGATGGCGCGCAACGTCTTCATCTGCGAGATCCAGATCACCGAACTGGTGTTCCGCGGGCTACTGGACCATCTCGACCCCCCCTCCCTCGCCGCCCTGACCACCTCGATGGTGTTCCAGGCGCGCCGCAAGGACGAGTTCGACCGACGCGCCACCTCGGGCATCGAGGACATCGAGCGCGAGGTGAAGGGGGTTGTGATGGAGCTGGTCCACATGGAGGAGAAGGCCGGCATCCCCGCCGCGGCGACGCTCCAACGGCCCGACTTCCGGATCGCGCCGGCCGCCTACGCATGGGCCATGGGCGCCGAGTTCGCCGACTTGGAGCACTTCGCCCACATCACGCCCGGCGACCTCTGCCGGTCCCTGCGCCAGGGCGTGCAGGTGCTGCGCCACCTGGGCAAGGCGCTGGGCCCCGACGCGCACCTCACAGACAACGTCGCGCACGCCCTCATCTGCATCGACCGCGACGTCGTCGACGCGCGCCGCCAGCTGCAGCTGGGCTAGAGCCAGGCGGCGACAGCGTCGCAGATGCGGGAATAGCAGCCGCGGTAGTCGTCGAGGGAGCCGCCGTAGGGATCGGGGGTGGTCGGGTCGTCGGGGAAGGCGATTTCGCCTAGCAGGTGGATCTTCTCGGACTTCGCTCCGAGGACACGATGGGCGTCCGCCAGGTGGAACTCATCCATGACGAGGACCAGGTCGGCGGATTCGTAGAGGCCGGCGTGGACCAGGGCGGCCTTGTGGCCCGAAAGGTCGACTTGGAACTCGGCGGCGGCGGCGATGCCCGTGGAGGTGGCGGGGTTGCCGGGAACGGCGTGGGTACCGGCGGAGATGGCTGTTGCCCCGTCGCGGTTGAGGACTCCTTCGGCGAAGGGCGACCGGCAGAGGTTGCCGGTGCAGACCACCAGGATGTTCCCCCGCTCCACGGTCACTTGGAGTCAGACCGCTCCTTGCGGTAGCCCCAGCCCAGCGAGCCGCGCAGCCGTTTGTAGACGTCCGCGTCGGGCACCACCAGAGGGAAGCGCACATCGGAGACACGCAGCCGCACCCGAGCGCCGGACTTCACCTGGGTGAATTCCTGGCCGTCGACCGCGACCGTGGCGCCGGGGCGGGCCTCGGTGATTTCCAGGGTGATCGGAGCGTCGCCGGGCACCACCAACGGCCGGTCGCCCATGGTGTGGGGGCAGATCGGGCTCACGACCAGGGCGTCGAGGCCCGGATCGAGGATCGGACCGCCGGCGGCGAGGTTGTAGCCGGTGGAGCCGGTTGGCGTCGCCACCAGCACACCGTCGCCGCGGTAGTCGGCGACGCGCTTGCCGCCCATCGACAACTGCACCGAGACCAGCGGCGCACGCGAGGTGCGCGTCACCGCCACGTCGTTGAGGCAGCGCAGGGTCTTCGCGCGGCCGTTGCCGGAGATCCGCGCCTCGAGCATGGCGCGCTCCTCGACGGGGTAGGCGCCGTTGATGGCGCCTGCAATCGCCTCCGCCATCCCCTCGGGCTGGGTCGAGGCCAGGAAGCCGAGCCGGCCCAGGTTGATGCCGAGGGTCGGGATCGGGCTCGTGCCCATCGCGCGCGCCACCGCCAGCAGGCTGCCGTCGCCGCCGAACACCACCACCAGGTCGGCCTTGCGGCGGCGCAGGTCGACGCCGCGCAGGCTGATCACCTCGGCGCGGGCCTTGCCGCCCAGGGCAGGGAGCGCCTCGCGTGCCGCCCGCCGGGCCTCGCCCTTTGTACGGTCGACCAGGAACAGGACGCGCTTCACAGGCAGCGATGGACCGCGGCGGCGATCCCCTCCGCGGTGAGCCCGACGCGCTCCAGCTGCACCGCACGGCTGGATGCGTGCTCCTGGAAGGAGTCCGGCACGCCCATGCGCACCACGCGCGCGGACGGCACCTCGTCGAGGGCCTCGAGGACCGCCGACCCCAGCCCTCCCTCCACCGTGTGCTCCTCGACCACCACGATTGGCACGCCCGCCTCGGCGCGCGAGAGAAGGAACTCGCGGTCGATCGGCTTGGCAAAGCGCGCGTTGGCGACCTCGGCATGGATGCCGCGTTCCGCCAGAAGCGCGGCGGCCTCGAGGGCCTGGTCGCAGAGCGGCCCCAGCGCGAACACGCAGGCCGCGTCGCCGCGGCGCAGGACCGACGCCTTGCCGCGGACCACCGGCTCGTGTTCCACGCCATCGACAGGTCCCGGACAGTTGCCTCGCGGGTAGCGCAGCGCAGCCGGGCCGCTGCCGTCCAGGGCGAGGTCGAGCATCTCGACCATTTCGCGCTCGGACCAGGGCGCCATCAGCGTCATGCCCGGCATGGTCCGCAGGAAGGCGATGTCGAACAGGCCGTTGTGGGTCGGGCCGTCGGCGCCGACCAGCCCGGCCCGGTCCAGGCCGAACACCAGCGGCAGGTCCTGGATCAGCACCTCCTGGAAGACCTGGTCGTAGCCGCGTTGGAGGAAGGTGGAATAGATCGCGGCAACTGGCTTCAAGCCCGCCTCGGCCAGGCCGGCGCCGAAGGCCACCGCGTGCTGCTCGGTGATGCCGGTGTCGAAGAACCGCTTCGGGAAGCGCTTCCCGAAGCCGCTCAGGCCGGTGCCGTCGGGCATGCCGGCGGTGATGGCGCACACGCGCTCGTCGCGTTCGGCGGCGGCCTCGAGCGCCGAGGCGAACGCCTTGGTGTAGGAGACCGGCTTGGGGCTGTCGGAGACCGCGGCAGCGGCCGGCTTGAGGGCCTCGCCGCCCTTCCCCTCCTTCGGCTTTCCTTCCTCCTCGCCCGGCACGATCGAGCCCGGGCTGATGCCGTGTGCACGCTGGGGGTCAGTGGCGGCCGGCTCAAAGCCGTGGCCCTTCTCGGTCAGCAAGTGCAGGAGCACCACGCCCTTCATTTCACGGACCCGCTCGAGAGCGGTGATCAGGCCGGGCAGGTCGTGGCCGTCCAGCGGTCCGTAGTAGGACAGGCCCAGCTCCTCGAACAGCCCGCCGGGCGCGAACGAATGGCGCAGGATCTCGACCGTCTGCTCGAGCGCATTGTCGATGTTCTCGCCCACCATCGGGATCGACTGGATCAGCTGGTGGAGCTCCTTCTTGGCGCCGCGGTAGGCGCGCGAGGTCCGGACCTTGGACAGGTAGCGGCCCAGCGCGCCGACCGACTTGGCAATCGACCACTCGTTGTCGTTCAGAATGACGAGCAGGTCCAGGTCCATGTCGCCAGCGTGGTTCAAGGCCTCGAAGGCGACCCCGCAGCCCAGTCCGGCATCGCCCACCACCGCCACCGTCTTGCGGTCCTGGCCGTTCACCAGCGCGTCGCCGCAGGCCAGGCCGACTGCCGCCGACGCAGCCGTGCCGGCATGGCCGGCGGTGAACAGGTCGAAGGGCGACTCACCGCGCCTGCAGAAGCCGCTCAGGCCGTCGGTCTGGCGGATCGTCCCGAAGCCGTCGCGCCGGCCCGTCACCAACTTGTGGGGATAGGTCTGGTGGCTCACGTCCCACACCAGGCGGTCGCGGCGGAAGTCGTAGACCCTGTGCAGCGCCAGGGTCATCTCGACCACACCCAGGTTGCTGCCCAGGTGGCCACCGGTCCGGTGGACCGTGTGAATGATCTCAAAGCGGATCTCGTCAGCCAGCTGCTCCATCTCTGCCATGTCCAGCCGCAGCAGGTCGGCCGGCGCGTCGATCCCGTCCAGGATGCGCGCGGCCATCAGCGGTCCCTCTCCACCACGTAGGCGCATACATCGGCCAGCAGTCCCGGGTCCTCGACCTCGAGCGCCGCCACGGCCTCCAGCGCCGCCACCGCAAGTTCCCGCGAACGCTCGACCGCCGCTTCCGCGCCCAGAGCAGCCGGCAGCGTGGCCTTTCCGTGGGCCACGTCGCCGCCCGCCGTCTTGCCGGTGGTCTCAGGCGACCCGCCGGCGTCGAGCGCGTCGTCCCTCGCCTGGAACGCCATCCCCAGCGCACGGCCGAAGGCCCGTGCCTTGGCGCGTGCCGTCGCGTCGGCGGCCGCGCACACGGCGCCCATCTCCACCGCCGCGCCGAACAGCGCGGCCGTCTTCATAGAGTGGATGCGCGACACGCAGGCCGCGTCTGGCGAGTCCAGGCCCTCCGCCTCCAGGTCCAGGGCCTGGCCACCCACCATGCCCAGCGCGCCGGCCGCCTCGCCCAGGACCAGGGCCAGGTCGCCCGCCTGGGGTCCGGCCGAGCCGAGCGTCTCGAGTGCCTGGGTCAGCAGCGCGTCGCCGGCCAGGACCGCCAGGGCCTCGCCGTAGACCACGTGGCAGGCGTCGCGGCCTCGTCGCAGCGGCGCGTCGTCCATGCAGGGCAGGTCGTCGTGGATCAGGCTGTAGGTGTGCACCATCTCGAGCGCGGCCGCCGCCGCCAGCGCCGGCGCGCCTTCCTCGGCCGCCGCCCCGCCGTGGGCCCGCGCGCTCAGCAGGCACAGCACCGGCCGCAGCCGCTTGCCGCCCGGGAACACGCTGTGGCGAACTGCTTCCGCCACCTCTCCCAGGTTGCTGCCGACGGCGGGCAGGGCCCGTTCCAGCGCGGCGTCGACCCGGTCGATCAGCGGCCTCAAAGTCCCGACCAGATCCACTGCCTTGGCCTCAGGAGGCGTCATCCGCTGCCTCCGCGGCGTCCGCATCGGTCAGCTCCTCGATGCGCTTGCGCGCCGCATCCAGCACGGCCAAGCACTCCTTCAGGTGCCCTACGCCCTCCTGGTAGCGCTCGATTGACTCCTCGAGCGGCAATTCGCCGCCCTCCAGCGCCTCGACCACGTCTTCCAGGCGCGTGAGGCGGTCCTCGAACGACAGGTCTTCGTGGGGAGAGTCGGATGTATCGGGTGTCATGAGGGCATTCCGGGACGCAAGACGCTCGGCCCGGAATCCCCGAGTCTAACCGTCTCCGGCCCCGTCGGTCTCCACCGACTCGACGCGGGAAACCAGGCGTCCCCGGTGCAGGCGCGTCTCGACCAGATCGCCGGGAGCCGCCTGGGACGCCTCGTGGAGAGCGGTGTCGTCTGTGGCGGTGGTGGTCACGCTGTAGCCGCGGGCCAGAACAGCCAGGGGGGACACAGCCTCGAGCCGCCCCGACGTCCCCGCCACCCGCTGCTGGCCGCGCTCGAGCAGCCGCGAAGCCGCCGTCCCCAGCCTGGAACCCAGCCCGACGGCCCGCTCGGCGCGCGCCGCCACCGCCGCACTCGGCGACAGGCCCGCCAGCGAGCGGCCGGCCGCGCCGACACGCTCGCGTCCCCGCTCCGCCAGCCTCCGCAGCGCCTCGGTCGCGCGCCGCGCAAGGTCGTCGGCCGCCAACGCGGGCTGCACCAGCAGGTCCGCTGGCCGGCGCAGGGCCGGCCGCGCTGCCAGCGACGCCACCCGCGCCGCGCGCACATCCACGGCGGCCCGCACCGCCCTGCCCAGCGACGCCGCCGAGCCGGCCAGCGACTCTCGCAGCCCCGCCTCGTCCGGCACCGCGAATACCGCCGCCTCCGTGGGCGTCTTGGCGCGCAGGTCCGCCACCTGGTCGGCCAGGCTGACGTCCAGCTCGTGACCGACGCCCACCACCACCGGCACCCGGCAGGCCGCGATGGCGCGCGCCACCGGCTCCAGGTTGAAGGTCCACAAGTCCTCCTCCGAGCCGCCGCCGCGCACGATCGCCACGACCTCGACGCCAGTGCCCGCCTGCGCCACGACATCGATCGCCCTCGCGATCCCCTCCGCCGCGCCAATCCCGGTCAGCCGTACGGCAGCCAGCAGAAGATCCGCCCGCGGCCAGCGCGCATGCGCGGTGCGGCGGAAATCAGCCCAGGCGTCGGACCCCGCCGCCGTCACCACCCCGATGCGGGCCGGCAGCAGCGGCAGCGGCCGCTTGCGTTCCTCGGCCAGAAGGCCCTCCTGGGTCATAGCCTCCCGCAACGAGTCCAGCACCGCGCGCTGCGCGCCCAGCCCAACCGCCTCCCAGCGGTCGGCAATGAAGGACAGCGAGCCGCGCGGAGCGTAGACATCCGGCATCCCGTGGACCAGAACCGTGTCGCCCTGCGCAGGCGGGCCGCCGGCGCGCGCCAGCGTGCCCTTCCACATCACGCACGACAGCGTGGCCTTGGTGGAGGGGTCCGTGTCGCGCAGCGTGAAGTAGCAGTGGCCCGAGTTCCAGACGTTCACCTCGGTGACCTCGCCCTCCACCCAGGCGCCCTCCAACCCGAACGGTGCACTGACAGCGTCCTTGAGGACGGCCAGGAGCCGGGCGACCGACAGCGGCTCGCCGGTGGCCTGGATGCCGGCGGTCACGCCCTGACGGCCTGTTCGATCCGCTCGGCGGCCGTCGCGCGGCCGGTCTCGCGGTTCACGGTGAACAGCACCCCGCAGGCGCGGGGGTCACCGTTGGCCACGTCGAAGCGGGCCGGCATGCCGGTCACGAAATTCTTCAGCACGCGATCGGTTCGACGACCCAGGATCGAGTCGTAGGGGCCGCACATGCCTGTGTCGGTGATGTAGCCGGTGCCGCCCGGCAGCACGCAGACGTCCGCGGTAGGCACGTGCGTGTGGGTCCCGAACACACCGGAGGCCCGGCCGTCCAGGTGGCGGCCCATGCCGTGCTTCTCGCTGGTGGCCTCGCAGTGCATGTCCACGATGACGACCGGAGTCTGCTCGAGCAGCTCCGGCATCAGCCGGTCGGCCGCCGTGAAGGGGCTGTCGGCGGGGCCCATGAAGACGCGGCCCAGAAGGTGCAGGACCCCCACCTTGGTGCCATCTCGGGCTGTCACCACACAGTCGCCGCGGCCGTCCGCCGCATCCGGCCAGTTGGCGGGCCGCAGGATGTTTCGCTCGTGCTGGAAGAGGGAGTGCCCCTTGGGATTGCGGAACGAGTGGTCGCCGCAGGTGACCACATCCACGCCGGCGTCCGTCAACTCGGTGAACGTGTCAGGGGTGATGCCCGATCCGCCGGCCGCGTTTTCCGCGTTGGCGACCACGAAGTCGACCTGGCCCGCGTCGATCATCTTCCCGACGCACGCCGTCGCGGCGTGGCGGCCGGGCCGGCCCACGATGTCCCCCAGGCACAGGATGCG
The DNA here is from genome assembly GCA_964653725.1 of uncultured Planctomycetales bacterium. Taxonomy (GTDB): domain Bacteria; phylum Planctomycetota; class UBA1135; order UBA1135; family CAZZHK01; genus CAZZHK01. The sequence continues at coordinate 7,882 of CAZZHK010000025.1, read as the reverse complement.
AAAGTCCATGTCGCGAAGCCTAGCGGCGAATCAGCGCTCGAGGACCGGCAGATCCGCGGCCAGCCACGCCTTCGCGTCCACCCCGGGCACATATAGGCGCCAGGCGCCGCCCGGCAATGGAGTCTCCACCCCGCCCTCCAGTTCGCGCGCACCGTCCAGCACGATCTCCAGGCTGGCGGTGCCGGCGTGCAGGAACAGCGCAGCGCTGTCGGCCAGCACCCGGCGCTGGCGCCGGCCGTTATCGCCGTAGACCGCGACCTCCACGCTGCGCAGCGACAGCTGCCCAGCTCCGCCGACCGATTCGAAACGGATCGTGCCAGCGGCATCTGCAGCGCGCAGCAGCGCATTGAGCGTGCGCCGGACCGTGTCGTCACCGCCGATCGCCTCCGACAGCGCCGGGAACGGGAACAGGGCCGGCAAGGCCTCGCGCCAGGCGTCCGCAGCCACCTTGGACAATTCCAGTCGATGCACACCGCCCTCGAACGGGACCTCGCTCGTGCCTGCCACGAACACACCGTCGTGCAGGGCCAGGCTCATGCTCCGGGTACGCAGCACCGCGTCCATGCGGTCCGCCACATAGGTCCTCTCGACCATGCCGCTGATCCGATCCCGGCGAAGCAGCACCACGCCGTGGAAGGTTGCGCCCCGTACATCCCCCACTTCCGAAAGCACCAGGTCCCCGTAGCCGTCCAGCCGCAGGCGCTCGTTGAATGCGGCCCGCACCTCGTCCAGAGCGTCCTTTTCCATTTCCAGACCCGACACAGGCTGCGGCTCGGCATCCGGGACCGACCGGCGCTCCGCCTGAAGCATGATTTCGCGCAACTTCTGCTCGCGCTCGTTCGCGGCGAACAGGTCATTGGACAGGCGTCGGTTGTCGACCCGGAGGCCGTCCAGATTCTCCTCGAGGACCGCCATTCCCGCCTCGGCGTCGGATCGATCGCCTTCCGCGGCGTCCAGCCGCTCCAGCAGACGCCCCCGCTCCAGGAGTGAGGCGGCGAGATCGTCCCGCAACGCGTCGATGCGGTCGTCGCGAAGGATCTCCGAGGCGGCGCTCGCACGGGCGAGCGACGCGCGGACCGCTTCGAGGATCTCAGGCGACGCATCGCTGCCCTCCACCGCTGCCAGGGCCGCCGCCGCCGACTGGAGGTCGCGAGCCACCATCTCCAGACGCATCCCGGCAGCCTGGGCACGGTCCTGCTCATGGCCCGCCCACAGCGCCGCTGCCACCACGCCCCCTGCCACCAGGAATACAGGCAGCCAGCCGCGCGGCCGCGTCCCGGTCCCGCGCCCGCGGATCTCCGCCGAGTCACGGACCGCGGTGCGCAGGGCCTGCATCTCGGAGGTCAGACGGTCCTCGCGTTCGGCCAGCTCAAGGCCCAGGTCACGCTGGCCGCGCACGATGGTGGCCATGGCCTGCAGATTGGCGGCCAGGGCATCACGGAAGACACGCGTCGCCCCCTTGGCTTCGCCAAGGGGCTCCATTGCGTCTCTCCCTGCGGTGTCCGGTCGGTCCAAGGCGTGCTGCTCCTCTCTCATGGACGCATCCCCGTCCTGCATCTTCCCGAGGTCCTTCCCGGTCATCCGTCCGCCCCCAAATAGCCCAGCGCCTCGAGCTCCGCCCTCAGAGCATCGTCCACCTCCATGAGGCCGCCCGCCGCAAACCGATCGCCCAGGGCATCAAGCATGCGCGACTCGGCGGCAACAGCCGCCAGGATTTCCTCCACCACGTCCGCGTTCGAGCCGGCCACATCCAGAAGTTCCCCGGGATCCTCCCTCACGTCGTACAACCGGGACCGCCCCTTGGCACTGCGGATCAGCGACCAGGTTCCGCGGCGATAGGACATGAAATCGAGATCGCCATCGCTGTGCGAGCGGTGCTCCGCCAGCTGCGGACGGTCCTCTGCCGCGCCGCCTGACGGCGGGGCGGACAGCCAGGACGCCCAGGAGCGGCCTGTTGTTACCTGCTCCTCGGGCCAATCGAGCCCCAGCAGCTCAAGGATGCTGGGCAGGAAGTCCGTATGACCGATCCGCCCCGGAAGGCGGGTTCCGGCGCCCATTCCGTCCGGCAACCTCACCAGCAGCGGCACATGCAGCTCCTCTTCCCAGAGCTGGTTGTGGCTGACGGCACCATGCTCGCCGAACTGCTCGCCGTGGTCCGACGTCAGGACCACGATCGTCTCGTCAAGGTCGCCCGACTGCTCTAGCCCGGCGAGGAACGCGGCCAGTCCCGCGTCGGTGAGCGCGACCTCCCCGAGATAGAGGTTGCGGAGATGGTCCAGGTCGCGGGGGTCGTTCGTGTCGGCCGTCTCGAGGAAATGGACGCCCGGCTGGTCCTTGCCGGGAAATCTGCGTCGCAGCTCCTTCATGGTGCCGGGGATGCCCCCCGCATAGTCCGGGTCGACAAACCGCGAGCGGAATGGCTCGCTCGGGAAATAGGGCGCGTGGACCGAGTAGGTATGCAGGAAGGCGAACCAGCGCTCATCCGGCTGGCGCATCGAGATCCATTTGGTCAGCGGCGCCGTGGACGCATCAAGATGGCGGTGATGCTCGATATAGCGTTTGAATCCGCGGTCGAAACCCAGGCCGCCGGTCACGTTGCCGCCACTGGTCCAAGCGATGTTCGTGAACCCCGCGTCCGCAAGGATCTCGGCCAGGGTCGGGATCTCCGGGCTCAGCCGCTGGGCCCACTTGGTGCGGTTGTTGCCGACCCGGTGCACCCTCGGCGGGAGACCTGTAAACAGGCTCATGTGGGACGGCGCGGTCTTCGGCGTATGGGCGTAGACGTTGTCGAACACGGCGGCGGTCGTCGCGAAGGCGTCCAGACCGGGGCTGGTGCCACGCTGGTTTCCGTAGATGCCCAGGGCGTCGGCGCGCAACGTGTCCACACTGATCAGCAGCAGGTTGGCATGGGGAAACGAGGGTGCCTGCCGGGACTCACTCGGAGAGCAGGCAGCCGCCAGGACCATCCCCAGCCCGACCCACCTCAATCGTCGCTGCCGGTCCAATCCTTCTTCTTCCTGTTCTTGTTCCACCAAGCCCGCCACGCCAGGACGTCGTTGCCAATCCTCTGGCCGGTGAGATCCTGGAGGGTGCGGACCATCGGGCCCACGGTTGCTGCAGCCCGGCGCTGCGCCTCGCCAGCGGGCTCCTCGTTGCTGCGGTTCACCGTGTATTCGAGCTGCTTCACCAGCGGACCCACCATCTCGCGCCTCACCTTTATCTCGGCATCAGCAAAGGCCCGCATGCCCTCGGCAGCGGCCGCAACAACCTCCGGGTCCTTGTAGTCCAGCAGGTCGGCCAGCCATTCGGGCGCGTCCTTCGACTTGGTGCGTCCCGCGGCTCTGGCAATCATGCAACGCACATCCAGTCCGTCCTTCTTCGCGAACAGCTTGTTCCTGAAGCCCTTCTCGAGCAGTGGGAAGGATTCGGGCCCCAACTCCCCCAGCCCCAGGGCGCAGGCGGTGTGCAGTGCATGCTGGGGAACATTGTCGATCTTGCGACGCTTGGCCTTCAGGCCCTTGGCGAAGATTTTGCGGATCGCCGCCTGGTCCTTGGGGCCGTGCTCGCGTCCCAGCACGGTGAGTTCGTCCACAAGGGGAATGGACGGCGCGTCCAGCTTCTCCTTGAACGCCTTGCCCAGTTCCGCGACCAGCTCGGCGACGCGCGGATCGTTGTCCGGCCGCTCCTCCTCCTCGTCGTCCTGGAAGGCGATCGGCAGGACCAATAGAGAGGCAAGCAGCAGGGGCACGCCTGAGATCCTAGTCCTCCATCCGGAAGGCGGCGAGCCGCGCGTTCCAGGCCTCCGCTAGCTGCATGGTCACGGGTCCGGGCGCCGGCCAGGTGCCGCCGTGGTCAACCGAGGCCACCGCCAGGAGCCCGTCCAGCGAGTTGGTGGTGAAGACCTCCGCGGACGCGGCCAGGTCCGACAGGGTGACGCGCGCCTCGACCACCTCGAGACCGGCCGCACGAGCATCCGCCAGGACCACAGCCCGCGTAGTGCCCGGCAGGCAGCCGCGATCGAGGGCCGGCGTGGCCAGTGTGCCGTCGGGTGTGACGACGAACAGGTTGCACACGGTGCCCTCGCTTACGTCGCCCTCCAGAGTGACCTGCAGCGCGTCGAAGAAGCCTCCGGTGCGGGCCGCGTCGCGTGCCAGGGCGTTGCGTGTCCTGGCAACCGTCTTGTGGGATTCGAACGGGTCCTCCGCCTGCTTGGGCCAGGGAGAGATCATCAGCCGCACCGGCGCCTCCGTGGCCGGAAGGGCACGGGGGATCACGACCAGGCTCGGGTCGCAGCCCGGGGCACCGCGCGTCCAGGTGAGCCGCATGCCGAACTCGTCGGTGCCCAGGGCCTCCGAGGCCGGGCCTGCCAATTCGGCCACAGACACCACCGGATCCCACGCCAGGTCGGGAAGGCCCAGGAATGCGGCGCTCCGGGCCATGCGCTCAAGGTGCTCCTCCATCAGGAAGGGCCGTCCGGCCGCCATCCGCACCGTCTCGAAGACCCCGAGCCCGAGCAGCAGGCCGTCGTCGCGGACCGACACGGTCCCGCCCGACCGCACATGTCCATCGACCCAGACCGGCAAGGAAGCCGTCATCGCACGGGCTCCGCCACGCCGAATGAGGCCTGCACCAGCGCCTCGCCCTTGGCCACGGTCTCCAGCCATTCCGACCGGGGCTCCGATCCTGCCACGATCCCGCCCCCCACCCGCAAACCCAGGATCCCATCCACCCAGGACAGGGTCCGGATGGCCACGTTCAGGCTCCCGCTGGAGCCGGCGATCGCACCCACCGCGCCGGTGTATGGACCGCGCCTGCGGCCCTCCAGCTGGATCAGGATCTCCATCGCGCGGCGCTTCGGCGCACCGGTCACGGAGCCCGAGGGGAATGTGGCCCGCAGAAGGTCGGCCCATCCGGCCCTCAGACGGCCGCGCACCTCCGCCACCCGATGGACCACGCTCGCTGTGCCCTCCAAGGTCCCCTCCTCCGTCACCCGGATCCGGTCGCACGCCCGCCCCAGGTCGTTGCGCTCCAGATCCACGATCATCGCAAGTTCCGCGCGGTCCTTGGGACTGGCCTCGAGTTCGCGGACGGCCGCCTGCGTCTCGGCCGCCGTGGCCCCGCGGGGCCGCGTGCCCTTGATCGGACGCGTCCAGGCCTCGCCGTCCCTCACCTCCAGGAACACCTCGGGCGACAGGCTCAGCACCCAGCGTCCGTCCCCCACCGAGATCAGCCCGGCCATGTCGGCAGGGTGGGCCGCACGCAGCGCCTGGTAGGCGGCCAGCGGATCGGCCACTCCTGTCCGCCACACCAGCCGGGACAGGTTGCCCTGGTAGCACTCCCCGGCCGTGATGAACTCCTGGAGACGACGCACCCGCTCCTCATGAGCGGCCCGGCCCCACTCCTGCTCGGGCTCGGCGGCCTCATCCGCAGCGGCCGGGATTGCCACCGTTGACGGCCTGTCCGGATCGGGTCCCGAACGGACCGCCAGCCACTCGTTCCCGGTCCCGGTGTCCCTCAGCCACACGACCCTGGGCAGGAACCAGAACACGTCCGGCATTTCGAGCGCGCCCGGGACAGCAGAGGACTCCCCGAAGGGCAGGTCATTGCAGAAGCGGGCGGCCTCGTAGCCCAGGAACCCGAAGACACCGCCGGCAGGTCCCCAGGGAGCCGCCAGAGGGTTTGCAGCCAGGGCCTCGATGCGGGCCAGGGGATCGCCGCCCTCGCCCGGCTCGACGAGAACCTGGTCCTCCGAGCCCCAGGCGACCGCCTCCCACCCGTCCCGGTCCAGCCAGGCGCACGGACCCTCGACCGCGCCGGCAGCTGCCGCGCCGATCCAGGACCCGGCCGGGCCCCACTTGTCATCCAGATGGCGCACGGAAGGGATGCTAGCGCCGCTGGATTCCGGCCGGGACGCGTGTTATGGGACATGCATGCAGGCGGCGTGCGATGGATTCCTGGCGGCGATCGAAGGCGGCAGTCCCCACACCATGGACGCCTATCGGCGCGACCTGGGCGATTTCGCGGCCTTTGCCGCCGACCGGGGGGTGACTGCCCCCGACAAGGTCACCTCGGTCCTGGTCCGTGCATGGATGCGCGCGCTGAGGGAGAGGGGCCTGGCGCCGGCCACGGTGGCCCGGCGGCTGAGCGCCGTCCGCTCGCTGTTCGAGCATCTGCTCCAGCGTGAGCGAGTGGCCCTGAACCCGGCGCGCTCCGTGCGCACCCCCCGGCGCGGCCGGCGACTGCCCGGCGTCCTCGACCCCGAGGACGTGGACGCCCTGCTGGACGCGCCGCCCACCCAGGGCTTCATGGGGCTGCGGGACCGGGCCATCCTGGAAGTCCTCTACTCAGCAGGGCTGAGGGTTGCGGAGGCCGTGGGACTGGACACCTCCGACATCGACGACCTGGGCGGGACGGTCCGCGTGATGGGCAAGGGAGCCAAGGAACGCCTGGGGCACCTGGGAGGACCGGCCGCCCGCGCCCTGGAGGCGTGGATGCCGGCCCGGGCCTCGCGCCTGCACCGGCTGGATTCCACCGAGCGGGCCCTGTTCATCGGCTCTCGCGGGACCCGGCTGACGACCCGGTCCGTGCGGCGCATGACGGACAAGCAGGCGCGGGCGGCGGGCCTCAGCCAGCATGTCACTCCCCACATGCTGCGCCACTCGTTCGCCACCCACATGCTGCGCAACGGAGCCGATCTGCGGATCGTCCAGGAGATGCTCGGCCACGCGAACCTGTCCACGACCCAGGTCTACACGCACGTCGACCTCGAACATCTGCGCGAGGTCTACGCGAAGGCCCACCCGCGAGCCCGATGAGCAGGCTCCTGCGACGATCCGCGTTGGCTGCGGCAGCGGCCGCGGGCGTGGTGGCCGCTTCCGAGATCCTGGTCCGCATCGTCGATCCCTATGGCGTGAGCCACTTCGTGAACATGCGGGACTACTCCGATCTGCTGGTCACCCACCGGCCCGACAGCAAGCGTCTGTTTGCACACAGGCCAGATGTCGATCTCGATCTGCACGGGTGGTCCGTGCGCACCAACCGAGACGGCCTTCGGGGGCCCGACCGGATGCAGCCCCGACCGGCGACCATTCGCCGCATCCTGTTCGTCGGCGACTCGGTCACCTTCGGCTGGGGCGTAGACGAGGAGGAGACGTTCGTCGCACTGATCGAGGAGGCCCTCGGTGTCCCTTGGCAAACGGTGAACGCCGGCCACCTGTTCCACGACACCACCCAGGAACTCGGCGTCCTGGAGGAAACAGGGATGGGCTACGAGCCCGAGCTCGTGCTGCTCGTGTTCGTTCCGAACGACGCCGTTCCCACGAGTCGGGTGTTTCAACCGCTTGAGAGCGGTTCCGGCCCTCCGAAGCCGGCGGGCGGCGTGGGCGCCTGGCTGGCCCACAACCACGCTCTGCTGCAGTTCCTCCGGCTCGGCGGCCGGTCCGGGCCGGCGACGGGCGGCGGCGCCGCCGCGTCGGCCCCCGACGTGGTGCCATTCGCGCAGTGGCCCCCCCTGCTTCAGCAGGGCTGGAGGCAGTCCGAGGCGGGGATCCGCGCCATGCGAGACCTGTCGCTGGGCCGTGGCGCGGCGTTCGCCGTTCTGGACACCTCGCGCCTGGACACCCTGGCCGCCTTCTGCGCCGACGAGGGCATTCCTTATGCATCGATCGCCTTCAGCGGCGAGGAGATCGCCAGCGGGGTCCGCAACAGCCCAGCGGACCCGCACGCGAACGCGAACGGCCACCGCCTGTACGCCGCCCGTATCCTGGAAGCCCTGCGGAGCATCCAACTGCCGGGTGGGGGGAAATGGTGACCCCTAGGGGATTTGAACCCCTGTCGCCAGGATGAAAACCTGGTGTCCTAGGCCAGACTAGACGAAGGGGCC
>CAZZHK010000024.1:17923-24303 GCA_964653725.1 uncultured Planctomycetales bacterium | reverse complement strand
GGTCGGCGGGTCCAAGAGTCCGAGCATCTGCAAGAGCGTCGTCTTGCCTGATCCGGACGGGCCGACGATGGCCGCCCGCTCGCCGGGCGCCAGGGCCAGCGAGACGTCCCGGACCACGGTCAGCTCGCGGTCTTCCAGCGGAAACGAGCGGACCAGGCCGCTGGCCGCCAGCGCGGAGGTGGCGAGCGTGGCCTCGGCGTGGGGCGCCTCGGCGCGCGGCGCGTCGGCGTCCGTCAACGGCGTGGGCTCACTCATAGCGAAGCGCCGCCACCGGATCCAGACGGGCCGCGCGCCGCGCGGGCCACCACGAGAACAGGACTGTCGCTGCCAGGGTCGAGGCCAGGATCACGGCCACGCCGCCGCCGTCCACCTCGCTCGGCAGATGATCGAAGACGTAGAGCTCGGCCTTGAAGATCTCGATTCCGAGGCGCTGCGAGAGGAAGTCCTCGATCACATCCACGTTGTGGGCGATCAGCAGCCCGAGCGCGCCGCCCAGCGCCGTGCCGACCGCGCCGGTCCAGATGCCGACCGACAGGAACACGGAGCCGACCCCGCGCCGGGTTGCGCCGAGGGCCGCCAGCACCCCGGCGTCGCGCACCTTCTCGGTCACCATCATGGAGAGCGACGCGAAGATGTTGAAGCCGGCCACCAGCACGATCAGGAACAGGATCACCGCCATCATGCGACGCTCCCAGTCGACCGCCTGCAGATAGACCTGCTTGCGGTCCTCCCAGGTGTCGACGGCGGCGGCCAGGTCCGCGTCGGCCAGGGCGCCCTGGACCCGCAGCTGCATGACGCGCAGGTCGCTGTCCGGCTCGACGCGCACGGCGATCTCCGTGAAGGCCGCGCCGTCGCCGCCCATCAGTTCCGTGTGCATCGTGGTGCGGTCCATGTAGACCTTGTCCAGGTCGAACTCGTATTCGCCGGTGCGGAAGGTGCCGGCCACGGTGAAGCGGCGGTTGACCTGGCGAAGGCCGCCGTGCCCGCCGCCGGAGGTCCCCGTCAAGAGCTCGATGGTCTGGGCGGGCCGCATCCAGAGGCTGGAATAGAGACGCTCACCGACGATCACGGTGGGCCGCGGCGCGAACCGCTCGAGCTCCGGCAGCCGCTCGAGCGGCGCGGCGAAGGGGGCGGCGGCGTCCAGCACCCGGGAGTCGTGGCCGCCCAGAGTGTCGGCGGTGGGCTCGCGGCCCAGCGCCTCGGCCAGATCGGTGGCGCGGGCCTCCAAAGCGAAGTCGACGCCCTTCACCAGCACGCCGTTGATGTCGGCCATGCGCGAGTTGGCCATCATCTGCCGGCCGGCCGCGCCCGGCGTGCGCAGGATCGCGAACCAGTTGAGCTGCGGAGAGGCGGCGACCACGCCGTCGACGCCCTCGATCGTCTCCAGCCACCCGGCGTCGTCGAGGCGCGCGTCATCGTCCGAAGCCATCGGCGCCACGATCAGGTCGGCCAGCGTGCCGCGCGCGCGCCGCTTGGTCTCCTCGATGAAGCCGTTCATCACGGAGAGCACCACGATCAGGGCCGACACGCCGACGGCGACGCCGGCGATCGAGAGCAGGTTGATGCGCCGGGTCAGCAGGTAGCGCCGGGCGAGGAAGGTGCGAAACAAGGACTAGTCCGCCTGCGGCCGCAGCTGCGGGAACAGCAGTACGTCGCGGATCGAGTCGGCGCCGCACAGGACCATCACCAGCCGGTCGATGCCGATCCCGAGCCCGCCGGCCGGCGGCATGCCGTGCTCCAGTGCCTCGACGAATTCCCAGTCCATCTCGGTCGGCCCCTCGTCACTCTCGGCCGCCGCCACCTGCGCGGCCATGCGCGCCTCCTGTTCCGCCGGGTCGTTCAGCTCGGTGAAGGCGTTGGCCAGCTCCATCCCGCTGACGAACAGCTCGAAGCGCTCGGCGATCTCCGGGTTGTCGGGCGAGACCTTCGCCAGCGGGCAGAGCGCCACCGGCCAGTCGGTCACGAACACCGGGCCCGTGAGATTCTCCTCGACGCAGTTCTCGAAGAGGTCGTGGAACAGGGTCCAGAAGGACTTGGGGCCGCGTGGCCCGTCCAGGTCCACCTCGTGCATCTCGGCCAGCGCGCTGAGCGCTGCGTCGTCCTCGGGCACCGGGCCCACGAACTCGTCATAGAGGTCCAGGTAGCGCGCGCGCTCGAAGGGCGCGGCAAAGGTGGTTGCGTCGTCGCCGACATGCTCCGCCGCCGCTGCGCCGGCCGCCGTGAAGATCGCTTGCGTCAGCTCCATGATCCCGTCCAGGTCGGTCCACGCCTGGTAGGCCTCGAGCATCGTGAACTCGGGGTTGTGGCGACGCGAGAGGCCCTCGTTCCGGAACACGCGTCCCATCTCGTAGACGCGGTCCAGGCCGCCGACCAGGCAGCGCTTCAGGTGCAGCTCAAGGGCGATCCGCAGCACCGGGTCGGTGTCGAGCGCGTTGTGGTGGGTGATGAAGGGCCGCGCCGCGGCGCCGCCCGCGGTCCGGTGAAGAACGGGCGTCTCGACCTCGAGGAACCCGCGGCCGTCCAGCACATCGCGGACCGCGCGAATCACGGCGGCGCGCGCCCGGAACACGTCGGCCACGCCGTCGGTGGCCCAGAGGTCCACGTAGCGGCGCCGGTAGCGCAGGTCCGGGTCGGTCATGCCGTGCCACTTCTCGGGCGGCGGGGCCACCGCCTTGGCCATCAGCGCCACGTCGGTCGCGAACAGGGTCGGCTCGCCGCGCTGGGTCTTGCCCAGCCTGCCGCAAGCCCACACCCAGTCGCCGAGGTCCAGCATGTCCAGCAGGTCCCAGGTCGCCGCGTCCGCCACCCCGTCCTTCTCGACCACGACCTGCATCTTCCCCGTGACGTCCAGGACGTCCAGGAAGACCAGCCCGCCGTGCCCGCGCCGCCCGGTCAGCCGCCCCGCCAGCGCCGCCTCGTCCTCCGCGCCGCCCTCCGCGCGCGCACGCAAATCGGCAGCAGACTCGCCCACCTTCGGCCGCGCAGGATACGGATCGATCCCCGCCTCGCGCAGCCGCTCGAGCTTCGCCAGCCGGTCTTCCTGCGCCAGGCGTCCCATGGCGGCGGACTCTACTCGATTCGCTCCCCGCCCTCACGCGCCGTGCGAGTCGGCCACCAGTGGAGCCCGCGGGCCAGGAAGTAGGCAGGGCCAACCAGCAGCTGGACGAGGTTGGTGTAAAAGGCGGGTTGCTGCTTCTCCCAGACGTAGTGGCCCAGGAACTGTCCACCCCAGGCGAGGACGAAGAGCGCCCACACGACCGGCCGGGGGATCAGTGCGCCGAGCCAGAGCAGGCCGGCGCTGAGCGGCACCAACAGCAGCGCCAGCCGCGGCCACATCCACAGATACCAGGCGCCGGCCAGCAGCAGTGCCGCGTGCCCGAGGGTGGCGGGATGCCCATTCAGCTCGACGCCGGTCGCCACCCAGTCCAGCATCGCGAGGACGCACAGGACGATCATCGGGACGCAGATCCGGTGGAGCGCCGCGTTGGTCGGGTGGCGGTGGCCGTCGGCGTAGGCCTCCATCAGCCGCGCCATGGCCGGCCTGAGGAGGCCCGGACGCGCTTCGCCGCTCAATCGCCGTTCCTGCGCACCAGCACGAACCACGCCGGCGCCGGCCTGCCACGCTTCTCGGCGCGCCCCACCGACACATGGTCGGACACGAGACACATCCCGTCGCGCATCCCGCCCCAGGTGAAGCGGTCCGGGATCCCGTCGTTGCAGCGTGGCTTGGGCCAGTCCGGGTGGGGGTGGTGGCCGGGCACGCGCGTGTAGTCGATCACCACCGATTCGCCGGGGCCGGGCGGCTCGACGACAAAAAAGCCGGGCCCCGTCAGCCAATACCACGGCTGGTGGTTGTAGCCCCAGACTTCACCGGAGCCGTCGGCGGCCCGCAGGAACCGCTTTTCGAAGCGCCGGAAGACCGGCATCGAGTTGAGCCCGTCGTGGTGCACGGGCGTGCCGTCGGGCACATCGGCCGGAACGAAGTGGGCCGCGCCCACATCCCGGCCCTTGCACAGGTCGTAGAGACTCCGCACCTCGCGCCCCCGCAGGCCCAGGACCTGCCGTGACCGCTGCGCCGCATCGAGACCGTCCAGATGCGCCGCCACCTCGTCCGCCACCGCAGCGCCGCCGAGCAGGTCGCGCAGGCCGCTCATGCCCTGTCTCCGTCCCCGAGCAGCCTCTCCGCCGTGATCCGCGCCATGGCCAGGATCGTATGCTGGGGATTGGTTCCGAGCGTCGTGGGAATCACCGAGGCGTCGACCACATGCAGGCCCGTCCTTCCCCAGACCTCCAGGTTCGGGCCCACCACGGAGGTCCCCGGATTGCCGCCCAGCACGCAGCCTCCGAACAGGTGGGTGAGCATCCAGTTCCAGCAGCGGTTGTCGAGCGGCGCACGCCGCAGGGCCTCGATCCCGTCGGGCCCGATCGAGCCCGGCAGCCCGTGGACGCCCGGCATCACCGCCTCCGCGCCTGCCTCGAAGTGCAGCCGTGCCAGCTCCACCGCCCCGGCGCGCAGATGCGCGGTGTCGCGGCGGGTCGGCTGGTAGCGCACCACGCTGCGGCCGTAGGGCGCGCCGCGCGCGGCGGGCAGGTGCGAGGCCCGCACCGTGCCGACCGCCTCGGCGTTGACGGCGGTGACCCAGGACGCCATGCGCGGCACTGCCTCCAGCGTCTCCATCAGCCGCGTGCCGCCTCCGGCCAGCCGCCCTGCCAGGAAGCCGACCGGCAGGCTGAGGGTCTCGAGCTTGACGCCGTGGCGGCGCCTCAGCGCCATCGAGGCCGCGCCCTGGGTGGCGCCGGTCCGCACGTCGAGCGGCTCGGGATAGACGCCGATCACGGCGCTGCCCGGATGCGCCCGCCAGCCGCCGCCCAGGGCGGGCAGCACCACGCCGCTGCGGGCCAGCAGCGGCGCCGATCCCGTGGCCGACGCCGCCACCAGCACACCGCGCCGCGCCCGCACCGTGAACCGGGAGCCTGTGGCCCGCCGACCTGTCGAGGCGCGGTCGGGCCGCCGGAACCGGCCCTCGACGCCGACCGCGCGTGCGCCCTCGAAGACCACCCGGTCCACCGGCGCGCAGGACAGCACCATGCCGCCGCGCTCCATCACCTCCGGCAGCCAGTCCATCTGCGGCGACCACTTGCCCGAGTCCGTGGGGCAGCCGGTGAGACAATTGCTCGACGCCCGGCAGCCGACCGCGTAGCGCATTGTCGGGTGGCCCTCCAGTCCCCGCTTCCTCAGGGCGTCCAGAAACAGGAGATCGCTCTGATGAGCCAGCGATGTGGGAGTCTCCACTACGCCCAGTTCCGCCTCGAGCTGCTCCTGCGCGGCCCAGACGGCCTGCTCGGTGAAGGCGTCTCCCACGCCCAGGCCCTCCCGCCAGTGAGCCAGGACCTCGCCCGGCGTGCGAGACGCGATGGCGCTGTTGATCACAGCCGTGCCGCCGGCGCAGGACGCCTGCAGCAGCGGAATCATCGACCGGCCGCCGGCCATCAGCTGGCCCCAGTCCGCGAACAGTTCTCTGGCGGCCTCGGCGGTGGTCCTGGACCGCGCGTCCCTCCAGGGCCCCGCCTCGCACACCGCCACGGTGGCGCCGCCGCGCGCCAGCGTGACCGCCGCCGAAGCTCCGCCGGGCCCGCTGCCGACCACCGCGTAGTCGACCTCCAGGTCCAGTGCGGGGCCGGATGCGAAAGGAATGTGCGTCAAGGCCGCCGTGCCTCCAGGCCGAGCGCGCCGCGCACCGCCGGGTCTTCCGCCCATGCGATCCCCGCAACCGTCTGCAGCATCAGCGCCGCCTGACGCAGCGGATACCAGCGGTGCGTGGCCAGATGGTCGGCGTGCGCGTCCAGCCGCGCGGCGCGCAGCCAGGTGGCCAGCCGCCAACCGATGCCTGTGACCGGCGGCGTGAGAAGGAAAACGAGCGAACAGCCGTGCAGGGCCAATCGCGTCAGCCCGGGCGCCTCAGCCCGGTAGCGCGTCAGGAACGCGGCGCAGCGTGCCGGGTCCAGCCCGGGCAGAGCCTCCGTGCCGGGTAGCTGCGCGCACAGGATCCGGACCAGGCTCCGATGCCACCAGCCGCAGGGGATGCGTTCCGCCATCGAAGCCGAGGATAGGGCATTCGGGCGTACAACCGATCCCGTGGTGGATTGGTGGGCGCGGTAGGACTTGAACCTACGACCCCCAGCTTGTCGAGCTGGTGCTCTAGCCAACTGAGCTACGCGCCCAAGTCGCCTGTTTTGGGGTCACCGAAGGGCTGTGTCAAGCCCACCTCACGATTGCGATTACGGCTTTCCTAGGCGATTTCATGAAAAGGCACGCAAAGGGGTGCCAAGTGCTGGGCAAAGTACAGTGCGAATTCGCTCATTCCAGGAAAGCCGAAATG
>CAZZHK010000024.1:0-17823 GCA_964653725.1 uncultured Planctomycetales bacterium | reverse complement strand
GGCGGCTAGCCTCTCCGTCCTTATGCGCATCGGAGTGCCGTCGGAGATCAAGGACAACGAGTACCGCGTTGCGATGGTGCCCGCCGGTGTTCATCTGCTGGTGTCAGACGGGCACGAGGTGGTGATCCAGGAGGACGCGGGGCTGGGCAGCGGGATCCGCGACGAGGAGTTCACCGCCGCAGGCGCGACGCTGGCGCCGGACGCGGCCGGCGTGTTCGAGCAGGCCGACATGATCTTCAAGGTGAAGGAGCCTCTCGACAGCGAGTGGCCGATGATCCGTGAGGGGCAGGTGCTCTACACCTACTTCCACTTCGCCGCCGACGAGGCGCTGACCAGGGGCCTGATGGAGAGGGGCTGCGTGTGCCTGGCCTACGAGACCCTGGAGGTTGATGGGACCCTGCCGCTGCTGACGCCGATGAGCGAGGTGGCCGGCAAGATGGCCGCCCAGGTCGGCGCCCAGTATCTGGAACGGCCCAACGGCGGCCGCGGCGTCCTGATGGGCGGCGTGCCCGGCGTGCAGCCGGCGGAAGTGCTGGTGCTGGGCGGAGGCGTGGTAGGGACCTGCGCGGCGACGGTCGCGGCGGGCATGGGCGCCGACGTGACCATTCTGGACGTGGACCTGGAGCGGCTGCGGCGGCTGCGCGAGTTCATGCCGGCCAATGTACGCGTGGTCTACTCGACCCCGTTCGAGGTGGCCGACAGGGTCAAGACGGCAGACCTGGTGGTCGGCGCAGTGCTTACCGCGGGCGCCCGCGCGCCGGTCCTGGTGACTCGCGCCATGCTTCCGGGCATGCGCAACGGCTCGGTGATCGTCGACGTGGCGATCGACCAGGGGGGCTGCGTGGAGACCAGCAAGCCGACCACCCACAGCGACCCCACCTACGTGATCGACGGCGTCGTCCACTACGGCGTAGCCAACATGCCGGGCGCGGTGGCGCGCACGTCGACGTTCGGGCTGACCAATGCGACTCTGCCGTGGGGCCGCCGGATTGCCGGCCAGGGCTGGGACTCGCTCTTGCGCGACGAACCCACGTCGCGCGGACTGGCCAACATCGTCGGCGGCCAGGTTTGCCACGCTGCCGTGGCCGACGCCTTCGACCTCGACTGCGCTGCGGTCGAGGAACTCGTCGGGGCGTGACCGGGACGCGGCGATGAACCTGGAGGACCTGATCCTCCTGGGCTTTCTGCAGGGGCTGACCGAGTTCCTGCCGATCTCCTCGTCCGGCCACCTGGTGATCGGCGAGTGGCTGCTGGGCATGGACGCGCCGGGGGTGTCGATCGAGGTCGCGCTGCACGTCGGCACGCTGCTGGCGGCGGCCTTCTGGCTGCGGCGAGAAGTGGGCCTGGTTTTGGCCGAGGCATGGGACCTGGTACGCGGGCGCCCGCGGAACCCCGACGGATGGCTGATTCCCGTCCTGGTCGGCAGCGTGCCGGCCGCGGTCCTGGGCCTGGCGGGCAAGGCCCGCATCGAGGAGGCGTTCGGCAGCCTGCAGGCCGCCGGCTGGGGCCTGCTGGCCACCGGCGTGATCCTGGTTGCGGGCCGGGCGCGCGGCAGTCTGGAGAGGGTCGCGCTGCCTACCGCGCTGATCATCGGCTTCGCCCAGGCCGCAGCGCTGTGGCCGGGGATCAGCCGCTCTGGCGCGACCATCGTGGCAGGCATGGTCATGGGGCTAAGCGGCCCGACCGCGGCCCGCTTCTCGTTCCTCCTGATGCTGCCCGCGGTGGGCGGCGCCGCGCTGCTGCAGCTCGGCGGCCTCCCGTCGGCGGCGGGGGCGGTCCCCGGCATGGGCCTCGCCGCCGCGATCGCCGTTTCCGCTGTGGTGGGCTTTCTCTGCGTCCGCTGGGTCGGACGCCTTGTCGAGGCGCGCGGTTTGGCCGGCTTCGCCCCCTATTGCCTGGGCCTTGGCGCCCTCATCCTCCTGGAGACCGTCCATTGGTAAAGAAAGCACTCGTCACGGGAATCACGGGACAGGTCGGCAGCCATCTGGCCGACCTGCTGCTGGACAAGGGGTACGAGGTGCACGGCATGGTCCGGCGTGCCTCGACCGAGCGCTTCGACCGGATCGAGCACATCCGCGACCGCATCACCCTGCAGCACGCCGACCTGTCCGACCAGATGTCGATGGTCCGCATGCTGGAGAACTCCGAGGCCACCGAGATCTACAACCTGGCCGCCCAGTCCTTCGTGCCGACGTCATGGGACGAACCGGTCCTGACCGCGGAGTACACGGCGATCGGCGTCACCCGCCTTCTGGAAGCGGTCCGCCAGGTCAACCCACAGGCGCGCTACTACCAGGCCTCCTCCAGCGAGATGTTCGGCAAGGTGCAGGAGGTCCCCCAGAGCGAGACCACGCCCTTCTATCCGCGCAGCCCCTACGGCGTGGCCAAGGTCTACGGCCACTGGATCACGGTCAACTACCGCGAGTCCTACGACCTGCACGCCTCGTCCGGCATCCTTTTCAACCACGAGGGCCCGCGCCGCGGCTTCGAGTTCGTGACGCGCAAGATCACTGACACCGTGGCCCGCATCAAGGCGGGCAAGGCCGACACCCTGGCGCTTGGCAACACGGACGCCAAGCGCGACTGGGGCTACGCCGGCGACTACGTCGAGGCCATGTGGCTGATGCTCCAGCAGGACAATCCGGACGACTATGTGGTGGCGACCGGCGAGCAGCACACGGTCGCAGAGTTCGTGGACCTCGCATGCGCGCGGGCTGGCCTCGACCCCCAGGAGATCGTCACGCAGGACGAGCGCTTCCTCCGGCCCGCCGAGGTCCATTCGCTGGTGGGCGACCCGGCCAAGGCGAAGGAGCATCTCGGCTGGGAGCCGCGCACGTCATTCGAGGAACTGGTTCACATGATGGTGGACCACGACCTCAAGCGGCACGGAGCCGCCTGATCGTTCGTCAAGAGCGTGGGCGCGCGCGCAGCTGACTGACCACCGGCGCAAGGTGACGGCCCGGACAGGCGGTGCCGGCCAGCCCGTAGCGCTGCCGGATCTCGTTGTGGGTGAAGATCCGAGTGCCGGGAATCGAGTAGGCGCCCTGCAGTTGGGCCATCAGCTTGCCCAGAGCGTCCACGGCGGCGGTGGAAGGGCGCTGCTCCTCGAAGTTGCCCAGCAGGCAGATCCCCAGGTTGCCCCGGTTGGCGGCATGGTTGCCAGCGTGGGCGCCCTGGATTCCGGAGGGCCGCCCCTCCCAGACCCGCCCCGAGGCGTCGATCAGGTAGTGGTAGGCGATGTCCGCCCAGCCCCGTGACTCCATGTGGAACAGCTGGACCCGCCGCAGCTGCTCGGCCACCTCGCCCGTCGACTGGGGCAGTGACGGCTTCGCCCCTTCGTGGTGGACAGTCAGCGCTGTGACCCCGCCCATCCGGATCTGGTCGAATCGGCGGGCGGGCGCGGCGCGCCAGAGTGCGCGCGGCAGGACCTCGACCGGCGACGCGGCAGGTGTCCCGGACGTGGCATTGCGCCAGTAGCCGCGCATGCTCCTCTCCAGCGACGCCAGCCCGGGGCGGTCCGGATCCCCGATGGCGGCGCGCTGGATGCGCGCATCGCTGCTGCGCCCCGCGTTCTCAAACGCCAGCGCGATCAGCAGCCGGATTTCGTCGCGGCGCTCGGCCTCGCGGGACCGGTTCAGTTCGCGCTCCAGCAGCCGCCGGGCCTCGTCGGAGCGGCCCTGGGCCAGCACGGCCCGCGCCAGGCCGACGGAATCCTCGGGCTCCAGGCGCCTCGCCGGACGCAGTTGCGCGGCCCGCCGGAGCGCCTCCTCTGCCCGCTCCGGACGCTCCACCAACAGGTAGAGACGGCCCATGGCGCTGCGGAGCTGGGCTTCGCGAGCGGGCGCGGTCTCGTGCGCCGCCTGTTCCTCGAACCACGTGAGCCGTTCCCACACAGACAGCCCCGGGGGCGGGGCCAGTGCAATCGGCATCTGCGGCGGCGCCGGAGCGGCGCACGCCACGAGCCCCACCGCGAGGGCGGCGGCGAGGCGGCGGCTTCCCTCCCGGCAGAACATGAACGAGTCGAGACTACCGGTCGGCCGACCGCATTGCCCGTCGCAAAACCTGTCCCCCAAAAGGGGGGTGGCGCGTGCCCAAGGTCTGTGGGAGAGTGAAAACACGATGAGCGCACAAATCGTGCAGGTGGCCACCGAAAAACGGGACGGAGTCCACCTAGTGCGCCTCGAGGGAAGCGTGGATTTCACCAACCACGTGGAAGTGAAGGATGTGCTGCGTGGCCAGCTGGAAGGCGATCCTCCGCACATGCTGCTCGATCTGGAAAAGGTGGAATCCGTCGATTCGTCCGGTCTTGCCGTCTTCATCGCCATGGGGCGGGAACTCTCACGGCGGGGCGGGCATCTCAAGTTCTGCAGCGTTCCCGACCGCATTGCCGACTTGTTCCAGATGACACGGCTCAACCTCGTCTTCGAGAGTTATCCGGGTCCCGAGGAGGCGCTGTCCTCCTACCCGGTGGCCGACTAGCGCGGTCGCCCTGGTCGAATCCGGTCCTTCCCCCCAGCCCGGATCTGCCGTTCCCATGAAGTGCGTGGCCGTGCTGCCGAGCAGCAGCGATTCCCTGCTTCCGTTCCGGACCTTCACTGCTCGGGTCATGGACGAGGCGCTGCCCGAAGGAGCCGATGCCGACGAGGCCTGGGCCTTCACGCTTGCGGTCCACGAGGGCCTGACCAACATCCTGCGGCACACGGACTCGAGCGAGCTCCGGGTCGAATACGAGGTCCAGGGCGACTCCCTTCTGGCGCGGCTGCGGGACACGGGACCCGGTTTCCATCCCGACGAGGTCGAGCGCCCTGACTTCGAGGATCCCCGACCGGGGGGCTACGGCCTGTTCCTGGTGGGTGAGCTTGTCGACGAGGTCACCTACGAGGATGCGCCGATCGATGGCGGCAACGACCTGGTGCTGCGCAAGCACGTCGCATCGCTCTCTCCCCCGGGATCGCCCAAGTCCCTGCTGTCACGCGAGGACGCGTTCCTGGGGAGTCTGCTGGCAGCGTGGGACCCGCCCTCAGCGCCGCAGTCCCTGAGCCTGCTGGATTCCGGCGGCACGGTCCGATGCAGTGCGGGCAGCGGGTGGCTGCCTGCGTTCGAGGAAGGGGAGACTCCCCGGGCTGTCGACCTTCCGGACGGTTGGAGCGTGGTCCTGGAGCGGATCGACGCCTACGGCACCCCGTGGGGCTGGACTGCATGGGCGGGACCGGGCGAGCCGCCGGCGGGCTTCCAGGGCGTGTGCCGGGCCGCCGCCCTGTACGCCGAGGGAGTCCATGAGATCGACGACATGAGCGCGTCGCTCACCCGGCTCTTCGAGGAGCACTCGTTTCTCTACGAAATCGGCTCCATCCTGGGTGCCTCCCGAAACGTGACTGACTTCACGGAGGGCATCGCCCGCCGGGCAGCGGTCGCGCTCGGGGTTCCGATGTGTGCCGTGGTCCTGCCGCGCGTGAACGACCCCGAGACCTTCTACCTGTCCGGGGCCTATGGCATCGATCGGCCTCGTGGGACGACGGTCGATCTGGGTCCGCTGACCCGTTTCCTGGAGCCCGGCGCCGTTCCTGCCGTCATGCGTCCGGACACGACCTACACAGGGGTGACGGGCACATTCCAGGAGTCCATCCTGGCGGCGCCGCTGCGCAGCGCATCCGGCGACACGGCTGGCCTGCTGCTCTTTGCCGACAGGCCCGGCGGCTTTGCCTCCGAGGAGGAGCGGTTCACCGGCTTCGTGGCCGAGGTCCTGGGCGGCCTGCTGACCGGTGTCCGCCTGTTGAGCCTCGAGCGCGATGTGGGCATCGCATCGAGAATCGTGGACAACCTGCTGCCCGACGCGGACCCGGTGGTCGCAGGATGGGACGTGGCCGGCGCCCTTCGTCCGGCGCGCATCGTGGGGGGCGACTATTACGACTTCCTGCAGGACGGTGCCACGACCACCGTGGTGGTGGCGGACGTCGCGGGCCACGCGCTTCCGGCGACCCTGCAGCTGACCGTGGTGCGATCGGCCCTGAGGTGGGTCTGGGGGACCGATGCAGGGCCAGGAGCTGTGGTGGAACAGATGGCGGCAGTCCTGTACGAGGACCTGTCGCGCAGCGACACCTTCCTGTCGCTGTTCCTGATGGATGTGGCCGGCGATGGGCGCATCACCTACGCCAACGCCGGACATCCGCCCGCCCTGCTGGTGCGAGCGGACGGGACCAGCCGGCAGCTGGACGCCGAGGGAATGGTCATGGGCGTCGCACAGGAGACCGAGCACCTGCAGATGGAACATCGCGTGGAGCCCGGCGACCGGCTCGTGGTCCTGACGGACGGCGTGCTCGAGGCAGGCGGCATGCCGACCGGTGAGCAGTTCGGGTGGGAGCGGGTCGAGGGGGTCCTTCGGGAAGTCGCCGACCTGCCGGCGGGGATGCAGGTCCAGGCTGTCCTGGACGCGGTCGAGGTGTACGGCACCGACGACGCAGAGCGCGACGACCGCACTGTCGTGGTCCTGCGGTACCTTGGGGCACCCGCATGAGCGATGAACCGAGAATCCTGATCGTCGACGACGAGCCCTACATCCTGCGCTCGCTGTCCTATGTGCTGCGCAAGGAAGGATTCACCGTCGACGAGGCCCGCACCTGCCAGGAGGCCCGCGACGCGGCCAAGGCGCAGTCACCTGACCTTGTTTTCCTCGATCTCATGCTGCCGGACGGCAACGGGCTGGACCTCTGCCGGACGCTCAAGGAAACCGGCCGGCCAGGGTTTCCGAAGATCGTGATCCTGACAGCCCGCGGGCAGGACCAGGACCGGACACGCGGATTGGCCGAGGGCGCTTCCGAATACATGACCAAGCCGTTCTCGCCGAGCCACATCGTCCGTCTGGCGCGCCACCACCTGGGCGCGGCCTGAACCGGCCTTGATGGGCCTGCTCGGGGCCTGGCTGTGGGCGGCGGTGTCCTGGCCGGGCCAGGACGCCCCGACGCTGACGGGGGAAGTCCACGCGCTGCTGGAGCGGGGCCGCTTCAGCCAGGCCGAGAGGATCCTGAGTGAGGAGCGGCGGGCCACCCCCGACGACGGAGAGGTGCTGCGGCTGGCGGCCGAACTCGATCTGGCGCGCGGACGCAGGAACCAGGCTCTCGAGGGTGCCGTGCGGGCGGTGGCAGCCGGGGACAGCGGCGCAACCATCGTCCAGGCCCGTGCGTTGATCGCCCTTGCGCGGGACGAGGAGGCCTTGGCCGTCCTGGAGCCCCGGACCATGGAGAAGTCGAGCGACTTGGCGGCGCTGGTCGAATCGGCACTGGCGATGGATCGGCTGGGCCGATCCGCCGAGGCCCGGGTGGTCCGCGGTCGGGCGCTGCAGATCGGCGCCGGCCGTCTGGTGGAGGACGCGCGTGGGCTGGTCCTGCTGGGACGGGCCTACGAGGGGCGTGGCTCCCTTGAGCAGGCCAGCCACTGCTACCTGGAGGCCGTGGAGACAGACGAGGGATCGACCGAGGGCCTTGTGCGGCTGGGTGATCTCTATCTGCGTGTCTACGGCGACGCTGACCAGCTGTCCGGGGCCGGCCCCGAATACCGCAAGGCCCTCGATCGCCATCCCGGCCACGTGGGTGCCCTGGTCGGGCGGGCCCGTCTGGCTCGGCTGAATCCGAGGCGCGACCGGCAGAAGGCTCGCGCCGGGCTTGACCTGGCGTTGGACATCGACCCACGCTCGGCGGCCGGCTGGGAGGAGCGATCCCGGTGGACCGCTTCGGAACGTCGCTGGCGCCAGGCCGGCAAGGAGGTGAGCCGCGCCCTTGACGCGGATCCCAGGAGGGCCTCGGCGGTCTCGCTCAGGGGGGCGCTGGATGCACTGGCCGGAGCCGGCCGGATCGAGGGACCGGGCGCGCTGGACAGCCATGCTGCGGCGGAACTGGGCGCCCTTCTGGCTGCCGCCTATCGGTTCGAGGAGGCGGAGGGCGTCCTGCGTCCTGGCGCTGAAGCGATGGGGGCCGGAGGTCTGACCACGTTGGGCCGCGTGCAGGCGTGCCGCGGCCGGGGCGCGCACGCTCTTGCGACGCTGCGGGCGGCCGCTGCTGCGCAGGAGGGTCACGTCGATCCCTGGCGCGGCAACATGATCGAGGTGCTGGCCAAGGTCGAGCAGCGCTGGTTCCGGTTACGGACCGACGGCTTCGACCTGGCGCTGCCGCGCGAAGCGGCTCCTGTGCTGGCTGAGCCCCTGCTGGCCGAACTGCAGATGGCCCGGATGTCGATCCGGGAGCGCTACGGGTGGATGCCGGAGACTGAAATCCGGGTGGACGTCTTCGACCGGTGGCGCGACTTCTCCGTGCGGACCGTCGGCTTCACCGGCTTCGGCGCCCTGGGCGCGGCCTTCGACGACTACCTGACGCTGTTGTCACCGGACGCGGAGCCCTTCGCCGGCCAATTCAACTGGCGTTCGACCGTGCTCCACGAGTACGCCCACATTCTGGCCCTGGAAATCAGCCGGGGGCGGGTGCCGCGGTGGTTCACGGAGGGTCTGTCCTCGTATGAGGAGAAACGCGCCGACCCGGCCTGGGAGCGCGGTGAGGACCGCAGGCTGGTGGACGCCCTGGCCAACGACAGTCTTCCCCGCGCGGCCCAGTTGGGCGGCCTGTTTGGCGGACCCGACATCGGATTCGGCTACTACCTGGCTGGCTTGCTGGTGGAGGCAGTCATCGGGAGCCACGGCGAGGAGGCAGTCGTGAAGGCGCTGAAGATGTGGGGGGAAGGGGACGCGGACGGACAAGTGCTGCGCGCCGCCTTCCCTGGACGCGGCGAGATGAGCCTAGAGGCGCTGTTCGAGCGGGCCTGTGAGGATCGCGCGGCGCGCGTGCGTGTCCGTCCACGGCTGACCGCTGCCACCATGATCCGGCTGGAAGGACGCGGCGAGGATCCTGAGGCGGCCAAGCAGTTGTGCTGGGCGGCGCTGGCAGAGGGCCGCCTGGCCGATTTCGACCATGTCTTCGGGCCGCTGGCGTTGGACCGGCCCGGCGATCCGGAGGTGGCGCTCCTGCGCGTGGAGGCCCAGCGGGTCCGCGGCGCGCCCGACCTGGATGCCTACGAGGCGGCGCTGGCCGCGGGGGGCGGTGACCAGGAGGCGTGGATGGCCCTTGGCCGTCTCCAGGAGGAGGCCGGACTCCTGGAGCAGGCGGTCGCGTCGCTGCGCCGGGCGGTCGAGGCGCATCCCCGCGAGACCGACCCGAAGCGCTCGCCACGCACTGCGTTGGCGCGCCTGCTGGGCGAGATGGAACGTCCTGAGGAGCGCCTGGCCGTTCTCGAGGCCCATGCCGCCGTCGCGGGGTCGGACTTGGGGGTGCGCGTTGAATTGGCGCGCGATGCGGAAAGGCGCGGCGACGATGCTAAGGCCGCACGCTGGTGGCGAGAGGCATGGGGGATCGCTCCCTTCGACGCCGCTGTGCAGTCGGCTCTCGGCGAGGGGCAGGAAACCGGGTCATCGGGCGACTAGGATCGGCGGTCATGGCGGCGGCACCTCTCGTTGCGGGTTCGCGGGTCAGGACCCGTCCGATCCCCTTTCTGACGGACGACCGCAACAGCGTCGCCTGGCGCACGGCGGTGGCCTTCAGCGAGGACCCGGATCGCTTCGCCGTACCGCTGGTCCTCATCGGCCCCGCCGGGACGGGCAAGAGCCTGCTGCTGGACTGGATCGAGTTTCGCGCCCGGCAGCAGGATCGCCATCCCCTGCGCATGTCTGGCAAGGGCCTCTCCATCGGGTTCGGCAAGGAGACTCGCAACCGGGGAGGGGTCGAGGCACTGGCGCGGATGGTGGGCCGGGCGCCCCTGTGGATCCTGGATGCGGCGGAACCTCTGGACGCCGACCGCGGGGCGGTCCGCTTCGCGGCGACCCTGCTGAGGCGCCGGATCGAGGCCGGCCAGCCGACCGTGGTGGCCACCCGGAGGCCCCCGGGCGATGTCGCAAGCCGCCGCCTCCGCTCGCTCCTGTCCTGCGGCTTCGCCGTCCAGGTGGAACCCGGCGGCCCGAAGGTCAGGGCGGGCATTCTCGAGCGCTGGTCGCGGCGTGACGGGCACGCCCTCGGGCCGGGCCTCTTGGCGAACCTGGCGGCATCGAGGCTGCCTCTGGCAGGTGCCTACCGCCTGGCGCGGGACGGGGGCGGCGGCCCGATGGACGTGGGCGGCTTCCTGGAGCACGCAGGCGGGGTGCTGGCGGTCGGCGTCCAGGACCTGACCGGCTCCGGCCGCAGACCCACGATGAGCGCCTGCAGGGACCTCGTCTGTGCCGCCTGGATGCGTGCCGGAGGCGATCCGGCAGCCCTGGGCCGGCCCCTGGGTCGCACCGCAAGAACGGTGAGGCGTGCGGGAGCCCGCGCGGAGGCCTTGGCAGAGCACGACAGATCGATCCGGTCGACGCTCATTCGCTGCGCGCGCGGCCCCGCCGGGGACGTGTGACAGGCGTCTTTCTTGTCCTGGACGGGCCCGATGGCTGCGGCAAGTCCACGCAGGCGGGTCTGCTGACGAAGCGCCTCATCGCGTCGGGCCGGGCCGTTGTTCATGCCCGCGAACCAGGCGGCACGGATCTGGGCGAGGCGCTGCGCGAGGTGCTCCTTGATCCATCCCGCACTCCGGATGCGGTGGTGGAAGCCTGCCTTTTCAGTGCGTCCAGGCGGACCCTTCTGGGGGAGGTCGTGCGGCCCGCCCTGGCGGACGGCCAGGTCGTGGTCTGCGAGCGCTACGTGGGTTCCACCTGGGCCTACCAGGGGGTGGCGGGTGGGGCAGGCAAGGACCTGGTGCGGGCCCTGGAAACTGCGGCCTGCGAAGGGCTGGACCCGGACCGGGTGGTGCTCCTGGACATGGATCCCCTCCGGGCGGCGGAGCGGCGGTCGGGAGAGGGCGACCAGTTCGAGCGTCGGCCTCCCGAGTTCCATGCGGCGGTCCGGGCGGCCTTCCTGGAACTTGGCGAGGAGCGGGGGTGGTCGGTGGTGGACGCGGGCCGCCCACAAGAGGAGGTCGCGGAGGCCGTTTGGCAGGCGGTGGTCGGCTGTCTCGGGGACGCAGCGTGAGGCAGCCTGCCCTGGAGCGATGGGAGGACGCCCTGCGCGAATTGGCGGCATCGGGGCGGCTGCCCCACGCGCTGTTGGTGGCCGGCCCCGGCGGATCAGGTCGACAGGACCTGGCCCGCATGGCCGCGGGCTTGGTCCTGTGCGAGGAGGCCCGGGCCTGCGGGTCCTGCGGCGCGTGCGTCCGGGCCGCGGCCGGGACGCACCCTGACCTGCTGGTGATCGAGCCCGACGAGAAGGGCGTGGTCCGGATCGAGTCCATCGCCGAGCGGGCCGGGGACGCGGAATCGATGGCCGGGTTCCTGCAGGTGGCGACGTTCGAGGGGCGCGGCCGGGCAGTCCTGGTCCTGGGGGCCGACGCGCTGACGCGAGCGGCCCAGCAGGCATGCCTCAAGAGCCTCGAGGAACCGCCGCCCGGCACCCTGCTGGTGCTGGTGGCACGCGGCACCCAGGATTTTCTGCCGACCATTCTGTCGCGCGTGCAGGTGATGAGGGTGCCGGGCTGGCCGGTGGAAAAGTCCTCGGACCACCCGTGGCTCGAGCATCTGGCCCTGGACCAGGCCGAGATCCTGGGACGGTGGTCAGCGGGCGATCCGGCCTTGGCGGCTGAACTGGAACGGGATGGGGCGCTGGGGATCCGGCGTTCGCTGGGCGAATGGTGGTCAGGCAGCGATCAGGCGTGGGGACAGGCGCTGGCGGCTGCCGTCCCGGATGGGCGCCAGGGTGCTGCTCTGGCCGCCCAGACGGCTCTGTCGATGAGTCTGGACGGACTGCGCTGCGCCGCCGGCATGGCGCGCGACCGGACGGCGCACGGCCCGCTGATGCCGGACGCCGACCTGGCGGCCTGGGAAAAGGCGGTGGCGGCCTGCATCCGTGCGGTGGAGAATCTGGATCACCGCGGCCACGCGGAGCTGGTCCTGCACAACCTGCGCGAGGACCTGGCGCCCACGCGCGTGGCCACGGCGGAGCCGACATGAGCGAAAGCGAAATGGAACGCGAACCGGAAATGCCGCTGGTCGCCCTAGCCGCCCAGGACGGGCGCTATCCGCCCGAGGCCTTCGCTTTCGTGATGGACGCCCTGTCCCACACGATCCGACGGCTGGGCAGGGACGAGAAGCCGGTGGATTCCAGCGAACGCCACATTTCCGGCCCTGAGCTTCTGTCGGGCATCGAGGAGACGGCGCGCCGCCGCTACGGCGCCCTGGCGCCGGGCCTGTTCGAGGCCTGGGGCATTCATTCCACCGGCGATTTCGGCCAGATCGTGTTCGCCCTGGTGGAGGGCCGGCTTCTGCGCAGCCAGGAGGGCGATCGCCCCGAGGATTTCGAGGACGGATTCGACTTCCAGGAGGCCTTCGTCGGCTCCGAGGACCTGGACCTGTCTGCAGGACCGGAGGCGGAGCTGTGAGCGGGGAGCGTTCGGCCGGCCGCTGGGTTGGCGCCGCCGTGGTGGCCGCCGGCCTGGGATGGCTGGCGTGGAGGACCCGGTCGGTCCTGGCGCCGTTTGTGGTGGCGCTTCTGGCCGCCTATGTGCTGCATCCGATCGTGTCCGCGCTGGAGAAGCGCGGCCTGAAGCGTCTGGCGGCGACGATCCTTGTCGGCACGGCCGGGCTCATGATCGGGCTGTTCGCTCTTGCGTACACCGTGGACCAGGGCGCTTCTCTTGTGCACAACCTGACCGAGGAGGAGACGGGACCGCTGCGCCGTGCGGCCGACCGGGCCGGCCAATGGGTGCGCGAGGTGGGCAGCCCGGCCCTGGGGGGGCTGTTGGACGAGGCGGGGGAGAGCGGGGTGCTGGAGTCCGTCCGGCAGCGAGCTGACGATCCTGAGGTCCTGGATGCAGCAGGCCGCGCGGCCGGAGGCGTCCTGTCTGCGGTCGGGTCCGTGCTCGCGGCTCTGGTGGGCGGGGCGGCGATGCTCCTCCTGTTTCCGATCTACCTGTTCCTGTTCCTGCTTCAGATGGATGCCATGTGGGAGTTCCTCAAGGGGCTGCTGCCGCAGGGGGGTCGGGCGACCACCCTGCGCGTCCTCGAGCGGATCCACCTGACCACCGCCGGCTTCTTCCGGGGCCGGCTGGTGGTGGGGGCGGTCAAGGGTGCCCTCCTGGGCCTGGGCATGCTGATGATCGGTGTGCCTCAGGCCCTGTTTCTTGGCCTGTTCGCCGGAATGCTGGCCATGCTGCCGATCCTGGGGCCGTTGCTGGGATTCGTCCTGCCGGCCCTGCTGGTCGTGTTCGGAGGCGGGGAAGGCGTCCTGGGAAGCCTGGGGCTGCTGACGGCGCTGTTCCTGGTCATGGAGGGCGTCGAGGCGCTCCTCCTTGTGCCGAAATTCGTCGGCCGCGAGGTCGGGCTGCCGGCGCTCGCCATCCTGTTCGCCGTGACGGCGGGCGGAGCCGCCTTCGGGCTGTTCGGCCTGGTCTTGTCGATCCCTATCGCGGCCGCCGTGCAGATCGTGTGCCAGGAGGTGCTGCTGCCGCCCCTCCGGAAGGCCGCTGGTTCCTAGACCGGCCGCCTAGTCTTCGCGAGGCAATGAGGCGACCTCGATGTCGGCCTCCTCGGCGATGAGCCGGATGGCCTCCCGAAGCACCGGATCCTCCTGCCAGTCCCCCCGCTGTCCGTCGGCGGGGAACACCTTGCCGCGGGCGTCCACCACCTTCACGCGGCGCAGGATCCACCGCAGGTGCCGGCGGACCGCGTCCACCTCCAGCGGCGTGTCCAGCGAGCCGTAGAAGGCATCGAAACCGGGATAGCGCGCCGGATCCCGGCCGTCCGCCTCGGCCAGCTCCAGAAAGAGGCTGCTGTGCGTGTCGAAGTGCTCTTCGAAGTAGGAGTCGAACACGCCTTCACCGGTCAGGCGGTTGAGTTCCTGGATCTCCCAGAAGTTGCCGACCCGATCCTCGATGACCACGTCGGGTTCCACTCCGCCCGGATCGACGACGGCCCCGTCGCGGTCGCGGCGCTTGTGGATGGAGCGGCCCGACGGCAGCAGGTATTCGGCCACCGTGAGCTTGACGCGCGGCCCGTAGTCGTAGCGGCCGTTCTCGTTGCGGTCGGGAACCGGATTCTCCCAGTCGTCGCGCCGGCCGTTGCGGTTGGTGTCGATGAACGACTCGTCGGGCAGCGTCCTCAGGGTCAGCAGCCGCTGGACCGATCCCTTGCCGAAGGACCGCTCGCCGACCAGGAGGGCCCTGTCGTGGTCCTGGAGGGCGCCAGCCACGATCTCGGCTGCGCTGGCGGTGTGCCTGTTGATCATCACCATCACGGGCAGGTCCTCGTCCACCAGCGCAGGCTGGCTCGTGCGGTAGGTCTCGTCGTTGCGGAAGCGGCTGCGTGTGGTGACCGCCAGCAGGCCGGGCGGAAGGAAGGCCTCGACGACGGCCACGGCGGTTTCCAGCAGTCCCCCGGCGTTGTTGCGGAGGTCGATGGTGAGCCCCTTCATTCCCCTCTCCGTCAGGTCAGCCAGGGCGGCAACCAGCTGGGGGCGCGTCTCCTGGCTGAACCGGGTGATCTCGATGTAGCCGATGCCGCCCGGCAGCATCTCGTGGTTGAGCGAGGGGATCGAGATCCGCGCCCGCGCGATGTCCACGTCGAACGGTTCCGGCAGGCCCTCGCGCACGATGGTGACCCGCACCACGGTGCCGGGGCGGCCCTTGAGCCGCTGGATGATGGCTTCCTCCGACTGTTCCGTGGTCTCCCAGCCGTCCACCTTCCAGACATGGTCGCCGGAAAGCAGGCCGACCTCGAAGGCCGGACCAGAGTAGATGGGCCGCAGGATCAGGAAGCGACCCTCCTCCTTGCGCACATAGGCGCCGATGCCGCCGTAGTGGGCCTCCAGGTCACGTATGAACCACTTCTCGAACGTGGCTCCGTCGAAATAGGTCGAGTGGGCGTCGACCGCCAGCAGCATGCCTCGTGCAGCGGCAGCGATGAGCTCTTCGCGGGTGAATGTCTCACCTTCCAGATGGCCCTGCCGGATGATCTCCAGGATCTCCTCGAGCACGGACAGGCTTCCGGGATCCGCGGCGTCGGTGCTGGGCGCGCTTGCTGCTTCGCGCTGATAAAACGTCTCAAGGGCCCGGACCTTGGTCTCGTGGAAGCGGCTCAACTCCTCGCGCTCCAGGAAGGCGCGGGCCAATCGGCCGTCCGCCGTAGGGCGGCCGGCCATCGTCTTCAGCACAGTGCGTGCGCCCTCCACGTCGCCGACCTCTGCCAGGGCAAGAGCCGCGTGTTCCCGAAGGGTGCCCAGCCGAGAGCCCATCATGGCCTTCATTTCGCGTTTGGCCCTGCGCCGGGATGGTCCGTCCCCGTTCCGGTACAGGGCGACGGCCGCTGTGACCTTCACGGTTGGATCCAGCCCTGACTGGTTCAGAATCTCGAGCAGCCAGGTCTGTGCGTCCGAGTCGCCCCGGAACAGCGGGTCGGAAAGGAGGCCGCAAACGGCCCCGCGCAGTCCGGAGGCGGGTTCGTCGAACACCACCCGGAGGGCCTCGCGGGCTTCGGGGGCGGCGTCCTGCAGGATCAGCGCCCGGGCGCAGACAAAACGACCTTCGGGGCTCGGAGCGCCTTCGGCCGCCCGCGCTAGGGACCCGGCATCCCTGGACAGGGCGGCCGCCTGGTCGGACAGGGTCCAGAGGACGGCCACCGGCTCGCCGCTGGCCGCGTCGAGGATCTCCTGGAGATCCTGGGCCTGGACCGTTGCGGGGCCGGCAAGGGCAACGAGGAAGGCGGCTGCGGCAATCATCTTGTGTCTCAATCGTAGCCCGCTCGGACGGCCGGTCTTCACATGAACGAGAGGTATCCTGTGGGCCATGGATGCCGCAGGTTCCGAACCCGCCCTGTCCCATGTGGATACGCGCGGCCACGCCCGCATGGTGGACGTGTCCGGCAAGGAACCGTCGCATCGCGAGGCGGCGGCTGAGGCAATCGTCCTGTTTCCCGAGGGCGTCCTCGGTTCGGTGCTGGCAGAGCCTCACCCCAAGGGGGACCTGTTCGGCGTTGCACGGATCGCCGGCATCCAGGGCGCCAAGCGGACCCCGGACTGGATCCCCCTCTGCCATCCCCTTCCCCTGGACAAGGTCGAGGTGGATCTTGCCCAGGCTGGCGATGACCGGATCCGCATCGTGTGCACCGCCTCGGCCACCGCGCGCACTGGCGTCGAGATGGAAGCAATGGTCGGGGCGGCTGCAGCCGCGGCCACGCTGTACGACATGTGCAAGAGCGCAGCGAAGGGCATCGTCATCGAGCGCATCCGTTTGCTGTCCAAGACCGGCGGCAAGAGCGGCGACTGGCAGGCCCCGGGCGGGTAAAACACTTCCCTCCATGGACATCAAGCTGATCAACAAGCTGGCCAAGTTGATGGAAACCCACGACCTGGCCGAGCTCGAGGTGGAAGAGGAGGGGCACCACGTACATCTCAAGCGCGGGGGCCCCGCCCCTGCACCGGTGGCCGCGCTGCCCGCTGCACCCGCTGCACCCGCCGCGCCTGCTCCCGTGGCAGCGGCCGGTCAGGCTGCGCCCGAGGCGGCGCTGCCTCCGGATCCCGACGTGGAGGAGGGCACCGTCGAATTCACGTCCCCTCTGGTCGGCACGTTCTACCGGGCTGCCACGCCGGAGGCTGACCCGTTCGCCGTGGAAGGCGACGTGGTCGACGAGGACACGGTGATCTGCATCGTCGAGGCCATGAAGGTCATGAACGAGATCAAGGCTGACGGCAACTACCGGGTCACACGGGTCCTGGTGGAGAACGGGGAGCCGGTGGAGTACGGCCAGGCCCTGTTCCTCCTGGCTCCGGCCTAGGAGCGGCCGCGAAACGATGTTCCAGCGCGTGCTCGTCGCCAACCGCGGGGAAATCGCGCTGCGCGTGATCCGCGCGTGCCGCGAGATGGGCATCGAAGCGGTGGCCGTGTATTCGGAGGCCGACCGCGGCGCGCCGCACCTGCGCCTGGCGTCGGAGTCGATCTGCGTGGGACCGCCGGCGGGAGTCGACTCCTACCTGGACATCCCGAAGATCATCGCTGCGGCCGAGATCGCCGACGTCGAGGCGATCCACCCCGGGTACGGCTTCCTGGCTGAAAGCGCGCAGTTCGCCGAGGTTTGCGAAGACTGCAACATCACCTTCATCGGGCCTGCACCGGTCACGCTGCATGCGTTCGGCAACAAGGTGAAGGCGCGCGAGATCGCCCGGGCGGCCGGTGCGCCGACCGTTCCCGGTTCCGAGGGGGCCGTCGAGGATATTGAGGAGGCGGTCAGTGTCGCCGCGGAGATCGGCTATCCGGTGATCATGAAGGCGTCCTCGGGCGGCGGGGGCAGGGGCATGCGCGTCGCCCACAACGAAATGGCCGTGCGCAACCAGTTCGACGTGGCTCGCGCGGAGGCGGAGACAGCGTTCAAGGACCCCAACGTCTACATCGAGCGGTTCGTGGAGAATCCGCGGCACATCGAGATCCAGGTGGTGGGGGACATGGACGGACACATCGTCCATCTGGGCGAGCGGGACTGCTCGATCCAGCGCCGCCACCAGCAGGTGCTGGAGGAAGCCCCGTCCCCGATCATCTCGGCCGCCCGGGTGACCGCCCGGGCCACCGCCTGCTCGTCATCACCGCGGATATCGAACACCTCGGCCATCAACTCACCTGTCCCCGGTGACTGTCTCAGTCGGCGTAGCGCTCGCGGCTCCAGTCACAGGCCAACTCGACCAGTGTCTCAAGCGTGTGGTGGTTGGCACTGCAGGCGACAATGCCCGGCAGCCGCAACATGTCAGCCCGTTCGTCCATCCACAACTCGTCGAAGTGAACGCT
>CAZZHK010000023.1:0-25005 GCA_964653725.1 uncultured Planctomycetales bacterium | reverse complement strand
CGGCAAAGTCGATGACCACTCCGTCCGCCGCGACCACCAGCACGCCTATGCCTTCCGGGTCCGGAACGCGCCAGGTGCCCGGCGCGATGCGCACGCTCTGGGTGATGCGTGTGCCGGCGCGCTCCGGCGTCAGCACAGGGAGGTCCCCCTGGAGCGCGACGACGAGCAGTAACGCGGCCGTCACGGCCTGGATGCGCGCCCGTTCATGGGGCCGGGAGGGCCGCGGTGGCCTCGATCTCGACCAGG
This sequence comes from uncultured Planctomycetales bacterium, assembly GCA_964653725.1. GTDB lineage: Bacteria > Planctomycetota > UBA1135 > UBA1135 > CAZZHK01 > CAZZHK01. The sequence goes on along the minus strand of CAZZHK010000023.1, from coordinate 24,759 downwards.
GCGCCCTCCTCGACCAGGCCCTCCACGATCAGGAGCGCCATGACGGGAAAGTGGCGGCCCATGACGGAGCGGTAGGCCTCGCCGACCGCAGCCAGGTCGGCCACGTAGGCCTCGCGGTCGCAGCAGTAGATGGTCAGGCGGACGACGTCCTCCGGGCTGCCCCCGGCGGCCGCGACCACCACGGCCACGTTGCGCAGCGCCTGGCTGAATTGGGCTGCGAAGCCGCCCGAAACCAGCGTCTCCGTCTCGTCCCAGCCGATCTGCCCCGACACGAACAGGAGCTCGCGTCCGGCCGGCACGCGGATCCCGTTGCTGTAGCCCTTCGGACGGGGCCAGCCTTGCGGAAGGACACACTCGAGATCGGTCACGGCGCCGCCACCCTAACCACGTCACTCGCGGTCGCGGGGGACGGTGTCGTGGGTGATGCGCTGCTTCAAGTCGTCCAGCGTCTCGCCACTGCCACCAGCCAGAGCATCGAGCGCGGCCTCGACGGCCTCACGAGCCAGGGCATCGACCTCGGCCGCAAGAGCGGTCCGAAGCACCTCCTCCAGCTCGGCCTCGCGCCGCACGGCGACCGTCCAGGCCGCGGCCGCCCGGGTCCGGGCGTCGCCCTTGGCCAGGGCGGGCTCCAGCACGCCCCGCACCCCCTTCGCGTCCGCCAGGTCGGCGCAGCCGATCACGGCGTGGACGCGCTGGTCCGCCTCCTTGTCCTTGGTGGACTTGGCGGCCGCCAGGACGACCCTGCGGGCCTTGGCCTCCTCCGGGCCGGTGGCTGCCAGCGCCCGGATGATCGCGTTGCGCACATCGGTGTGCTCCTCCCGCTTCCAGCGTTCCAGGAGGCCCTTCACGGCGTCGGGCACACGCAGCTGCTCCAGGGCGACCACCGCCTCCAGCCGATGCTCGACCTCCGACCAGGCGCACCAGGGCACGAGGACCTCCCAGAACTGCTCGTGTCCCACCTGACCGATCGCGTGCAGGAGCGGCGGGATCTCCTCGGAGGCACGCATGACCCAGCGGCTGTTCAGCAGTGTCCAGATCAGCTCGAGGGCGATCGGATCGTCCGAGCGCAGGATCCCCTCCATCTTCTCGCGGAGCCCTCCGCCGCGGATCCTGCCCTTCTGCATATCCTCCTTCAGTTCCACCAGTTCCTCGTGGCTGAGAGCCTTGCCGCCGCCGGATGCGTCCGCGGCGACGCCGCCGACCACCAGCCGGCGCGGCGGGCGCGCAGAAGAGGGCTGCTTGGGTGCGTCATCGGGCGACACCCGCCGGACCGCCTCGGTCCAGCACCAGAGCAGCTCGCCCTTGGTCACTGCGTAGGGCACGGACAACAGCACGGACCCGTCCGGGCCGGTGAACACGTGCTGGGGAGCGATCACTCGCCCCTGGCTGCCCTCCAGTCCGAGAGCGGCGCGCACCGCCTTCTCGACATCCAGGTGCTCCGCACACGTGATGGCCTTGCCTGCGCGCGCGCATGGCCCCGAGCCATGGACGTCAAGCGAGGCAAACAGGTTGACGGTGTGCTGGCTGACGGAGACCACCGAGCGGTCCTTGTAGGTCTTCTTGGCCAGGGTGTCGTTGGCGCGCTCGCCGTCCATGTTGATGCACACGGCGATGGGCCGGTTCTCCTCCTTGGCGCGGGCCAGGGCGGCCTCCCAGGAGGCCTCCCACTCGATGCCCTTGACCGGTGCAGCACCGCCGTCGCCGCCGCCCGCACAGGCCGCCAGGATCAGGATTGCGTGGATCACGTGGCCGCGCCGAACTCCACTTTCGGCGCCTCATGCACCTCGGGGGTCGAGGGCTCGAAGTACTCGCGGGTGGTGAATCCGAACATGCCCGCGATCAGGTTGCTGGGCACCGTCTGCACCCGGTTGTTCAGGTCGCGAACATTGGCGTTGTAGAAGCGGCGCGCCGCCTGGACCCGGTCCTCGGTGTTGGCGAGCTCCTTCTGGAGAGCATTGAAGTTCGACGAGGCCTTGAGGTCGGGGTAGGCCTCGAGCCTCACCATCAGACGCCCCAATGCACCCTCGAACAGGCCCTCCGTCTGGGCCTGGTGCTCGGGGCTGCCGTGGTCGCCGACCGCGTCCTCGCGCAGCCGGACCACTTCCTCCAGCAGGCCCTTCTCATGGTCCGCGTAGCCCTTCACGGAACTGACCAGGTTGGGGACCAGGTCGTAGCGGCGCTGGAGTTCGGTCTCGACGTCGGACCAGGACTCGTTGGTCGTGTTCCGCAGCCGGACGAGGCCGTTGTACATGGACGCGACGGCGATGCCGATGACGGCCAGGATCGCGAGCGGAACGAGAATTTCAGGACCCATGGAGTTGCTCCTCTTTGGCTTTATCGAACCGATAGTCCGGCAACAGGTTGCGCGCTTCGACCAGTTGGCGCAACCGCCGTTCCACCTCGTCTGGCTTCACCCGCCGCCCGAACCACATGGCGATGCAGTCGCCCTCGTATTCGAGCGACAGGGGCCTGTTCTGGAGCAGCCACTCCATCATCCGCTGGTGGATCACATCGAAGGCGAAGCGCTTGTCGGCGGACTTCACACAGTAGGTACGGCTGAACTCTGCTGATTCGAAGTCGATGTCGTCGAACCCCAGCGCCTGACCCAGTTTCTCGAAGAGCCCCTCCGGGTAGACGCGCAGTTCCGGGAAGTCCTGTCCGGTGTGAACAGCGAACACGCTGAACCAGTGATGGTGGGTCTGGCGGCCGTTCTTGGTGTGCGTATATGTCTCGTAGTGGTAGTCGAAGGAGCTGGCCGGCAGCCCTTCAAACTCACCGGACAGGACGTTGGCGCAATAGCGGTTGGACCCCTTGGCGAGTGCGTCAAGGAAGGCGTAGGTGTGCGCCGTCCCGCGGTCCCGCTGCGTGTATTCGAGGCCCAACTCCAGAGCGACCCGCTGAAACGCCTCTCTGCGCTGCTTGGCTGCCCACCACGCCCACCAGGCGGCAGCGGCGATCGCCAAGACGACGAGAATGACCTGCAGCGTCTCCATCACCGCACAGTGTAGTGGCTTCCCCCGGCCCCTCGACCCGCCCGTGGACGGGGAGCGGTCACCGGATCAGAGATGGAGGACGTGGCGGGCCAGGACAAGGAGGGCGAACGCCGGAATCATCCGGACGAACCAGACCTCCTTGAGCCGGATCACGGCTTTGTCCTGTCGAAACGTTCCATCCAATGAAGAGTACGCACTTTCCGAGTTCCTATTGGCGTCTTGCCGTGTCATAGGACGTTTTTTTTCATGCCTTTGTTCCGATCTGCCTACCGGGGGCTCTTTTTGCCGCCCTTTTTCCCCTTTCCCTTCTTCTTGGAGGCCGCCAACTTCACCTCTTCCCGGACCAGACCGTAATCATCGATCTGGACCTGGAGGACGGCCGGCTGGAAATTGCGTGCCTGGACCGTCACTTCCCACGGCCCGACTTCAAGACCGGGAATCCGGTACAGGCCCGGTTTCATCATCCAGGAGCGCTTGCGCTCCTTGGTGAAGGAATGCACGGCTACCACCTTCGCCCCCTTGACGGGTTGGCCCTTCTTGTCTGTCACGCTCAGACGTATCTCCGCCGCCATGCGCATCTGCTGGAGCGGCAGGGTGACAGGCTTGTCCAGGGACACCGCCACCCTCTTCATCGGCATGGGGACATAGTCGGGCGCCTTCAGCGTGAACCGGTAGGAGCGCGCGGTGAGCGGCAGGATCCTGATCTTCCCGTCCAGGATGAGAACGCGGTTGGCAGGAACACCGTCGACCCGCAGATCGATGACGGGCTCATAGGTAACGTCGTCCAGCACCTTGAAGGTGGCCTCGGCCACGTCCTCAAAGGCCTTCCGCGTGACCCCCAGCCCAAGGGGTTCCTCCAAGGGCGGGGTCACGCGCTGGTTCGCCTTGTTGCGGCCCACCAGGCCCTCTCGCCTCACATACACGGCCAGCTGTTCGATCGGCAGGCCCTCGAGCCGAAACATCCCCTGTCGGTCCGTGACCGCAGCCCACTGTTCCTTCTGGCGGCCGGGAGCGGCCTTGCCCCGGCCCCGGGTCGGGATCGCAACGACCGTGGCCCCTGCCACCGCCGCGTTCTGCTGGGTCTGGACGAAGCCGACGACAACCGTCCCCGCCTCCAGACGCACCTCGACCGGTGTGAGCGCGCCCTCCTTGGGCACCGACACCAGCTTCGTTCCGGGCTGGGCGTCGCCCGCCTCGGCACGGACCCGGTAGCGGCCTGCGGTGATGCCGACAAACAGGAAGCGGCCCTCGGCGTCCGCCTCGAGCTCGGCCAGGACGGGCGAGCCATCGATCGGCATCTCCAGCCGCACTGCGGCTCCTCCGGCCGGCAGTCCGCTCGGATCGAGCACCTGGCCCTCGAGCGCGCGGCCCTTCTCCAGCCGCAGCAGGACGCCGTCGAGAGCCTCCTCGCTGGCGACGCGGATGCCGGGCACCGAGTCCACTGCCATGCCGTCGCCGAGGGCGATGATGGTGACCGTGAAGCCCGGAGGAACTCCCTCGAGTGTGAACCGGCCGTCCTCATCGGTATGGGTCAGGACAACCCCCTGCGGCGGCACCCCAGCCATCAGCTGGCGCAGTCTGAGCGAGGTGGTCCCAGGGACGGCAGCGACCATTGCACCCGGCACGCCCTTGTCGTCGGGCCCGCGGACCAGGCCTGACACCGTGCCGCCCCGTTCCGCCTCCAGGTTGATGATGCGGTCGCCCTTGGAGGTCTGGATCGTCACCGAGTCCTGGACCACGAACCACGGCACCTTGTCGGCTGCGATCCGGTACCGGCCGGGCGGGACGTGGTCGATGCGCCAGTTGCCCTGTCCGTCCGCGGTCGCCTCCGCTGTCCACCGTTCCTCACCGGTCCGCATCAGGGCCTGCAGGCTGCCCTCCACCACGATGCGCGCGCCATCGACCCCACGGTCGGTCAGGGGATCGAATACTCGCCCGGTCAGGCTTGCACCGCGGAACGCACGAAGATCTACCACGCCGGTCTGCCCCGGCAGGGCCCGCACACCCGCCTCATAGAGGACGGCCAAATCCGGTGCCGCGGCCTTCAGGTCGTAGAGGCCACCTGGCAGCTCAGAGACCATGAACCCGCCCTCAGCATCGGTGACGACGGTGCGCGCCGGCGTCCCGCCCTGGATCCGTGATCCGTATACCTCCACCAGGATCCCCGGGAGCGGGCCGGAAGGCCCCACCAGGGTGCCCTGGATCTCGGCCGTCGGCCACAGCCGCGGATCGAACTGGACGCCGAACGACATCTGGGGAACGAACATGGTCTCGAATCCATCGCGCTGGATCTCGACCGAGAGGTGATCGGCGGCCGCGGCATGGACCACGAACAGGCCGTCCGGCGCCGACTCCGTGACCAGCGTCGCGGTGTCGGTCCGGATCGTGATCTCGGCACCGTCCACTGGCGCTCCCTCCACGCTGCGAACAACGCCGTAGAGCGCTCGCTGAACGCCTCTGCCTTCCGTCCCGGCCACCACGCGGCGGCCTGGATCAACCGCAGCAGGATCGCCGCCTTGGCGCCCTGGCTGGCCGGCGCCGGGCGACGGCCTCAGGCCGGTCCCCGGCGCTTCCGTGACGCCGCCCCCGTCCGTTGCGGTGCCCGATCCGAGGGGGACCACCTGCTCGCCCCGAGTCCGCGGGTCAGCGGGATCCCCCGAGCCCGGGCCACCGCGGTCCTCCGCGCGGGGCACCATCACCACCATCGCCAGCAGGCCCAGAACCCCGGCCGCGGCGGCAGCCGCCCAGCCCGTGCGGTCGTTCACCATGACCCTTGGTCCCCCTCGGGCGGTCCGATCTTCCAACTCTCCCTCATCCTCGCACCTTCTGCAGACGCCACACCACGCCCAGATGCTCGCCCTTGTCTGAGAAGGCCTGGACCCGGGTTCCGCCCTTGTCAGCCACCAGCAGCCGCCCGGCCGAGTCCACGGCCAGGTCGAACGGATCGCGCACCAGGCCCTCGGCGTCTCCACCCCTGATCAGGACCCCGCGGGGGCGCAGCGAGGCGTCGAAACGGACCACCCGCGACGGTTCCCCCCACAGCGCCACGGCGAGGTCGCCCTCCGGCAGGACGGCCACCGCCACCGGCGCCGCCGGCTCCCCCGAGTCGCCGGTCGCCGCCACCGAGCCCAGGCTGGCCCCGTCCGTCCGCATCGCATGGATCCGGCCCCTGCCGGTCTCGGCCACATACAGGGCCTCGCCGACCACGGTGATCCCTCGCGGAGCCGCCCAGACGGCCTGGGGGTCCGCACCGGCATGGAAGGTTCGCACCCAGGTGCCGTCGGGCAGGAAGCACTGGACGGAGTGGACCCGGTCGGCCAACCCCGAACAGACAAAGAGACGGCCCTCGTCGTCCAGGGCCAGGTCGTGGGGCCGGCCCAGGCTGCCGCGCCGATCAGATCGCTGCCCGGCCTCGGCATTCTGAGCATCCAGGCGCCCGACCTCGGAACCGAACACGCTGAAGATCCGCACCGTGCGGTTGCGCGTGTCGGCCACAAATACACGGCTGTCAGCATCGACCGCCAGGCCCGCCGCATCCGCCTTGCCTGTCGCTTCGCCTGCGAACATGAACTGGTGGCGCTCCTCGCCGGTCTCCACGTCAATCACGAGCACCCGTCCGGACCCCTCGCTCGAGCCGATGAACAGCAGGTTGTGGTGGACGGCCAGGCAACCGAACAACGCTATTCGCCTCCGTAGCCCAGGGCATCGAGCTGCAATCTGGTGGCGTCGTCCAGGAGCACCGGTCGGCCCCGTTCCTCCTCGGCCCTGCGGGCCCGGATCAGGGACTGCTCAAGGGCCAGGCGCCCGCGCATGCGTTCGACGACCTTTGGACGATGCTCAGACAGATCACTCTGCTCACCGGGATCGGCAGACCAGTCGAACAGCAGCGTCCTGCCCTTCACCGGCAGCGACACCAACCTCCACGGCCCCTCCCGGACTGCCTGTTGGTTCACTGACGTCCCGTCCCCGGGCGCATAATCGCCCACAACCCTGCGCGGCGCGACTTCGGTTTCCGGATCCGCCAGCGCCGGCCAGAAGCTGAGCCCCATCGGTCGCATCGGCGCCTCATCCACCTCAAGGGCGTCCAGCAGGGTCGGGACCAGATCCACATGACCGACCGGCTGGTCCTGGACGCGGCCTCCGCCGTAGCCGCCCGGCAGCCGGATCAGAAGCGGAACCCGGACGTTTTCCGAGAACAGCGTCTCGTGCAGGAAGAGCCCGTGCTCACCGAACGCCTCACCATGGTCGGAGGTGACCACGACCAGCAAGTCGTCCAGATCCCCGGCGCGCTCCAGCCGGTCGAGGAATCGCCCGATGGCGTCGTCGGTCGTCCGGATGCCGGCGTCGTAGAGGTCGCGAAGGTGGCGCACGTCTGAGGGATCGCGGCCGTCCACCGTCTTCCAGAACTCCTGCTGCAGACTGAGCCAATCGGCGTCGCCGGCACGCTCCTCCAGCACGGCCCGGTCCGAGACGATGCCGCCCGTGTAGGCGGGATCGGTGAACAGCTGCGCCGCAGAGGGGGAGGGCAGATAGGGGTCATGCACCGCGTATGTGTGCAGGAACAGGAATCGCCGCGCACCCCGGTGTTCGGCAAACCAGGCGGCCGCCGCCTCCAGGTGCTCATGCAGTGCGTCCCGGCCCTCGTGGTGCAGCCCGAAGCCGCGGTCGAAGCCCAGGGCGGCGGCCACGTTGCCTCCCTCAGTGAGGGCCGCCGTCGCGAAGCCCGATTCACTCAACCGCTCCGCCAGTGTCGGTATGCCCGGAGACAGGCTCCGCCCGCGGCCCTCCTTCCAGTTCTCGACGCCGTGGGCGCCGGGCATCAGCCCGGTCAGCATGGTCATGTGGCTGGGCGCCGTCTTCGGCGTGTGGCTCAGGGCCTGGCTGAAGCGCACCCATTCCCCCGCCCGCGAGTCCAGCCTGGGGCTGGTGTCCCTCTGATAGCCGTATAGCCCCAGGTGATCGGCACGCAGCGTGTCGATCGAGATCAACAGGACACCGCGTGGTTCCTGCAGGGGCCCGCCGCACGCGGTCAGCGCGAACAGGAACAGACTAGGCAGGCGCACCGACCACCGTCTCGCCCTCGCTGCGGGCGATGAGGGCCGCACCGCAGGAGTCGCTCCAGATGTTGACACCGGTCCGGAGCATGTCGAGGGGCCGGTCGATGGCCAGCAGGAGGGCAGCACCCTCGACGGGCAGCCCGAGACCGGACAGGATCGCCAACATCATCACCAGGCCGGCCGATGGGATTCCGGCGGCACCGATCGAGGCCAGCAGCGCAGTCACGACGATGAACGCCTGCATGCCGAGCGTCAGTTCGAAGCCTCCGGCCGAAGCATAGAACTGGCTGAGGAAGATGACGCCTACGCACTCGTAGAGCGCCGTCCCGTCCATGTTGATCGTGGCACCGAGCGGCAGGACGAAGGAACTGATCTTGTTGCTGATGCCACCTCGCTTTTCCGCCGCCTCGAGGGTGGCAGGCAGGGTGATGGACGACGAGGAGGTGGACAGTGCGGTCAGAAGAGCCGGCGCCATGGCACGGACCCAAGCCCCCGGGCGAATCCCGCCCACGAAGCGAAGCAGGGCCGGCAGCACCAGGCAGGAATGGACAGCCAAAGCGCCGGCCACGACCGCCATGTAGGCCAGCAGCGGCCGAAAGACGCTGAAGCCCGTTTCCCCCACCATCTTGACCATCAGGGCGAAGACGCCCAGGGGGATGAGCTTCAGGACCATGCCCGCCACACCCATCATCACGGCGAACGCCGACTCGAAGAGACCCCCGAGCCGCTTCCGGTGGACCTCGGCCGACCGGGCGATGAAGAAGCCGAAGACCAGGGCGAAGAAGATGACCTGCAGCATCCGGCCATTCTCCGACAGGGCCCCAAAGACGTTCTCGGGGACCATGCGCTCCAGGATGTCGGCGAACGACCGGCCGCGACCGGGATCGAACGCGTCCGGCACCGCCAACGGCAGCTCGGCCCCGACGCCGGGACGGAACACGTTGATCGCGACCAGCCCTGTGACGATCGCCAGCAGCGATGTGGTGATGTAGTACACCAGCGTCTTGGCGCCCAGCCGTCCGAATTCGCGGTTGCCCGCCACGCCCGCCACCCCGGTCACGATGCTGGTCAGGATCAGGGGCACGATCAGCATCTTCAGGAGGCGCATGAACACCGCGGCCGCCGAAGAGAAGGGAGCCAGCCATACGGCCCTTTCACAGTCGGGATCCAGGACGAGCCGCTCCAGACCCCCCACCCCATCGGCCTGGACCCAGGAGGCCTCCGTGGTCGCCTGCAGGACGGCGCCGACCAGGACGCCGGCCGCCAGGCCCAAGAATATCCACCCGTGTTGGCTCAAACGCATGCCCGGAGGATAGCCATGGGGCGGCTACAATCGATCCATGGCCAAATACCTCGCCGCAGCCTTCCTGGCTCTCGCGGCGACCGGAGCGGACGCCGCCGATCTCGCCATCGACGGACAGACCAACGCCCAGGTCGCCATTGGCAATTCCTTCACGATCACCCTGACAGGGAGCCCGGGGGCCCCCGCCATCGTCGTGATCGACATCTCACCGGGCCCGGTCCCGGTCTTCGGCCAGGATCTTCCGGTCGGTCTGACGCCGGCCCTCATCATCCTGTTCGCAGGGACGATTCCCTCCACCGGGTCAGTCACCATCCCCTTCTCTGTGCCCTGGATGCCGGACTTGGCCGGCAAGACCTTCTACCTGGCGGGCGCCGTGATGGATCCGACAGCGCCCTTCGGCGTGGACATTGCAAACGGGGCTTCCGTGACCCTGGCGCCGCCAGTCGGTGCGGGCGCCAACCAGGGCACCATGGTCGGTCGTCGGACCACCCTGGACGGGAGTGGGGCCCTCGATGAGAACGGAGACCTGCTACCCGGGGCATCGCTCTGGTGGACCCTGCTGGAGACCCCCCTTGGGTCCAGCACCGTGCTCGAGGGGCGCGACACTGCATTTCCCGTGCTGACGCCGGACGTCCCCGGCGACTACCGCATCGAGGCTGCCGTGGCTTTCGGATCCCTCCAAGCCACCGCAGAGACACTCATCCATGCTTGGGACCTGACCGCTATGCCAGGAGACGGCGGCTTCACGACCTCTCCCCTCGTCTGGATGCAGGGTGCTGTCCACGGTTCGCTGCCCGTAACCATGACCGTCAACGGGACCCCGGTGGGCATTGACGCAACCGGCAACTGGGGCCCGTCCATCCAGAATTTTCCGACCGATGCGGACCTATTCCCTATTACGTTCGAGATCTCCCATGCGGACGGCACCTTCGCTCGCACCCGGCGGACAGTGGTATGGGGCCAGCCGGGCAACCTGGGAGACCCCTGGCCAGATGCCTTAGGTGCCCGCCTTGGTGAAACCGGCTTGGATGCCATCGAGGGGCTGGGCGCGGATGAGTTGGCCTCTGCCGACATCGCCGGGATGCTGATGGCCATCCCACCCACCCAGATCGAAAACGTGGAGAGACTGTTCGGCTTCACCATCTTTTCCGCCTATGCCCAGTTCACGGGCATGACGTACTCGGGCATCACGCTGGACCTGAGCCCGACACCGTCTGGAATAGCCGGGACAATCCAGATTCACAACGTGGATACAACCTTCGACGTCTGGGGGGAAATCCTTGAGATTGACTACAGCCTGTCAGGCAGCGGAGGAACCAACCCCGCCCACCTTTCGGCAGACGTCACGGGAAATGTGGTTGCCGGACACTTGCAAATCAGCGTTCAGAACCCATCCGTCACGCTTCAGGGTTTCTCGTTCGACCTCGAGGGCTTTCTGGGCAGCATTGGCGAACTATTCACCATCGAGAGTTGGATCAAGGAAACGGTGGAAGACTCAGTGGAAAGCGCGGTGGTTTCGGAACTCGGGCCCTTGCTCGAAGAAATCCTTGGCTCGTTCGTCCTTGAAGGAAATCTCTGGGACACCTTGGAAGTGGACGCCTCGATCGGAGCCCACATCACCGGAGTGCTCCATGACAGCGCGGGCATGACACTTGTGCTGGACGGACAGGCTGAGGTGCTTTCCGCAGAACCGGGCAGCCCCGTCATCAGCCAGTACCGAGCCACGCCCGGTTCCGTTCCTTCATTCGGGACACTGACGCCCAACGGACTGCCCTACGGAGCTGCCCTCGCCCTCGGCGACGACTTCATCAACATGTTGCTCGCCGCCGCCACCGGCGCGGGTCTGCTCGACGGTGACATGACCACCCTGCTCCCCGAGGATCCTGGGGACCCCGGAGGTGGAGCCTTGACCACGGACGCCATGGCGGCCCTCTTTCCCGGAGCCGGTTTCGACTTCTATCCAGCCGGCACGGTGCTGGACCTGAGAGCCCACGGCACCGTGGCCCCTGTGTACAAGACCACTCCCGCTGGACCTGCAAATGCGGTCCTTGAACTAGGCAACTTGGAGGCCGTATTCCAAGTGCCCAGCCCCCATGGATCGGTGCCCCTCCTCAGTCTTGCCATTGACGGATCAGTGCAGGTGGACCTGACCAGCGAACCGGACGGGACACTTACTGCCAATGTGGATGGCTTCGTTTTGCAGGTCCAGACGCTCCAAGCGTTCCCTGGATCAGATATTGCGATCCTGGACTCGGGGGTGCTGTTCCTGGCGGATCTGCTGCTCCCACAAATTGCCGAGGCGTTCGATGGCATCCCGATCCCGTCCCTGGAAACCCAGGGTCTGGGGATCCTGCCGGTGGAGGCCTCCCTGTTCGGCGCCGACGCCCAGTACCTGGGCATTTTCGGCAACCTGGTTTCCTCGACCCCCGGCCCCTGAAGCCGCACATGTATGCGGTTTTCTTGTCCGCCCTCGGGCCTTTCGTGACGAAATCCAAGTGGGTAGGTCTGCCCGAAACGTCACGGAATGCCCCCATGAAAACAACGTCGCTTGTCACAGGGATTCTGGCCTGCGTGTGCGCCTTGCCGGCGGCCGCCGGTGATCCCGAACTCCACCTGCTCACCTCCGGCCGGACCGGCGATCCCGTCAACGTCACGGTTCTGGCCCCTATCGGTGCCCAGGGATTCCTGTTCATCGACGCAGACAGGGCGATCACGCCCCTGACTGGCCAGACCACGGGCTGGATCGGCGTCACCTCCGCCTTGATCCTGGTGCCCGTCTCCATCGACGGGACCGGATCGTGGCAAAGCGTCCTGCAACTTCCGCTCGGCGTGGAGGGGACCCAGTTCCACTCACAGGCGATCCTCTGGCACCCCGGGGCCGGCCTGATCTCCACGAACGCCTCGGTCCTGACAGTCAAGGGCGACGGCACCCCGTTCCGGCTGGAGGAGACGTCATGGGGCCGTGCCGCCAGGATGGTCGATGCATCCGGGCGACGGCTGCGCGCTGAGGCCCCCATCCACGAGGACCTCCTCGGCATTGGAGTCGGGCTGGATCTGGTCCACTCCCCCGCTGCAGAGACCTCTGTCCTGCGGCTGTGGGACCTGGCGGGCAACCCGTCGCTGGACGCAGAATTCTTCCCGACCGCCGACGGGGAAGGCCTGGTCGTCATTGATCCGGTCGGCTTCCCGCTGCCCGCAGGCGCCGAACCGCCCGTGTGGCCCCGCGACGCCCTCCTGCGGATGCGGTTCAGCCACCCTGTGGACCCGGCCACTCTTGCCGGAATCCGGATCGAGGACGCCGGCGGCGCGGCCGTAGCCGTCCGGCTGCGGGTCGACCCCTTCGACCCCCGCATCGTCACCGTGGACCCGCTGATCGGCCGTGCGGACGCGGTGCTGACCGGCCTTGCCCACAACCCGGCCGGGCTGCCAGAGGGGGCCTCCGGAATCGCCAACCTGGTGCTTCGTCTGCCGACCGAGGGAGGACTGACGGACGGAGGCGGGTCGCCGCTGGACGCCGCGCTGGAGACCGTTGACGGCTCGGACATCGTCCGCGCACTGCGCTCGGGGGGCGCGAACGACCCCCACCAGGGTTATGTCCGGGACCCGTGGGCCCCCGTCCCCTTGTCGGAGGAGGCAGTCACCATCGCCGCGGCCGACGGGCCCTACGTCGATTTCCTTGGCGACGGCGGCGCCTGCAGCGGCGACGCACGCCCCGGGGACGTGCTCCACAATGGATCCGGTGTCTGGGAGGTGGTCGAGTGGCTGCCTGCTCCGCCCCCCTTGAAGCGCGCACGTGTGGCCCTGCTCGGAGGCCAGCCGCCGGCCCCCGGCTTCGCGACGCGCCTGGTCCCCTTCCTGATCGGCGACGATCCGGGCTGCTTCTTCACGGTCGCACCTCCCCAGGACGATCCGGACGATCCGCTGACCACCCGCGACATCACCGTGGGCCTGCTGCTGTCCGACGCCGTGGATCCCGGTTCCCTGTCCGGTCTCGAAGCACTGCTGTTCACGACCGGACCGGATCCCTCTGACGCGGGCGCACTGGACCGCATCGTGGGAGAGGTCCGGCTGGATGCACCGGACCGCCCCGTCTTCGTCCCTGCGGTTCGTCCCGAGGGGCATGTCGCGCCTGGACCCGACTTGGTGGCCTGGGCCACGGGGGCTCTGCAGGACAAGTCAGGAGGGGCGCTGGTCCATGTGCTGTCGCACTCCTACGAATTCGACCCCGTCGCCGGAGTCGGCCCTGCCTGGAATCTGGCTCTCGATTTCGATGCGCAGGACATGGACCCTGACGGACTAGTGGACCTGGCGGGCCAGGCTGTGCTCGAGGCGGGCAGGCTGCGCGGTCGCGACGTGATCCGTTTCTCGGCCATCGTTGATGACGCCTCGCCCCTGAACGGCCCCGTCTGGGCCGCGTTCGAGGGCGGCGTCCAGGCCCCGCTCGTGCCGTTGGGAAGCCGCCTGCAGACCGTCTGGCGCTATCTCGACCTGGGCCTGTCCCTGGAATCGCTGATGGACATGAATCTCGATGTGGAGGGCCTCTACTGGGCCCCCGATTCGGGCACGGCGGTCGCAGACGTGTTTCCCCGTCTCCGCATCGACCTCAGCCACGGAACCCGTGTGCCCGACGAGGAGATCGACAACCAGTCCCTGCTGCCCGTGTGGCCGGACACCGGGCTGGACGCAGGCGCCTTTGCCGCCAACGCGTCCTTCCCGCTGGACGCTGCCGGTGAGGGCGACCCGATCACGGTGGTGGACGGCCTCTACCTGGTCGACCCCCTGGACGCGGTCGTCGCAGGAGCGAATGCGCACACCTACCAGCCCTACGGTCCGCTCCAGGCCCTGTTCACCTGGAGAGACACGCGCCTCGACCCCGTCTCGGTGGCCGGCGGGCCGGCGGGTCCGGGGCTCGAACCCGGCGTGCTTCACCACCTCGGTGAGACGCCCGCGCCAATCGGCTGGGCGCTGCCCGGCTCCGTGCCGTCTGCGGGGCTCCCCCTCCTGATGGACTTTTCCTGCTACCCGGACGCCTCGGGCCTGGCGCTCGGCCTCAACAGCCAACGAGTTTTCTTCACTCCGGCCGCCCCCACCCCCTACAAGCGCGTCCACTCCTCCGGTGGCCTGGACAGCACCGGGCAGCCGATCGTCGTGGATCCTGACACCAGCCTTGTGCCCCTGGGCGGTTTCCAGCTGAACGGGCTGCCGACCGAACCCGGAGGTCCGGAAACCTACTGGGGCATGGTCGATTTCGTAACACGCGTCTCCGTGGTTCATTCACGCTTCTACGCCATACCCCCGGGCGCGACGGCCGGTGTCCAGGTCCTCGACGACCTGAGTGCGCCGGACGGCACCGACGTGCAGGTTGCCTTCCGGGGCGCGCTTCTGTCGGGCGGGTCCCGCATGGACGACGCGTCCGCCCTCGACCCGTACGGGCGCCCGCCGGGAGCCACCGGCGCACTGGGGCCGTGGACCACGGATCCTGCCGACCTGGCGGGATTCACATCCATCCAGTTCCGCTTCATCCTGGAAGCGGACGTCGACGAGGCGGAGCCGACTGTCCCGAGTCTGGGCGGCTTCGGATTCGCACTCGGCGAACAGTTCGGCGGCTGACCCGGGGGTAGTCTCGGGGGATGCTCTCCCTGCTGCTT
Source organism: uncultured Planctomycetales bacterium (assembly GCA_964653725.1). Classification (GTDB taxonomy): domain Bacteria; phylum Planctomycetota; class UBA1135; order UBA1135; family CAZZHK01; genus CAZZHK01. Next base: position 9,758 of record CAZZHK010000023.1, on the reverse strand, counting down.
CTGGCCCTGCTGCCGCCCGGTGACGAGGCGGCCCTCCGGGTGATGTGGAACGACTGGCGAGGCCGACGCCCGCTGGACTTTCAGATGCCCCCCGATGGATCCGGGCGTGTCTTCATCGTGGAGCAGGGCGGTGAAATCACGGTGTTCGACTCGCTGGCGGCCGATGCGCAGCACAGCACCTTTCTCGAGATCGATGTGAGGCGCAGGAACAACGAGGAGGGCCTGCTGGGGATGGCGTTTGCGCCGGACTACGCGGCCAGCGGGCACTTCTACCTCAACTACTCGGACAGCAAGCCTCGCCGTTCCGTCCTCTCCCAGTGGCAGGTCGACGGCGAAGATCCGGACCGCGCGGATCCCGGCAGCGAGCAGGTCCTGGTCCAGGTCGCCCAGCCTTACGGCAACCACAACGGGGGGGGGCTGGCATTCGGCCCGGACGGGTTCCTGTACTGGTCCCTGGGTGACGGAGGCTTCTTCGGGGACCCGAAGGACAACGCCCAGGATCTAGGCACCCTGCTGGGGGCGATCCTGAGGATCGATCCGTCACGCAGGCAGGGCCGCACCCCCTATGCCATCCCCGACGACAACCCGTTCAGGGATACGCCGGGGGCGAGGGGCGAGATCTGGGCCTACGGGCTGCGCAACGTCTGGCGGTTCTCGTGGGACAGCGACACAGGCGCCATGTGGGCCGGCGACGTGGGCCAGGACAAGTGGGAGGAGGTGGACCGCATCGTGCGAGGAGGCAACTACGGATGGCGGGCGATGGAGGGGAATCACGTCTATGACAAGAAGCACAAGGCCCGGGACGCGGCCCTGATCCCTCCGGCGTGGGAATACCCCCGCACCGAGGGCATCTCGATCACCGGCGGGCACGTCTATCGGGGGTCCGCGCTGCCGGGACTTCAAGGCGCCTATCTGTACGCGGATTTCGACAGCGGCAAGCTGTGGGCCCTGCGCGCCCAGCCGGGCCGGCCGGCCCAGAACGACCTGGTCCTGGCCACCGGCAAGCCGGTGGCATCCTTCGGCCAGGACGCCGCGGGCGAAATCTACCTGTGCTGCTTCGACGGACGCGTCTACGCCCTGGTGGCCCCCAGCCCTTGAGGACTGCGCTCTCCTCCTTCCTGTTCTCGTTCCACCCCTTCGGGCGCTCCCCCATCGGACCGATCGCTGACCTGGGCTTCGAGGGCCTGGAGACCTGGTTCATCGAGTCCCATCTGCCCTGGCGCGAGAGCCGGGCCATCGCGACGGCCCGCCGTGAGGTCCACGATGCGGGCCTGGTCATCGCGTCCGTCCATCTCCCGGTCTACCGGGGCGCTCCCGGTGAAGGGACGCGCGTCAACTTCTCGCTCCTGGATCCGGACGCAGGCGCCCGGGCAGCCGCCTTCGCGGAGGTCGAAGCGGCCCTGGAAGCGGCCGCAGCACTGGGCGCAGAAACCGCTGTCCTGCACCTGGGCTGGCCCGGCGATGCGCTGCACGAGGAGAACCTGTCCCGGGCCCTGGAAGCGGTCGCACACTTCTGCGCCCGTGGGGACCGGCTCGGAGTCGAGGTGGCGCTGGAGAACATCCTGAGCGACGTGACCGCGGTGGAGGCGCTGGTCGGGCACCTGGACGCCGTGGAAGCGGCAAGCGGAGGCGTGTGCGTCGACCTGGGCCACGCCCATCTGGAGGGCGGCGCGGCGGGCAGGCTGGCGGCCGCCGGCGACCGGCTTCGGAGCCTGCACGTCCATGACAACGACGGTTCGGGCGACCAGCACGCCATGCCTGGCGCCGGCAGCATCGAATGGAGCGAGCTGGACTCGGCCCTGGACGCGTTCGAAGGGTGGGCGGCCCTGGAGGTGCGAGACACGTCGAAGGGCGGCATTCCCCCCGAGGCGCTGCTGGAGGAACGGGCCGAAGGCCTGCGGGCCTTCACCGACAGGTACCGGACAGGCTAGAACCTCACTCATGCTTCATCCGGCCCTGCTCCTGGCCCTGATGGCCGTCCCCCAGGGGACGGAAACGGCCCTGGCAGGGCGCATCTCGGAGAAACGGATGCAGCAGACCGTGCGGACCCTCTGCGCGATGGGGCCGCGCATGGGCGGCACCGCCTCGAACAGCGCCTCCGCACGGTGGCTCGCCGATCGGTTCGCCAAGGCGGGGCTCGAGACGGAGATCGTGGAGGACGAGCCGATCGCCTTCTTCGAGACCGATCCATGGACCGTGGAGGTCGCAGGCGAACCGCTGGCCTCGGCCTGGCCCATGCGCGGTTCCCCCTCCGCAGCCGGAAGCGGACGACTCAGCCTGGAGCCGCTGCGGGGCAGTGTCTGGCTGACGAACCGGCTGCCGGATGAGAAGCAGACGCGTGGTCTGGTGGCCGTGCTGTACGACGGAGGCTCGTCGCGCAGTGGATGGCCCGTCCTGCGCGGCATCCGCAGCGAGGCCCATGTGCCTTTCTTCGCCATCAGCCGTCAGGACGGGGAGCGGCTGCGCAAGGCGTCGCGCAAGGGCCCCGAGGTTGTCATCGACCTGAAGGCACGCACCGGACGCCGGAGCCCCCGCACGGTGCTGGCCACCCTGCCGGGGCGCGATCGCGGACACTGGCTGCTGTTCTGCGCCCATGGCGACGCTGACTCGGGGGGACCTGGCGCCGACGACAACGCCTCGGGCGCCGCCGTGGTCCTGGAGATCGCCGAGGTACTGGCGGCCGCCGTTGCCGACGGGTCGATTCCGCGCCCCGCCTACGACATCCGGTTCGCTGTCTGGGGCGCTGAAATTGCGTCGACGCGCGACTACATCAAGCGCCTGGAAGAGACGGCCTCCGGCCTGAGGGCCGTCATCAACTACGACCAGGCCGGATATGGATCGGGCAACGACGCGATCTACTTCGAGCCCGACAACCTCGAGGTCAACAAGGCGCTCATCGGCCTGCTCCGCGCGACCGCCTCGGCCCACCTGGGGAAGACCGGCTTTCCGGAACGCTTCGCATCCAACCGGGCGCTCGGCGGGACAGACTCGTACGTGTTCCACGGTTCCCGGCTCGACTGGGACCGAACACCGCCGTCGGTGACCGTCTTCACGTCCGCCTTCGGATCCCCTCGCACGGTGCCCGTGACACCCGGCTATCCGCCCGTGAACTGGGGCGACCGGGACAAGGAGGGCGAAGTCACCATCGACGGCGACGACTTCTACCACTCGTCGGGCGACACGCCCGGGAACACGACGGACCGCGAGCCATTCTGCATGGGCTGGTGCGCGCGCATCGGCGCGCTGGCCGCTCTGCGCTTCATCGAGTCCGACGCCGGAGACTAGGTCCGCTTCAGGATCCGCGAGCCGCCTGATCGCACCGTGACTCCGGATCGGTCGAAGTGGTCCAGGAGCGGCAGGAGGTACTTGCGCGAGGTGCCCAGGGCGTCGCGCAGGGTCGGGAGATCCAGTTCACCGTGCTCCGCGATGTTCGTCCGGATCAGGCCCTCGGCCCGCTCCACGACCTCCGCATGAAATACCCAGCCGGCGGCGGCGCGCACCGCCCGGCCCGACTCGCACAGCGACTCCAGCGCGCGGTCCATTTCGGCCGCGCTGCACCCGGCCAGGTCCGCCAGCTCGTCAGGAGAGGGAGGCGCGGCGCCCCCTTCCTGCAGTGCCTGCTCCGCCGCATCGGCCCTGGCGGCGGTCTCGGGATCGACGGCGGCCTCGCGGCCCGCCAGGACCATCCTGCCTCCGGCTTCCATCGCGATCGTCCCGCAGGCCGCCACCACGCAGTCGCCGTAGGGACCCTCCAGGCGTGCCGCGTCCATCACGGTTCGTCCGGGCGCGGTCCGCAGATGCCCGTGCGCGTCGAACCACTCACTCAGGGCCTGTTCGAGGCGAGCGACGGCGGCTCCGAGCACGCCGCGGTGAACCCATCGCCCGTCCGATGCAGCCGCCTCGTCAGATGCGGCCAGCGCCTCCTCCGTCTCGCCCTGCCCCAGTCCGACTTCCAGAGCGACACGGGCCACATCGTGAAGGCCGTCCCCCAGTCTCCGGAGCCCGTCGACCGCAAGGGGTCCGACGTCGCCATCCTGCGACTGCTCCAGCGCCGCCTCGCGCAGACCCAGGTCCTCCACGACCTGTCGCGCCCGCCCGGCCGCCGCTCCCAGGACAACTCCGCCCCCCCATGTGACCAGTGGACTCTCGCGCCGCAGCACGAAGGGGTCGCCGGGCGCCGCCACCATCGGCTCCCGAAGGGCCAGGCGGGCCAGGCCGGACTGGCCGTCGCGCAGGTCCCTGGCATCCAGCAGCAGCACGGTCCCCAGGACCTCGGTGGTCCCCGCATGGACACGCACCCGGGCCCGGTTCTTCAGCACGGGGGCCCCCGGCAGATGGGACAGACGCACGTCCCAGCGGGCCTCGGCCCGGAAGGCTCCCGGCGAACAGGCCACGCAGCCCCGGGTCGTTCCCTCCACCTCCACATCGGAGAGGTTGAGGGCGGTGGAGTGCCCAGCCCGGGCCCGGTCGATCGAGCGACCGTAAGCCTGGATGCCCCGCACCTTCGAACGCGCGCCGCCGGGCAGGACCTCGAGCCGGTCCCCGTCCGCCACCTCGCCCGAAACCGGAATGCCGGTCAGCACGGTCCCGAAGCCGGCCTTGCTGAAGACCCTCTGGACCGGCAGTCGGAATGCGCCGCGTGCCGGCCTCTCGCCGGCCCCCTCGACCGCCTCCACGAGGGCAGCGCGCAGATCCTCGATGCCGTCCCCCGTCTCGCCGGACACGCAGAGGACGGGCGAGCCGGCCAGCGGGGTCGGCTCCAGCAGGTCCCGAGTCTCGGCAGCAGCCACCTGGGCCAGCTCATCACCTGCCAGATCGCACTTGTTGATGGCTACGACGCCCCTGCGAACGCCTACGAACCGCAGGATGTCCAGGTGTTCACGGGTCTGGGGCATGACGCCGTCGTCCGCCGCCACGACCAGCAGGGCCACGCGGAATCCTGTGGCCCCCGCCAGCATGTTGCGGATGAAGCGTTCATGCCCGGGGACGTCGACGATGCCCACCAGGGAACCGTCCGGCATCTCGAACGGGGCGAAGCCCAGGTCGATCGTCATGCCGCGCCGCTTTTCCTCCTCCCAGCGGTCGGGCTCCACGCCGGTCAATCGGCGCACCAGAGTCGACTTCCCGTGGTCAATGTGACCGGCGGTGCCGATCACGAGATCGCGAATGCGGACCATGGGACCGCCGACTCTAGCACGGGCTACGATCGCAGCCGTGAGCCGTGCCAGACCCTGGGTGTCCCTGACGGACCATCTGCGCGACCGCTTCGGCGCACCCCTGCGGCGGGTGGCGCTCGATGCCGGATTCACGTGTCCCAATCGAGATGGAACAAGGGGCCGCGGAGGGTGTTCCTACTGCGATCAGCAGGGATCGGGGACCGGAGCGGCCCGCATGGGCCAGGACCTGGCCTTGCAGCTCCAGGCGGGCATCGACCGCATCCGGTCCGACGATTCCCGCCAGCCAGTGATTGCCTACTTCCAGGCGTTCTCGAACACCTACGGAACGCCTGAGGCCGTGGCGGAGGCGCTCTCCGCAGTGGACCGAATTCCCGACCCGTCGGACGTCGCTCTGGTTTCCATCGCCACCCGGCCCGACTGCCTGGGCGAGGACATCCTGGACGTCCTCGTGGAGCAGGCAAGCCGACGGCCGCTGTGGCTGGAGCTCGGCCTTGAATCCGCTGATGACGCCGTCCTGGAACGTGCGGGCCGGGCGCAAACGGCCGCCGAATTCAGCGAGGCGGCCAGCAGGGCGGCTGCTCGGGGCCTGGAGGTGGTCGCCCACGCCATTGCCGGGCTTCCCGGAGAACAGCCCGGAGGCGCCGCGCGGGCGGCGGCGCTGATGGCCGAGGCCGGGGTCGCCGGCGCGAAACTCCACCAGTGCATGGTCCTGCGCGGCACCCGGCTCGCCCATCTCTGGCGCGAAGGCAGGATGCAGGTCCTCGATGTCGACTCCTATGTCGAGGAGGCCTGCGGGTTCCTGGCGGTCCTGCCCGAGAGCACGGTCATCCATCGCCTGGTGGCCGACGCGCCGCCGTTTGAACTGCTCGCACCCGTCTGGGACATCTCCAAGAACAGCGTCCTGGACCGAATCGCTGCGGCCGTCGGTCAGTTGTCCACGTAGCCGAAGGCACGGATCTTCTCGAGGACACGGCCGGGGGGAGACCCCGTCGGCCCGGACGCCCCGGTCCTCCTGCCCTGTTCCGCCAGATCCTCCGCCTGCCGTGCGAGCAGGCCGCGCAATACCTCGACCTGCCGAGGGCGGCTGGCCGCCAGATTCACCTCTTCCCCGGGATCCGCCTGCAGGTCGTAGAGGGCCGCCTCGACCTGGTCATCCCTGCCGGGGGCCCAGGTCTCGACCACCTTCATGCGCCGGCCGCGCAGGGCGCGCTGGAACGGAACGGCCGCGCGGCGCAAATCCACCAGGGCGAACTCGCGCGGCGGAGCTGAGCCCGACAGCAGGTCCTGCAGGGGCGCTCCCTGCATGCCGCCGGGGATCGGCAGCCCGCAGGCACGCAGCACAGTCGGCGCGACGTCCTCCTGGGTCACGATTCCAGGGACCAATCGGTCGGGCGCCGTTCCAGGCAGGTGGACCAGCAGGGGAATCTGGATCTGCGGCTCTCCAACGCCCAGACCCCCTCCCCAGAGGCCTCCCTCCCCGAGCGACGTGCCGTGGCTCGAGGCAACCACCAGGGTGCACCTGTCCCAGCCGCGCGAGTTCAGGCGGCTGATCACGTTGCGGATCAGGACCTGGACCATCCGGACCCCCTGCTCGTAGCGCTGCTGTCCGTTTTCAGGATTGAACGGTTTCGCCTCTACCCTGGCCTGGAGGAACAGGAAGAATGGATCGGGGTCCTCGAGGCGCTGGTCCATCCAGGCCAGCCAGGGTCCCTGGTCAGTGCGCGGATCACGCGCGTCGTAGACCTCGAAGCCCCGCTCGAAACCGAACAGGTCGGCCGTGAAGCCGCCCGCCGTGAACGCTCCCGTGCGCCAGCCGGCGTCCGACAGGATCTCGGCCAGGGTCGGCGACCGCTCGGGATCGAGCCGCCAGGACACGTCGACCAGTCCATGGCGGACGGACGACTGGCCGGTCAGCAGGCTCGCCGTCCCGGCCAGCTGGAAGGGCGCGGTGCTCACCGCACCGCCGCCCGCCGGATCCCATAGGACTCGCGGAAATCCCTTCAGCGCCGTGTCGGCACGCAGGCCGTCCAGGCTGATCACCACCACGTCGCCGCCCGCCGCCCGTCCTCCCGCAGCGCTTTCGATGACCGGCGACCCCCATGCGGCGAGGGAGCCGGCATCCCCCTCCGCGTGGACCCGCAGGGTCACCTCCTGCCCGGCCCATTCATCCAGACTGAGCACATGAGGCTCCCAGGAAGGCCGGATCACCTGGTCGTACGGAGTGGAGACAGGCACCAGCGGCCGACCGTTGATCTCAGCCTGCATGACCACGTTCCCCGGACCGTCCACCAGCCCTCCGGCCCAGCAGCGAAGCACCGGCTCGACCGCCGGCACACGGACGGCCCACTCCGCCGAGCCGCCGCCCGGCAGAAGTACGGCAGGACGCGATACGCCGGCAAGTGTCAGACGGCCGCCCACGCTGAGCGACGCTTCCCGCACCGGCAGGCCTGCCACATCCGACCCGCTGAACCTGGCGGCGGAGGGCGTCAGACCCACCACACGAAAGTTCGTCACGCGCATCCGGTCGGCGGTGTCCGACCAGACCAGGACCACGCGGCCACGGCCGCCTCTCCCCACCTCCAGCAGCGTTTCAGCGCTGCCCGTCCGTGGATCGACGGGCACAGTGGCAAGAATCCGGGCCGAGTCCATCAGCCGCAGGGCATCCTCTGGCGTCGGATCCTCGACCGGGAGATCAGCGACCAGCAGCCTCACTGCACCGTCTGCCTCCACATCGACCGCGATGTGCAGGAGGGCGGCCTTCTCCGGGAGCGGGCGCAGCAGACCCGCCCTATGACCCTCCAGCCGCCATCCCGACGCATCCCGGACGGCCGTGCCGCCCATAGATCCCCACTCCGCGCCCGGCGCGCCGTCCGTGAAGACCGTTGCGCCGAGAGCCTCCGGCAACTGCACGCGGTCCGGCTCCATTCGGGCCAGGAACAGCGGGCCAGCAGACACAGACGCGGACTCCGGCGCTTCGGCGCAGGCCGCTGCCGCCAGCAGGGCCGCCGCCGCCAGGCTCAGTCTTCGTCGAGATACAGGATGCGGCTGCACGTGGGACAGGTGGTCAGCAGTTCGGGCTGATGCAGGCGCACGGCGACGTTCTGGGGCAGGCTCGTGTAGCAGCCCTGGCACTGGCCTCCCTTGCACTCGGACAGCGCGGTGCCCTCCCGGGCTTGGAACAACCTCTCGTAGTGGTCCAGTGTTTCCCCGTCCAGCGCAGTGGCGGCCTCTGCGCGCTCGTCCGCGAGCACAGCCATGCGCACCTTCCACTCCGCATCGTCCTTCTCGGCAGCAGCCACGAATTCTGCATGATCCGTCCGTTGCACCTCGAGCGCAGACTGCGCCTCGGCCACTTCAATGCCGGCCGACTCCAAGGCTTCCATCGCCTCCAGGACCCGGGTCTCGTCCACGCCGTTTGCCTTGCCCAGGGTGCGCATCTCGTTCTGGATCGCCAGCATCTGTGCGGTGTCACGAACCGTGTTGACGCGGACCTTCAGTTCCTCCAGCCGCGCCTCCCGCTGCTTGATCTCCAACTCGACCGCATCCGCCTCCATTTGTCGCTCCAGGACCGCAGCCTCAATGGCCGCAAGTCCATCTTCCGACTCGACCAGCACGCCCTCCCGCCCCTCCCGTTCGACCGGGAGATCGTCGATCGACCGCTGGAGGCTCGCGACCGCGCGGTCCAGGTCCTGAACCGCCCGCAGACGTGCGAGGACCGAAGCTCCCACGTCCTGACGGGCGGCTCCGCTGCTCATCGCAGCGCAGCCGCCTTTCGCCAGCCGCAGCCGGAGCGTCTAGTCCGCATACTGGCCTTCCTCGTCGAGGCCGGGGCCTTCCAGGAATCCCTCGAGGGCACGGGCCCGCACGGGGTGCTGGAGTTTGCGGACGGCCTTCGCCTCGATTTGTCGGACTCGCTCACGGGTGACGCGGAAGATACGTCCCACTTCCTCCAGCGTGTAGGTGTAGCCGTCGCCGATCCCATATCTGAGCTTGATGATTTCGCGCTCGCGGAACGAGAGTTGCCCCAGGACGTCCTGGATCTTCGTGCGCAACATCTCCTGGGTGGCCGCCTGGATCGGGTTTTCGGCGGACTCGTCCTCGATGAAGTCACCGAAGTAGGAGTCCTCACCGTCGCCGATCGGGCGGTCAAGGGAAATCGGGTGCTTCGAGATGCGCATGACGCGCTTGGCCTCCTCGACCGAGATCCCGCTGGCCTCGCTGATCTCCTCGACGGTGGGTTCGCGGCCCTTGGTCTGGATCAGGCGCTTGGTGACGTTCCTCAACTTGCTCATCGTCTCGATCATGTGGACCGGAATGCGGATGGTCCGCGCCTGGTCGGCGATCGCTAGGGTGATGGCCTGTCGAATCCACCACGTTGCATAGGTCGAGAACTTGTAGCCACGCCGATATTCGAACTTATCAACCGCCTTCATCAGGCCGATATTGCCTTCCTGGATGAGGTCAAGGAACTGCAATCCGCGATTCGTGTATTTCTTCGCGATCGACACGACCAGCCGCAGGTTGGCTTCGACCAGTTCTTTCTTTGCCTGCTCCGCTTGCGCCTCGCCGCGTTTGGTTACC
>CAZZHK010000022.1:0-26962 GCA_964653725.1 uncultured Planctomycetales bacterium | reverse complement strand
TAAAGTGGTACGTGAGCTGGGTTTAAACCGTCGTGAGACAGGTTGGTCCCTATCTGCTGTGGGCGCAGGATGCTTGAGGAGGTCTTTCCCTAGTACGAGAGGATTGGGAAGGACGAACCTCTGGTGTACCAGTTGTCGCGCTAGCGGCACGGCTGGGTAGCTAAGTTCGGATCGGATAAGCGCTGAAGGCATATAAGCACGAAGCCATCTCCAAGATCAGGCATCCCCATCAGGCCCCTGGAAGACTACCAGGTTGATAGGCTGCAGGTGTAAGCACAGCGATGTGCTCAGCCGAGCAGTACTAATGGTCCGATCGGCTTGACTTTTCCACGCCTCGCTTCGGCCTTCGCTTCTGTCCGCAAATCCTTTTGTTCTCTCTCCCGGTGACCATAGGTGCCTGGAAACACCCGATCCCATCCCGAACTCGGAAGTGAAGCTTGCACCGCCGATGATAGTGGTTTACTGCGAAAGTAGGTTGTTGCCGGGTTTTCTCCAGCCCGCGCGGGCGCTCCCATGCGCCTGCGCGGGTTTTTTTGTGCGGTGCGCGGCGTATGTGGTGCGAGCCCCTAGCGCAGCCGGCGCACGACGCCCACGACGATGCCGCGGACCTCGCACTCGGTGACATGCAGGGGCTCCATATTCGCGTTGGCAGGCTCTAGCCGGATGCCTGCGGGCTCACGGTAGAAGCGTTTGAGGGTGGCCGCTTCGTCAGCAAGGATGGCAACGACAGTTTCGCCGTCGCGGGGGTCGGATCGGGATTCGACGAGGACCACGTCGCCGTCATGGATCCCGTCGTCGACCATTGAGTGCCCTTGGACTCGTAGTCCGAAGACCGGGCGGTCGCCACGCCACCAGTCATTGAGGTCGAGGGATTCTTCGTCCTCGATGGCCTCGATCGGTGCACCTGCCGCAATGCGGCCCCGTACGGGGATCTGTCCGGCAGTGCCGCCGTCGAACCAGGCCCTTGCCTGGTCCGTGAGCTGGAGGCTTCGTGCGCGGTGAGGCTCCTTTTCCACGAGGCCTTTGCGTTCCAGTTCCCTGACGTGCCCGAACACCGTGACGCGGTGGAGGCCGAGTTCCTGGGAGATTTCCTCCAGCGTCGGGGACAGCTGCTGGGTGCTCAGCGCGTCGTGGAGGCACTGAAGTACGCGTGCCTGCATGCGAGTAAGCGGCAGGGCCGGGCCCGAGGAATTGTGGAGCGGTGCTTTGCGGTGACTCTTCACTGGACCATTGCGGTCAGAGCCAGAGGTAGAGCGCTATCAGGCCGCCGAAGACGGCCAGTGTGAGGAGTTCGTGCGTGACTTCTTCTCGTACGGTCATGACGAGCAGGCTATCGGCACGAGGGGGGCCTAACAAGACCCTAAAATGCGTGAATCCGGAAGTGGGGAACGGGGAGGGGTGTAGCATCACGTCCCATGGACGGATTCGGTCGTGGCCTGGTGGCCTGTGATTTCCGGCGGGCTCCCAGCTACCAGGCTGATGTGCTTGTAATGGGGACCGGGGTGGCGGGGGCCCTGGCGGCCCTGGAGGCGGCCGAGGCAGGCTGCGAGGTGGCCGTGGTCTGCAAGGGGAGTTCTTCGGAGACGAATACGGCCGTGGCGCAGGGAGGGGTGGCGGTTCCCTTGGGCCCGGACGATGACGTGGAGGCGCACGTGCGCGACACGATGGAGGTGGGGCAGGGGCTGTCGGAACCCGAGGTGGTGGCCGGCGTGGTGCGGGGCGCACGTGAGGCGGTGGACCGGCTGGAGAAGTGGGGCATGGTGTGGGATGCCGACGAGGGCAGGCCCGACCTGGTCCTCGAGGGAGGACACACGCACGCCCGGATCCTGCACGCGCGCGGCGACGCCACCGGCCGCGCCATACAGGAGGTCCTGGTCGAGAGGATGCTGCGGCACCCACGAGTCACAGTCTTCGAGCACACCTTCGCGATCGATCTCCTGGTCGACGAGAGGGGGCGGTGCGACGGCGTCCTGGCGCAGGGCGAGGAGGGCCGTCCATCGGTGTTTCGCGGCGGATCGGTGGTCCTGGCCGCCGGGGGCGCCGGGCAGGTGTTCCGCGAGACCACCAATCCGCCGAGCGCCACCGGGGACGGGCTGGCGATGGCGGCCCGGGCCGGGGCGGCGATTCGCGACATGGAATTCGTCCAGTTCCACCCGACCACCCTGTACGTGGCGGGCGCGACGCGGTTTCTGGTGAGCGAGACGGTGCGGGGCGCGGGAGCGGTGCTGCTGGACCGGGACGGCCGGCGGTTCATGACGGAGGAGCACCCGGATGCGGAACTGGCTCCGCGGGATGTGGTGGCACGAGCGATCTTCAGGCGCATGGTCGAAACGCGTGATACGGCGGTGTGGATGGACCTCAGCCGGATCGAGGGGGACGCTCGCGCCCGGTTCCCGGCGATCGCCGAGATCTGCTCCTTCTTCGGCCTGGACATTCGCACCGATCCCATTCCCGTGCGGCCCTCCGCCCACTACTTCGTCGGCGGCGTCGAAACCGACTTCGAGGGCCGGACGACGCTTCCCGGGCTCTACGCATGCGGCGAGGCGGCCTCTTCAGGCCTCCATGGGGCGAATCGGCTGGGATCGAATTCCCTGCTGGAGGGGCTCGTGCTGGGGGCTGCGGCCGGCCGGCATGCGGCGGCGGATGCCCACGCCGTCTCCATGACACGGCATCCGGTTCCCCTCGAGGGGCCGCCCGCCGGCGGAGCCGGGGCGCTGCACTTGGACCTGGAGGACATGGCTGTTTCCCTGCGGTCCCTGATGAGCCGCAATGCTGGAATCGAGCGCACCGGGACCGAACTGGCAGACGCGGGTGAGAGACTGGCATTTTGGCGCCGCTACCTCCTGTCCTTTCCCCTGGAGACCCCGCGGGCATGGGAGGTTGCAAATCAGCTGGTGGTGGCCTCCATGGTGGTGGCTTCCGCGAGGTTCCGGGCCGAGTCCAGGGGGGCTCACCACCGCACCGACTTCCCGCAGCGGGACGACGTCCGTCTGAGGGCGCACACACGTCTGGCCCCGCCGGACCGCCTGAGCCCCGTGCTGGGGGCGGCCCTCGGCGCTCCTTCGTGAGCATCGAGACGCAGGACCGTGGCTCCGAAGCGGCCGTCCTCGTGGGGTTGGTGGAGCAGGGCCAAGGAGCGGAGGTACTCGATGAACTGGCGCGCCTGCTGGACACGGCTGGCGCCACGGAGGCGGCGCGACTGGTGCAGGCACGGGGCCGGGCCCATCCGGCCACCCTTCTGGGCAGCGGCAAGGTGCAGGAGGTCGGCGAAGCGGTCCGCGCCACCGGGGCCGGCATGGTCTGCGTGGATGCGGAGCTGTCACCGCACCAGATCCGAAACCTCGAAGGCGCGGTCGGCGTGCGCGTGGTCGACCGGACGGAACTGATTCTCGACATCTTCGCCACCCATGCGCAGTCCCATCAGGCGCGGCTGGCGGTCGAACTGGCCCAGATGCGCTATCTGCGGCCCCGTCTTCAGCGCATGTGGACCCACCTGGAACGCGAGCGTCTGGAGGGAGCGATCGGCACCAGGGGCCCGGGGGAAACGCAGCTGGAAAGTGACCGCCGCATCGTGGACCGGAAGATCCAGAAGCTGGGCGAGCGGCTGGCGGCTGTCGAGGCCCGCAAGGTCCGCGAAGTGCGCGCCCGTTCCGGCCAATTCCAGGCCTCGCTGGTCGGCTATACGAACGCCGGCAAATCCACCCTGCTGAACGCCCTGACCGGCGCCGATGCGCTGGTCAAGGACCGCCTGTTTGCAACGCTCGACACCCTCACCCGCAAGTGGGTCCTCCCGTCCGGGCTGCACTGCCTGCTGTCCGACACGGTGGGCTTCATCCGCGGCCTGCCGCACCATCTGGTGGCCAGCTTCCATGCCACGCTCGAGGAGGCACGCAATGCTGACCTGCTCCTGGTCGTCATCGATGCCGCTGACCTCGAGGCTCCCGACCAGCTGAGGTCCGTCCATGAGACTCTGGCGGAACTGGAGGTGGAGGCGCCCCGCATCGGTGTCATGAACCAGGTCGACCGCATGGAGGACCGGGCGGACCTGGGCCTCCTGCGCGGGGTGTTCGACGAAACGGTGGCTGTCAGCGGCGTGACGGGTGAGGGGCTGGCGGAGTTGGCCGCCATGGTGGACGCCCGGATGGGGGTGGCGCACCCTGTGCTGAGGGTCAGGATCCCTGCTGCTGACGGCCGTCTGCTGGCGGATGTTCGCGCTTCTGGACAGGTCCGTGAGGAGACCTGGGAGGAGGAGGAGTGGCTGGCGGAGGTCGTGTGCTCTCCGGAACTGGCGGGACGGCTGCGGGCCGCAGGCGCGGTGGAGCCGTCGACAGCCGAAGAGGACTAGCGGGGGCCGTCCGACCGGACCAGGGCGCTGCGCGGCGGAAACTCCAGGGGCTGGCCCTCCCGGATGTCGTCCGCATCATCCAGGCCGTTGAACGCGGCCACCGCCTCCAGGATTTCGGGCCTTGCGGTGTTGTAGAAGCGCCGGCAGAGCTCCCCCAGCGTGTCCCCTTCGCGGACCACCCATCGGATCGGGCCGCGCTCAGGGGGAAGGGCGGGAGCGGGGGCCGGCTGGACCTCCTCGCGCGGTTCAAACAGGGGCCTCGGCCCGGGAGCCTCGACGTGGTGCGGAGCCTCGTCAGGTACAGCGCCTCCTCCGAGCGTGACGGTCATCCACCCGGCGGCGCGCCGCTCCTGGGCGGTTTCCGTCGACGCGGACCACCACCACGCGGTCGCACAGAGTGCCGATGCGGCCAGGACCGCAGCGGCCGCCTGCCTCACGCGCCCGAACCGGCTGCGGCTTCCGCGCGCACCCGCTCCAGTTCCTTGTGGCCCCCGAACACGATCAGCAGGGGGCTGGCGACGAAGATGGAGGAGTAGGTCCCCACGAACACGCCCACCACCATCGCGAAGGCGAATCCTTCGATCAGGTTCTCCATGCCGCGGTTGAAGACCAGCAGGGTGACCACGACGAGCAGCGTAGTGATGGAGGTCAGGGCCGTGCGGCCCAGCGTCTGGTTGATCGACAGATTGATGACGTCGGCAAATGACCCGTCGGTCCGCGGCTGGTTTTCACGGATGCGGTCGAACACGACGATCGTGTCGTTGAGCGAATAGCCGATGATCGTCAGGAAGGCGGCGATCATGGCCAGGTCGATCTCCACATCCACCAGACCGAAGTGCGCGGCGGCGGCGATGGCGCCCAGGGTCATGAGCACGTCGTGGACCAGGGCGCAGACGGCGGCGAAGCCGTAGCTGTATTCGAGGAACCGGACCCGGATGTAGAGGACGATGGCCACCAGGCTGAAGAACAGTGCCAGGATGGCCTTGTCCCGGTGCTCCTGGACAAGACGCTCGCCGATCTCGGTGACCTCCGGGAACGGGTCTGAGAGCCGCACGCCAACGCCGGAGGCTTCTCCCAGAAGCACGTCGCTGATGCCCGTTCCGATCTGTGTCGGCACGCGCCCGGACAGCGTCCAGGTGAGCGGACCGGTCATCTCGAGCGTCGGTTCTGCGATGCCCGCCGCAGTCGCCAGGGACATCAGGGCGCCGGTCGGCGGTGGGGTTTCCAGATGGATGGACAGCGTAAGGGAGCCGTCCTCGGTGACCGACACGCTGCTGATGCCCGAGGGCCGCAGTCGTTCTCCCAGCGCCGACCGCAGGTCGGTCACCATGTCGATCTCGGCCTGCCCGGCGCGTCGGGCGACCTTCACCACGAACTGGTCGGACACGCCTGCGGGCAGCGCCGTGCCGTCCGCCGCGGTCCCGCGGACCTCGTTGACGACAGGCGAATCCCAGAGTCCGGCGGCAACCCCGCGAAGTTCGCCGATCGCCATGGGCGCAGACAGGCGGAAGCGGACCTGCTGTCCGCCGTGGAAGTCGATCCCGAAGTTCTCTGTCCCGCGTGCCACGAACAGCGACAGGCCGGCCACGATGGCCACCAGGCTCAGGGCGGCTGCAGGCAGCCGGAAGTTGAGGAACGGAATCCGTGTGCGTCCCACCAGGCGCGTCATGCGCAGATTCTCGAACGCCCCTGCGCCAACCAGCAGGTGGCAGACCAGCTTGGTGATGACCAGGGCGGAAAAGACCGAGGTCAGGATTCCGATGGCCAGCGTCACGGCGAACCCGCGCACCGGGCCGGTGCCGACCTGGAACAGGATGAGGGCGGTGATCAGCGTGGTCAGGTTGGCGTCCACGATGGTCGTCGCGGCCCGCTCGAAGCCGTTCTTGAAGGCCTGGGCCACGTCGCGGCCGCTGTCCCTCTCCTCGCGAATCCGCTCGAAGATGAGGATGTTGGCGTCCACCGCCATCCCGATGGTCAGAATGATGCCTGCCAGGCCCGGCAGGGTCAGCGTGGCCCCGAAGAAGGCCAGTCCGCCCATCACCAGGCACAGGTTCAGGATCAGCGAGCATGCGCTCAATACGCCCAGCTGCCGGTAGATGACCAGCAGGAAGGCCATGATGAAGCCGAGGGAGAGCAGGCCGGACCGGCGCGACACCTTGATGGAGTCGGCGCCCAGGCTGGGGCCGATCAGCTGCTCGCTCCTCAGCTCGGGCACCAGCCGCAGCGAGCCTGACTCCAGGATGGTGGTCAGTTCACGGACCTCCTCGATGGAGAATCCGAACCTTCCGCCGCCTGAGATCTGTCCACCGCCCGGCAGCACCGACTGGATGACCGGGGCGCTCGACAGCTCGCCGTTCAGGAGGATGGCCAGCTGGCGGCCCTGGTGGGCCTCCGTGTACTCCTCGAAGTCGTGCCTGCGGCCGGCGACAAACTCGAAGGCGACCGCATGCTCGCCGGTGGGGCCGGTGGAGGCCCGGACCGAGGCCAGGTCGCTGCCGCGGAATACGAATCGGTCCTCTCCGGTCTCCAGGTGCTCTTCCATGCGCACCGGGGCGAAGTCGGTCCATCCGCGGCCGGGGCCGCCGACCGATGAACGCGGGGATCCGTCCTCCTCCTTGCCGATCGGGAACCAGCGCAGGCCCGGCGTGGGCCCTCCCTCGGCGGGTGGAACATCGGCGAAGAAGGCGATTCCCAGCCCCGGGTTGACCGACCGCCAGACATCGAGCTTCTGCCTCTCCTGGTCCAGGTCGAATTCGCTGGACGCCAGCAGCCGCCATTCCAGGTCGCCCAGGGTGGTGATGAGGCGCTTGACGTTGTCCGTCTCCTGGGCGGACAGGCCCGGCAGTTCGATGAGGATCTCGTCGGGCGGCTGGGCGACCACGGAGATGTCCGCGACACCGGTCTTGTCGAGCCTCTTGCCCAGGACGGCGATGTTCTGGAGCAGGACCTGCGTGTTGGTGAGCCCCTCCAGTTCGCCCCGGCCGCGCGCGGTTTCGAGGTCGAATCCGTAGACCAGACGGGCGCCGCCCTTGAGGTCGAGCCCCAGGTGGATGCCCCGCCCCAGCAAGAAGGCCGCCGCCAGTACGAGGGCGGACAGGATGAAAACGACCTTGCGGCCGACGTGGTTGACCACTGCTCAGCGCCCGATCAGCCGCGGCGGCCCTTGGGCAGCCGTTCGCGCAGCCGCGCGGCCTTGCCGGTGAGGCCGCGCAGGTAGTAGAGCTTGGCTCGCCGGACCTGCCCGTGGCGTTCGATCTCGACCGCCTCGACGCGGGGGGAGTGCAGCGGGAAGGTCCGCTCCACGCCCTCGCCGGACACCAGACGCCGGACCGTGAAGGTGGCGCGCACCCCGGTCCCGCCCTTGATCCGGATCACCACCCCGCGGAACACCTGGATCCGCGAGGAGTCCTTGTGCACCACCCGGTAGTGCACGCCCACCGTGTCGCCCACCTCGAGCGGCGGAAGTTCGTCCTTTTGTTGCTGCGCCTCGACGGCGTCCACATGCTGGCTCATTGGTCTTTGTCCTTGGTCTTTCGGGACTGCGTGGTCTGTCGGGCCTGTTCGGCCCGCCAGGCCTCGATGGCCCCGTGGTCTCCGCTGAGGAGGGTCTCCGGGACTTCCATCCCCCTGAACACGCGCGGCCGAGTGTACTGGGGATGATCCAGGAGGCCGTCCTCCCCGAAGGAGTCCTGCTCCGGGGAGCGCGCATCTCCGAGGACGCCGGGGATGAGGCGGACTGCCGCCTCCGTAATGGCCATGGCGGCCAGTTCGCCGCCGGCCAGGACGTACGGACCGAGTGAGATCTCCTCCCACTCGAGACCCGTACGAATCCGCTCGTCGAAGCCCTCGTAGCGCCCGCACAGAAGGAGCATCCGCTCCTCGCATGCCAGCGCACGTGCGCGTTCCTGATCAAAAGAGCGCCCCTGCGGGGAGAGGAGGATCCGGCGGCACCGCCCGATTTCCGCCTCCGTCGCCTCGACGGCGTCGAACACGGGTGCGGGCTTGAGCACCATGCCGGGACCTCCCCCGAAGGGTCGGTCGTCCACGGTCCGGTGGACATCGGTGGCGAAGTCCCGGATGTCCACGCACTGGAGATCCAGGGCTCCGTCCCTTCGGGCGATGCCTAGGATGCTCTCCCCGCAATACGCCTCAACGACGCTGGGAAACAGTGTGAGTATCCGGACGATCATCGCCCCTCCCGTTGCGGCGCCTATGCGCCGCTTCGGGCGGAAGAGTCTAGTCGCACGGCGCTGGGACGCAAGGGCTGCGGTGGTTGGCCGCAGGCGCCCGGGAGGTGATGATGCGCGGGTGTTCACCGGAATCATCCAAGGAATCGGCCAGGTGGAGGCCGTGGAGAACGGCACGCGGCTGGGTGTGCGGCTGCCCGAAGGCTGGGTGGTGGAACCGGGCGACTCGGTGGCGGTGGCTGGCGTTTGCCTGACGGTGTCCGGCGTCGGGGCCGGACCGACGGTATTCGACCTGTCCCCGGAGACCCTTTCGGTGACGCGCCTGGGGGATCTCGAGCCCGGTGACGCGGTCAACCTGGAGCAGCCGCTGCTGATGGGGGACCCGCTGGGAGGCCACCTTGTCCAGGGCCATGTGGACGGGCAGGGCCGGGTCTCTGCGCTGACGGCCGAGGAGGGCGGATGCGCGCGACTGGTGGTGGCAATGGGCGCCGGCCTGGTCGCCGACACCCTGGTGGCCAAGGGGTCGGTGGCGGTCGACGGCGTCAGCCTGACCGTCGCGGCCCTCGACGGAGGGACCTTCGAGTGTGCCCTGGTCCCGGAGACGATGGAGCGCACCACTCTCGGCGCCGCGCGGACAGGGGATCCCGTTCATCTGGAAGCGGACTGCTTCGCAAAGTGGACGCACGCCTGGCTCGAGCGCACCGGCCGGTGATCCGGGCGGCGGCCCCGGTCCTGCTTTGGGCCCTGCCTGCGCTGGGCTGTGCGTCGGTCGGTTCCGCCCTCGAGCTGGCGCCGCTGGTCCGGCGTGAGGCCGGCGGCGATGCCTGGGAGGCCCTGGGCGGTCTGGTGCGGTGGGATGCGAACCGCTCAGGAGGCACATTCACCGCCGCTCCCCTGTTGCGGGTGGAGCGGGGCGACGAGGACCATCCGGCCCGGACCGAGGCGCTGCTGGGCCTGTGGCGGGACCAGGAACGCGAGGACGGACGTGACCGGATTGCCTTCCCCTTCCTGTATCTGCGGGAGCGGATCAATGAACGTGGGGTCACCGAGAAGGAGGGTCTGCTGCTGCCCCTGGCTGCCTGGAGTTCGGACGAGACCGGCGCGCGGTCGTTCGCCGTCTTCCCGTTCTGGGGCGACCTGGAGTCGTTCGTAGGCTGGGACCGTGTCCGTTTCGTTGCTTTCCCGCTGTGGGTCAAGCTGGAGCGCTTCGGCCGCACCAGCGAATCGTGGCTGTTCCCCTTCCTGTCCAGGGGCTCAGGACCCGGTGGCCGCATGTGGCGAATCTGGCCCCTGGCCGGCGACGACCAGCGGCAGGAAGGGACCCGCAGACGCTTCGTCCTGTGGCCCCTGTTCCTGATGGAGGAGTCGCCGGACGGCGGGGGTTGGATGGTGACCGGACTGGCCGGCCGGACCCGCCACGGCACCCGGACGTCGACGACACTGGCTTGGCCGTTCCTGTCCTGGACCACCGATTCGGCCGATCCGGAATTCCTGGCCGTGGACGCGCCGTGGCCCATTGGCCGCTTCCTCCGCGGCGGGACGGGAGAGCCCCGCGAATCGGCGCGGCTCCTTCCGCTGGGCTCGGTCTACCGTTCCGACGCCATTTCGCAGGAAGTCGGTCCCTGGCCGGTCGCCTGGGATCGCAGAGAGACGGCGGCTGGCTACGACAAGCACTCGAAGCTGGTGCTGCCCTTCTGGCGCGACATTACGACCCGTCGCGGACGCTCCGCCGAGGAGCGCGCCGCCGCTCCTGCGGAGCGGCTTCGTCACCTGTGGCCGCTGGGCCACGTGGAGGACGACGGAACGGGAGGCCGCGTGGTCCAGGTGCCCTCGCCCCTGCTGCATCGGGCCGGCCGGTCCTGGGGGCGTTCCGGCGAAGCCGCCTGGACGCTGTGGCACACGGAGAAATCGGGAGGCGCCTCGACGGGACGTGGTCCCCTGGGGCTGTTCTCGTGGGCGCGGAGCGGCGCCGCGTCCTCCTGGTCCCTGAGCGGGCTTGCCTCCGTTCGGCGATTGCCCGGATCGACCGAGGTGAGCCTGCTGCTGGGACTGCTTCGCTGGCGAAGCGGATCGGGCGGCCTGGCGGTCCTGCCGCCGGCCTTCCCGGGCCCCGGCTGGGAGGCGGTCCTGTGAGTTTCCTGGGCAGGGTCGGCGGGTGGCTGGTGGCAGGTGCGCGTCCCGTGCACGCGCTCGGCGACGTGTTGACGCGGATGGCCACCCACACAGGCGAGACAGTGGCCCTGGTTTTGGCCGTCGGCACCCGCCTCCACCATCTGCCGAGACGGTTCCGCGTGACTTGCGACCTCGGATTCATCCTGGGCATCCGTGTGCTCCACGTCGTAGTCCTGGTCGGATTGTTCGCCGGCATGGTCCTGGCGCTCCAGACCGGCATCGAATTGACGCGCATCGGCCAGGAGTCCTCCATCGGCACCATCGTCGCGCTGGCCCTGGCCCGCGAGATGGGGCCGTTCGTCACCGCCATCGTGGTGGCGGCAGCCATGGGGTCGTCCATTGCGGCGACCCTGGGCACGATGGCGGTGTCGGACGAGCTGACCGCTCTCGACGCCATGAACGTGGACCGCATCAGTTACCTGGTGCTGCCTCGCGTAGTGGCCCTGGCCTTCCTGACTCCCCTCCTCACCCTGGTGACCGACGCGGTCGGGGTCGTGGGCGGCGGGATCGTGGCCCAGGCCCAGCTCGACGTGTCTTGGCCCAAGTACTGGGACACGGTCATCGAGGCTCTGCGGCGCCCGGGTGAGCTGCTGCCGCTGCCGAAGGACCTCTACGGCGGCCTCGTGAAATCAGTCTGGTTCGGCGTGCTGATCGCCGGGGTGTCCTGCGGTACCGGACTCCGCGCAAGGGGCGGGGCGGAGGGGGTCGGCCGGGCGGTGCGCAACGCCGTGCGCGACTCGGTGATTCTTGTGATTGTCACGGGCTACTTCCTCGATTGGGCGCTCTACCGATAGTGTCAACCCCCAGGTGATCCGCTTCGAGGACGTTTACACGGCCATCCATGGGCAGGAAGTCCTGCGCGGGCTGTCCTTCGAGGTGCCGCGCGGACAGGCGCTGGCGCTCATGGGGCCGTCGGGCGTGGGCAAGTCCTTCACCCTCAAGCACGTCGTCGGACTGTGCACGCCGGATGCGGGCCGGGTCGTGTTCGACGGGGAGGACCTGGGCTCGATGTCGGCCTCCGGGCTGTCGGGAGCGAGGTCGCGGACCGGACTGCTGTTCCAGGAGGGGGCCCTGATGGGCTGGCTGGACGCCTTCGACAACGTGGCGCTGCCGCTCCGTGAGGTTTTGCGGATCGACGAGGAGGAAGTCACGGACCGGGTCGGGGCCGTCCTCGGCCGCGTGGGCATGGAGGAGCACGGCCACAAGCTCCCCAACGAACTGTCCGGCGGCATGCGCAAACGGGTGGGCCTGGCCCGGGCACTGGTCCACGACCCTGAAGTGCTGCTGCTGGACGAGCCCAACGCGGGGCTCGATCCCGGGACAGCAGCGTCAATCAACGAGTTGGTGCGCGGCGTCCAGGAGGAGCGGGGCATGACGACCATCGTTGTGACTCACCGCCTCGAGTGCGCCCGCAGGACGGCCGATCGGGTGGGGCTCCTCGGGAACGGGCGCCTGCTGTGGGAGGGGGTGCCGGCGGACCTGTCGGAACCCGGGGACCCGGCCCTGGCCGCCTTCCTGGGCGCGGCCGAGGCTGATGACGGGGGTCCGGCGTGACCGGCGGCCGGTCGACCCGGACCCGGGACCTGGTCCTGGGCCTGTTCTTCTTCGGCACCATGGCGATGCTGCTTTGGGTGACGACCTTCCTGATGGACTTCAAGCCAGGCGGCCGGCCGCGGCTCGAGGTCCTGCTGTCCGATGCGCAGGGGATCGCGCCGGGCGACCCCGTGCTGGTGCTCGGGGTCCGGTCCGGCCGGGTCCAGGAGATCGTGCTGGAGCCCAGCGGCGGGCCAGGTGCGCGGGTCCGGGTCCGGGCGGACCTGGACGATTCCATCGTGCTGCGGGACGGCTACCGGATCGCGGTCGAGGAATCGACCCTGCTGGGCGGCCGCGTGCTGTCGGTGGATCCGGGTCCGCCGTCAGCCCGCGTGTCCGGCGAGTCGGTTTTCCGGGGCGAGTCCTTCGGCAGTCCGCTGGCGGACTTCGCCCGCTGGTTCCAGGCCAACGAGGATGCCCTTTCCGAGGTGGTCTCCTCCGTGAAGGAGATTGCCGCGGACATCGAGCAGGGCGACGGCGTCCTCGGCATGCTGATCCGGGACGGCGCGATGGGCGAGGATTTCGGCGCGGCCGTGTCCGACCTGCGCGAAACGCTGGCCTCGGCGCGGGTCAGTGCCGAGCGGCTCGAGGCCGGTGAAGGCCTGCTGGGCCGGCTCCTGACGGACGAGGACATGGCAGAGGATGCACGCCGCGCAGTGTCCGACATGGCCGAGGCGGCGGCCGAACTCAAGGGGATCACCGACGACCTGGGGGCCGCCTCCGCCGACGCCCGGGAGGTGGCCGCCCGCCTGGAGAGGGGCGAAGGCACGCTGGGCCGGCTTCTCGCGTCGGAGGAGGTCTACGAGGAAGTGCGGCTGGCGGCTGCGGACCTGGCCGGTGCCGCCGCGCGCGCGCGCGAGGTGATGGACCAGGTGGCGGAGGGCCGCGGCACGCTCGGCCGTCTGATCATGGAGGAGGACCTGTATGCGGATCTTCAGAACCTGGTCCGCGTGCTGGGGCGGTCCGTGGAGGACGCCCGCGAGGCGGCGCCCGTGACGACCTTCACGTCCCTGCTGTTCGGGGCCTTCTGATGGCGGACCGGCGCATCTTCAGCGGCATCCAGCCGACCGGCGAACTGCACCTGGGCAACTGGGTCGGCGCGGTCCGGAACTGGGTCGACCTGGCGCAGGGCAACGAGTGCATCTACTGCATCGTCGACTACCACGCCCTGACCCTGCACCGCTCAGGCGACGAACTGCGCGCCGACAGCCGCGCCATGGCGAAGAGCCTGCTGGCGGCGGGCGTGGACCCGGAGGCCTGCACGCTGTTCCTGCAGTCCGATGTGCCCGAGCACGTCGAACTGGCATGGATCCTGGCCACGGTGGCGCCGATGGGAGAGCTCAACCGGATGACGCAGTACAAGGACAAGGTCGGCCGAGGCCTGACGCCCGATCTGGGCCTGTTCGCCTACCCGGTCCTGCAGGCCGCGGACATTCTGCTCTACAAGGCCGAGGCGGTGCCGGTCGGGGAGGACCAGGTCCAGCACTTGGAGCTGACCCGCGAGGTCGCCCGCCGGTTCAACAACCTCTACGGCGACGTATTCCCCGAACCCGAGGTGCTGCTGACCGAGGTGCCCCGTGTGTCCGGCCTGGACGGCAAAGGCAAGATGTCCAAGAGCGCGGGCAACCACCTGCCGCTGTTCACCGACGCGGCGGACACCGCGAAGCGGGTGGGGGCGGCAGTCACCGATCCGGCCCGGGTGCGGCGCGACGATCCGGGCGACCCCGACAACTGCAACCTGTGGCCGCTGCACCGAGCGTTTCTCGACGAGGAAGCGAGGGCGCCGCTCGCGGCGGGCTGTCGGTCGGCCGAGATCGGCTGCGTCCAGTGCAAGGGCGCCCTCGTGGAAGGCCTGGAGGCCCGCTTGGCCCCGATGCGCGATGCTCACGCTTCGCTGGACGACGACTCGGTGGACGGTGTTCTCGAGGCGGGCGCCGCAGCGGCCAGGGAAACCGCTGGCGAGGTGATCGATGAGGTGCGCAGCGTCACCGGCCTGGGCCGCGGCTGACAGATGGTTGGGTTACTGAAGCCCTTGCCAAGACGTGGCTTGGGGAGGATGCTCGCGCGCTGATCCGTGGCCACTGTCACGAAAAAAGAACTGGTGAACCGCATCGCGCGGGAGTTGGACGCACCCAAGGTGCGCGTTGCTTCCGTCATCCAGCGGTTCCTCGACAGCATCACCGAGGCCCTGGTCCGCGGGGACCGGGTCGAGTTCCGGGAGTTCGGCGTCTTCGAGGTAAAGGACAGGGCGCCCCGCCCGGCCCTCAATCCGAAGACGGGCGAAAGGGTCCAGGTGCCCGCCCGGCGGGTGGCCAAGTTCAAGCCCGGCAGCCGCATGCGGGCCTGCGTGGCGTCCGGGTCGCTGGAGCGCCCGGCCGCGCCCCCGAAGGCGGAGAAGCCGCCCGCTCCCCTGGAGCCGCCGACCACTGCCTCACCCGGCCCCGCCGACCCGCGGATGCCTGCGCCGGAGAATCCGCCCCAGGTCCCGGAAGCGGAGCCCGAAGGGGGCGCCGAGCCGCAGAATGACGACGGCCCGCCCTCCCCGTTCCGCCTCGACTGAGGCGCACCGTGTTCTACTTCCCCGGCACCCGGTCACTGACGGCCCGCGCCGAAGCGATGGAGACCCACAGCGGCCGCCGACGCCGTCGCCGCTGGCCCTGGGTCCTGCTCGTGTTCGCTGCGGTCGCCTGGTCGCTGCTGGGGTAGGGGAAGTCAGAGGGCCTTCAGCGCCGTTTCCAGGTCCCGGATCAGGTCGCCGGGATCCTCGATGCCCACCGAGAGGCGGATCAGGCCGTCATCGAGCCCCGCCTTGGCCCGTTCCTCCGGCGGGACCGATGCATGAGTCATGGACGTGGGATGCTCGATCAGGCTCTCGACGCCGCCCAGGGACTCCGCGCACGCGAACAGGACGGTGGACGCGGCCAGGCGCCGACCCGCGGCCTCGCCGCCGTCGAGGATGAAGGAGATCATCCCGCCCGAGTCGTCCATCTGCCGGCAGGCCAGCTCATGCTGGGGATGGGACTCGATGCCGGGATAGGTCACTGAGGTGACGATGTCCTGGGCTTCCAGCCACTCGGCCACCGCCAGGGCGTTTTCGGAGTGACGGAGCATGCGGATGAACAGGGTCTTGGTCCCTCTCAGGGTCAGGAAGCAGTCCTGCGGACCCGGCACTGCTCCGGCGGCGTTCTGGACATAGGCGATCTGCTCGCGAAGGTCCGCGTCGGAGCCCACGACCGCACCTCCCACCACATCCGAGTGGCCGGCCAGGTACTTGGTGGTGGAGTGGACCACCAGGTCGAAGCCTCGTTCCAGGGGCCGCTGGATGACCGGTGTGGCGAAGGTGTTGTCGCAAACCGCCAGGGCTCCATGGTCGTGGGCCATTGCGGAGGCTGCCTCCAGATCGCACAGCTTCAGCAGAGGATTGGTCGGAGACTCGACGAAGAGCATCCTCGTCTCGTCCCTCATGGCCCCTTCCATGGCCGAGACTTCACCGGCGTCGACGAAGTCGAAGGTGATGCCGATCGGTGCGAAAAGGTTCGTGAACAGGCGGTAGGTCCCGCCGTACAGGTCGTTGGAGGCGACCACGTGGTCGCCCGGCTTCAGCAGCGCCCGGGCGAGGGCGTCGATCGCGGCCATTCCGCTGGCGAAGGCCAGGCCCCAGGCCCCGTTCTCCAGGGCAGCCAGGTTGGCTTCGAGGGCGGTCCTCGTCGGATTGGAGCTGCGCGAGTACTCGTAGCCCTTGTGGACGCAGGGCTCCTCCTGGACGTAGGTGGAGGTCTGGTATACGGGAGTCATGATGGCTCCCGTGGAGGGGTCGGGTTCCTGGCCGGCGTGGACCGCGCGGGTGCTGATGGCCAGATGCTTGGCGTCCTCGATGTTCATGGGCCGGGCATCCTAGCCGCTAGACTCGCCGCCCCATGATTCGGCGGTGGTTCCCAGCGGCGTGTGCCGCAGCAGCATTCCTGCTCCTGATGAGCGGCGTCGATGCGGGCGGTCCTGCCGGCGGGGCGGAAAAACTCCATCTGGCGCGAACCTCCGCACTGGCCGATACGGCCGGCTCCGGCGACCTGGCCGGCTTCGCCTCCGGCATTCGAGAGGGTGGTGGGGCCGCGCCCTTCGGGGCGCTGTGGGCCGCGGGCTTTTCGGGCCTTCCCGGCGGCGGCGTGTGGACAGCGCGGATCGCTTCAGTGGCCGCGTTCACACTGGCTGTCCTGGTCCTTCACTCCCTCTGTAAG
The DNA here is from genome assembly GCA_964653725.1 of uncultured Planctomycetales bacterium. Lineage (GTDB taxonomy): Bacteria > Planctomycetota > UBA1135 > UBA1135 > CAZZHK01 > CAZZHK01. Next base: position 10,430 of record CAZZHK010000022.1, on the reverse strand, counting down.
CGCCGGGGAGGGGGACGCGAGGCCGCCGGCTGGACGCTGATGTTCGCCTTCTCCTCGGGGCTGGCGACGCTGGTGGCCCGGACGGCGACGCCGTGGGCGGTGGGGCTGCTGCTGATGGCCGCCGCGATGGCTGCGGTGGTCGAGGCCCAGAGCCAGGGCGGTGCCGTCCGCGCGGCGGCTGCAGGGCTGGTGGCTGGCGCCGCCGCGCTGGGGGCGGGCCCTCTCTGGCCCTGGATGACCGGGGCCTTCCTCATGAACGCCCTGTGGACGGGGATGGGCCGGTCCGCCGGGCTGCGGTTCGCGATGGGTCCGTTTGTCGGTGGCCTCGCGGTCCTGCCGCTGTGGTGGCACCTGGTGGGGGGCGGGGCGGTCCAGACCGGCATTCCGCTGACCCTGCCGGGCGGCTGGCCGGGCGCATCCTTGTTGCCGCTCATGGGGGGCTGGGCCTCGTTCTCGATCCCCTCGCTCCTTCTCCAGTTGGTGGGGCTGATCCTGCTTCTGCGGAAGGGAACGGACCTGGGCCGCCTGGCGGTTTGTCTGGCGGTGGCGGGCTCGGTGGGCTGGATGGCCACGCCGGGCCGGCAGCCGGAATGGCTGCTGCCTGGCCTGGCCGTCTGGTGGGTTGCTGGAGGCTATGCCCTGGGAGCCGCGTTCGGGCGGGTGCGTCGGCCGCGCGAGCGGATGGGCCTCGCGCTGCTGGCCTGCGTGGCCATCCTGATGACCCCTGTGCGGGGTGTCCGAAGCCTCGTCCGGATGTCCACCGGCAGGGAACTGCCGGTGGAGGTGGTGCGCGACTGGTCCAATCTGTACGGCCCTCGTGTGCTGACCGGTCCCGAGGAGGGGCCCTGAGTGTTCCGCCACCTGGTGGTGCGAACCGCTGGCGAGTCCCACGGTCGTGAACTGACGGGGCTGGTCGAGGGCCTGCCGGCCGGGGTGCCGGTCAGCCGGAAGGCAGTCGAGGAGCTGCTGCAGCTGCGCCAAACCGGCGTCGGCAGCGGGCCCCGGATGAAGCTGGAGAAGGACCGGGTGCTTGTCACCGGCGGGATCCGGCACGGCGTCACCCTGGGATCGCCGCTGGCGTTCCGGATCGCCAACAAGGATGCATCGATCGAGAGGCTCCCCAACGTGGCGGCGCCGCGCCCCGGCCACGCCGACCTGGCGGGCATCCTGCGTCGCGGCGACGACGACGTGCGTGCGGTGCTGGAGCGGGCCAGCGCGCGGGAGACCGCGGCCCGTGTCGCGGCCGCCGGACTGGTGATGCCGCTGCTCGAAGCGGCCTCGATCACCGTTCTGGGCCACGTGACGGAACTGGGCGGGGTCCGGGCTCGGCGGCCTCGTCCCTGGCCGGACGACGCCCGGGCGGCTCGCGACTCCTCCCCCTACCACGGCCTCGATCGCAAGGCCGAGAGGCCGATCACGGCGAAGGTGGCCGCCGCCAAGAAGGCCGGCGACACATTGGGCGGGGTCGTGGAGGTGGTGGTCCAGGGTGCGCCTCCCGGACTCGGCGGATGCGAATCGGCCGACGTGCGCCTGGAAGCCCGGCTGACGGCGGCCCTCATGTCGATCCCGGCAATGAAGGGGGTGGAGATCGGCATGGGGTTTGCCGCGGCCCGCCGCCCTGGATCCAGGGTGCACGATGAAATCCGCTGGACGGCCGGACGGGGATGGCGCGGGTTCTGGCGTCCGACCAACCGCGCAGGCGGCATCGAGGGCGGCATGTCGAACGGCGAGGATCTGGTGGCCCGGGTGGCCATGAAGCCGCTGCCCACGCTGCGCACACCACTCGCGAGCGTGCGGCTCGAGAATCTGGAACCGGCCCGTGCCTCGGTCCAGCGGTCCGATGTTTGCGCTGTCCCGCGCGCAGCCATCGTGGCCGAGGGAATGGTGGCCCTGGTCGTCGCCGACGCGCTTCTGGAGCGATTCTGGGCCGAAACGATGGATGGAGTCGTGTCCCGCATCGAGGCTGCCCGTCGCGCGCCGGGCCCCGGAATTCTGCCCGGAAATGAAAAAACCGGGCCTTAGGGGGGTGGCGGGGCGCCCGGGGGACTCCTATCATGCGCGGCTCTTCGCGTCGGAGTGTGTCGTCGGCGCTAGCGTAGCTCAGTGGTAGAGCATCCGCCTTGTAAGCGGACGGTCGGGGGTTCGAGTCCCTCCGCTAGCTCCAACAAGAAAAGAAGGACTGCCAGTCACTCGCAAAATGGCGGCACCAGAAGGCGCGGAGTCGAGATGGCTGGCTGTAACGACCGTGGCGCGGGGAGATTCCCGAGCGGCCAAAGGGGGCAGACTGTAAATCTGATGGCTCAGCCTTCGCAGGTTCGAATCCTGCTCTCCCCACCATTCGCTCAGAAATCAGCCGCAACGCGGGCGTAGCTCAATGGTAGAGCCCCAGCCTTCCAAGCTGGTCACGTGGGTTCGATTCCCATCGCCCGCTCCATACATGTAAGGAGTGGGCGTCACGGAACGGACTGCTGACCCGCATGGATGCGGGGGCCCTGTCATGAGGCTGCTGTAGCTCAGTTGGTAGAGCACACCCTTGGTAAGGGTGAGGTCACGGGTTCGAATCCCGTCAGCAGCTCCAGATCCAAACCACAGATTCACCCTTCAAACCCAAATAGGACTGAGGAGTCGGTGCCATCATGGCCAAGGAAGTATTCGAACGGACGAAGCCCCACGTGAATGTGGGCACCATCGGTCACATCGACCACGGCAAGACAACGCTGACTGCGGCGTTGACGGGCTACCTGGCTTCCAGGGGCCTGGCCGAGGCGAAGGCCTTCGACCAGATCGACAAGGCGCCCGAGGAGAAGGCGCGCGGCATCACGATCGCGACCTGCCATGTCGAGTACGAGTCGGAGACTCGCCACTACGCTCACGTGGACTGCCCGGGGCATGCCGACTACATCAAGAACATGATCACGGGTGCCGCCCAGATGGACGGTGCGATCCTGGTGGTGGGTGCCAATGACGGCCCGATGCCGCAGACTCGCGAGCACATCCTCCTGGCTCGCCAGGTGGGCGTGCCCGCCATGTGCGTGTTCATGAACAAGTGCGACATGGTGGACGACGAGGACCTGCTCGAACTGGTCGAGAAGGAGATCCGCGAACTGCTCAGCAAGTACGAATTCCCCGGCGACGACATCCCCATCATCCGCGGCTCCGCCCTGAAGGCCCTCGAGGCCGTCACGGCGGGCACGGACAGTGACGACGACGTCTACATGCCCATGAAGCAGCTGGTCGAGGCGCTTGACTCCTACATCCCCGAGCCCGAGCGGGACACGGACAAGCCGTTCCTGATGCCGGTGGAGGACGTGTTCTCCATCGAGGGCCGCGGCACGGTCGGCACCGGCCGGGTAGAGCGGGGCATCGTCAAGCAGGGCGACAAGCTCGAGGTCGTCGGCATGCAGGAGGAAATCATGAACACGACCTGCACCGGTGTGGAGATGTTCCAGAAGACCCTTGAAGAGGGTCGGGCCGGCGAAAACGTCGGCGTCCTGCTGCGGGGCATTGACAAGGCAGACCTGAAGCGCGGCATGTGCCTGACGGTTCCCGGCAGCGTCACGCCGCACAGGAAGTTCAAGTGCGAGGTCTATGTGCTCACCAAGGACGAGGGAGGCCGCCACACGCCGTTCTTCAACGGGTACCGCCCGCAGTTCTACTTCCGCACCACGGACGTCACCGGATCGGCTGACCTTCTCGGCGACGCCGAGATGTGCATGCCGGGCGACAACGTCCAGCTGGCAGTCGAACTCCATACGCCGGTCGCCATGGAGGACCAGCTGCGCTTCGCGATCCGCGAAGGCGGCCGGACCGTCGGCGCCGGCGTCGTCACCGAGGTTGTCGAGTAGGGATTTCTCCCAACCCCCTGCCCGGGCCGCCTGCGCGGCCAGGACCGGGGAGGGAGGACTGCTGACATGGCCAGAACAAAGGACAGATACGTGTTCCTGGAGTGCGCCGGGTGCAAGAACCGCACCTACACGGTGCCGCGGAACCCGAAGGCCCAGTACGACAAGCTGGAGCGGAAGAAGTTCTGTCGGTTCTGCCGCAGCCACACACTCCACAAGGAGAAGAAGATCTCGTGAGCCCGGCCCACAAGTCAGACCAGGGCCGCTTCGCGCGGTTCGCAGCGTTCTGGGCGCTGGCCGCGTTGGGCTTCCTGGGCATCTATCAGGCGCGCTACTGGTTCGAGTCCTGGGGTGGCGGTGTGGGGGACTGGTTTCGGACCCCGCTCATGGACGGTCCCGTCCCTATCCTCGGCCTGGACCTGACCTGGGCGGTGGTGGTGGCGTGGCTGGCGGCCGGGCCCCTGTTCGCCTTTTCGCTGCACCGCGCCCTGAACCGCGAGCAGACCGCCGAGTACCTCATCGGGACCGAGGCGGAGCTCCGCAAGGTCTCCTGGCCCACGCTTGAGGAAGCCGTCAACAGCTCCCTGGTGGTGGTCCTGACTGTGGTCGTGCTGCTGTTCTGGATGATGGGGGCCGACTGGATCCTGGCCCGTGGCGTCGAGGGGGTGCTGTTCCGATGAGCGAGACCCAAGAGCTGTTCTGGTACATGGTGCGGGTCCACTCCGGGCGCGAACGCAAGTTTGCCCGCACGCTGGAGCGCCGCATCAAGGAAGCCGCGATGGGCGACAAGATTTCGCGCGTGCTCGTGCCGCAGGAGACGATCCAGGAAATAGGCGGTCCCGCGACCAAGAAGACGCGAACCAAGCCGCTGTTTGCCGGCTACCTGATGCTCGAGGGCAACCTGGAGCCGGGTGAGGAAGGCATCGTGGACAAGCGGACCGAGGACGTCTGGTACCTGGTGCGCGAAACGCCCGGATTCGGCGACTTCGTCGGCGGCTCCCGGAGCCCCGACGGGAAGTTCTACGTGCCTCCGATGGGGGAGGCGGAGGTGTCGCGCATCCTGGGCCGCATGGAGGAGAGCGAGGAGCGCCCGCGGCTCGACGTCAACTTCGGCCGCGGCGACATCGTGAAGGTGAAGGAGGGCCCCTTCGAGTCCTTCGAGGCGGTCGTGGACGAGGTCAACGAGGAAAAGGGCACCGTGGTCGTCAGCGTGAGCATTTTCGGCCGCGCGACGACCGTCGAGCTGGACTACTGGCAGGTGGAGGTCCTCTAGCGTGGCGAAGCCGGTCAAGACGCGAATCAAGCTGCAGTGCCCCGGAGGGCAGGCCACTCCTGCGCCCCCGATCGGGCCGGCGCTCGGTGCCGCCGGTGTGAACATCGGCGAGTTCGTGAACCGCTTCAACAACGACACGAAGGAAGCGGCCGGGACCATCATCCCCGTGCTGATGACCGTCTACGAGGACGGCACCTTCGACTACATCCTGAAGTCGCCTCCGGCGGCGGTGCTGCTCAAGCAGGCCGCCAACGTGGCGGCCGGCGCATCCGAGGTCGGCAAGGAAATCGTCGGGTCAGTCACGCGCGAACAGGTCGCCTCGATTGCCGAGACCAAGATGGCGGACCTGAATGCGAGGGACATCGACGCCGCTTGCCGGATCATCGAGGGCACGGCGCGTTCCATGGGCATCGAGGTGGAGAGCTGATCGTGAAGCACGGCAAGAAGTGGCAGGCAGGACAGGAGCGGGTGGACGCGACAGCAACCTATTCGCTGGCCGAATCGGTCGACCTGGTCATAGAGGGTGAAGCGAGGGGCTTCGACGAGACGGTGGACATCACCATCAAGCTCGGGATCGACCCCCGGCGCGGCGACCAGAACGTCCGCGGGGCGGTGTCGCTGCCCAATGGCACGGGACGATCCCGTGCGGTGATCGCCTTCTGCGAGCCCGGCGGCGAGTCCGCCGCCATCGATGCCGGTGCGGCCGAGGCCGGCGGCGAGGAACTGGCCAAGAAGATCGAAGGCGGGTGGAGCGATTTCGACGTGGTGATCGCGCATCCCAGCCAGATGAAGATCGTCGGCAAGCTCGGCAAGACGCTGGGCCCGATGGGCAAGATGCCCTCGCCCAAGGCGGGGACCGTGGTTCCCGACGTGGCCAAGGCGGTGGCGGAGTTCGCCGCCGGCAAGGTCGAATTCCGCAATGACGACGGCGGCATCCTGCATGTGCCGGTGGGCAAGCGCTCCTTCGGGGCCGGCCAGGTGGTCGAGAACGTCGAGGCGTTCCTGGAGCATGTCGCCCTCCTGCGGCCGACCTCGGCGAAGGGCGTCTTCATGGAACGGGCCTGGGTCGGATCGACCATGGGCCCATCGGTCCGGTTCAAGGTGGAGAACCAGGCATGACCAGTCTCCTCAATACCTGCATGATTGCCGAGTACAAGGCGCTGCTCGACGGCGCCGAGGCCTGCCTGCTGGTCGATGTGGGCGGCATGACCGTCGCGCAGCACGTGGGGCTGCGTTCGCAGCTTGGCGACGAGCAGGCCCATCTGCGCGTCGTGAAGAACCGGCTGGTGCGTCTGGCGCTGCGGGAGCAGGGCCTGGACGGCCTGGCCGACCTCGTCGACGGCCAGATGGCCGTCCTCCCCGGCGACGCCGACCAGGTGGTCGGCGCCTGCCGCATCATCAAGGACGCCGCCAAGACCGTCGAGGGGCTCGGCGTGCGCGGCGCCCTGTTCGAAGGCATGGTCCTCGGCAGCGAAGAGACAGCGGCGCTGGCCGACATCCCTGATCGTCCCACCCTCCTGGCCCAGGTGATCTCCGCGGTCACGGCGCCGGTGGGAGGACTTCTTTCCCTCTTTGAGACCCAGGTGAGAACGCCCGCCGCCCTGGCCTCCGCCCATGCGGAAGCCCAGGAGGCCTAGCGCGTCCCCTTCTGGACACCCCGTAAACCATTCAGCAGAACCCATCAGGACACTCAACGATGACCGAAGCAGAAGCGACAGCGAAGGAAACGGAAGAGACCCCCGAGGAGACCACTCCGGAGGAGGCGACGTCTGAAACCGAGGAGGCACCCGCGGATGACGCGGCCGCTCCCGCGGCAGAGGTGTCACCCGAGATCGAGGAGCTCCTGGGCCGTTTCGAGTCCATGACGCTGCTTGAGCTCAAGGCGTTCAAGGATGCCTATGAGGAGCGTTTCGACGTGACCGCCGCCATGCCCATGGCGGGGATCGCGATGGGCGCCGGTGGCGACGCCGGCGGAGCCGAAGAGGAGCAGACCTCCTTCGACGTGGTTCTCGAGTCGTTCGGCGACGCGAAAATCAACGTCATCAAGGCGGTCCGCGCCCTGACTTCCCTTGGCCTCAAGGAGGCCAAGGACCTGGTCGAGGCGGCTCCTGCTCCCGTCAAGGAAGGCGTGAGCAAGGAGGATGCTGACGCTGCGAAGGCGGCGTTGGAAGAAGAAGGCGCAACCGTCTCAGTCAAGTAGGCAGTCGGAAGGAACCGACCACTCATGAGCACCAACGGCCAAAATGCTGCGCAGATCCGGCAGTTCGGCGAGGCGGAGAGTCTGTACCCGATTCCCGACCTCTCCATTCTGCAGAGGAAGTTCTACGGGGACTTCCTCCAGGACGACGTCAGCCCCCAAATGCGCAGATCGATCGGACTTGAGTCTCTTATCCAGGAGACCTTCCCGATCGAGTCCTTCGACAAGACGCTGACCCTCGAGTTCCTTGGCTACGAGCTGGGCAAGCCCCGCTACACGCCCGACGAGTGCCGGCAGTTGAGGCTGACGTACGGCTATCCGCTCAAGGCGCGGGTCCGTCTGGTCAAGCCGGAGCCGGTCGAGGAGGAGGTCTATCTGGGCGAGATCCCGATCATGATCGGGGGCGGCGAGTTCATCGTGAACGGTGCCGAGCGTGTGATCGTCAGTCAGCTGCACCGGTCGCCCGGAGTGGACTTCTCGATGGAGATCCATGCTGGCGAGCGGAAGCTGCACTTTTGCTGGATCATTCCCGAGCGCGGCTCATGGATCGAACTGGGATCGACCAAGAAGGACCTCCTCCAGGTCCGGATCGACCAGAGCGGCAAGTTCTCCTCCGTCACACTGCTGCGGGCGATGGACGCGCGGTTTTCGACCGACGCGGACATCCTGGGCGAGTTCTACACCGTCAAGACCATCGTCGCGACGAAGAGCAAATCGAAGGCCAAGCTGGCGCGTGAACTGACAGGCCGGATTACCGCAATGGACGTCGTCGATCTGGCCACAGGCGAGGTCGTGGTGCCCACGGGCTCCGAGATCACCGAGGAGAATGCGGCCACGATCGTCGAGTCCGGGCTGGGCGAGATTCACGTCCTGGACGGGGTCGAGGACCGGCTGATCCTCAATTCCCTGATCGAGGATCCGACCAAGAGCCACGAAGAGGCGCTTCTGAAGATCTACCAGCGCCTGCGGCCGGGCAACCCGCCCCAGATCGAGAAGGCGAAGACCCTGTTCCAGGAGAAGTTCTTCGACGCCAAGCGCTACAAGCTCGGCAAGGTCGGACGGTTCCGTTTGAACCGCAAGTTCGGCATCAGCGCGAAGGTCGACGAGGAGACTCTGCGCGTGGACGACTTCGTCCAGGCGGTCCACTACATCCTCCACCTGCGCTCCGGCCAGGGCGAGGTCGACGACATCGACCACCTCGGCAACCGGCGCGTACGCACCATCCTGGAACTTGCGGGCGAGGAGTTCCGCAAGGGCCTGCTCAAGCTTCGCCGCACTGCCCAGGAGCGGATGAACACGGACAACCCCGAGACGCTGACCCCGCGGCAGCTGATCAACTCGAAGGCGTTCTCAAGCGCGGTCGACTACTTCTTCGGCCAGGGTGAACTGAGCCAGGTGGTGGACCAGACCAATCCCCTCAGCCAGCTGGCCCACGAGCGCCGCTTGTCGGCGCTGGGCCCGGGCGGCCTCAACCGCAAGAGGGCCGGCTTCGAGGTGCGGGACGTGCACACCAGCCACTACGGCCGCCTGTGCCCGATCGAGACGCCGGAAGGCACCAACATCGGCCTGATCTCGTCGCTGTCCATCTTCGGCGAGCTCGACGAGTTCGGATTCCTGGTGGCGCCCTATCGCCGCGTGGTCAAGGGCAAGGTCAGTGACAAGGTCGAGATCTTCCGTGCCGACCAGGAAGCCAAGATGGTCCTGGCGCCTGCGGACTGCGGGATCGACAAGAACGGCCGCCTCGTGGAGGAACGGCTCATGGCACGTGCGGGCGGCGAGTCCGTCATCGTGAAGCGGTCCGATGTGACGCATGTCGACGTGTCGCCGATGCAGATCGTCGGGGTGAGCGCCTCGCTGATCCCGTTCCTCGAGCACGACGATGCCAACCGGGCCCTCATGGGGTCCAACATGCAGCGCCAGGCGGTGCCTCTCCTGAAGACCGATCCCCCGGTGGTGGGGACCGGCATGGAGATGACCGTGGCGTCCAACTCAGGCATGGTGGTCCGGGCCCGCAAGGCCGGCACCGTGACACTGGCGGATTCGCGTCGCATCGTGATCGACGAGGCGGAATACACCCTGCGCAAGTTCCAGGGCCTCAACGAGAAGACCTGCCTCAACCAGAAGCCGGTCGTCAAGGTGGGGGACAAGGTGAAGACCGGACAGGTCATTGCCGACGGCCCCGCCACCTTGGACGGTGAACTTTCTCTCGGATGCAACGTGACCGTCGCGTTCATGCCGTGGGAGGGGCTGAACTTCGAAGACGCCATCCTGGTGTCCGAGGACCTGGTGCGGCGCGATGCGTTTACCTCGATCCATATCGACGAGTTCGACATCGAGATCCGTGAGACCAAGCTCGGCAAGGAGGAGTTCACCCGGGACATCCCCAACGTCGGCGAGGGGGCCCTGACCAACCTCGACGAGGACGGGATCATCCGGGTCGGCACGACTGTCAACCGGGGGGACACCCTGGTCGGGAAGGTGGCGCCGAAGTCGAAGAGCGAGCACACCCCCGAGGAAAAGCTCCTTTACGTGATCTTCGGGAGGGCCGGCGAGGACGTGAAGAACGCCTCCCTCGAGGTGCCTGCAGGGGTCGGCGGCATCGTGCTCGACACGAAAAAGTTCTCCCGCAAGGTGAACCTGACCGAGCGGGCGCGCAAGAAGACGCTCGACGAGATCCGCAAGGCCGAGATGGAGTTTCTCGACCACTTCCGGCTGACCATGAAGACCATGGTGGAGCGGACGCGCGAGGTCTACGGCTCGAAGATCACCGATCCGGAGACCCGCAAGGCGGTGAAGGTAGAGGCCAATGCATTGCCCGACGACCTGCGGCGCATCCGCGCCCTGCTCTGGGGCGTGGCCGAGCAGCTGCCGAAAAAGGCGGAGCGCACACGGGTGCTGGACGTGGTGAGGGAGTTCACCGACGCCATCGACCAGCGCGAGTCCCAGAAGAACCGCCAGGTCCAGCGGCTTTCGCGCGGCGACGAACTGCCGACCGGGGTGCTCGAGATGGCCAAGGTCTATCTGGCCACCAAGCGCAACCTGAAGGTGGGCGACAAGATGGCTGGCCGCCACGGCAACAAGGGCGTGATCTCGAAGATCCTGCCCGTCGAGGACATGC
>CAZZHK010000021.1:0-30341 GCA_964653725.1 uncultured Planctomycetales bacterium | reverse complement strand
GACAACTTGTTGATCGTCTCGATCATGTGCACGGGGATCCGGATCGTACGGCTCTGATCTGCGATTGCCCGGGTGATGGCCTGGCGGATCCACCAGGTGGCGTAGGTCGAGAACTTGTAGCCGCGCCGGTACTCGTACTTCTCCACCGCCTTCATGAGGCCGGTATTGCCCTCCTGGATCAGGTCCAGGAACGACAGGCCCCGGTTGCGGTACTTCTTCGCGATCGACACCACCAGGCGCAGGTTGCCCGATGACAGGTCGCGCTTGGCCTGCTCGTAGTCCGCGAAGTGGATCTGGATGATCTCCAGCCTGCGCTCAAGCTTGGGCATCGTGTCCAGACCCTCGACCCACTCGTCCAGGATGCGTGCCCTCAGGTCCTTCGCAACGTTCGTGTTCAGCTGGGGGCCCTTCATGGCGTCCAGCTTGCGCTGCAAGGCACGAATGTCCTGCAGTCGACGGTGCAGGTAGTCCACCATCGGCGGGACGCGCTTCACCTGGATGTGCATTTCCTCGATGAGGATGCCCATGCGACGCCGCCGGTACTGCAGACGCCGGATCAGATCGGTGCGCCTCTTGCCCTTCAGCTTGGGGTCGGTCAGGAGCCTGCGGTAATCCTCACGGCTGGCCTCGAGAAGCAGCCGGCAAGTCCGGATGTTCTGCGGCAGCCGCGACTTCATCGCGATCTTGCCAAGGTGGTTGGTCACCCCGGTCTGGTTGCTGATCTGGACGCCCGTCGCCGGATGGCGGCCTTCCGGCCAGCGCCGGGGACCATCCGGATCGGGAACGTCATTCTGCGGCGGGGTCGGCTTCGCCGAACGCGGCTTGGCGTTCGGATTCACCTTGAGCGTCCGGTCGAACGGCAGGCTTGCCATGTGGACCTGCTCGAGGACGTCCAGGCTGTGCTCGATGGCAAAGCCGGACCACATCACCTTCTTGCGCCATCGCATCCGCAGGGTTTCGATCTGCTTCGCCAGGTAGATCTCCTGGAGCCTGGTCAGGAGGGGAATCTCTCCCATCTGGGTGAGGTACATCCGGACCGGGTCATCAATCTTTTCGCCCGGGGGAAGCGGCGCGACCTGGGTGCCCTTGGCACCCGCCGTCGCCTTGGCATCGCCGGTTCCCGCCCCCTTCGCCTTGCCCGGTTCCTTCTTGCCGCTCTGCTTTGCAGCCGCCTCGGACGGCGCATCCATCATGTCGTCGGGCAGGTCCCGAATCTCGATGCCGGCATCCTCGATCCCCTGGCGCATGGTCTGGAGGGCCTCCTCGGCCTGTGCAGGAGTGGTCACCTCGACCTCTTCCGCGACGGCAGAAAACAGGTCCTCGAACGGAACGCTGCCGCCGCTTTCCTGACCCTGCTCCACCAGTCTCTGGATGTTGGCTTCCATATGGTCCATTAGTCGTCATCTCCGAAGTCTTTCGCCCGTCGCTCCGCGGGGTCGCGACGGGCATCGTCCTTTTGCTTCTTGCCGGACTCCAGGTCCTTTCTCCACCTCTGGGAGTTGCGGGCCCTGGTCCTCATGTTGTCGAGATATTTCAGGCCTCCCTCCACCAGCACGCGAGCACGCATGCCGATCTCGTCAGGATCCTCCACACTGCTACGTTCGTCGTTCACTTCCGAACGGATCCATTCGAATTCTTCCCTGCCCCCCGGGGGATCCTCCCGCCACTGATCGAGATCCAGGCTGCCGCCCTTCCCGTAGGCGATGCAGAAGGCCTGCCACAGGGCCTCATGCGCCGGATGAGCGAAATCGCCTTCCACGATGACCTGCTGCACCGCGGGAAGCCGGCCTGCATCCAGGACCAGGCCCACAAGGAGGTCTCTTCCGATCCGATCCGCGGCCTGCAGCTGCGGGGGCGCCGGAGTGATCACACCGTGTTCCGTCTGAGGCTCGGGCCGCACGGCACGAGTCCCGGGCCGGCGCGACCGCAGGGCCTCCACCGTGATTCCGAATGCTTCGGCCGCCCGGCGCTCCCAGACCTCGAGCCCCGGTGCGGCGGCCTGGTCGCCGAACAGCCCCCAGAAGTCCGCGACGCAATTCTCGACTCCCGGCCCGCTGTCCGGATCGTGTTCGTGGGTGATGTCATCGAGGACCGCGTCCAGCAGTGGCCGGCGCCGCGACAGCAGTGCGACGAGGGCTTCCGTGCCCTGATTGACCACCACGTCCAGGGGATCCTGGCCGTCAGTCAGGCGAACATGCTGTGCCTCAAGCCTGGTTCCTGCAACGTTGCGCAGTGCTTTACGACTCGCCACGCGTCCGCCTGAATCGCCGTCGGGAATGAACACGACGCGATTCACGAAGCGCCCCAACAGCGACGCATGGGCGGTCGTGAACGAGGTCCCGCAGATCGCCGCACCGCGGTTCTCGCCAGCCATAGCCAAGGCGACAACGTCCAGATAGCCCTCGACCAGCAGGATCTCGTTGTCCCCGCCGACCTTGAAATCATTGCGTGCGAGGTCGAGCCCGTAGCAGACCCGCTCCTTGTGATAGACCGCCGTCTCGCGCGTGTTGAGGTACTTGGGCTCCTCGCCGTCCAGGCGACGCCCCCCGAAGGCCACCGTGCGGCCCATTTCATTGCGAATGGGAAACACAAGTCGCTCCCACAGGTCGTCCTTCACCGGACGGCCGGTCTTCTCTTTGCTGAGGCCCGCCCCCGTGATGGCCTGGTCCGGAATGCCCTGTCCCTTCAGGAACCGGATCAGGCGGCCCTTGCCGGGCGCATAGCCGATCCGGAACCGCTTCCACATGGCCGTCGGAATGCCGCGTCCTTCCAGGTAGGCGCGCTGCTCGGCGCAGCCGTCGCCCAGGAGGGTCCGGTGGAAGAACTCCTCGGCCTTCGCCAGTGCCTCGTAGAGCGCCTTCGCCCCGAGCGACCGCCCCTGCCCCCAGGGCACCTCCAGCCCGGCCCGTTCCGCAAGGAACTCGATCGACCCCTTGAATTCCAGTCCCTCGCGCTTGCCGATCCAGTCGAAGACGTCGCCCGACGCCCCGCAGGACCAGCACTTGAACCGCTCGGTCTGCGTGTTGATGTCCAGGGACGGGTTGTGGTCGTCGTGCCACATGCAGATCGCACGGGCGCTTCCGCCGCGTGCCTCGCCTACCTCCCGGTCCTCCCTGGCCACATCGATGAGGGGAAACTGGGTACGGATCCTCTCCTTGAAGGTGAGAAAATCCTCTTTCCCGGGCATTGGACGCGTCGTGGCAGAAGTCATGGACGGAGCCCGGCAATGCCCCACGGGGCCGCAATAACGGAGGTCGGATCAGTACTTCCCGAGGGACTCCCCCCTTGAACCGACACGCGCCACCGCCGCAACCCACGGCACACCAAGCCACACAATTATACTGCTCAAAGACGCGTTTTCAACCCATTGCTGCACAAAGGCTTGCGCAGACCCCACCGATGCCGTTGATCTAACCGCCCCGTCCAAGCCCTCCATGCTCGTGCCCAGTCCGAAGCAACTGGTCCACCTCGGCGGGGGTCACGCTATCCCCTCTGCGCTGGGGATCGATCTGGCAGGCGCGGAGCCAATAGTCCACTTCGGCAGGGTCCAGGTCCAATCCCTGAAGAGCAACCTTCAGTGTTCGCCGCCGTGACCGGAACAGCACCGCCACCAGTTCCTTCAGCCCCGGCTCGCCGCCCAGGTCGGACACCCTGGTCAGCCTCACCAGGGCCGAGGTCACCTTGGGCCGAGGCCGGAAGACCTCCGGCGGGACCCGTCTCAGGATCTCCACGTCGAACGCCCGGCGCACATGGACGGTAAGCGCGCCGTAGGTCTTGGTGCCGGGATCGGCCGCAAGCCGGTCCGCCAGTTCCTGCTGCAGCAGGACGAGGACAGAGTGGAAGCGCGGCCGGTGCCCCACGAGTGCCGCCAGAAGGGGGCCGGAAACGACGTAAGGAACGTTGCTCACCACGCGCGTGCAGATTCCCCCTTCAAGGGCATCGCACACCTCGTCGGACAGGCCGCCGTCCCCGATGGCATCGGCCTGCACCCATTGGATGTCGCCCACCCCGGCGCAGAGCTCTCGGGCAACTCGGACCAGTCGCCGGTCCAATTCCACCGCCACCACGCGTCCTGCCCTGCGTGCCAGGTGGGCAGTGAGCATGCCGCACCCCGAACCGATCTCGAGGACCGTCTCCGTGGACCCGACCCCCGAAGCCTCGGCGATCGTCGCCAGCAGGTTGGGGTCCACCAGGAAGTTCTGACCGAGACGCTTGCTCGGCTTGAATCCAGCCGCGTCAAGCCGGTCGCGGACGCCACGCCACGGAGGAAGGACTTCGTTCACTGACCGGCCCGTCTGACCGCCTCCAGGCACCTTGGATCCGCCCCTTCGACCCCCTCCAGGAATTCCAGGAGCGAGGCGGGGCTGCGGCGCGCCAGGGCAGCCCAGGCAGCCTCATCGCCCCCCCACACGGGGTCCGACGCCCACCTGCCCAGGACCTCCGCAGCGCCGCCAGCCCAGCGGAATCCAATGTCGCATGCCCGCAGACCCGGCTCCACCGCACGGACTGATGCCGTCTGTGCGAAGGCATGCGTAGTCAGGTAGGAACCGCCCGCCACCAGGCCCATCCTTCCGGGCGCGACCGGCTCGAACAGGAACGGCTGGTTGGCGGCCTCCGCGTCCGCCGGATCGGCCAGCCACTCCCACACGTTGCCCGACGTGTCGTAGCACCCGAACGGCGAGCGGCTGCTTTCCAGGACGCCCCCGGCCAGTGATCTTCCCAGGCCCAGGTCCAGGCAGTTGGCCCGGGCGGGCGACCAGGACCCTCCCCAGGGAAAGCGATAGGCCATATCCCCTCCCGCCGCCAGCCTCCATTCGGCCCGCGTCGGCAGCCTCAGGCCCCTCTCTGCCAGCCAGGCCTCTGCCTGGCCACGGGCGACGAAGGTGACCGGTTCAGTCCCTCCTGATCCGTCCCACTCGGCACGGGTGACCTCATAACGCCCGATGACGAACGCGCTCTCCACGCCCGCCTCGGGCATCGAGGGCACGAACGCGAGGCGATCCAGGGGCCCTTCCGCAACGGACGGGCCGTTTGCAGGCCCGCACGCCGCCAGCAGGGCTGCCACCGCACCCCAGCCGCCGGCGAACCGGGCGCGCCGCCGCAGGAACCCTTGGCCCGTCAGGACTTGTCGAGAATCAGGATCTCGACCCGTCGGTTGCGCCGCTTGTTTTCAGCCGTGTCGTTGGCCGCCAGGGGGCGGGACGCCCCGTAGCCGGCCACCGACATGTGCGCAGGGTCAACACCCGTCGTCTGCGTCAGGAAGTCCGCCACCACGACGGCCCGCATGGCCGACAGCTGAAGGTTCCCGTAGGGGTACTTGGACGATTGCTTCGTGACCTTGTCGCTGTCCGTATGGCCCTCGACCCGGATCGAGAGGCCGCCGCTTGCCAATTCGCCAGCGATCTGCCCCAGGATCTCCTGGCCACGCGCCTTGATGACGGTGGACCCGGAATCGAACAGGACCTCGTCGCCGATCCGGACCAGCCGACCCTCGGGCGCCCAAAGGACGCTCACATCACCGGAAGCCACCGCCGGCATTCCCTGCAGCCTGGACTCGAGGTCGGCCAGCGCCTCTGCCAAGTCGTCGCGCACGGCCGAGGCCTCCTCGGCGGTCACCTCGCTGCGGCGCAGCGAGACGGCCATTTCGTCGCGTTCCGCTCTCAGCAGCCGGTTCTCCTCCTCCAACCGCCCCTGGTTGACCTCCATGTCGTCGAGCGTTGCCTGGAGATTGGAGTTCCGGGCCTCCAGGTCCTCGACCTGCTGCAGCGTCTCGCAACCCGACAGCATCAAAACCGCCAGGCTGATCATTCCTACCGTGCTTCTCATCGCCATTCCTGTCTCCCTAGCCCTTGAACATGTCCATAAACGTGCTCGACAACGCGTTGGGCGTGTTCGTTGTCGCACTCCATGCCACAGCGAAGGACAGCAGCAGAACCACCGCGGTGACCAGCACCAGCGCTCGTTCCCAGGTCGCCTCGCCGACCGTCTCCTCGCCCACATCCTTTCCGCGAATCGAGTCCGAGCGCTTCCTGCGCCTCTGGACCCCCCCGCCGACCTCGACGTCCACAGCGGCGGATTCCTCCGCCACCGGAGGCTCCTCCTCGACCAGGTCCATCTCCTCGCCGAGATCATCTATGGCCTCGTCGTCCAGGAGGGTGTCCGCCTCGGAGATCGGCGTTGTCGTCATGCCCACCTCCTCCTCCTCTTCCAGATCCTCCAGGACAAAGTCCTCGTCTCCCTCGAAAACGATCTCCTCGTCCTCGATGGTGTCCCCGCTGGACTCCTCCGAAAGCCGGTCCACATCGGACCTCCGCAGCTGGACGCTGTCGCCCTTGCGGAATGCCCGCAGCTCGCCTTCGGAGATCAGGCGCTTCAGGTCCTCCTCGCGCATGCGCAAGGCATCCAGCGCTTCATTGAAGGTGAGAAAATCGTCAGCCACGCTATTCGTCCTCCTGCCCGGGATCGGCTGCCCCGCCCGTGCGGCCCAGCTCCTCCCGGTAGATGCGTTCGAGGTCCTCGTACAGGTACTCGGACTCGTCGTTATACCGGTCAATCATGAAATCGCGATCGATTCTCCGTGCTCCCACGAGCCACAGACCGCGCGAAGCCCGGCTCCCGCCCCTGGCTTCGTACACGGCCAGGCGCTCCTGGCGGACATCGATCACGTACAGGACGGATGTACCCAGTCCGTACTGGCCGGTTACGGCGATGATGTCCCCGGAGGACCCCGACATGCCGACGGACTCGGGGCTGGCCGACGTGATGACCGAATCTCCGGGGCCCTGCAGGCCGGCGGCCAGCAGCGGGTCGGCGCGCAGCGAGCCCAGGGCCATGCCCAGGACCACCAGCCCCGCCCCGAGGGCCAGATCCCTTGCGGAAACAGCGCGCGACATCAACTCGGACGATACCGAACGGGACTCGGCATTCCTAGCCATAGACGGAAGCAACGCGCCTCGTGGAGGGTCACACCAACCCTTCCAGAAGAGACGCCCGGTCCACCCATCCGATCGCAGACCCTCCCGAGCGGACCACCACGGCGAACTCCTCGCGCTCCCGTCCCAACATCGCGAGAGCCTCCCCTACCTTGACCTCGTGGTCGAGAAGCAGCGGCGGCGAGGGCACCAGCGCGCGGTCGACAAGGGCCGCCCGCAGATCCACCACGCCGTCAACCCTTCCGCCCGAGCCCACCAGCCCCCATCGCCGCAACGCCGACCGCGGATGCCGCCGCCGGCGCGCCTTCAGTGTGTCCTCCCATGCGTCTCGGTCCAGACCCAGCGCCGGCAGCCACGGCAGGGGCTGGGCGACATGGCCGACAGACCGCTCGACCCTCTGCACGACCGTCTCCGCCAGCACCCCGACGCCCTCGTCCAGGATGCCCTCTCTTGCACCTGCTCCCACCACGTCGAGCAGGGCCGAATCGGCAGGATCGTCGGACGGCCGACCCCCGGAGAGCGCGTCGGCCAGCAGTCGCAACGGCGTGGCCAGGGGCAGGCACAGCAGGCGGGCCAGACCGACGCCCCGGGCACAGCGCATCAGCCCCGCCGTGGGACGCCTGACGAAGATCTCCTTGGGCAGCATCTCCGCGAACAGGAACAGGGCGGGACCGAGGATGATCGCGGTCACCCACGCACTGCCTACGGCTCTCTCGAACAGATGAGACGCCACCGCATGGGACAGGTTCTGCACCACGAGGAGGGTCGCCAGCAGGCCTGCTGGGTCCGCCAGCAGCACGCGAACGCGGGCCGCCGGCCGGTGCCCGCCAGCCTCGAGATGCTCCAGGCGAATCCGGCTGACGCGAGTGAAGCCCATCTCGCAGCCGGCCCCGAATCCCGCCACCAGGAAGCACAGGGCAATCCACAGCGCGGTCATTGCGGCCCTCCGTCCGACAGGGCTGCCAGCAGGTCCTCCATCCAGACCACACCTACTGCTCCCCCGTGCTCATCCACGACCACCCCGAAGGCACGGTTCTCGGCACGCAGTCTTCGCAGGGCTGACAGGCATCCCGCCTGCTCGGGCACGAACACCGACTCGATGGCGCTGGTTTCCGGCTCCTCGCATCCCCACAGGTTCTCGCTCGCGGTGCAGCGCGCCAGGTCCTCGCCGCCCAGGAAGACACCCCGGTTCTCTGCGCACCCCTGAACGGCATCCATGCAGGTCGATCGGTCTGCTCCCGCCGGGACGATCGCAAGATCCACACGCGGCACCATCACCGACGTCACGGAGCGAGCCTCCAGATGAAGGACACCCTCGAGCACGCGCACCGTCCCTGAGGGATGAGCACTCCGGGACCGAGCCAGGTGCTGAGCGATTTCCTCCCGTGATGCCCACGCCTCCTGGACGTCCGTGCCCATCAGCGCACGGGCCGCGGCCGCCGCCAGCCTGTCGATGGGCCGCCATGCGCGGCCCACCAGCCCTACCAGGACACTCAGAGGCCAGGCTCCGGCACGCGCCAGGGTCATTGGGCGGCTCCAGGCCAGGATCTTGGGGAGCAGTTCGCCGAAGACCAGCACGGCCAGGAGGCCTGCCCCCATCGTCGCAGCCTCCGTCGTTCCGCCCGATCCGTCGGTCGTGGCCGACAGAACGGCAAAGAAAGCGACGTTCACGCAGAGGTTTCCGAACAGGACCGCCTGGAGCAGGGAGCGGGGGTTGGCCAGCAGCCGGTCCACGCGCTGGTCCAGTCGGCTTGGGGAGAGCGCGCAGGCGGCGCGCTGGATCGGATCCAGCCGGAACAGTCCGGTCTCGGTGCCGGACAGAAGAGCTGACAGGGCCAGAAGCCCCAAGGTGACCCCCCAGATCACGCGGCCGGCGGCTCCGCCACGATCAGCCGAAGCGTCACTTCCAGGCCGCCCAGCGAGGACGCTCCGAGGGTCACCTCGCCGCCCATGTCCGTGACCAGCCGGTGCACCAGGGCCAGGCCGATTCCTGTCCCCTGGCCCGGGTCCTTGGTGGTGAAGAACAGTTCGAACGCGCGGTGGGCGGCCTCCTCGTCCATTCCGGGGCCGTCGTCACCGACCCGCACGACAAGGCGGCCCCCATCGGCAGCCGCATCCACCGCCACCTGCGCCCGGGCCGCATCGACTGCATTGAGAAGCAGGTTCAAGAGCACCTGCCGGACCGCCACGGGGTCCCCCAGGCACGCCGCATCCCCGGCCACGCCGGAAACGTCCACCTGGACGCCGGCGCCGCCGGCCCGGTGGGCCACCAGCGTCGCGACGTCCGCCAGCACGGGGGCCAGGACGACGGCCTCAGGCTCCCCCACGTCGCGGGGGGCAAGACGCAGCAGCGCGCCGACGGTCGTCCCGATCCTCTCAAGCCCGGTTTCCAGCAGGCGGTGGTAGGTCGCCTCGCGCTCGGGATCCAGATCCGCCTTGCGCAGCGCGCGGGCAGCATTCATGAGCCCCGACAGCGGATTGTTGATCTCGTGTGCCACGCCCGCCGCCAGCGTCCCGGTGGCCGCCAGCCGGGCTCCCTGGACCGCCTGGCGGGTCGCCTCGGCCACCTGGGCCTCCAGGTCCTGGTGGTAGGTCTCCACCTCGGTCGACATCTCGTTGAAAGTGTCGACCAGTTGGGCCATCTCGTGGCCACCGTGGATGGCCTCCACCTGGACACGGCGGTCACCGCGCGCCATCCGCCGGGCACCTCCGGACAGGGCCTCGACGGGCGCCAGCACCCAGCGGTTCAGGCCTATCCCTACCGCGAGCATGGTCAGCAGCACGGCAGCCGCAGTGATCCCGGCCACCTGCTGCACGGACACCCCCATGCCACCGCCGCCGCGGTAGGCGAACCAACCTCCCCCCCATGCGGTGCCGCCGGCGGTGACCGGAACGGCGAAGGCGCTGCTTGTCTGGACGATGCGGTCCTCCTCCACCGCCTCAGCGATCATGGACCGCACGGCGTCGAGGTCGAAGCCCGGGCCGCGCATGGACCGACCGACGGGGCTGAGGAGCAGCGTGGTGGCGAGGGGCTCGGGGTCCTCGCCCAGGCTGGACCGCTCCATCAGCAGTGCGTCGCTGAAGGCGCCCCAGTGGGGCCAGTCGAGCAGGGTCGCCACGTCCGGTCCCTCTGCTGCCAGCCGCTCCTCGAGGACCGCCACCAGGCCGGCCTGCAGCGAGCGGCGGGCGATGCCCTCGCGGTCGGTCCCTTCGCGGATTTCCACCGCCACATACGCCAGCAGCAGCCCCAGGACCACCAGATGGAGCACCGCGAAGCCCGAGAGGATCCGTGCCCTGAGCCTCATGGCGACTAGATCTGCCCGAGGGTGTCCATCATCTCGAGCAGGGGCAGGAACAGTGCAAAGACGATGTAGCCAACCCCCAGTGCCATCACGAGCAGCAGGATCGGCTCGAGCAGCTGCAGCGCGGCGTCCGTCCGCCGCTCGACTTCCATCTCGTAGGTGTCGGCGACGCGCAGGCACATGGCGTCCAGCTCACCGGTCTCCTCTCCCACATCCACCATGTTCACGGCCATGTCGTCGAACACGCCGCTCTCCCCCATCGGCCGGGCGATGCCTTCACCCTCGCGCACGCTCTCGCTGATCTCCTCGATGCCCTCCTGGAGCACCAGGTTCGGCAGCGACATCGACACGATGTCCAGTGCCTCCAGGTGCGGAACACCGCTCTGGATCAGAGTCCCGAAGGTGCGCATGAAGCGCGCCACCATGGACCCCTCCGCCACCCGGCCCCAGACCGGCAGCCGCAGCTGCAGCGCGTGGAGGCGGTATCGGAAACCCTCGTTGCGGGCCGCCAGGAGGCGCAGCAGGCCGAAGACCAGGGCCGGGATGCCGAACAGCAGATACCACCATTTCAGAAAGAAGTCGCTGGCGTCCATGAGCAGCTGGGTCGGGCGCGGAAGGTCCTTGCCGAACGACTCGAAGATCGCCTGGAACTCGGGGATGACGAACATCATCACGAACGTCACCACCGCCGTTCCAACCACCATCACAACCACCGGGTAGATGAGCGCCCCCTTGACCTTGTCACGGACCTCCTGCGCGCGCTCCAGGAAGAACGCGAGCCGTTCCAGGACCGTATCCAGGATGCCGCCGGCCTCGCCCGCCTTGACCATTTGTGTGTAGAGCGTCTCGAAGGCCCTCGGGTGCTTGCCCAGCGCCTCGCTGAGGGTCGAACCGGCCTCCACGTCCTCCGTCACCTCGGCCAGGGCCGCCTTGAAAGCGCCCTTGGCCATCTGGCCCTCCAGGATGTGGAGCGACCGGACAACGGACAGTCCAGCCCCCGTCAAAACGGCGAGCTGCGAGGTGAACGTGGCGAGCACGCGGTCGGAGACCTTGGCGCCCCTGGATGCGCCTCGGCCTCCCGTGTCCGTCGCCTCCTGCTGCGCATCGCGGCCGCCTGCGGCCGCACGAGGAGCACGCTGGAGCCGCTTGGGCACTAGACGGCCTCCCCGGTCGTAGCCGGGGTCTCACGGGCCACCTCCTCGGCGGTCGTGTGCCCGTCCAGCACCGCCTGGAGCCCGGCTTCACGCAGGGACGTCATGCCTTCGCGCACCGCCTGGGTGCGGATCGCGGACTCTCCCTGCGTCGACTGGATAAGTCCCCTGATCGCATCGCTCACGCTCAGCACCTCCATGATCGCCATGCGGCCACGGTAGCCGGACCGGAAGCAGGACTCGCACCCGGCCCCCAGCGAGAAGCGGGCGTTCCCGATGACCTCGCGCCTGATCCCGAGCAGTCCCAGCACTTCGTCATCCGGCTCGTAGGCCTCCTTGCAGTCCTCGCAGATGCGCCGCACAAGGCGCTGGGCGACCACCGCCTCGAGCGTCGCGTTGATCAGGAAGGGCGGCACGCCGATGTCAACCAGCCGCGTGACCGCGCTGGCTGCATCGTTGGTGTGCACCGTGCTGAACACCGTATGGCCGGTCAGGCTCGCCTCGACTGCGGTCTGGGCGGTCTCCCGGTCGCGGATCTCGCCCACCAGGATCTTGTCGGGATCCTGCCTCAGGATGGTCCGCAGGATCGAGGCGTAGGTGACCCCGATGTCCTCGAGGACCGGGATCTGGACGATGCCGTCCAGGTCGTACTCGACCGGATCCTCGCAGGTAATGAACTTGACCCCTGGGTCGTTCGCCTCGTTGAGCATCGCGTAGAGCGTGGTCGTCTTTCCCGATCCCGTAGGGCCGGTCACCAGGACGATGCCGTGCGGAAGGTGCATCATGGAGCGCAGCTGCTTGATGTGGCCGCTGTCGATCCCGAGGTTGTCGAGGTCCAGGGCCACCACGCTGCGGTCGAGGACCCGGAGAACGCAAGACTCGCCGAACATGGTGGGCAGGGTGGCCACGCGCAGGTCCACCGGACGTCCGTCGATGGTCAGTTCGATGCGCCCGTCCTGCGGCAGCCGCGTCTCGGAGATGTCCAGGTCCGACATGATCTTGATGCGGCTCAGCAGCGCCGGACCCAGGTGGCTGGGAGGCGACTCAACCTCGTAGAGAGCCCCATCGACCCGGTAGCGGATCCGGAACCGGTCCTCGTACGGCTCGAAGTGGACGTCGCTGGCCCTGTCCCGGATCGCCTGGTAGAGAATCTGGTTGAGCAGCCGGACCACGGGAGCGGCCTCGGCGCCGTCGGCGTCGGCTGCCGCGGGCGCCTCTGGCCTCGCTCCGTAGGCGGCCTCGATTGCGCCCGCAAGGAGCGCCGGGTCGGCCAGGACCCCGCGGATCTCACGTCCCAGCGTGAACCGAAGGTCGTCCAGCACGGCGGACTGGGCAGGGTCCCCCATGGCGATCACCAGCACGTCGTCCTCGATGGAGAGCGGCAGCAGACCGAAGGTGCGGGCCGAGGCGGCATCCAGCAGGGAGGTTGCATCGTCCGTGGTCTCCAGCGTCTCGGCCTCCGCCATGCCGCCCTGGATGGCCAATGCGAACGACAGCTGGGCATCCGTCACCGCCCCGGCCTCGACCAGGTGGCGGCCCAGGGTTCCGCCCGAGTCCCGCTGCCTGGACAGCGCCTCCTGGATCTGGCCTTCAGTGACCCAGCCGCGTCCCTTCAGGACCTGGCCGAGAAGCTGTTTCGCGCCCGGGGTCATCCCGTGAACTGCGCCCGGTCCGATGCGAATTCCCGCGCCACTTCCGCCGCGACCGCGCCCGAGGCGACCAGGCCCGCCAGCGAATCGTCCAGCAGCACCATTCCATGGGCCTTGGAAGTCTGGATGACCGACGGGATCTTGAACGTCTCGTTTTTGCGGATCAGGTTCTCGATGGCCGAGGACCGCAGCATCAATTCGAAGGCGGCCACGCGCCCCGGGCCGTCGGCGCGGGGCAGCAGGACCTGGGAGAGGACTGCGATCAAGCTCACGCTGAGCTGGACCCGAATCTGGTCCTGCTGGTCCGGCGGGAAGGCGTCGATGATCCGGTCGACCGTCCTTGCCGACCCGGTCGTGTGCAGCGTGGCGAATACCAGGTGCCCTGTCTCGGCCGCGGTAATGGCCGCAGCGATCGTCTCAAGATCGCGCATCTCGCCCAGCAGGATCACCTCCGGGTCCTGACGAAGCACACGGCGCATGGCCTCCCCGAAACCCTCCACATCCCGGCCGATCTCTCGCTGGGTGATGATGGACTGGGCGTTGGAGTGTTCGTATTCGATCGGGTCCTCGATCGTCACGATGTGCCGGTCCTGGTTGGTGTTGATCCAGTGGACCATCGAGGCCAGCGTCGTGGTCTTGCCCGACCCGGTCGGCCCGGTGACCAGGAACAGGCCCTGGGGCCTGCTGCACAACTCCCGGGCCGCCTCCGGCACGCCGATCTCGTCGAAGGACAGCATTTCCGAAGGGATCAGCCGCAGGACTGCCCGGTAGCCGCCCTTGGACCTGAACACGCTGACGCGGAACCGTGAGCCGTCCTTGAAGGCCAGTCCGAAGTCGGAGCCGCCGACGTCGGCCATCTCGGCGCGGGCCTTTTCGCCGGCCAGTTCACCGACCAGATCACGCAGGACCGATTCTTCGAGAACCTCCCCTTCCATGTCGACCAGCCGGCCGTGGATCCGCAGGACCGGCGGCCGGCCGGCGGTCAGGTGAAGGTCGGAGGCACCGCGATCCACGCAGGCCTGCATCAGGTCATCCAGTTGGTAGGTCATTGGGAATCGTCCTCTGTGGTCTCCGTCCATTCGCCCATCGTCGCGCCCATCAGCTCCTCGATGGACACGCGCCCGTCCAGGACCTTGCGCTTGCCGTCGTCGAACAGGGTGCTCATCAGGCCGGCCCGGATGCCGTGCTCGCGGATGGTCCAGTGGGACTCGCCCGCAAACACCATTCCGCGGGCCGTGTCGTCCATTTCCAGGAGCTCGAAAATGCCCACGCGGCCCCGGAAGCCCGAGCCGCCGCACTCGGCGCATCCCCGGGGCCGGGCGAGCTCCACTTCCTCTTCCGTGCCGGACAGGCCGAGCACCTGCAGCTCCGACGCATCGGCCGGGGTCTTGACGGCGCACTCCGCACACAGCGTGCGCAGCAGGCGCTGGGCCAGCACGCCGTGGATCGAGGCGGACGCCAGGAACGGCGGGACGCCCATGTCGACCAGGCGCGTGAGGGCACTGGCGGCATCATTGGTGTGCAGTGTGCTGAGCACCAGGTGTCCAGTCAGCGCCGCCTGGACCGCGATTTCCGCGGTCTCCTTGTCGCGGATTTCACCGATCAGGATGATGTTGGGCGCCTGCCTCAGGATGGAGCGCAGGATCTCCGTGAACCCCAGGCCGGCCTTGCGGCTCACCTGCACCTGGTTGATGCCGTCGAGGTGGTATTCGACAGGATCCTCGGCGGTGATCACCTTGGTGTCCGTCTGGTTGAGCTCGGACAGGGCCGCATAGAGCGTGGTGGTCTTCCCGGAGCCGGTGGGACCTGTCACGAGCAGCATGCCGTTGGGCCTCGCAATGAGACGCTGGAAGCGTCGGTAGTCGTCATCGCCGAAGCCCAGGTCGCGCAGGCTGAGCAGGCCGGCGGACCGGTCCAGGAGACGCATGACAACCGTCTCGCCGTGGTTGCTCGGCAGAATCGACACGCGAATGTCCACCTGCCGGCCGCCCTCCCCCACGTGCAGGATGCGGCCGTCCTGCGGCCGCCGCTTCTCGGCGATGTCCAGCCCTGCCATGATCTTGATCCGACTGATGACCGGACCGTTGAGGTGGGGCGGGTGGTTGCCGGCGTCCAGCAGCACGCCGTCCACCCGGTAGCGCACCCTCAGCCGGTCCTCGTAGGGCTCGAGGTGAACGTCGCTGGCCCGGGCATCGAGGGCCGTCTCGAGCGTCTGCTCGACGAATCGGACCACAGGGGCGTCCGAATCCACGTCCTCGGGCGTTTCTGCACCGCGGAGTGCGCCCGCCCCCGGCGGCGCCGCCGGCGCCTCCCCGTAGGTGACTTCCAGGGCAGCCTTCAGGGCCCGCGGCGCTGCCATTACGCATACGACGTCGCGGTCCACCTGGAAGGCCAGGCTGTCCGCGACCACCGTCTGGGCGGGATCGCCGATGGCGACGAACAGGCTGCCGTCCTTGTCCGCCACCGGCAGCACGCCCAGATCCCGCGCCAGGCCGTCGGGCAGCGCGTCCAGGGCGGCCCGGGACGGCTTGCGGCCTTCCAGATCCACGAATCTCAGCCCGGCCTGCTTGGCCAGGGCCCGGAATACAGTGGCCTCGTCTGCGAATCCCGCCTCGACCAGCGCCTCCCCCAGCCGTACCCCCTTCCTCTGGGCCAGGGTCAGGCCCTCCTTCAGCTGCTCGGCGCTCAGAGCGCCCGAGCCCATGAGAATTTCACCGAGGTGCACGCTGTTTCCTAGAGGTCCGCCCAGCCCGAGTTGCCCGGATCCCCCAAGGGACTCCGGAAGTACGGAGAGGCTACCGAACGACGCCCGAGAAAGGCACTTCGATCAGGACCATGTCCGGGTGGTCCGTGGAGACCAGCAGGGTCCCCGAGAAGACGCCGACAGGCATAGTCGGCTGGACCGCCACTTCGACCCGCGTGCGGCCCAGATGTGCGTCCGGGCCCTCCACGGACCGCAGGTGCACCATCACATGGTCCGCGAAGTCCGAACGGACCTCCACGGCCGTGGCCTTGACGACGCGGCCGGTGTCGTTGCCCACCACGTCCACGTGGCGGTTTGACACCAACCCCCGGCGCAGCAGGCCGAACGGCAGCTGATCCTGGGGCATGAGCCGCACCGGACCCTGCACCAGCGCGAACAGGTTGACGTCCACCGACTTGCCGTCACCCATCACCAGGCGGGCCTTGGCATTGAAGGTCCCCAGCGGGAGATCCGGCGGAAGGGTCACGGAAACCTCGATCCCGTTGCCTGGACCTGCCTGACCTGCCATGGGACTCGTCTCGACGACCAGGCCTGGGTGGCCCTTGATGACGTCCACAACCTCGAACGACCGGTCGGGAAAATCTGACCGGACCAGGGCCTTGGCCGTCGGGGTGGTCCCGCGGGCGATGACCTGGAAGTTGAGGTAGGACGGCTCTACGTAGAACGGGCGCAGCACCGTGACCTTGACGCGCACCGTCTTGGGCCCGGTCGGGTCATTGCTGGTGGCGGTCACGGTGGCGGATTTCGTATGGGTGATGTCCGAGGTGTCCATTCTCGCCTCGACCCAGCAGCGGGTCCCGGGAGGGATCTCCTCCCCGAAGACATAGGCGGTGCGCACTCCCATCCGCTCCACGAAAACGTTCTTGGCCGTGCAGCCGCAGGACGAGTCCACCCGGCTGATGACCAGCGATTCGCTGCCCTGCGCCGTGAACGGGAACAGGTGGGTCACCACCTTGCCCTCGGACACCTTGCCGAAGTCGTGGGCGCTCTCGCCGAAGACCAGCCGCGCCCCGTCCTCCGACGGTGCCGGAACGGCGCCCAGTACGGCGGCCGAACCGCTCGCTCCATCCCCGCACCCGACCGCGGCCAGGCAGAAAAGAACGCCTCCCAGGGGCGCCAATCCCAGGCGCCTGCGTTGTCGCTTGTCCATTTCCGCTTCTAGGATAACCCCGTTGAACAATTCGTCACGTCCCCCCTCAGGGTCCATCGCTGTCCTGCTATCCAGTGCAGCTTTTTTCGTGTCCTCGTGCTGCTCGATCGAAACAGGGGAAGGATTCGCCGGATCCGCCTTCTCCACCCCTGCGGAGGCGGCAGGGGCCTTCCGCGATGCATTCCGCTGCGGGCGCGCCGATCTTGAGTACAAGTGCCTTGCGGAGGTCCTCAAGGAGCGCCAGGGCATCACCCGCCAGTCCTACGGCATCGCCCGCGAGCAGATCCTCGAGGAGAACCCGGGCCTGAAGTGGCTGCGGCTGACCGGACCCGGGACGGCGGAATTCAGTGGCCCCGACCGGGCCCGCGTGCCTCTCGAGTGCTTCTGGATCGATGCGGTAGTCCTGGACCTGACGCTGCAGCACTACTTCGAGGCCCTCGATCCGGCAGGTGTGATGGTGCTGGACGGGTTCCTTTCGGGAGAGCAGGCGCGCCGGCTGACCGCCGCCGGTGGACAGGGGCTTGCTGTGCTGGTGGACATCGAACCGGCGGCCGCCGGCTACCAGATCTCCAGCGTGCGCATAGGCCGCGAATGGAAGGTGGCCGGCATCGGCGACGGGACTCCCGCCCTGTGACCAGGATCCGCCGACTGGTCTGGTTCTTCGGTGACGGCAAGGCCGACGGGAGCGAGAAGGAGCGCAACCTGCTGGGCGGCAAGGGGGCCGGCCTTGCCGAGATGACACGCCTGGGCCTGCCGGTGCCTCCGGGAATGACGATCGGCACCGACGTGTGCATCCACGCACAGGCGCATGGAGGCGCATGGCCGGATGGCCTTGACGAGCGCGTCCAGAAAGTCCTGCCGCGGGTGGAACGCATCATGGGGCGGGCGTTCGGGGACGCCTTGAACCCGCTGCTGCTCAGCGTCCGGTCCGGTGCCCGCGTTTCCATGCCCGGAATGATGGACACGGTCCTCAACCTGGGGCTCAACGAGGAGACCGTCGAGGGACTCGCCTTCGCAACAGACAACCCCCGTTTCGCCTGGGACTCCTACCGACGCTTTGCCCACATGTTCGGCGACGTGGTCCTCGGCATCCGGGACCGTCGCGGGGAAGACCCCTTCGAAAAGCAGATCCAGAAGGTCAAGGCCCGTCGCGGCATCGAAAACGACACCGAACTGACGGTGGACAACCTGAAGAGGCTGGTGGCCGACTACAAGGCGATCATCGAGGCACGGTCGGACGATGTGCTCCCTGATTGCCCCGGTGAGCAGCTGCGCCAGGCCATCGATGCGGTGTTCCGCTCCTGGAACAACGACCGGGCCATCGCCTACCGCGAGCTGAACGACATCCCCCATGACTGGGGCACCGCGGTCAGCGTCCAGGCAATGGTGTTCGGAAATCTGGGTCCAGAGTCCGGCACCGGCGTCGCCTTCACCCGTGACCCGGGGACCGGCGCCAAGCACCTGTACGGCGAGTACCTCGTCAATGCCCAGGGGGAGGACGTGGTTGCAGGCGTCCGCACACCGGTGCGGATCGCTGAAATGGCGCAGACCTTCCCGGGTGCCTGGCGCGAGCTGGGCAAGATCCAGCACATCCTCGAGGACCACTACCGCGACATGCAGGATCTCGAGTTCACTGTCGAGCATGGCCGACTGTGGCTGCTGCAGACGCGGTCAGGCAAGCGCACGGGCCAGGCCGCGGTCCGCATCGCCGTGGACATGGCCCGCGAGGGCCGGATCTCGAAAAATGAGGCGGTCACGCGGGTCCCCGCGGAAGCGGTCGAGCACCTGATGCGGCCCGAATTCGAGACCGCCGAAGCGGATGACCGCGACCTGCTGGCCACCGGTCTGGGCGCCGGTCCCGGCGCCGCAACGGGCAAGGCCGCCTTCACCGCCCGGGCTGCAGTGCGGATGGCGACCCAGGGCACCCCTGTGATCCTGGTGCGGACCGAGACCAGTCCCGAGGACATCCGCGGCATGGCGGCCGCCGAAGGCATCCTGACGCAGAGGGGCGGCATGACGTCCCACGCGGCGCTGGTGGGACGTCAGATGGGCAAGGTCTGCGTGGTCGGGTGCGGAGAGATCCTGGTGGACAGCCAGGCGGCCACCTTGACCGCCGGCGACCGCACGATCCGGCAGGACCGGTGGATCTCGATCGACGGAAGCACCGGTCAGGTTTTTGCGGGTCGCCTTCCCACCCGGCCCAGCCGTGTCCTGCACGACCTGCTGACCGGCGCCAGGCACCCCGCTCCAGACACCAGGCGCTACCGGAGCCTCATGGCGTGGGCCGACAGGGCCCGCCGCCTGAAGGTGCGGGCCAATGCCGACCAGGCCGACCAGTGCGACGTCGCCGTTGCCCTCGGAGCACAGGGGATCGGCCTCTGCCGCACCGAGCACATGTTCTTCGGCGAGGGCAAGATCGACTGGGTGCGGGCCATGATCCTCGCGGATTCGCGGGAAGAGCGGCGAGACGCCCTGCGCAAGCTCCTGCCGCTGCAGCGACGCGACTTCGAGGGCGTGTTCATGTCCATGGGTACGCGCCCGGTCACGATCCGGACCCTGGACCCGCCGCTGCACGAGTTCCTGCCTCAGGACAAGGAGGCGCAGAGAGGCCTGGCCAGGACCCTCGGCATCTCGGTGGCCTCCATTCGCACCAAAGTGGACCAGCTGCACGAGGCCAATCCCATGCTGGGCAACCGGGGCTGCCGGCTGGGCATCCTCTATCCGGAGATCACGGAAATGCAGGCCCGGGCCATCTTCGAGGCGGCATGCAACGTGAAGGCCAAGGCCGCCACGCCGCGCGTCGAGGTGATGATCCCACTGGTCAGCCACCGCAACGAACTGCAGCGGCAGGCCGATGCGGTCCGCGAGGCCGCCCGGGCCGCGTTCGAGCGCAAGGGCACCACGGTCCCGTATCTGGTGGGCACCATGATCGAACTGCCGAGAGCCGCCCTCACAGCCGACCGGGTCGCGGAAGTGGCAGAGTTCTTCTCCTTCGGGACCAATGACCTGACCCAGACCACCTTCGGCTTCTCCAGGGACGACGCAGGCACCTTTCTCGAGATGTACACGCGGGAGGGAATCCTGGACGGTGACCCCTTCCGCTCCATCGACGTAGAGGGGGTGGGCAACCTGATGCGGCTGGCCGTGGAGCGCGGGCGCTCCACGCGCGGCCAGCTGAAGATCGGCATCTGCGGCGAGCATGGCGGCGACCCTCCCTCGGTCGCCTTCTGCCACGGCCTGGGGCTGGACTACGTCTCCTGTTCGCCGTTCCGGATCCCGGTCGCTCGGCTGGCTGCGGCGCAGGCCGCTCTGGCGGACGGGCGAAGCTGACGGATCCGTGGCAGGCCGCTGCATCGTCATCAACGTCGTCGGGCTGACGCCCGCAGGCCTGGACCACGCCCCCCGGCTTCGGTCCCTGGCCGAGGAAGGGGGCCACCTGCCGCTGGTGCCGCCGCTGCCGGCGGTTACCTGCACTGCCCAGGCCACGATGCTTACCGGTCTCCCGCCCGACAGGCACGGGGTGGTCGGCAACGGCTGGTTTTGGCCCGAACTCGACCAGGTGCTGTTCTGGCGACAGCCCCACAGTCTGCTCGGTGCGGCGGCACCGTGGCAGGGCCGGCCGATCCGCGCGGCGTCCCTCTTCTGGTGGTTCAACCTGAATTCAACGGCGGACATTTGGGTCACCCCGCGGCCGTCCTACGGGGCCGACGGCGCCAAGCGATTCGGCATCCAAAGCGGCCCGCCGGGTCTGGCCGCGCATCTGGAGGAGCGCCTGGGCCCGTTCCCGTTCGCCTCGTTCTGGGGGCCGCGCGCAGGGCTGTCGTCCACCGGGTGGATCGCGGGTGCCGCCTCTGCTGTCCTGGACGGCCCCAATTCCCCCGACCTGCTGCTCGCCTACCTGCCGCATCTGGACTACGACTTCCAGCGCTTCGGCCCTGGCCACGCGGACGCTCAGGACCGGATACGGGAGGTGGACGACGTGGCCGGTGCCCTGGCTGAGAAGGCCCGGTCGGAGGGCTACGCGGTCCTGGTGGTCAGCGAATACGGCCTGGAGGACGTGGACCGCGCTGTGCTGCCCAATCTGGCGCTGCGGGAGGCGGGACTGCTCGAGGTGCGTGAGACCCCGTTCGGAGAAGTGCTGGAGCCTGGGGCCAGCCGCGCCTTCTGCGTCTGCGACCACCAGATCGCCCATGTCCACCTGCATGAGGATCAGGCCGAGGGTCCGGTCAGGGAGATCCTGGAATCGCTGCCGGGTGTCGCCGACTTTGTGGCCGGGGCCGACCGGGCAGGCATCGGGCTGGACCACCCCCGGGCCGGACACGCCGTGCTGCTGGCGGAAAGCGGCTCCTGGTTCGCTTATCCCTACTGGCTGGTTGACGCAGACGCCCCGGACTTCGCCCGCACGGTCGACATCCACCGGAAGCCTGGCTACGACCCCTGCGAACTGTTCCTGGATCCCACCCTGACCGCGCCGCGTCTGCGTGTGGCGCGCCGTCTGCTGGCCTCGCGCCTGGGCTTCAGGACCCTGTTCGACGTGATCCCGCTGGATCCCTCCCTGGTGCGCGGCAGCCACGGTCTGCCGCCTGTCGATCCATCACGGGGCCCCGTGGTGCTGGCCAGTGAGCCGGGGTTGCTTCCGGAGCAGGCAAACGTCCTGCAGATGGGCCGGGTCAGGGACCTCATGATCTCTGCAACCTCCTGACAGACAGCACTTTGCGTTTTCCCAGGAAAGCCTGGATTGCCGGTAAAGAAACGCGCAGATGTGCCGATGAACCAGTCGGAGGTTTCTGTACCAAGTGATCCACTTCTCCCCCGGACTAGGCGCCCCCGGCAAGCGTGCACGGCAGCGCCGCATACGCGCACCCCTGCTGGATGTACGCCATCGGCGGCCGGCACCCGTTGAGGCGTCGCACGCGAGCCCCACGATCACACGTCCGGAACCGCGCCGTTCCTGGTGGCGCCCCATCCATGTGAGAGGGAGCCTCCATCTGGCGGAGCTCATGCTGCTCCCCCTGAGGGCGGTTCGGCACCTGGTGCGCAACCGCCGCATCATCTCGCTGGGAAAGCTCTGGAATGTGGCCAAGGTGGAGGTCGGCACCGTCCTGCAGCTGAGGCAGGCCGCCGGGCTTCCCACCATTGTCAAGATCGAGACAACGAATGCGTGCAACACGTTCTGCCAGCTCTGCCCCACCGGCAATTCGCTGCTGAGCCGCGCGAAGGGCCTGATGGACCCAGACGAGTTCCGCCGGATCGTCGACCAGGTCAAGAAGCACGCCTATGTGATTGACCTGACCCAATGGGGCGACCCGCTGATCCACCCTGACATCTACGACATGATCCGCTACGTCCATGACGCGCGGGTCTATTCGTACATATCCTCCAACTTCCACGGCTTCCAGAAGGAGGACGCCGGGCGCCTGGTGGCCTCCGGCCTGGACGAGCTGACCGTTTCGCTGCACGGCATCACCCAGGAGACCTACGAGGCCTACCAGCCGGGACGCAGCCTGGCCGAGGTCGTCGACAAGATCCGTGTGGTCGTCGAAGCCAAACGCCGGGCCGGCGCCCCCCGCCCCAAGATCCAGATCAATTTTGCTGTCACCGCAAAGAACGAGCACGAGATTCCCTGGGTGCCCGCCTTCGCCCGGGCCCTGGGTGTGGGTTACAAGATCGAGACCGGCTCGATGAACCTCAGGTTCCTGCACAAGAACAAGCATCTGGACCCGCTCGACATGACCGACCGCGAGCGGTCGCTGCGCATCCGCAGCCACCTGGAAGAGTGGCTGCCCAAGAGGCCCGAATCCCAGAAGTGGGTGCTGCCTGCCTACAGGGCCATCCTCGAGGACGGGGACCTGGTCGGCGGCACCGCGGCCGCCCAGGGGCTGGACACGCTCGAGTCCGACCAGAAGAAGGTGGGCTGCGACTGGCCGTGGCGGAAGACGGTCATCCATTGGGACGGATCCGTCGTCCCCTGCTGCGGCGTCTACGACAAGAAGTGGACGTTCGACAACATCAGTGAGAAGCCCCTGAAGGAGATCTTCAACGGACCTGCCTACCTCGCCTCGCGCGAGACCTTCCACGGCGACAACGCGCCGAACGGGAAGGGGCCGGACACGCCCTGCACCGGCTGTCCGGGCTGGATGCTGTAGACCCCGGCTCGCCTACTCGATCAACACCGGGCGTTTGGGATCGTTGGCGACCTGCCAGCCGAGACGGAACGACAGCCGCGCGACGCGGCGCATCTTGTCCAGGTCCAGCTTCTCCCAGGTGTCGTGGGGACCGTGGTAGTCCTCGTGGATGTCGGCGAAGAAGAAGCACACCGGGATGCCCTTGCGGGCGAAGTTGGCGTGGTCGGACCGTCCGAAGTAGGCGTCCGAGCCTGGATTGGGCTTGATTCCCTTGTGCCGGATCACGAATCCCTCGGAGGCGCCCAGGGCAAATCCGGCCTGGGCGACCGTGTTGAATGAGCCATGGCGCGGACTGGGCGTGATCATCAGGTCATTGGGGGCATTGCGTCCCACCATGTCGGTGTTGATGTTGCACACCGTGTCTTCGAGGGGCCACAGGGGATGCTCCACATACCAGGAGGACCCCCAGAGGCCCTTCTCCTCACCTGAGACGAACAGGATGATCACGGACCTGGCCGGCGCACCGGCCTCGGCGAATGCCCCCGCGATCTCGAGCAGGGCCGAGGTGCCCGAGGCGTTGCCGCCGGCACCGTTCCACACCTCCGGCTGACCGTCCAGCTCTCGCGTCCCCACGTGGTCCATGTGCGCCGAGAACACGATTGCCTCGCGGGCCAGGTCGGGATCCGATCCGCGCAGCAGGCCGACGACATTGGCAGGACGTTCGACGATGAGGGTGGGTCCGGAGTGGAAACTGACCCGCAAACCGTCCACAGGCTGCCCCTCCAGCATGGGCAGGACACCGATCAGGCGGTCGCGCGCGCCGTCGCTGAGCCTCAGAACAGGCACGGTCTTGCGGGTGGAACTGCTCCGCCCGACCTCCCCGTACGAGATTCTCCCCTTCTCGCGGGCGGAGCGCAGCGACTCCCGGGTTCCGCTGAGGTCTTCCGGCTCCGTGGCGCCGCGCGAACGCGCCACCAGGACGCCCAGCGCACCGGCCCTCCGGGCGCGCCTCTGCTGCGGGAATGCGTTGGGGCCATCCCCCCCCATGACCAGAGCCCATGCACCCTTCGCTGCGTCGAAGGAGCGGCTCCCGGATCCCGTTCCCACATAGACAACCGGGCCGCTCTCCACCGTCATTTCGGCCGTCCATCCCCTGACCAGGAAGATGTCCTCGCCATGGGCCAGCGAGCCGTCTCCTGCGGGTCCGGCGAACGTGGTGACGACGCCGCTGTCCTTCAGGAAGGTGCGCGACACCGGGAACCTCTGATAGTAGGTGCCGTCATCACCGATCGGCTCCAGCCCGAGCGCGTCCAACCTGGTCGACAGGTAGGCAGCCGCGATTTCCAGGCCTGGCGACGGGGTGTTGCGGCCACCGAGGGCGTCATCCGCCAGGAAGGACGCATGGGCCAGCAGCTCCTCGACGGTGACCGAGGACAAGCCGCGCTCCAGGGCGGCCGCGTCGACCGGAGCCTGGGGCGGCATCAGCACCGCAGCCATCAACGGGACGAGGATCATGCCCCTTCCTGGATGCCGCCGCCGGATTCCCTGGCGGCGTTGAAGGCCGTCTGGGTCAGGTCGACGAGCTGTTCGCGATGCTCCACAGCGGGAGACGGCATGCACGTGATGCCGCACGAGATGCGCATCGGATCTCCGGTGATGTCCCGGAGCCCCTTGGCCTGGGCATCCGCCGAAATCCTGTCGGCCATGACCCTCGCGCCGTCGAGTCCCGTGTAGGGCAGCAGAAACAGGAACGTGCTGCGCCCGTACCGGCCCAGGATGTCGGTGTCCCTGGACGCGGTCAGGAACAGGCCCGCCAGTTCCAGCAGGGTGTCCTCGTCCGCCTCGCCTTCGAATCCGAGCATCACGCAGCCCAGCGGATGCTGGAAGCGCTGGGCCCTCTTGAACTCCTCGTCGACCTTGTAGGCCAGGAACTCCTGGCCCAGCAGCTTGGTCTCGGGATCTGTGATGGCCGAAATGAGGTCCTCGTCGGGCTCCCCCATCAGGTCGCGCAGCAGGCCGGCGGAGAGGTCCTCCATCGCTTCCTTGGTGCCGCGGGCCGCGGCCGCCGCCTCGGTGGGCCCCGGCGGGCCGGCCAGGACGGCGCGCACCGTGTCCTCGTCGAACGGGGCC
Organism: uncultured Planctomycetales bacterium; assembly: GCA_964653725.1. Classification (GTDB taxonomy): domain Bacteria; phylum Planctomycetota; class UBA1135; order UBA1135; family CAZZHK01; genus CAZZHK01. The sequence continues at coordinate 5,138 of CAZZHK010000021.1, read as the reverse complement.
GACACCGTCTCCCACGCGCCGCAGAAACGGGCGATGCCCTCCGCGTGGCGGGAGGCACCGTCGGTCACGAAAGCGACGTGGACGCCCCGCCCTCCGGTGAGTTCGCGGCACAACTCGAACGCGTTGGCGCCGGGAAGGGCCGCGTCCAGCAGAACGATGCTGCTGTCCAGGCCTTCGTCGGCCAGCAGATCCTCTGCCGTCTCCGCGCGGTCCACAACCGCGTCGGCGGCGGAGAAGGCCGCGGCCAGCGCTTCGCCCAGGGCAGCGTCGCCCGTGGCGGCCAATATGCGAGTAGTGGCGGTGTCACCGGTCATGAGCCTGACTCCATCAGCAGTTCCTCGGGAATGTCGAGATTGCTCGTCACGTTCTGAACGTCGTCGAGATCTTCCAAATCGTCCGCCAAGGCAAGGACCTTGCGGGCTTCGTCCAACTCCAGTTCCACGGTCGTCTGGGGCACGAACGTGATGGTCGCGGACTCGGGCTCCACGGCCAACCCCTCCAGTGCCTGACGCAGGTCCATGAAGCGGTCCGGTGGGCCTGTGACCACCATCATCCCTTCTTCCACCTCCAGGTCATCGGCGCCCCCGTCGGCCACCGCCAGCAGGGTCTCCTCCTCGTCCCGTCCCTCGGCGCTGAAGGCAAAGACCGCCTTGGCCTCGAACATCCAGGCCACCGATCCCTGCGTGCCCATGTTGCCGCCCCTCTTTTCGAAAGCCATGCGCACCTCGGGACCGGTGCGCTTGCGGTTGTCGGTGAGCACATCGACCAGGAAGGCCACCCCCCCCGGCCCATAGCCCTCCAGCTGGAACTGCTCGAGCTGGCCGCCCTCGAGTGCCCCGGTGCCCCGGGCGATGGCCCGCTCGATCTTGTCGTTGGGCATGTTGGCCGCACGGGCCTTTTCCAGGCTCAGCCGGAGACGCGGGTTGTCACCCGGATCCCCGCCGCCCGTCTGGGCGGCGTGAATGATGTCGCGGGCGATCTTGGAGAAGACCTTGCCGCGTTTCGCGTCGTTGGCGGCCTTCTTGTGCTTGATCCCCGCCCAGTGCGAATGCCCGGCCATGGGATCCCGATCCTACAGGAGCGGCAACCCGGAGGGGTCTAGCGCTTGGCCCACTGGAAGCCGCGGCGGGCGCCGTGGCGTCCGTACTTCTTGCGCTCGACCTTGCGCGAGTCCCGCGTCAGGAGGTTGGCCTCTCGCAGGCGCTCCTCATAGGTGACGGTCTTGGTGATGGGCGTCAGCACGACGGGCTCTTCGCCGATGGTGCCGGCCTCGATCTCCTCCACTTCGGGCATGACCTCGATGGTGCCGCCGTCCTGGGGACCGTTGGCGCCTTCGTAGGAGGTCAGCGCCCGGGCCAGCCCCAGGCTGGTGGCACCGGCCTGGCCTGTCGTGCCGCCGCCGCGGACATTCACCCAGACGTCAAATCGCTCACCGGCGCCGGTGGCGGCCAGGGGCGCGAGGGCGCTGGTCTGGTCCTGGATGGTGGGGAAGAAATTGTCGACTGCCTTGCCGTTGACCTGGACTTGGCCCTTGCCGTCGCGAATGCGGACCCGGGCGACGGAACTCTTTCTCCGTCCCGTGCCCCAGTGGTAGCCGCCCGATTCGCTCACGACAGGTTCTTCCAGGCGTCGGGGTCGAGAGGCTGGGGATCCTGAGCCTCGTGGGGGTGCTGCGACCCTGCGTAGACCTTGAGCTTGGCCAGCATGGCCCGGCCCAGGCGCGTTTTGGGCAGCATGCGCCGAACCGCAAGCCGCACGATCTCTTCGGGCTTGCGTTCACGCATCGTGGCGGCATTGGTCTCCTTCAGGCCGCCCGGGTAGCCCGAGTAGCGCGCGTAGGTCTTGTCCTTTTCCTTCTTGCCCGACAGGACGACCTTCTCGGCGTTCAACACGACCACGAAGTCGCCGCAGTCGATATGCGGGGTGTAGGAGGGCTTGTGCTTGCCCATGAGGGTCCGCGCAATGGGCACGGCCAGCCGGCCCAGCACCCGGCCGTCGGCATCCACCGACCACCAGGCGTGTTCCACTTCGGCGGTCTTTGCCTGTGTCGTGGTTGTACGCATCGGTTCATTCATGCCCACCAGACGGCGGGGAGCGGCGCAGATTAGCCTACCCAGGACCTCCGTCAAGGGGTCGAGCCCGTCATCGGCCTAGCGGCCCCTCCGCGTGATTGCGAAGGCGGCTGCGGCGCCGGGAGGGGTCGAATCCAGGTGCCTGGCCTCCCCTCCCGCCGGTGGCCGAAGCAGGCCGCGGAGCGCTCCCGACGAGACGGTCGAGCCAGATCCGGGATGACCCGGTGCGGTCCCGGGCCACGACCAGGCGCTCCACCCGGGCGACGACCAGGCCAGCGTGCCTGTTTCAGCGTCCAGGACCAGTCGCCCGGCAGCCTCGCCGGTCAGCGGCACACGTGTGGCGGAGCGCTCCAACCGCCATTCGCCGGGCGGAAGAAGCCGCACCCAGGTGCCGTCCCGGTGGACCGCCAGCGGCCCCCACGCGGGCGGCAAGGCTGCCTGCGCCGCCAGCCCTACGGCCATGCACCATGCCGCGCCGCGGGTCTTGCCTGCCACCAACGCCACGCCGCCGCACAGGCACAGGGCCGCCAGGACCATCCACCAGGGATCGGTCCGGGCAGACAGGTCACGCGGCCGAACTCCGGCGCGGGGATTCCCGTGGGTCTGGCGGTCCAGGGACGGCCGACCCTCGCGCGTGATGACCTGACCGCCGGCGGTGGCCACCAGGGGACCCCTTCCGCCTTCCGGGGCAAGGACCGGAACCTGGATGCGCTTCGTCTCGCCCCCCTCGAGCCTTGTGCGGACCTCGGTAGGTGTCCATGCGCCCTCCTCGAACAGGACCTCGAAAGCGGTATGCCCTGCTCCGATCACCTCGACCCAAACGGTGGCCCAGCCTCCTTGCTCCACCGATGTACGGCCCGCCACCAAAGTGCCGGGAACCGCCAGGGGGGCCGCACCGGTTGTCCGGAGCGCGCCTGCGCGCAGAGTCAAGCCCGGCACCGACCAGCGCGCGGGACCCTCCGACATGCTCCACGGGCCCAGAGTGCCCGCGTGCCACAGGAGTGGCACGCAGAAGGCCATTCCACCCGCCAGCCGCCGCAGCAGGCCACGACCGCCCATCAGGCCCAGGGCTGCAGCCATCACCCCCGCGACGCCCAGCATCTCGGCCGCCCTCCATCCGGCTTCCCAGCCCGCCGGCTCATCGAGAAAGGCGGCGGCCAGCAGCCCGGGCGCTGCCAGCAGCGCCGCCGCCAGACCCTTGCGCATCCCGCGCGGAGGGGCCAGGCACACGAGGCCCGTCGCCAGCCAGACCGTCGCAGGCAGCACCCCCGGACCACCCGTCCCCCAGCCCGCCAGCAGCGCCGGGACCGCCGGCACAAGCAGGCGAGGCAGCCACCTCATGACCTCTCCACCACTGCCCGATCGAAGCGCAGGTCCACCGAAACGATTCCCCGCAGGCCAGGGTCGCCGGCCAGCACCTCCTCCAGCGAACGGACCTTGGCAGCGCCTGACCGCTCCCCGAACGCCTGACGCCGGTCACTGCGACCCCAAAGAAGGACCACCGGTCCCCCGTCGCCCGAGCGACGGCAGCGGACCACCAGCCCCGGATGGTCGGGGGACGATTGCCTGGAGGCTTCGGACACGTCCACAGCCTCGAGGAGCAGGCGCCGCTCCGAGACCAGGCCGGACAGCAGCCCGACGACCTCGATGCCGTCCAGCAGACGGCCGTCCTGCCACTGGACTCCGTCCCGCGGCCGGGCCAGGAAGGGGACCCGGCCGCCGGCCAGCGCCGGCAGGCCCTGGAACTCCGCGAGCGGCATGCCTGTGCCGCCTCCCGGCAGGAGCACCCCATGGGCGTCAAGAGGCCATACCCCGCCCAGGTGCAGGGCAACCGCGGCCGGCCGCCTGGCCCGGACCTCGAAGGCGACGGTTCGCGGAAAGGAGCGGACCGGCAGGGCAACCTCGGCCACCCAGGGCAGACCGGCGATGCGCTCCCGAACGGCTGCCAGCGAGTCTGCATCGTGGAGCGAGAAGGGCCGAATCTGCTCCAGAAGGGCCTCGAGTTCGGCGGTCCAGCCGAGCGGGGCCCACTCCGGCACCGCGTCCAGGGCGATGCGCGAGGGGTCCACGGTGAACACGGCGTCGCCGTGCGCCGACTCGATGCCGTCCTGGACCAGCCAAGTCAGGCAGAGGACCACCAGGACCACGATCGCGGGCGCCAGCAGCGCCCTGGGTCCCTTCGCACCCGGCCTAGAGACGGACCTGCACGAGGTTGGAGAAGGCAGGCGCGCCACCACCGGCGAGCGGGACCACCAGGGTCTGCAGGTCTACCACCGTGCCGGCGGCGCCGGGCAGGGGTCCGAATTCCCAGGTCCAGGCGCCCTGTGCGGGAGCGCCCACCACGCCCAGCGGCAGGAGACCGGCCAGCGTGCCCGGAAGGAACGCCTGATAGCAGGTGGCAGGTGAAGACAGCCAGGCGCCGTCCGCGCCAACCCCGACCAGAAGCAGGCCGACTGCGGGTTCATGGTGAGTCAGGCGTACCTGGACGCTTCCTCCGACCCCGCTGGATCCGACCAGGGAACCCTCGAGCGATGGTGTCACCCAAAGGCCCTGCTGACGCAGGAGCGAACCGCCGTCCGGGTTCACGACCTCGATCGACTTGATGCCTGGCGCACCGAAGGAGGGCAGCAGGCCGGTCAGATCGCCGGTCTTCGGATCGATCAGGACATGCGTCAGCGGCTGGCCGTCTACCAGGATCACGGCTCCGCCCTGAAGTCCCTGACCCTTGATCGTCAGGGAGGCGCCTTCATGGCAGAAGGAAACCATGTCCTTGTCGAATCCCATGACCAGGGGTGCGACCACCGCCGAGTCGCGCAGCTTCATCAGGCGCACCCCGCCCGTGTTGACGGGGTGGGGGGTGGTGCCCGCGCCGACCGGGGCGCCGGCGCGGAGCGTGGCGCTGCACGCCTCGATGCACGCGCCCAGCGCCTCGCAGAAGCGCAGCTCCACCTGCCGATGAGGGTGCTCTCTGAACCGCTTCTTTGATGCGTGTGCGTGCTGTGGGCGTTCGGAGGAAGGACACTCGTGTGTCCCCTCGGGCTGTCCCCTCCGGCTCTCTGCCTCACC
>CAZZHK010000020.1:33439-35752 GCA_964653725.1 uncultured Planctomycetales bacterium | reverse complement strand
TGAGACGCACTTGAGCTGAACCCTCTCTACTGGCGGTGTCTGGCGGCCAATCAAAGCCTCTCCGTGCATCCAAGTACTGGCGGATCCACTGGTGCTGTTCTGGGGGGCGCCCTAAGTACTTGTCGCCAAGGGCCCAAGGTTGATGGTTCGATTCCATCGGGGGGCACCATCCGCTCAACCGGCCCATGGGATGGGCTAGAATGTCAGCATGCGAGGCAATTGGGCGATCCTGGTCCTGCTGGGCTGGACGAGTGGTGAGGCGTGGGCGGTCCAGACGCCCCTGGTCGAGCGCACACTGACGGTCTCCGACGGGATCTTCACCAAGGACCTGACCTTTGGGCTGGACCCTTGCGCCACCGACGGGCTGGACGCCTGCGTGGGAGAGGCGGGGCTGCCGCCCTTTCCCCCGCTGGGCGCGTTCGACGTCCGGTGGATCGGCTACGACATCGGAATCGACCTGGATCTGGGCTCCTTCACCGATGTCCGTTTCGGGGACGACCAGACTCCAGCGGGCGTCCTGCATGAACTCTCGCTGCAGCTGGGCCTCGGCACCGAGTGGACGCTCTCATGGAACCTGCCGAACGGCACCACTGGCCTGCTGACCGACCCGTTCGGCGGCGTCGTGCTGTCGGAGATGCTGTTCGGACAAGGGTCCTTGAAGATCACCAACACTGCCCTCAACCGGCTGTTCCTCTTCGCCGCCTACGGCGCCCCTTATCCCCTCTTCTCGCCGACGCTCGAGGTCTCGCTGGCGTCCGGCGGGATACAGGCCCTGACCCTCGAGGCGGGCGCAGCGCACGCCGGTGATCCCTACCTGCTGCTCGGATCCGTGTCGGGCACCACGCCCGGGACGCCAGTCGGCGGAACGGTCCTGCCGCTCAACTGGGATGGCTACTCATTCGCCACGCTGACGCTCGCCAACCAGGCCCCGTTCCTCGGCACCTTCGGTCTGCTGGACGCATCGGGCAGCGCCAAGGCCCATTTGGACCTGCCGGCGGGCATGGACCCCTTCCTGGCAGGGGTGACGATCCAGCACGCGTTTCTTGCCTCAGGAGCCGCCGGCGTGTTTGCGAGCAACCCGCTCCCGCTCACGCTCGTACCCTAGGGGCATGAGCGGATTGGCTGACAGGGACTGCGTGCCGTGCCGGGGCGGCGTCCCGACGCTGGAGGGGAGTGTGGTGGCGGAGCTGCTAGAGGGGCTCGAGGGCTGGGAAGTGGTGGCCGGCCACCACCTGGCCAAGTCCTACGATTTCGAGGATTTCGCCGGCGCCCTCGCGCTGGCCGACCGGATCGGGACGCTGGCCGACGCCCAGGGCCACCACCCGAACCTGCATGTGGCCTGGGGAAGCCTGGGCGTCGAGATATGGACCCACAAGATCAGCGGCCTGACGGAGAGCGATTTCATCCTCGCCGCCAAGATCGACGCCCTCTGAGCATGGACGGCGACGCACGGGAATGGTCGGACGAGCAGTGGCGCGAGCGGCTGACGCCGGACCAGTTCGCGGTGCTGCGCCAGGCCGGCACTGAGCCGGCGGGGTCCGGCGCCTATGACCACCATTTCGCAGCAGGGCTCTACCGCTGCGCGGGGTGCGGGGCACGCCTGTTCCGCAGCGCGGAGAAGTTCGATTCGGGCTGCGGCTGGCCCGCCTACATGCTCCCTTTCGAGGACGACGCCGTCACCCACCACCAGGACGAGGGCCATGGCATGGACCGCATCGAGGTCCGCTGCGCCGGCTGCGATGGGCACCTGGGCCACGTCTTCAACGACGGCCCGCCACCCCGTGGTCTGCGCTACTGCATCAACTCGGCTGCGCTGGCCTTCGAGGAGGACGGTGCCGACGGCTCCCTCGAGACGGCCATCTTCGGGGCCGGCTGCTATTGGGGCGTCGAGTCTGAGTTCCGTGCCGTTGACGGCGTCGTCGACACCGCCGTCGGCTTCTGCGGCGGCCACCAGGACAACCCCACGTACCACCAGGTCTGCACCACCGACACCGGCCACGCGGAAGTGGTCCTGGTGCGCTTCGATCCCGCCACCGTCACCTATGCCCATCTGCTCGAGGTGTTTCTGGGCAGCCACGACCCCACCACGCTCAATCGCCAGGGCCCCGACGTCGGGCCCCAATACCGCTCGGCCGTGTTCACCACCACGGAGGACCAGGAGGAGGCGGCGCGCGCCGAGATCACCGCCCTCGACGATTCGGGCACCCTGGGGAGCGCGGTGGTGACGGAAGTCAGCCCTGCGGGGCAATTCTGGCCCGCGGACGCGGACCACCAGCGCTACTTCGAGAAGCGCGGCATCGCCCCCACCTGCCA
>CAZZHK010000020.1:0-33339 GCA_964653725.1 uncultured Planctomycetales bacterium | reverse complement strand
GGCTAGTTCGCCAGGATGCGCTCCAGGAACGCGGCCACCCGGCGGTACGCGGTGATGCGGTTGGCGAGCTTCCGGATGCCGTGGCCTTCGTCGGGAAAGCGCATGTACTCGGCCTCTCCGCCCTGGGCGCGCACCGCCGCGACGAAGCGGTCCGATTCGGTCACCGGGTCGCGGGGATCATTGGCGCCATGCAGGACCATGATCGGCTCGGTCACCTGGTGGACGCGCGTGATCGGCGAGAGCTCCTTGAAGAAGGCGCGATCCTCGGGGTCGTCGATGTCTCCGTACTCCAATCGGTCGCTGGCCTTCAGGTCCGGCGATGCCTCCTCGAGTGCGCGGACCCAGTCGGAAACGCCCACGAAGGACACGCCGCCCTTGAACAGCCCCGGCAGGTCGGTCAGTGCAGCAAACGTCAGATAGCCCCCGTAGGAGCCCCCCATCACCGCCGCCCGGGACGCGTCCACGCGGCCGTCTTGCCTCAGCCATGCCACCGCATCCGCCATGTCCAGGACCGCGTTCGGCCGCAGGCGACCGTTGTCGAGCCGCGCGAAGGTCTTGCCGTAGCCGGTCGAGCCCCGGAAATTCAAGTCGAACACCGCGATCCCGCGCGCCATCAGATATTGGTGTTCGGCCCGGAACCGGGGCCGCACCTGGCCGGTCGGCCCACCGTGGACCGCCAGCACCACCGGAGGCGGCCCGCCCTCCCATGACCCTGGCCTCGGCATGTAGAGCAGTCCGTGCAGCATCACGTCGTCGCGCGCCGGAAAGTCCACGTGCTCGGGCGACACCATCGCGGCCATGTCGAGCCCGGCCGACGCGCTCTGCGTGGCACGGTGGACAGCGCCCGATTCGACATTCCAGGTCCAGATGTCGCCGGGGATGCCCGGACCGGACGCCGTAACCGTCAGCACGTTCGATCCGTGCCCGAAGCGCGCGCGCAGGATGCCGCGGGGCAGCGAGGCCGGCGCGTCAAGGACGGATCCGTCCCTCGTGTTCACGACAGATAGGAGCGAGGAGCCACCGTCATTCTCCGAGTGCACAAGCCATGCCCCATCGGAACTCAGCGATACGCCCTCCACATCGCGTTCCGGCGCCGCCCGCCACTCCAGCTCGCCCGCGGCCACGTCGAAATACGCAAGCCCCGCGAATTCCCGGTCCTGGTCGCACGCCATATAGAAGCCGCTGCCGTCCGGCCGCCAGGCGAAGGACGAGTAGGCCGCCGGAACCTCGGGCTCGAACAGCGTCTCTAGCGCCCCGGTCTCCAGATCCAGCAGGTGCACGTCGTTGGCGTCCTCGCCCCGCGTCTCGCTCAGCAGCAGCGCCCCGCCATCGGGCCGCCAGGCAGCTACGTGCAGGCCCATCCGCCCCGCCAGGACCCGTGCGTCCGCGCCTGTTTCCAGATCCAGGACGTGGACGTCGAAGTCGACGCCGTTGCGCTCGGTGGTCGTATAGGCGATCCGGCCGCCGTCCGGCGAGAAGCCGCCGAACGACCGGAACGCGTCGGACGGCGCCAGCAGTTCCCGCTCGCGCGTTCCGTCCGTGGTGATCAGGGTGAAGCCTTCGCGTTCGTTGCCTCCACGGTCGGCGCCGTAGGCGATCCAGTCGCCGGCCGGCGACCAGGCGTGGAAGGTGATCGGCTCACCGAAAGTCAGTTGCCGGGGCACGCCGCCCTCCGCCCCCACCACCCACACCTGGGGCACACCTGTGACGCCGGTGCTGTAGGCCACCCGCGTCCCCTCCGGCGACAGCGACGGGGCGCCTGCCCGCCTCACTTTCAGAAACCGCGTGATGTCGGGCGGATCCTCGCCGGCCAGGGTCGATTCGCCGGCCACCGGACTCGGCGTGTCCTCGGGAAGGGGCTGGTAGGCATGCTGCTGCATGTTGGTGCTCGGGGTGACGCAGGGGCCGGAGATCAGCAGGCCAAGGAGGGCGGCGCGCATGCCGCACATCATAGGGGCGCCCCGCCAGGCGATAGGCTGGGGACGTGACCGGCCCCGAGGACGCAGGAAACCCGCCGCGCTACGCCCCCGAGCGGGGCTATCCGCCCTACGCCTTCATGCCGGGCCGCAACCCCCACCCGCGCGAGGACCCGGGAGGCCATTCCTACGGAGCGGTCGAGGACGATCCCGACCCCGTGTCGCCCGCCGATTGGGCGGAGTGCGGGACCTATCTGCACGGCGTCGACCTCTACAACGCGGGCTTCCTCTGGGAGGCGCACGAGGCGTGGGAGGCCCTCTGGCTGGCGTCCCGCCACGACCCCGTCCAGTTCGGATTCCTGCAGGGGCTGATCCAGTGCTCTGCCGGCGCTCTGAAGGCGGAGCTGGGCCGCGCGGAGGGGCTGCGACGGCTGGCCGAGGAAGGCACCGCCAAGATCGCAGCGGCGACCTCGTCAGGTCCGGTCTACATGGGCCTGGACGCGGCCGCCTTCACGGCCGCCTACCGGGCCTGGGCCGCCACGAAGCCCGACTCGGCGGAGGGTCGCCCCCGGATCCTCCTCGAGGCAACGTCGCGCTAGGATGCGCCCATGACTGAATCCAAGGGTGGCTGGTCAGCGTTCACAAAGGTCGCGTCCGCGATCACGCTCCTGGGCATCCTTCTGGTGGGCGGCCACTTCGTCGTCGAACTGGTCGATGACCCGAATCGCAACCTGTTCTCCTTCGGCCTCGCCGCGCTGATTGCGGGCGCCGTTCTCCTGGCGGTGGCCGGCCTCGGCCGCCGCATCTTCGGATCCCCAGACCCCTACGAAAAGGTGGACCATTGATCCTCACCACGACAGAGACCGTGCCCGGTCGCCAAGTCACCGAAATCCTGGGCGTCGTCCGTGGCGGCACCACGCGCGCCCGCCATGTGGGCCGTGACCTTATGGCGCAGCTGAAGAACGTGGTGGGCGGCGAGGTCGCCAGCTACACGAAGTTGATGGCGGAAGCGCGCGAACAGGCAATGGACCGCCTCCGCGCCTCGGCGGAAAAGGAGGGCGCGGACGCCGTGATCGGCGTGCGCTTCTTCACCACGATGCTCAGCCAGGGCATGGCCGAGATTTGCGCCTACGGCACCGCCGTCAAACTGGCCTGAGCCAGCCGCACGACACTTTGACCGGAGTCGTCTAGCCGCCGGTGACCGGGCCGGTCACCTTCTTCTTGGTCGGGGCGCCCTCGATGTCACCGAAAAGCTTCCGGTTGTGTTCGATGGCGAGGGTGAAGTCCTTGTTGGTCGGCACTCGCACGGAGGCCGGGGAGAATCCGCCGCCTCAACACCCGCCGAAGCGCCCGTTGCCCACCTCCTTCCCCGACTCGCCGTCAAGCACGAGGATCTTCGGGGACTTGGCGTCGGGCTGGAACTGGTAGTACTCGGCACCCGCCGTGCCAAAGTAGGAGGGGATCTCGACCCGGACCTTGCCCTTCCCTTCGGGAGCCCAGTCGAACTCGCAGGAGATGGGGCCGCCCCACTCGATCTCCTTGTCGTCATTGGCGCGCACCTCGAACGAGGCCATCTTGCCCTGGCGGATCTTGACGTGCTCGTTGCCCTTCTCGGCGTAGCCGAACTGGAGGCTGTAGACACCGGCCGGCACGTCCATGCCGGACTTGGCGGAGCCCAGATCGAAGCAGTGAGCCCCGTCCTGGCTGACCACCTGGGCGCTGAGCAGCTTGCCCCGGGTCGTGAAGCCCTTGGCCAGATTGAGCGTACCGACCTCGCCCGTGTAGGGCTCGGCCAGGGCGCTGCGGCCATCCGGTGAGAACTGGACGGTCAGGAGCCTGCCCTTGCAGTTCAGGACATTGCCCAGACGGCTGACGACATCGCCCTTGCCGACGATGATCCCGTCGACGCCGATCTCGCCCCAGGTCCCATCGTTGTCCAGGTCGAACAATTGGACCGATTCGCCGCCCACCTTGCCAGCCATGACGCCTGCCGACGCATAGGACCAGCTGCCGCCGCCGCCCACCACGCGCACGGCGTATTCGAACTTCTCACCCATGCGGTCCCGGCCCTTCAGCACCACAGTGCCGCCGACGCCCTTGACCTTCTCGTCGGGTCTGCCGTTGCCGTCGGTGTCCACCTCGAGGGTGAATGGCGCGGCCTTCACCATGAATCCGCCGCCGTCCAGATGCGGGATCGGGATGCCCTGCGTGATCTTGTCGAACACGGAGGCGTCCCGCTCGACCGGGAGCACATACTCCCAACGGCCCGGCACCTTGTGCTTGAGCCGCGTCTGCTCCGCGTCATCCGCTGCCTGCAGGCCCAGATGGGACCCGACCAGCGCCGTCATCAGAAATACGCCCAGTCGATGATTCATGGAAAATGCTCCTGGAATAGGGACCCGTCCATTCTAGACGCATTGCCCCCTGAGGGTGACAGGTCCTTTTGCATGGAATCCACGTCCATTTGAGCAGCGCCGGCAGGCTCCGATATGCGGTTATCCTCGGTGTCATCATGGTTTCGGGGGTGCAGTTGGCGGCTGATGCGGTCATCGGGGATTTCCGGCTGGTGCGCGAACGGGGGCGCGGCGGCATGGGCGTCGTCTGGCAGGTGGAGCAGCTCTCGCTGGGACGGTCGGTCGTGCTGAAGCTGCTGCCCAGGCAAGTGAACGAAACCAAGGGCCGCATCGAGCGGCTCCACCGTGAGGCCGAGGCCGGCGGCCTCCCGTCGCGCTTGCGCTAGGGTCCGCCAGCATGAGACGCGGGATCGCATGGGCCGCCCTGGCGCTGCTGCTCACCGGGTGCGGCGGGGAGGAGACCAGGACGCGCCAGCCGCTTTCACTGGCGGAGGCGCCCTGGGCAGCCGCCTGCGTCGACTGCCATCCCTCGGAGACGCGCGCCTGGCTGGGCCACGCGATGGCGGACACACTCGGCCCGCTCGACGCCGACCGGATGCCCGCGGAGCCGGCCGACGAGTGGGTGCTGAACCCCGCGTCGGGCGCCTTCTACAGGGTCGAGGGCAATGAAGCCGGCTGGCGGATCGTCGAGGAGCACGACGCCCCCGGATCCACTCGCCGCTCGATGGAACTGGCCTGGAGGATCGGCGCCGGCGTGCGCGACATGGCCTTCGTGGCCCGCGACCACGGCCGCTGGCAGTTCTCGCCGCTGGAGTTCTACACGGGCCTCGGCTGGGCCTCGGCGCCCTTCGAATTCGGTGCCCATCCCGCCGGCCTGCGTCAGCCGGTCACCCCCGACTGCCTCTCCTGCCACACAACCCGGGAACTTCCCAACCCCTACCCCTACAACGACCTGGGCGATCTCGAGCCTGTGGGTCTTGACTGCGGTGCCTGCCACGGGCCGGTGGAGGAGCACGTCCGGCGCATGGAGGCCGACGAGCAGGGGGATCCTGCCATCCTGAACCCGGCAGACCTTGTCCCCGGGCGGCAACTGGACCTGTGCGCGCGCTGCCACCTGGAGGGCGACGCCCGCATCCCGCTGACCGCAGCGGGGCACACCGGTGTGCAACCAGGGGACGACCTTCTTCAGGAACGGGCCGTGCTGGTCGGCCGCGAACCGGGCGACGATTTTTCCTTCGTGAGCCAGGCTCGCCGCCTTGCCCTCAGCGAGTGCTTCCAGGCGTCGACTGACATGACCTGCCAGACCTGCCACGACCCCCACACGGCGCTGGCCCTCGACCAGCCCGCCGGCACCCAGGCGGCCTGCGTGTCGTGCCACGAAGGTCCGCACCGGCCCGTTGCCGGCGGTGAGCCGCCTCCTCGGCAGCGCGCTTGCGCCGACTGCCATATGCGAGTTGCCAGGCCCTTCGACCTGCCCCACGGCGCCGTCACCGACCACTGGATCCGCTCCTTCCTGCCGCCGGCGGCGGATGACGGAATGGTCCGCCACAACGAGTCGGGCGACTCCGACTGGGTGCTGTTCAAGTGGCGGCCCACCGACCCGGACCGCCTTGAGCGGGACGCTGCCGACGCGCTGCTGGCCCAGGCCCTGATCCACGGCGGCCAGGTCAGCCGTTCGACAGCCCTTTTCGATCTCCTGCCACCGGCCGGCAGCGAGGATGCCCGCACAGGACCGATCCTCGAACTCGCCCCCACCCACTTCATGCGGGGCCGCGCCTATGCGTCGTCCGGCCGGCCCGCCGACGCCGAGCAGGCCTACCGCGACGCACTGGCCCTGGATCCCGAAATGCCGGAGGCCTCGATGAACCTGGCCTGGCATCTGCTGGAGCGCGGCCAAACCGCCGAGGCGCGCGCCCTTGCCAGTCGGGTCGCTTCCCGCCATCCCCGCGCAGAAAACCCCTGGCGGCTCCTGGGAGCGGCCGCCCTGGCGGAGGACGACGTGCGCGGCGCAGCGAACGCCTGGCAACGCTCGCTGGACCGGCAGCCGGACCAGCCGCGGCTCTGGCATTCACTGGCAGACGCCCTGGCTGCCGCCGGCGACGAGCAGGGCGCCATGGAAGCCCGCTCGGAAGCGGCGCGAAGGCACCGTTGAGCAGCGGTGGCCGTTTGCGAGGCGCCCTGTGCCTGCCTCTGATCTATGCGTGGGGCCTGTGCGCCACGGCCGTCATCGCATTGTGGGCGCTGCTGTGCCGCCGACAGTTCCAGAGGCGGGGCCACAAGGTGATTCGCTGGTGGGGCCGCGTGCCGCTGGCCCTGCTGGGCATCCGGCTCGACGTCTCCGGTCGGGAGCATCTGGCGACGGCGGGCCCCAAGATCGTCGCCTTCAACCACCTGAGCACGCTGGACCTGTTCACCATGTCGTCGCTGGTTCCCCGGCATCCGCTGGTCCTCTACAAGAAGGAACTGGCACGGATCCCCGGTCTGGGTTGGGCACTGATGGCGACCCGAATGATCCCCGTGGCGCGCGGCGACCGCGAGCGCGCGGTGGCCAGCATCCTGGATGCGGGCCGCAGGATCAGGGACGAGGGCGCCGCCGTCCTGATCGCGCCTGAAGGCACGCGCAGTCCTGACGGCCGCCTGGGCCCGTTCAAGATGGGGCTGTTCCATCTGGCGGCCGCCACCTCGATCCCCGTCGTGCCGGTGATTTACCACGGCACGGCAAAGCTGCTGCCCATGGGCAGCTGGTGCGCGCGGCCCGGCTCCATCCGGGTCGAGGTGCTCGCGCCGATCGACACCACTGATTGGAAGGAGGACACGGTTCGGACGCACGCCAGCATGCTGGAATCCGTATTCAGCGAACGGCTCGCGGCGCCCGAAAGCGTGGCAGGCTAGAGTGATGCCATGACGGAACCGGACGTCAAGATGCCCCCCCTCGGCAGCTTCTCGCGGCGCGCCTTCCTGGGCGCCGCGGGCGGGATCGCCGCCATGGGCCTGGCCGGGACCGCGCCCGCATTCCTGCGCCGCCGGTCGCCCTCCGAGGTCATACGGATTGGATTCGTCGGCACCGGCAGCAGGGGACACGACCATCTGTGGGCACTCGGGTATTTCGACCCGGACGGCGATCGACTGAAGCGCAAGCGGTTCGATCCCCAGAAGCGGCTGAAAGGGGTGGACGTCGTCGCCCTGTGCGACGCGTTCGACGACAACCTGGACAGCGCCACTCGGGCGGTCGCGGCCCATGGCCCGGTCCCGGCCCGCTACCTGGACTACCGCGAGATGTTCGAGAAGGAGGACCTCGACGCGGTGTTCATCGCGACCCCCGACCACCTGCACACACCCGCCGCCCTCGCAGCCTTCGAGGCAGGCCTGGACGTGTACCTGGAGAAATGCGCCTCGACGACGCTCGAGGACATCAAGCTGCTGCGCGACGGCGTCCGTGAGCACGAGCGTGTCCTGCAGATGGGCCACCAGACCCGCCAGGACCAGATCCACAAGGTGGCGCGCGAGATCGTGCAGCGCGGAGAGCTGGGCCAGATCCACATGGTGCAGTGCTACCTGAACCGGGGCGGCCCCACCGCCGGCTGGGTCCGCAAGATCGCCGAGAACGGGGGCCCGGAACGGTCCAAGGTCCATTGGAAGGAATTCCTCGGACCGGCGCCCGATCGGCCCTACGACGTGCGGCGCTTCTTCGAGTGGCGCCGGTACTGGGACTATTCGACCGGCATCTCCGGCGACCTGTTCAGCCACGCGCTGGACGCCATGAGCATCGTCTTGGGACTCGGCATTCCCCAGTCGGTTGTCTCGTCGGGCGGCATCTACCACTGGCGAGACGGCCGCGAGACGCCCGACGTCTACACGACCGTGCTCGAATACCCCGAACGGGGCCTCTCGTTCACGTTCGAGGCGATCCTCGCGAACGGACGTCAGCGGCCGACGGTGATCATGGGCACCGACGCGACGATGGAGCTGAACTGGGAAGCCAAGGTCTTTCCCGACCCCACGTCGCCGAAGTTCAAGGATGACATCAAGCAGGGCAAGGTGAAGCTGAATCGGCCCTACATCCACATCACCGACAAGGCCGGGGCCCTGAACGTGAAGACCGCGCCCTCCGACCTGTGGCTGCAGGGCAGCGGGCTGACCCTGACCGAGGTGGATGGCAAGGTGCGCGACACCACGCGGCTCCACCACGAGGACTTCTACCGCTGCATGAAGAGCCGCAAGGATCCGGTCGCGGGCATCGGTTCGGCCTTCGACGTCACCGTCGGCTGCCACATGGGCACCGAGTCCTACCGGACAGGCCGACGCGTGAACTGGGACGCCAAGAACGAGAAGTTCACCTAGGGCCGAACGCAGGTGCCGAGCCGGACCTCGGCTCCACTCTCGAGGATCAGCAGGGCTCCGCGCCCGTCCATCAGGGCGCCCTGGTCCTGCCACCATCGGCCCGCCTCGCCAGGCCCCATCACCAACAGCGCGGTCGATGCCATGTCGGCCTCGGCAGCCGATGGTCCGCGAAACACCGCCCAGGCAACCCCGTTGGCCACCGGCCGACCGGTGCGCGGGTCGAGAATGTGGCTCCATTCCTCACCCTCGGCCGCCACTGTCAGGCTCATGCGCCCCGACGTGCTGACTGCCTGGTCATGGAGCCTCCAGTGCTCGCCGTTCGGCAGTTCCAGCGGCCAGCCGTCGCCCTCCGCGCTGTCACCGCCCGCATAGACCGTGCTGCCGCCCGCCGTGACGAACAGGTGCTCCATGCCCAGAGCGCCGAGAAGCGACGCGGCCCTGTCGACCGCAACCCCCTTGGTCAGGGCTCCCAGGTCGATTTCCATGCCTTCCATGGCGCGACGCAGCGCAGGCGGCCGGCGGCGGGCCTCGACCTTCAATCCTCCCACCCGGCTCCGCGCCGCCGCGAGCTGCTGTTCGGTCGGCACCCGGCCCTCCAGTCCCTCGCGGAAGCCCCAGGCCGCCAGCAGCGGACCCACCGTCGGATCGAAGGCACCACCGGTCCGGTCATGGAAGGCCAGGGCCTGCGCGGTGACATCAGCAAGATCCGCCGCAACCTCCAACCACCCTGCCGAAGTGTCGGCGTTGAACGCGCTCAGGTCCGTTCCTGGAGTCCAGCGGTCCAGGACCGCTTCGACCATTTCGACCGGGTCGAAGGATTGCTCGGCCCACTGCCTGGCACGCTCCTCGTCGGCCCCTCGGACCGCCACCTGGAAGCGCACCCCCAGGGCGCCGCGTGTGACGACGACCTCGCGCAGAGCGACCCGCTCCCCCCCGCATGCGGCGGCCAGGAGGAGGACGGCGGCGAGACGTTTCAGAGGACCGTCGTGATCCGGAACGAGACGATCTCGGCGCCGGTGTCCGCGATCCGGCTCACCAGCTCCTTCTCCATCGCGGCGCCGGCATCGTCGCGGTGTTCGTCCATCGAAGGGCCCTCGTCTCCGGCCGACCAGTTTTCGGTCTCGAGCCTCATCACGCCCATCGCGTGGGTCTCGATGAAAGCCCGGGCCATGTCCGGTCCCACGTAGTTGCGGCCGTCCGCACGCCAGCCGCCGCTGTAGTGGGACAGCCCCTTGCCGTAGTCGGGGCCCGCCTTGGCCGGCGCCTCGGTGATGCCCAGCGCTGCCTTCACCGGATCGACGAACCGGAATACGACCTCGACGCCGACCATGGCAGCGTCGCCGTTCATGTCGCGGACGGTGGTCGCCGGCACCTTGATCGTCTCCTCGGACAAGGGCACCGAGTGCGCGCCGCCCCCCGGCATGCAGAAGTGGAGCCCGGGTTTGGTCAGCGTCGCCTTGGCCTCGCCGCTTTTGACGATGACGACCGTTTCCCCCATCCTCACGCGCACGGTGCACAGGCTCACCAGCGCCACACTCACGACCACGCCGACGCCGACCAGGAACGGATCCATGGCCCCTTCCTAGCCCACCGTCTCCTCCTTTCCCAGCCCGGCCCTACAATCGGGACCACGCGAGAGTGGCGGAACCGGCAGACGCGCCGGCTTTAGGTGCCGGTGCCCGTAAGGGCGTGGGGGTTCGAGTCCCTCCTCTCGCACCACCTCCCCCATGACCATCGACCGCTACGCCCGCCAGGTCCGCCTGCCCCAGATCGGCGAACAAGGCCAAGAGCGCCTGGCCGGTGCCTCGGCGCTGGTGGTGGGCGTCGGTGCGGTCGGCGCCACCGCGGCCGAGATCCTGGCGCGTGCTGGCCTGGGCCGGCTGGTCCTGGTCGACCGCGACATCGTGGACCTGTCCAACCTGCAGCGGCAGGGACTGTTCGAGGAATCGGACGCGCGTGAGGAGCGGCCCAAGGCCCGCGCCGCCGCCGTACGGCTGGCCGCGGTCAATCCGGCCGTTGCCCTGGAGGCCCACGTGGACGACTTCGCCTGGGACACCGCGCACGAATTGGCCCAGGGCTGCGATGTCCTGGTGGACGGCACAGACAACTTCGCCACCCGCTACCTGCTGAACGACCTCGCGCGCTCGACCGGCCGCCCCTGGGTCTATGGGGCGTGCGTGGGCACCACCGCCGCTGGTGCCTCTTTCCATCCGGACGGCCCGTGTCTGCGCTGTCTCTTTCCCGACCCTCCGGATCCTGGCCTGCTGCCGACCTGCGAGACGGCCGGCATCCTGGCCTCGGCCGCCTGGGCGGCCGGGTCGCTGTCCGCAGCCGCCGCACTGCGCTGCCTGACCGCTCCTCAGGCGACCACGCATCTCCACAACCTCGATGTCTGGACCGCCGAAATGGAGCGCATCGAGGTCGTACGGGACCCGGACTGCCCCTGCTGCGGCGCAGGCGCCTTCCCCTTCCTCGACGGCCGCGACCGTTCGCGCGCCACCGTCCTGTGCGGCCGGAACGCGGTCCAGGTGGCCGGCCGCGGTCGGCTGTCGCTGGAGCCGCTCGCCGAGCGCTCCGGCCTGGGCCCCGATCCCGACTGCCTCCGCATTCCGGACGGGGACCTGCTCGTCACGCTGTTCGCCACCGGACGAGCCCTGGTGCGCGGCACGGAGAATCCCGAGCGCGCGCTGGCCGCCTACTCGCGGATCGTCGGCGACTGACTACCCTGGGGGCATGATCGGTGCGGTGATCCTCGCCGCCGGCGCGTCCGAAAGGATGGGACGCCCCAAGGCGCTCCTTCCCTTCGGATCCGACACGGCGCTTTCGATGGCAGTCGACGCCTGCCGGGACGGAGGCATCGACCGAATGGCCCTGGTCCTGGGCGCAGCCGCCCGCGAGATCATGCCGGTGGCCGAGGAGATCCATGAGGACGACCTCGAAGTCGTCCTGCACCACAAGTACATGGACGGCCGCACTTCCTCGATCCAGGCAGGCTGGGCCCGCCTGGGCACCGACTGCGAGGCCCTGCTGGTCTACCCGGTCGACCATGCCCTGGTGACGCGCCACGAGGTCACCGCGCTCCTGGACACCTATCTGCAGACCGATGACCCGGCCGTCCTGGTGCCGGTCTGCGAGGGTCGGCGTGGCCATCCGATCCTGCTGGCCGGCACTGCCCTGGCCAATCTGCCCCACCTCGCGCCCGACGCACCCCTTCGTGACCTGGTCCACGCCCACCCCATCCTCGAGGTCCCGACCGACAATGCCTGGATCGCCCAGGACCTCAACACGCCCGAGTCCTACGAGACAGCCCTGGCCGCCTGGCGCGATTTGTCGGCCCCCTAACCGGTCACCTCGAGCGGCACCGGATTGGTCAGGCGCGGCCACGCCAGATCCGCCCCCTGGACATAGATCCGCACCCCCAGCGGCAGACCGGGCGGCACCCGCACCTCGACGAACGAATTTCCGAGACCGTCGACCGCCGTCGGAGTCGTCCCGGGCATCACGATGAACGACGCCAGCAGTGGATCGCCGATGTCGAGCACGAGAACCCCTGGCACGCCCCACGGCTCGACCGAGGAAGGCGACCACTGGGTGCCAGCAAACAGCCACCAGGAGCCGTCCGGCGCCAGCCCGCTCACGTCCAGCCGCAGCAGGTCGTCGATCGCAAGGCTGGTCGCAGTCGCGGTCATCACCGGCAAGCCGTCCCATTCCCCCGCCACCGCCGCGAATCCGTCCAGTTCCATCTCGCCGACCAGCCCCCAGCCGGACTCCGTCCAGCCGCCCCAGACCGCGCCGCCACCGGCCGTCGTCAGGATCGTCGCGTCGTCCGGCGTCGGTGACTGCACACAGAGAAGCACCGACCCGTCCGCCGGATCCAGCGAGATCCCCTTCACGTCCCCCACCGGACCGGGATTCCCGAGCGCCGCGTCGGCCACCTCCTGGACCTCACCCTCGCTCATCCACACGGAGATCGAGCCCACCCCGCCGCCTGGCAGCCGCTGCAGGATGTCGCCGTCCAGGACCGACCCCAGCAGCGCGGTCTCGATGCCGTCGTTCAGGGAGAACAGCCATGTCCCGTCCGATCGCAGCGCCGCCGCGTCCACGTCGAGGCTGCCGGACTGCCAGCCCATTTCCGCAGCCAGCTGCATCTCCGTCAGAAGCGGCACCACACCGCCGCCCGGATCCAGGCCTACGATGTCGCCGTCCTTGATCTCGCCGCCGACCGCCCACGGAGCCCAGGCCGGATCCACGTCCGAATTAGCCGTCAGAGAGAAAGCGAATTGGTAGGCCGTGGGCACACTCCATCCCGCTGCTCCGGGCGCCCACCACGCAGGAGGCAGCCAGGCGATGGCGTCCACATCCGAAGGCACGCCAACCGTCCCCAGATACGCCGCCAGCCCCTGGTCAGGCAAGAACGGCATGGCCGCTGCCCCTCCATCCGCCTTCGCGAAGACCGTTGCATCATCCAATATGCCCGCTACGGGATGCTCCACTGGAGCCGTAACTGTTGCAAATACAGTGACTTGTGCAGCCACCAAAAACCATCCCAACATCGATTGCCTCCGTTTCCGGGTCCCTCGTCCGGGGCGCGACGCCGCGCCCTCCACCCGGACGACGGTCCAAATCGCGAAGGGGGCGATCTGATTCAAAAAAAACTTCCTTTCCCAGTAAGGAAAGACGCCCCAAATGCCGAAGAACCATTGGAGAGTCAAATGCCTAAACTCGCATCTACCACAATGGCGCTGGTCCTCGGGATCGGAGCCGTCATTCCCGACCCGCCCCAGACCGGCGCGGTCGTGCTCATGCCCTGGGACAGCCCCGCAGGCGCCGAACTGGCCGCCCGCGAAGCTGCCCGGGAGCTGCCCGAGTCGGCATGGGTCAGCCTGCCGCAGGGTCTCCTCAGCGCCGTGATGCTTGGCAGCATCGCCTACTGCGTCGGAACAGTCCGTCGCTGGCGCGAAGAGGAAGAAGCCTCGCTCAACGACGCGTGACCCCCGGAATGACCTCTGTGCAGCGCCCCCCAGTGGGGCGTTTCCTGGTGATACTCGTCGCCGCAGCATTGGCATCGTGCGCAGTCACCAGCCCCACGCTTGACAGCCATAGGCTCGCCGCCTCATTCGAGGCGTTCGGTGAGCCCCTCTCCTCCCCCGACGCGCACGCCGCGCGTCTGGTCACGGCCCATCTCGAAATGTGCCGGGGCCAGGATCCGTCCGCCTGCCTTGACCACACGGATGCCATAGAGGATCTCGGCGACGCCGCCCTGGCCCCGCTGGCCGAGGCGCTCTCCGATCCGGACGCAAATGTCCGCGTCGTTGCGGCCGTCACCCTTGGCCGCCTCGGCGACCCGCGCGCCGTGCCCGCCCTTCTTCGCCGCCTCGACGACCCCCAGCCCGACGTGGGGGTCGCCGTGGCCGCCGCCGTCGGCTCGCTCGGGTCGCCAGAGGCCGTGCCGCGCCTGATCCAGGCGGCGATCGGCCACCAGCACGCTCCGGATTTGGCGGTCCGCACCGAGGCAGCCGTCCAGGCGCTGGAACTCGGCAGCACCGCAGGCGTCGAATTCCTGCTGACGGTTCTGGCTGAAAACACGCTCGCCGAGGCGGATCCGCCGCCCCCCTTCAAGGACTGGGAGCGCCGCGAGAGGTGGGCCTGGGAGAAGGGCCGCGCTGGCTGGGCCCTGGCACGCCGCCTGGGCGCATCCGCGCTCCACGTCCCCGGCGATCCCCTGCCAGCCGATTCCAACGCGCCCATTCCGGACCAGGAACGGGCCGCCCGCGCACTCCGCAACTGGTGGCTCGAGCACGGGCGCGAGGAAACCGTCCGCCACGACTGGACAACGCCCCAGGTCTACGACCTGGTCCGGCGCGCTTTCGAACTCCCAGGCACCGAAAGCGACCCCGCCCTGCGCGCCATCCACGACGAACTCTTCCGCATCGCGGCGGCGGCCTACCCCAACCGGCTCTAGGGCCGGATCCGGTCCATGGTGCGCGCGAAGGCAGCGGTCTCGCGGACGTGGGGAACACCGGTCACCCAGCCCACGAAGCGCTCCAGCCCCAGCCCGAAGCCACCGTGAGGCACCGAGCCGTAGCGCCTCAGGTCGAGATACCACTCGAAGTCCTTCTCCGGCAGTTCGTGCTCGCGGATGCGGCCGAGCAGCAGGTCGAGGTCGTCCTCGCGGATCGAGCCGCCGATCAACTCGCCGTTGCCCTCCGGCGCGATCATGTCCACCGCCAGCACCTGGCCGTCGTTGTCCGGGTCGCGCTTCATGTAGAAGGCCTTGATCTCGGAAGGCCAGTGGGTCACGAAGACCGGCGTCCCGTGGGCGTCGCTGAGCGCCGTTTCGTCCGGCGCACCCAGGTCCGAACCGGGTTCGAAGCCCGTTCCCGCCTCGACCAGGAAGGCGCTTGCCTCGTCGTAGGTCATGCGCGGGAACGGCGGGACGACGGCCTCCAACGGCGCGGGGTCGCGCTCCAGGATTTCGAGGTCGGCCGTGTTCTCCTCCAGCACCCGCGCAACCGCCGCGGCCACCAGGTTCTCCGACACCCGGCAGATGTCGTCCAGATCGGCCCACACCCATTCGGGCTCCAGCATCCAGAACTCGGTCAGATGGCGTCGCGTCTTGGACGCCTCGGCCCGGAAGGTGGGCCCGAAGCAGTAGACCTTCCCCAGGGCCATCACTGCCGCCTCGCTGTAGAGCTGCCCCGACTGGCTGAGAAAAGCGGGATCGCCGAAGTAGTCCACTTCGAACAGGGTCGAGGTCCCCTCGCAGGCGCTCGGAGTGAAGATCGGGGTGTCCACGTTGGTGAAGCCCTGTTGCGCAAGCCAGTCGCGCATGCCGCGGATCAGCGTGTCGCGGATCCGCAGGATCGAGGTCTGCCGCGGTGAGCGGAGCCACAGATGGCGGACCTCCTGCAGGAAGCCGACGCCGTGTTCCTTGCGGCCGATGGGGTAGTCCTCGCTCTCCCCTACCACCTCGAGGTCGGCCACCTTGAACTCGATGCCGCCAGGCGCCCGGTCGTCCTCCGCAACGTCGCCGGTGACGATCACGCTGGTCTCGGGATGCAGGTGGCCGGCGCGTTCAAAGGCGGCCTCCTCAGTGCCCTCGGAAGAGGCCACCGCCTGGCACACGCCGGTCCCGTCGCGCAGCAGCAGGAAGCAGATCTGTCCCTTGGGCCGCGAGCCGGTGACCCAGGCTGCCAGCCGGACGGTCTCGCCGACGTGGTCGCCCAGTTCCCTGATCGTGATGGCGCCGTCCAGCATCAGGGAAACGTCTCGTAGGGAGGCGCCGGGGCCGGTTCGACGGGCCCGCTCCCGCGGGCGTCCGGTTTCGGCTCCACCAATGTCCGGGCCTCGCTGCGCCGCTGGTCGGCCGTCTCGAGTTCCGCCACGCTCTTCGCCATATGACCGACGCGGTCCGCCAGGTCGTCCGCCGTCGCCAGGCTCGACTCCAGATGGTCGACACGCGCACGAAGAAGGGCGAGCCTGCTCCAGACCCACCAGCTGCCGCCCGCCGCGACCAGTCCGAGGACCGCCCATACGGACCAGACCTGTCCGACCGTTTCTAAGACGACGTCCATGGAGGCGGATCGTACAAGGCGCCCCTGCGGGCAGGTAGCATCGAGCCCGCCTTGCCTGCCGCCCTGTCCAGACTCTGGAGACCCGTCGTCCTGGTCCTGAGCATGGCTCTGCCGTTCATTCTGCCGGGCGCCCCCGAAGGCACGTTGCCGGCCGACCACATCGGCACGGCAGCCCTGCTGCCGCCGGTCCTGGCCATCGCCGCCGCCCTGCTGTGGCGCCGCACCATCCTGGCGCTTTTTCTCGGCATCTGGCTCGGCGCCACGCTGCTGAGCGCCGCGTCAGGCGCATTCCTGACCGCCCCGCTGCTTGGCTTGGACTTTTTCGCGCGCGACCTGCTCTGGACGCGCGCGCTGCACGACGAGTTCAAGGTCCAGATCATCGGCTTCGTCTTCGCCATCTCCGCCGCGATCGGGGTCATGACGCGATCGGGAGGCATCCGCGGCATGGTCGACGTGCTGGTGCGCTGGGCGAAGACGTCGCGCAGCTGCCAAGCGGTCACCGCGGCCCTGGGCCTGGCGATCTTCTTCGACGACTACTCGAACACCATCGTCGTGGGTTCCACCATGCGGCCGCTGACTGACCGGATGCGGATCAGCCGCGAGAAGCTCGCCTATCTGGTCGACTCGACCGCCGCGCCCGTCGCCGGCCTGGCCATGCTGTCGACCTGGGTCGCCTATCTGGTGAGCACCTACGCGCCGTCGCTCCCCCAGATCGGCATCCCCGAGGAGCGCGGCTTCGCAATGTTCATCGAGGCCATCCCCTACCGCTTCTACTGCATCTTCACGCTGATCTTCATCGCCTGGAATGTGATCACCGGCCGCGACTACGGGCCCATGCGGCTCGCCCAGCAGCGTGCCCACGACACAGGCAACGTGATTGCGCCGGGCGCCACGCCGATGGTGTCGAAGTCGCTGACCATGCTCGAACCCAAGGACGGCCAGCCCTGCCGCTGGGTCAATGGGCTGGCCCCCATCCTTTCCCTGATTGGAGTCACCCTCTGGCAGATCGTGTCCACAGGCGACGAGGAGGGCCGCGGGCTCCTGGCGGCGCTCGGCGACCTGGGCTACCTGCGCCATACCGTTCTGGGCTCGGCCGACTCCACCTGGGCCATCCTCATGGGGTCCGTCTCCGCGTTCGTCCTGGCCCTGCTGCTGGCCCTGAGCCAGCGCATCCTCAGCCTGGCCGAGGCACTCAGCGCCGCCCTCTCGGGGATGAAGAGCCTGATGATCGCCAACGCGATCCTGTTCTGCGCCTGGTGCATCGGCTACGTGTGCGAGGACCTGGGCACAGCCGCCTACCTGCAGCAGACCATCGGCCGCGCGCTGTCGCCCGAACTGCTGCCCGCCGTCTTCTTCATCACGGCCGCGTTCGTCGCCTTCGCCACCGGATCGTCCTGGTCGACCATGGCGATCCTGCTGCCCAACATCGTGGTCCTGGCCTGGGGACTGGGGGCCGAGACGGAGGTCGGCCAGATGGCCATCCTGCTGATGACCATCGGCGCGGTTCTCGAGGGGTCGATCTTCGGCGACCACTGCTCGCCCCTGTCCGACACCACCATCCTGTCATCGGTGGCCTCCGCCTCCGACCACGTCGACCACGTGAGGACCCAGATGCCGTATGCGCTGACCACGATGGCCATCGCGATGGCCTGCGGCTATCTGCCGGTCGCCTTCCTGGGCTGGTCTCCTGGACTGTGCCTCGTGCTTGGCGCCGCCACATGTCTGGGCGCCCTGCTGGTCTTCGGACGGACGGTCTCACCGCCACCTGACGGGGCCGGCGAGTGATCCCGCGCGCGGTCGGGCGCCGCATCCTGATGTCGGTGACGCTCGGCGCCGCCGTCTACGCCTGGATTGTCTGGAACGCCGACGGAGCCGCTTTCATGGCCGCGTTCACCCGTCCCGGGATGCTGGGCGTCGCCGCCGCCGTCTGCGCGCTGGCCCTGGGCAACTATGCGGTCCGTTTCGCCAAGTGGGAGATGTACCGCAAGTGGACCGGCATCGAGCTGGACCGCGGCTCCTCACTGCTGGCGTTCCTGTCCGGATTCGTCCTGTCCGTGACGCCGGGCAAGGTCGGCGAGGCGTTCAAGTCGTATCTGGTCAAGCGCGTCGACGGCACGCCGATCAGCCGCTCCGCCCCCATCGTGCTGGCTGAGAGGGTCACCGACCTGGTCGGCTACCTGGCGCTGATGGTGATCGGCAGTCTCGGCGCCTTTGGTGAATCATTGTGGATCTTCGGCGGGGCGCTGGCCGTCGTCGCCGCCCTGGTGGTGGGCATCGCCAGCCAGCGCGTCGAGCACGCCGTCCTCGGCCTCATCCGCCGGCTGCCAGTCGTCGGCCGAGTGGCCCACAAGGCCGAGGCCGCGATCGACTCGGCGCGTTCGCTGCTGGCCCCCTCGCGGCTGGCCCTCCCCTGCCTGCTGTCGGTGGTCGGCTGGGGCCTGGAATGCGTCGGCTTCTGGATTGTCGCGGGCGCCATGACGCCCGAGGGTGCGGTCGCTCCGGGCCTGGCCTGGTGCACCTTCCTCTATGCCACCGCGGCGGTGGCCGGTGCCCTGTCATTCCTCCCGGGCGGCCTTCTGGTCACCGAGGGACTGCTCGGCCACCGCCTCCACCACACCGCCTACGCCGGCGCCGCAGGAGCTGCCGGCTCCGCCGGGGCGGCCACGATCCTGGTCCGGGTCTGCACCCTCTGGTTCGCGGTCCTGGTGGGCCTCTTCGCCACCGCCGCCTTCATCCGCCGCCACGGCGCCCCCGACGAGGTCGCCTGATCAGACCGACGGCCGATAGTCCATCGCGTTCATGGCCAGGACGCGGCGGACCTGGAGCAGATGCGTCAGATCCTCCGCACGTGACAGGGCAGCGGCCTCCTGCCAGTGGTCAAGGGTGACGATGGGGTCCGGCAGGCCCAGCGTGTAGGCCCTGGCGCTGGACCAGCGGTAAAGGACCGGTTCCTTCGCAAGCCCTGCCTCGACAGGGTTGTTCTCGATGTACGCCACCACGGATGCGTAGTAGGCGTCGTCGTGCACCTCCTTCCACATCAGGCCTGAAGCCCAATTGTGCCGCCCCGTGCCACCGACCCGCAGACGGCGGCCCCTGCTGAAGGTCTGCTTGACGAGCCCCAATTCCCGCCGGATGGCACTCTCGAACCCGATCAGCGGTAGCAGCAGATGGATGTGATTCTGCATCAGGCAGTAGCGGTAGATCGCGATGCCGCGCTCGTGCAGGTGCTCGGCCAGCAGGGCCATCAAATAATAGAAGTCGGACGGACGGACCAGGACCTTCTTCCGGTCGCTCGTCCTCATGGCAACGTGCACGGCAGGCAGCATCGGCACTCCGTATCCACCCCCGCTGGGGCCCTCCGTACGCCAATTTTGGGGCTAGTGACATTTGACGGAGGAATTTGCTTCAGGTGGGCCGTTTTCGAGGGGCAAAAATCCTCAACTGTCACTAGCCCTGTTTGCGAGGGTTCGGTTGAGGAGCATGAGCAGCGCAGCGGCAGCGCCCCATTGGAGGAGGCAGTGGGCGATCGAGAATGGATTGGACAGGCTCCAGGCGTCTCCCCAGCCCGCTGCCTGAGTAAACCACCAGACCATCAGCGCCACGAACTGCAGCGGAACGCCGACCGTGACCAGCTGCGTCCAGATGCGGGCCCATGTACCTGGCGGACCCTCCTCGCCCAGGCAGACAGAGCGGAAGCGGGCCGCCCCCATCCGGATGACCGCGCACGCGCACAGAGCGCCCGAGACCATCAGCCCCAGGCCCCACACCCAGTCCTGGTTGGCGAACACGTCCAGCGACATCGCGCTGGGCAGCCCGCCCAGGATCAGGAACGCGCCGATCCAGGCAACCGAGCGGCGGCGCGCCACGCCGAGGTCCTCCAGCGTGCGCACGCCCAGCTCCACCATCGAGATCAGCGACGACAGCGCCGCCGCCACCAGCGCGACAAAGAACAGCGGCGTGAAGAAGGCACCTCCGGGCATGCCGCGCAGCAGCACAGGCATCCACAGGAAGGTCAGGCCGGTGGACGCCGGCCCTGACTCGGCCACCAGCGCAGCAGGGTCCTGGCCGGCGGCCGGCGCAAGCGCGAAGACTGCGGGAATGACGGCGCAAGCCGCAAGCAGGCTCGCGCAGTTGTTGCCGATGCCGGTGATGACGCAGTTCTGGGCTGCCTCGCGCGGCGTGCCTGCGGCGTAGACCGCATACGCCAGCATCAGCCCCCAGCCGGCGCCGGTCGACCAGGCCGACTGGGACAGCGCCTCGAGCCACAGCTTGTGGTCGGCAAACAGCGACGTGTCGACATGGAACAGGAACGCCAGGCCGGCGCCGGCACCGGGCAGCGTGAGAGCGCGGATCGCCGCGATTACCAGCAGCACGAACAGCGCGGGCACCAGGATCTTGCATGCCTTCTCGATGCCCCCTTCCACGCCGCGTGCGACCACCGCCACGCAGCCGAGGACAGCGAGCACCTGGAAGACGGCCGCCGACCCGCCGGAGGCCTGAGCGAGGAAGGTGGCCTCGGCGGTCGCAGGCTCGATGCCCGCCAACGCCCCGCTGAAGCACGAAAGCAGATAACGCAGGCACCACCCGGTGACGACGGCGTAGTAGCAGCCGATCAGCAGCGTGCAGAGGACGATGAAGCCGCCGGCCCAGGACCAGCCGCGACCGACCAGCCGCGTGAACGCCCCCACCGGCCCCCGCCGCGAGGCACGCCCCAGGCCGTATTCGGCAACCAGGAGCGGGATTGACCAGGCGAACAGGAAGATCGCCCAGGCAACGACGAAAGCGCCGCCGCCGTTCTGCGCGACCACCCGGGGAAACCGCCAAATGTTCCCGGTTCCGATGGCCATGCCGAGCGTCGCCAGGATCAGGCCCCAGCGCGACGTGAAGCGGGCGCCGGTCACCGCAGCAATCCCGCCGCGTCCAGTTGCTCCTGCACCTCGGCCGCCTTGGCAGCCTCCGGGGTGCCGGGCCACCGGTCGATCACCTCCTGCAGCCCGGCCAGCGCCTGGCGCTTCTGGTCGAACGCCTTCTGGCGTGTCCAGGCTTCGACCCTGACCGCCGCTGTGGCAAGGACCGGCCGCGGATCACCCGGCGCCAGGCGCTTCCAATCGCTGAAGGACCGGAGGCACCGCGCGTAGAGGTCGTCCGTTCGGCGCAGCCGCCACGCTTTCTGAAACGCGTCTGCGGTCCGCTCGGCCAGGGCCAGGTCGTCCGGCGCCTCCAAATGCAGCCGCTCCAGCACCATGGCCGCGTCGCGCCACTTGGCCCATGCGATCAGCACATCCACCAGCATTGCGTCGCGCGCAGGCGCATCGGTATTGACCTCGCGCAGCATCCTCACGGCATCAGCGAGGTATCCCGAAGCATCCACATCTCCCGCCTCAGCGGCAGCCAGAGCCTCGTCCGCCATCCGGAAAGCCGCTTCGTTCCTCGCGGCGGAAGTCTTGCGGTCCTGCCAATAGTCCGTGGCCCACGAGCCAAGCGCGACCAGTGCCGCCAGGGACGAGAAAACGATGATCACCCGGGTCCGCATCCGCCTCTCCTACCCTCTCACCCGGAGGCGGAACAGTCCCCAGAAGGCACAAGCCGCCGCCGCGGCAGCTCCCACGCGGCTCCAGGACGAGCCGCGCGGCGCCCGCCCGTCCGTGACAGGGGTTGCCGCAAGCGGACCCGCTGACCGTGCCGCAGAGGCGGACTCGGTGGCAGAAAGCAGGCCGATGACCCGCCGCTCCGCAGCGCCGACAGCTTCAAGGACGGCCGCCGCCGCCACCGGCAGGACCGGATGCGACGCCAGGGTGCCTGCCTCCTCCGTTGACAGCCCCCAGTCGAGGATCCACGGATCAGGACTGGCAGCCGGCGGGCGCAGGACAGCCGCCACCGGCCCAGCCAGACGGCGAAGGACGGGAAGATCGCGTGGCCCCTGGACCGGCACAAACCGGGTCCGCGCCGAGGCGCCGCGCGACTCGGCCAGACCGGCAGTGATCGTATCCTCCACGCCGAGTTCGACCGGATCCGACCACGCACCCTTCCCGGCCGTCCGGACCACAAGATCCGCGTCCTCCGCCGCCCGCCGGCCACCTGCGGCCGTGAACGCTGCGGTCAGGACAGCACTGTCCGTGCTCTCTTCCACCCGGAACGAGGGCGCGGGGGACGATAGGAATGTGACGGTGTCATCGGCAGGAAAGCCGTCTCCCGTGGGCAGCTGGAGAGTCACGCGACGGGCGGTCCCCGGGACGGTCCGGCGCACCCACTGGTGCTCAGCCACCAGGCCTTCGCCCGTCGCACCGTCGATCTCGATCCGGATGGCCGCAGGGTCCGCGTCTGCTGACAATTGCGCTTCCAGCACGACACCGGAGCCGTCCGGCGCAAGGGAGAAGCGGGCGGCAACCCAGCCGCTGTTGCCCGCAGCGCCCGGTCCGGCGTCCAGGCGCTCGACACCAGCGGGCAGCGCGTCCGTGTCGGTCACGGCCACCACCGCCCCGGCGCGCACGCATGCATCGCGGAAGACGTCCTCGTCCAGCGGCCCGCCCGGGCCGATTGCGGCCAGCGCGGACATCAGGCCCGCAGGCCTGCCGTGCATGACCGGGCCCACCTCGCCGTCGGCGGCGCCAGCAAATCGCCACGACACACGCGCCACGTCCTTCAGCCGGCGTTCCAGAGACACCCGCATGGCGGGCCGGCGATGATCCATGCTGGCCGACACGTCGACCACGATCGTCAGCGAAGCAGGGACAGGTCCGCGGACGCCCGATGCCGCGAGCGCGCCCAGCAGCGCTCCTGCCGCCAGAGGCCACGCTCCCGGCGGCCACGCCCAGGCCCGGCGGGCCGGCTCCTTCGACCGCGGCGCCCCGGCCCACGGCAGCAGCGACCTCACGACCGCTGTTTCTGGCCCCATACGCCGGCGGAGTGCCCACAGGATCCATGGCGCAGCCAGCCCGAACAGGAGCAGGCCGGGCCGGTCGATACTCATCCCAGAAGCCGCCACACCGAACGGGCCCCCACCTCGAACGGATTCTGCGCGTCCTCCTCCGTGAACAGCCCATCCAGAGTCCGGTACCACCGTGTCCGTGTCCGCTCGGACCAGGCGCGCGCGCGGGCCGCATCCAACTGCAGATGGGCCGACTCGCCGGTCTCCACGTCCACCCATCGGCCCGTTCGATTGTCATCCGGGCCCAGGGGCGCCCTCATCAGCACCCCGACCGTCCCGGTCGGCATGGCCGGCCGGCTCTCGAACAGCCAGTCGGAGATCACCACCACTCGGCCGGTTCCGGAAACGGGGCACGGTTCTCGTGATTCGCTGCCGACCGGGCCAGCTGCCAGTGCGTCCAGCCAGCCCGTCCGTTCGGAAGGCCTCCGGGCCGAGGGGCCGTGGCCCCCGTCCGGCCACCAGCGCACGGACACCGCGCCTCCCTGGTCGAGAGCCGCCGCACCCAACGCAGCGCCCACGCACAGGGCAGAGTCGCGGGCCGGAGCCATCGACGCGCTCATGTCCAGCCACAGGCACAAGTCAGGGGCTTCCTCCAGCTCGTGTTCGGCCACCACCAGACGACCCCACCGGGCGGAGGTGCGCGCGTCCACGGACCCCGCCGGCTCGCCAGGCCGCGCCTGCCGGAAACCGGCGAACAGCGCGGATGACCGCGAGCGGCGCGGCACGCCGGCCCCCGGGACGCCCGCAGCCCCAACGGTCCGCAGGGAACGCGCCTCAACGCACCAGCGTTCGAGCCGGGCCTGGAAGCCCTCCGGCCAGGGGTCGGTCACCGGTCCACCTGGACCGGTCGCCCCCGAGCCTCGCTTTCCGGCGAGACGCGCTCACCGCGAAGCCATACCTCCACCGGCGGGGCCGGCAGGTCCAGGCCCTCCCAGCACGACCACTCGCTCTTCGAGGGCAGGTCGGCCGCGGCCACGGTCATGCGACGGTCCGAGGCCACGAAGACCAGATCCGCGTCCCGGCCCGTCTCGATGGCGCCCTTCGCGGCCAGGCGAAATTCATCGGCCGGGGCACTGGTGACGGAGCCGATGGCAGCGGCTTCGGACAGATCGCCGCGCTCGACCAGATGGGCCATCAGCGGCCACAGCAGGTCCGCGCCCGGCATGCCTGCCGGCGCATCCGCATAGTCGCGCTGCTTCTCGGACAGCGGATGCGGAGCGTGGTCGGTCCCCACCGACGCAATGGTCCCGTCGCCGACCGCCGCCAGCAGCGCCTCACGGTCGGCCGGTGTCTGGATGGCCGGGTTCACCTTGAGCAGATTGCCCAGCCGCTCCGCGTCATGGCAGGACAGGAGCAGGTAGTGGGGCGCGGTGCTCGCCCCCACCGCCAGGTCGTTGGCCCGGGCCTGCCGAATCAGGTCCGCGCCGCCGGCGGTGGCCACGTGGAAGACATGCAGTCGCGCGCCGCTTGCCACCGCCGCCTCGATCGCGGCGTCCACGGCGCGGATCTCCGCCTCGGCGGGCCGGGCCAGATGGTGCGTCGCGGCAGTGCCAGATCCATGGGCGGCAGACCCCTGCGCCAGCAGCACCTGATCCTCCGCATGGACCACCACCGGACGACCCGCAGCCGCGGCCGCGGTGAAGGCCTCGGTCAGTGACGGCCCGTCGTCGGGCCAACCGATGCCTCCGGTCGAACAACCCATGAAGCACTTGAAGGCCACGGCCCCGTCGGCCATTCCCGCCAGTTCGTCCAGGTTGTCAGCCAGCAGGTTGGGATAGAGCCCGTAGTCGCAGAGCGACCGGCCCGCGACATGATCCTGGCGCGCAGCCAGGGCTGACGCGTCCCGAGTGAGGGGCTCGTTGTTCTGGATTTCGAGCACTGTGGTGGCCCCGCCGAACAGGGCCCCCGCCGAGCCGCTCGGCCATCCCTCCTTTTCGGCCAGGCCCGGATCCCGGAAGTGGACATGGCAGTCCACAAGGCCCGGCAGGACCCGCAGGCCAGCGGCGTCGCGGACGACGCAGCCGGCCGGTTCGTCCAGCTTCGCGGCCACCTGCACGATGCGCCCATCGGCCACGAGAATGTCTTCGCGCCGCCAGGCGCCGCCACGCCAGATTTCGGCGCCCTGGACGATCCGCTGCTCCATGAAGGGACAAACGGTACCCGCCCGGCCGAGGATCATGGAAAACCCCCTCTGTTGCGGTGCCGCGCCCATGCGCGGAGAATGGCGCGATGCCGATTTTCGCCGTGCTTGTGCTCTGGGCCCTGGCCGCCGACGGGTCGATGGAGGTCCACCGCGTCCACTACGACGTGACGTTCGACGCCGCCGCCGCCGAAGCCCGCGTGACCATGGAGGTCCACGGCAGCGGCCACGGGGATCTGGCGATCGGCATGCCCGCCTGGGCGCCCGGCTCCTATCGGATCGTCGACCACGGCGAGGATGCCTTCGATGAGTTCGCGCTCCTGGATTCGGAGGGACGGGCGATTCCCTGGAGCCGCGAGGGGACCAACCGGGTCGCCACCGAGGCCGCCGGCGGACCCCTGGTGCGCCTGTCGTACGCCATCGACCTGCCGGACGGCCGCCCATGGGAGACCGGGGCGTTCCACGTACCCGGCCCGAAGCTCTACACGTACGTGGCAAGCGCCAAGGACGTGCCCCACTCGGTGACTTTCAGGCTGCCGAAGGGCTGGAGCCTGGCCTGCGGCCTGGGGCCGACAACGCCCGAGGCCGCCTTCCGGGCACCTGACTACGACGTCCTGGCGGACAACCCCCTGCTGCTGGGGCGCTTCGACACATACCGCTTCCAGTCCCACGGCGCGGAGATCGTCTGGTGCCTGGACCGCGGCCTGGACCCCGACGACAAAGCCGACCGCGGCGCCTTCGGCGACATGCTTCAGACCATCGTCGACTACCAGAGCGAACTGATGGGCGGACTGCCCTTCGAGCGGTTCGTGTTCCAGTTCGTCCGTTCGGGCGGCTTCTGGGGGCTCGAGCACCTCACATCGACCACCATCGGCATGAACGGACGGATCTGGCAGGAGGACTGGACGACAGCCGATTCCCTGCACGCCCACGAGTTCTTCCACCTCTGGAACGTCAAGCGCATCCGGCCGGAACCGCTCGGCCCCTTCGACTACAGCCAGCCGGTCCGCACCAATGACCTGTGGTGGTCCGAAGGCGTGACCGACTACTACGCCAACCTCACGATGGTCCGCTCGGGACTCTGGACCGAGCAGGACTTCTGGTCCGAGATCCAGCGCGAGATCAGCGGGCTGCGCAACAACGACGCCTGGGCCACGATGTCCGCGGAAGAGGCATCGAGATCGGTGTGGGAAGGTGCCCGTCCGCGCATCTCCTACTACACGAAAGGGATGCTGCTGGGCCTGTGCCTGGACCTCTGGATCCGCGAGGCGAGCGGCGGTGACCACACGCTCGACGACGTGATGCGCTTCCTGATGGAGTTCTATGCCGACGAGGGCGTCGGCTTTCCCGCCGGCGGGCTGCGCCGAGCCGTCGACGGCGTCACCGGCCTGGAGAGCCAGTGGTTCTTCGACAACTACGTCTCCGGCATCGAGCCGCTGGACTACGACCGCTTCCTGGACGCCGCCGGCATGACGTTCGAGGATGAAAGAAAGGAGACTGCCTCGGCCGGATTCAGCGTAACTGGACGCTCCCTGCGGGTCACCCGGCTTCGCCACGACACGCCGCCCCACCGCGCCGGGCTGCGTTTCGGCGACGAGGTGCAGAGCGTCAACGGGACCGCGCTGGAATCGCGCCGTGACTGGCGTGATGCCTCCAGGAAGTTCCGGCCGGACTCGGAAATCGTCCTGGTCGTCGAGCGCGAGGGGGAGCGTCTGACCTTCACATTCCCGAACACCCTCGTCGTGCGGCACCTGCCCCGCATCGTCTACGAGGGGCCTGCGCGCACCGACCTCTTCGGCCGCGACCGGGCGGAGAACGGGCGCTGAGCGGAGACTGCCTCTCCTGCCGCCGTCGCGCGGCGGCTGCCGGAGCGGTCCTGGGTCTCCTGCTGGGCCAGTGGACGGTCCTCACCTGTCTGAATCGGCAACCCTGGATGCTGTCGTTCGAGGCTGGCCGCATGTGGGCGGCCATGGGGGCTCTTTGGCTTCTGGGAGCCGTTGTGCTGGAACGAACGGAGGCTGCCTGGGAGGCCTGGCAGAGCCGCGCCGGGGCGATGGCTGTCCGCCGGAGGCTGGGGCTGATGCTGCTGCCGGTCGGCGTCGTAGTGCTGTGGCGCCTGAATCACGCCGAGGCGGCATTGGACGGAAGCCAGGCGGCCTTTTTCGCGGCCGCCCTCGGCCTGCCGGTCCTGGTCAACCGACTGCTGGCCCGGCCCGGCCGGCAACTGGTCTTCATGCCCGACGTGGCACCTCCTGAAGCCCGGCGCGCGCCTCCTCGATTCCCCGAAAGGTTGACCGGGCCGATCGAGGAAGGGCTCGGGTATCTGGCCTGCGGTTTCGCGGCGCTGATCTGGCTGGTCCTGCCCCCGGTTGCAGATGAAGCGGCTGCCGCTGATCCCGACGCGCTGCCGGTGGTCGCGGCGACCGCGCCCCGGGTGCTGCTCATCGGCCTGGACGGCGCCGATCCGGCCATCGTGGACGAGATGGGTCCCGAGCGTCTGCCCAACCTGCACGCCCTGGCCGATCGCGGCGTGGGCGGGCGGCTGAGGAGCATCCTGCCGACGCACAGCCCCGTCATCTGGTCCTCCGCCATGACCGGCCGTCGGCCGGCGGAGCACGGTGTGCTGCGCTTCGACGTCCATCCGGTCAGGGGCAGCAGCCAGAGGTTCCAGCGCTTCATCAATGGCACCGGATTCCGCTGGTGGTGCGGCCTGTTCGACGCCCTCGACTTCGTCCCCGTCGGCGCGGCCGAC
Organism: uncultured Planctomycetales bacterium; assembly: GCA_964653725.1. GTDB lineage: Bacteria > Planctomycetota > UBA1135 > UBA1135 > CAZZHK01 > CAZZHK01. Next base: position 5,334 of record CAZZHK010000020.1, on the reverse strand, counting down.
CGCCAAGCCACTCCTGTCTGGGACATCCTGGGCCGCTCAACGGGAACGGCCTCGATCAGCTTCTGGGCCACCTGGCCGGCCGTCAGCCTGGCGAAGCTTCTGGTCAGCGACCTCTACTTCTTCTCCCTGTCGGACACCCAGCGGGGCCTTAATCACCCCCAAGCCGGCCACGTCTGGCCGCCCGACAGGGGTCCCGGGATCGATGCCCTGAGATTGACGCCAGCCGACGTGCCGTTGGCCACGGCCCGGCGCTTCGCCGATGTCGATCCGGAGGCCTGGCACGCCCCCAAAGGGGAATCGCTGTTGGACCGGGCACTGATCGGACTCCGTTACGCGATCAGTCAATCGCAGTCGGCCGCCGACATCGGCGCAGCCGCTCTCGCCGACCCGGAGGTCCGCTTCTGCGCCGTCTATCTGCGCGCCATTGATCTGGTCAGTCACGCCGCCCTGCATGCGTCGCCGTTGCTGGACGGTCCGGCCCCCGGCTCCCCCGATCCGGAGTTGGCCCGAATGGTCGGGACGGTCTACGAGTGGACCGACGCCCAGGTCGGGCAGTTGGCGGCCGCCGCGGGACCCGACGCCGTCGTCATCGTCGTCAGCGACCACGGCTTCCTTCGCCACGACACCGGCCTGCCCCACCACGACACGGCGCCCGACGGCATCATCGTGGCGGCCGGACCCGGCGTGATCACGGGCCCGGGCGCCCAGGAAGGCGCATGGGGCAGCGTGCTGGACGTCACGCCCACCCTCCTGGCGCTGATGGGAATGCCCAAGGCCGCCGACATGGACGGCACGGCGATGGCCTTCGTGGAGGCTTCCGGACTGGAGACCATCCCCACCTACGAAACCGGCGCCACGGGCCGGCTGTCGTTGACCGGTGCCACACTCGACGAGCAGGCCGCCGCAGACTTCCTCGAGGAACTCATGCGGCTCGGATACATCCCCGAAGAGGAATGAGCCGCCTTCGTTCGTGTCTGGCCGTGGGCACCCTGGTCGCGGTCGGCGAATCGGCCGCCGCTGTCCTGCTGGGGATCTGGGAGCCCGCGTTCCATGTGCATCAGGCGGGGATCGCGCTGCTTATGGGCCTCGCCCTTGCCGCCGCGCCTCTGCCTGCGCGCCTTCTGCCGCTCGTTCCGCTCGTGTGCGTCGGCTGGCTGCATGTGTTCAGGATCGGCCTCTCAGGGACCGGTCTCGTTTCGGTTTCCGGCCTGGCCTTGTCGGCCGCTCACATCGCCCTGGTCTGCGCGTTCGTCGGGAAAGCCCTTGGCCGCGGCCGGCCGATCGTCGTCTTTGCCGCCGCGTACGGCGTCCAGGCCCTGTGGTGCGCCGCGCTGCTTTTTCCGATGCAGATGGCGACCGGAGGGTCTCCGGCGTGGACCTCCCTGCTGTGCGCCTCATTGGCGCCGGCCGCCGCTGCTGCCGCCGCGTCCCGGCTGGCCGGTCGCAAGATCTCCTCTCGCCTGTGGCCTGCCGTCGCGCTCGGTGCGCTGGCTGTCGCCCCGCCCGCGCTGCATTGGCCGTGGACCTTCGCCACCCACCGCCGAATGGAGCCGCCGGCAGCGGTGCCGCGAACGGAACTGCCCGACGTGGTCCACATCGTGCTCGACACGGCGCGCGCGGACCGCATGAGCGTCTACGGCCACGACCGGCCGACCACACCGAACCTGGAGGCCTTCGCACGGTCCGCCACCGTGTTCGAGAACGCCACCAGCCAGGGCACCTGGACGCTGCCGGGCCATGCGTCCATGTTCACCGGCCTGTACCTGGGCGAGCACCTGGCCGACAACATCGGCTCCAAGGGCGGCAACCCGCTGCCGCCCAGCGCGCTCACCCTGGCTGAACGCTTCCGCAGCGCCGGCTACGCAACGGCCTGCGTCGCCGCCAACTCGGGCATGTTCGGGCAGCACTTCGGACTCACCCAGGGTTTTTCCACCCTCTGGTCCGAGCCTGGGCTGCAGACCTGCCTGCCGCTGCCGTGGCTGGCGCGCACCGTGGTCCACACCCTCCGGGGCCACAGCGCCCGGCAGAGGATGGGGCCGCTGGAACGAGGCGAATTCCCGACCGCGCATGAGATCACCGAGGCGGCCGTGCGCTGGCTCGACCGCAACACGGACCGGCCGCGCTATCTGTTCCTGAACTACATGGAGGCCCACGGGCAGCTGCGTCGCGAGCCATGCGGCGCACCCTTGTTCGGAAGCGGCCAGGCCTACGGCGAATGGGACGTCCCCAACTACAAGGAGGTCCTGGCCGACCAGGAGGACCCCGACCCCGCGGAGCTGACGAAGCTGTCCGACTGGTACGACAGCCAGATGGCATGCCTGGACCTCCATCTGGCCGAGCTGTTCCTGGACCTGGAGCAGCGCGGGCTGATGGAGGACGCGATCGTGGTGGTGACTTCCGACCACGGGCAGATGCTGGGCGAACACCGCTCCTTCCACCACAAGAGCGAGATCTGGGAGGGTCTGCTGCACGTGCCGCTGATCATCAAGATGCCCGGCCAGACTGCCGGTCAGCGCTGCGACGAGGTGGTCGAGACCGCCGACCTGGCGGGGTTCCTGCCCGCCGCGGCCGGCATCGAACCGGGGCCGCGCGCGTTCGGCGCGACTGCCCCCTGCCCGCTGCCGGGACGCAACGACACGGCCGTGATCGACACGCGCCGCTCCTGGGACCTGGCGCGTGACTGGCCGGAGCGGTGGGCGCGCGACTACGTGATGATCCGCGAAGGATCGCTCAAGTATGTGCTGGACACGCGCGGGGAGCGCTTCGTGATCGACCTTGGGGCCGACCCTGCAGAATCTCCGCGTCCCCCGACCGAGGCGGAATCGGCGCGTCTGGACGCACTGCTGGCCGACTGGCGCGCGGGTCTCGCCCCGCCCCTCGACCTGCCCGACCTGTCCGACGCCGAGCGCCAGGCGCGTCTCGAGGCGCTGCGCGGACTCGGCTACGTCGACTCGGGCGACTAGCCGCGCGAGACTATTCGAGCAGTCCGCCGAGCCAGGCGGCGATCGCCTGGCCGCCTGAATTGTGGCCCTCGATATTCCAGTGTCCGTCTCCCAGCAGGCGATCTGGAAAGCCGTGCAGGAACACCTGGTTGCGCTCCACATACCGCTGCAGGTCGGGAGCCAGATCCAGGACGGGGAACCCCGTTCGGCGGCCCAGTTCGGCCAGCCGCTTGCCAGGATAGAAGAGATCGGACAGGCCAGCGGTCGCCCGGAAGGCGTGGCGCACGGCCGGGTCGGGATGGACCTGGATGGGATTGGTGAGGACGACCAGGACAAAGCGCGCGCCGGCGGCCTCGCACTCGCGCTGGATTTCGGCAATCAACGCCTCGGTCACATTCCACGCACGCTCCATGACAGGCACGACAGGAGGCACGTAGATCCAATCGTCGATCCCCGGCGGCCTGCCTGCGTAGACGACCGACCGGATGCCGGCCGCCCGGTCAGCCTGCCTGATGGCCTCGGCCGCCTCGCGGTCCGGCGCTGCCCTCAGATGGCGAAGGATCTGGAGGAACCGGGAGCGGTTGAAGACGGCCCTCTCCCACCTGCGCACAGGCCGCATCCAGTCCCTGAACTCGGGATCGGTCAGGAAGGCGTCGTCGAGGACAAGGGATCCGTCTTCCTGGAGGTCGAAGTAGGGACGCAGGTGGTTGCGGTCGAGCGCCCTGAGGTTGTTGCGGAGATCGTTGCCCGTGGTGACGGCAAGCAGCACCACGTCAGGATCGTAGGCGAGCGCCTTGTGGCGCAGCATCAGCAGTTCCTGGGCGGTCCCGAAGGCGGACACGCCGAAGTTGATGACCTCGACGCGACCCTTGTTGACACCCCGTGCCTGCAAGCCCGTCTCCATGACCGCCCAGAAGGCCTCGTCCTCGTTGACTTGGAAGGCCTCGGCGTAGGAATCGCCGATCACGGCGATGCGCAGCACCCCCTCCTCCTTGGCCCGCGCGTGGTCGCCGTCCCGGAGGCCGTCCGCATTGATCGAGACGACCGAATGGCCCTCCTGGTGCCACTCGCCCAGCGAGCCGGGGATGTTCGACCAGCCCAGGACCGCGTCCGGCCTGCGGAACACGGGATGCGAGATGCGAGCCGCGCGCAGGGCCCCCTCGGCGGCCGCAATAGCCGCGACGATCCCCAGAAAGGCGGCCGCCAGGCGCCTTTTCACCAGGCTGGCGAGCGGGATCCAGGCCCTGGACCGCCGGCGGCCTCCGCTAGACGGCGGCACCGACGGCATCGGCCAGGGCGTCCGCGATGCGCTCCTGCTGGTCGAGAGTGAGCTCTGGCGAGACGGGCAGGCTCAGCACTTCGCGGCAGGCCTGCTCGGCGACCGGGAAGTCGCCGGGCCGGTGGCCTAGGTCCTCGAAGCAGGCCAGGGCCGGCAGGGTGCAGGGGTAGTAGACCGCGCTGCCGATTCGCTCGGCGTCCAAGCGCTCCTTGACCGCATCGCGGTCCTCCGCCACCCGCACGGTGAACTGGTTGTAGACGTGGTGGGCGCCCTGCTCCTCGGTGGGCAGCGCAATGCCATCGACGTCCGCCAGCAGCTCGCCGTACCGGGAAGCGTTGGCCCGGCGTGCAGCCGCCCAGCCCTCCAAATGCGGCAGCTTCACGCGCAGCACGGCCGCCTGCAGAGCGTCCAGCCGCGCGTTCTTGCCGACCATCTCCTGGTCGTACTGGCTGCGCCCGCCGTGGTTGACGAGCAGGCCCAGTTTGTCCGCCAGGTCAGCGTCGGTGGCCGTCAGCAGGCCCCCGTCCCCCGCTCCGCCCAGATTCTTGGACGGAAAGAAGGAGAACGCGCCGCAGTTGCCCATGGTGCCGGCCATCCGGTCCTGCCACTTCGCGCCGATCGCCTGGCAGGCGTCCTCGATGACAAAGAGGCCGTGGTCCTCGGCGACCGCGTTGATTTCGTCCATGTCGCAGCACTGGCCATAGAGGTGGACAGGGATCACGGCCTTGGTCTTTGGCGTCACGGCCGCCTCGAGGGTCTTTCCCGTCATGTTGAACGAGCGTTCATCCACGTCGCAGAAGACAGGCGTCGCCCCTGTCAGCGGCACCGCGCCGGCAGTCGCGAAGAACGTGAAGGCCGGCACCACCACTTCGTCGCCGGGTCCGACCCCGGCCGCCAGCAGAGCCACGAGCAGCGCGTCGCTGCCGCTCGACGCGCCGATCGCATTCGTTCCGATCCAAACCCCCGCCTCCTCCTCGAAGGCGGCCAACTCCGGCCCGCCTATGAATGCCTGCGCGTCGAAGACCCGCGCCACCGCGGCCAACACCTCGTCCCGCATGGGCGCAAACTGCGCCTTCAGGTCCAGCATCGGGATGGGATCGTTCATCGCGGCAT
>CAZZHK010000019.1:32884-53197 GCA_964653725.1 uncultured Planctomycetales bacterium | reverse complement strand
CATCCAGGCGCTCCAGAGCCACCCCCCCCCATTAGTGGCCCCTATGAAAGGAGGGGCGTGCGCCGCCCCACGCCCGTGCGGCAGCTCGATTGGCGTGCAGCTACTCCCCAGGATCGTCTTGGACGGCAGATTCGACGGGCTCGGCGCCTGCCGAGGCCGCCTCATCGTTCAACCGTTCCGCCGTCCGCTTCGCATCCACCATGCCGAAGACCCAGAAGATCGGGTACGTGATCAGCCCGATCCCAACGAAGATCAGCCCGAAGTTGATTCCCTGGATGACGAGCAGACACACCCCCTTGCCGATCTGGCCGTTGTAGATCTGGCCGAGGCCGCACCAGAAGAAGGAGAGGATCGTCGCGAAACCGGGGTCTTTCCTGGGTGAGTTGCTGGTCATGGGAGTCTCCGTTAGTCCGGCGGGTAGGCCGCTGATTCTAGGCGCCTCAGCTGCTTCCCCATCTCGTCCTTGCGGTTGGGCGGCGCCTTCTGAAAGGCCTGCCGTGAAACCTTAACCGCGTCCGCATTGCGGCCCAGGCCAAGCAGGCCCCAGGCCAGGGTGTCCTCGTACATCCAGCGGTCCTCCTGGCTGCCTAGGGCCAAGGCTCGCTCGGCATAGTGAACCGCCTTCTCGTAGTCGTCCCGGCTTCCCGCGTCCGGATCGACGATTCCCCATGCAACGAAGTTGTAGCGACCGGCAAGGAATGCCTCGAACGCCGCCTCGTCCTCTGGACTGCCTCCGCCGCCCGGGCGCCCCGACATGAACCTGAGCCGTAGTGACTCCTCGGCGTCCTCAACCCAGCCCATCTCAGAACAGATCTGCCAATGGAGCCCGGCCGCCTCCAACGTCCTGCTGCTCCCTGCCCCCAGGGTGGCCTCAAACCCGGCGACCGCGTCGGCCGCCATCGCCTCTGCCTCCTCCAGCTGATCAAGCCGCCACAGGAGAATCGCCAGTTGAAAACCCGCGTTCACGGTCTCGGAGTCTTCGGTGCCGTGGAGGTCGGTCAGGGCCTTCAAGAGCCTGCGTTGCAGCGCCGCGGCAGCGTAGTAGTCCCCCACCTGGTCATAAGCGAGCACCAGGGTCGTCCGAAGTCCCCTAGTCACTTCGCTCCAGTCCTCGCCGGAGGAGCCCTCCAGGGCCTCTTCCAAGAGATCTCTAGCTAGCCCGGCCCGCCCCGAGGTGTTGTAGAGGACCGCGAGGTTGTTGATGGCCACTTGGACATCGGGATGGTCAGGCCCCAGCACGATGCGCCGCCTCTCCACCGCATCGCTAAGCGCGTCCTCGGCCTCCTCCGACCGGCCCAGCATCCCGAGGACAGACCCCACCTTCATCAACATGTCCAGGGAGTCTGGATGGTCCCTTCCCTTGGACCTCTCAAGCCCTCCCAGCGCTTCCCTCAAGAATGGGAGCGCCGCATCAGGGTCACCATGCGACATGTGCAGGACGCCTAAGTTTCCCTGTATCCGGATCACCTCTCGATCATCCGCCCCATACGACCGCAGCCGCTCCTCGAGCAACGCCTCCCAGATGGCAGAGGCCTCCTCCATGTTGCCGCTTCTCGATAGAGCGATGGCGAGCAGGTTGCTGGCCATCGCCAGGTAGGACTCTGCCTCCGTGCCTCTGCTTTCGGCCAACTCCAGCATTCGCCGAGCCCAGCGTTCCTGTACGTCGAATCGCCTCTCGTCACGCGCCAGGAGGCCCAGGCCGTTCATGACGTCCAGTGACAGGTCGCTGGATTCCCCCAGTCTCGACCGCACCTGGCCCAAGAGAGACGTCAGTACCTCCCTCGACTCTTCCAAAGCACCCATTTTTCGAAGTTGGGATCCAAGGCTGTAGCGAGAGTGCATCGTGAACTCGTGGTCGGGCCCCAGTCGCGCCGCCCGGTCCTCGGCCACCCGCCGCAAGAGCCGCTCCGCCTCCTCGTACAGCCCCAGGCTGTCATAGGTGTTCGCCGCCGACGCCCGGAGGGCCTCCTGTTCGGCCAGTAGTCCTGCGAAGTCACGGTCGATGGCCAGCATTGCCACGTCCATGACCGCCCGCGCCGCCGCCGCCTCGCCGGGCTGGATGTCGGGATCTGCGTTCTTCACCAGGGATCGGAACGTCTCGAGAATCCGCCTCTCGGCCGCCTCCCGCTCGCCGGCCATTGCCTGTGCCGACGCTGCCGCTTTGGCCTGCTGATCAGCCTCCTCCAAAGCCAGGTCCCTTCCCGATTCAGCCTTGAGCGCTCTGATCCCAAGGACCGCAGACAATACGATCCCCGCTGCCGACAAAGACCCACCAACGGTGACTACTGGGTGTCTCTGGGACCAGCGGACAGAACGCGTCAGAACTCCGGGCGGCCGCGCCAGGATGGGTTCATGGGCGAGATATCGGCGCAGGTCGTCCGCAAACTCGCGAGCCGTCCTGTATCGGCGGTCCGGGTCCTTCTCCATGGCTGCCATGCAGATGACGGACAGGTCGTTGGGTACCCCGAATCCGATTCGTGCCGGCGGCGACGGATCATGGAGCAGGACCTGCCGGTAGACCTCGCGAACGTTGTCGCCGGCGAACGGCCGGGTCAGGGTGAGAAACTCGTATAGCGTCACGCCCAGGGAAAACACGTCCGAACGAGCGTCTATCCCTCCCCTCGCGGTCAGTTGTTCCGGGCTCAGGTAATAGGGGGTGCCCAGCACCTCTCCCGTGTGGGACAGGTCCATGGTGTCGTCGACCCGCGCCAGACCGAAGTCAGCGACCTTGGGACTCCCTTCCTCGGTCAAGAGGATGTTCCCCGGCTTTATGTCCCTGTGGACGATTCCCTCATCGTGAGCCAGTTGCAGCGCGTCCGCCACAGCAGCCACCATCTCTGCCACCAAGCCGAAGTGGCCCGGCACCATGCTGTCCTGGCGCCGCAGTTCGTCCATCCAGTGTGAGGCCGTACGGCCGCCAGGAATCAGTTCCTGGGCGATGTAGTGGACACCTTCGGCTCCGCCCACGGCGTAGACCGAGACGATGTTGTCGTGGCGGAGGCGTGCCCCCGCCTCTGCTTCCCTCTGGAATCGACTTATGTCCGTATCCGATGTGAGGAAATGGACGGGCAGGAGTTTCAGGGCAACGCGCCGCTTGAGAGAGAGTTGCTCGGCCTCCCAGACCACCCCCATACCGCCGTGCCCGATCTCTGCGATCAGGCGGTAGTCATCGAGCACCTTGCCCGCGCCTAGGGGCTGTCTGACCTGGGCCGTCATGTCCATGTCCGGCGACCCCGCAGGCGAATCGGAGAACTCAGCCGGAGGGGGCGGGGGACCGATCTCGACGACGCCGTCTTCGCACTTCGGGCACCGGACTCGCTCCGCTTCCAGGGTCGGGGGTACGCGGAAGCGGGACCCGCAACCGCCACACTCTCCGATCCGGGTGGTCATGGGGCGAACCGTAGCCGTGGGCACCAGCCCGAGCCTCCTTCCGCAACGTATACCATCGCCACCGCTCCAATGACCCAACACGGCAGACCCACTGCAGAGGACCCATTCCCCGGTGTGCAGGGAACCGTGGTGGGCGACTTCTGGGCCTGGGCCTACGGGGATCTCCTCTCGAACACGACCCGACCGATCCTCGCGGAGTTCCTGGTCGGGCAGGCGCTCGGCTGCCTTGAGCCGGGCGCTACGCGGGTGGAGTGGGACGCTTGGGATCTCACATGGCAGGGCCACGGCATCGAGGTGAAGTCCGCCGGCCGGCTCCAAACCTGGCACAAGCCCAGCGATGGACCATCACCGATCAAGTTCGACATCGCCCCCAGGATCGCGGAACCGGGCCGTCCAGCCTCCGTCTATGTGTTCTGCGTGCACGCGGCCAGCGAGCGCGCAACCGCCGACCCCCTCGACACGACCCAATGGGACTTCTACGTCGTCGGCACATCCACAATCGAACGTGAACTTGCCGACCAGAAGACGATGACACTGTCGATACTCCGCAATCGCCTGGGCGCCGAGATCGTCCAATGGGGGCAACTGAGGACAGCCGTGGCAGAGGTCCTCCCTCCTCCGGCTTAGGAGGTCGCCCTACCTTTCCAACACCTCGTCGGTGGGATGGTCAGAAGCCTGCATGCATTCCGCGCGGGCGATCCGTGGATCTGGCTTCACGCGGTCGCCATAGAGCCAAGCTGCTCCTGCACTTGTGGGGACGAGGTCGTGGAGGCGGGTTCCGTAGCGGGTTCTCAGGATTGCGAGCACCTCAACAAATCGCAGATACCCCTCGTAGACGACGGGCTCCCGACACACAACGGTGTCGCCGTGGCGGATGACGGTGTCGCCAGCACACCAAGTCTTGTCGTCGGGGTCGTATGGCTGGAAATCCCATTCCAAGACGATGATGTCACCAGGCAGGTCGGGGAGCGGAGAATCGGGCATTAACTTCTCGGACCTGTGCCGGGCCATGTGCGCCTTGGCATCCTCATAGTCTTGGCGCTCTTCAGGCGTCAGCGTGCCCACCTCAGCCTCCATTTCGCTGGAGACCGGCCAAGAGACCATTGCAAGAACCGGCGCATCGAGGACACCGCACTGCGGACAGGAGGCGTCCAGCAAGGTCTCGTGCGCCTCATTTCGGGCTTCCTCGAAGGTGCCCTTCCAGCCGCATGAAGGGCACGTCAGGGGCTCACTCTTCCAGTTGGAGCGGTAGGACAAGTGTCTGGACGCCACAGGCTCAGCAAGCCTCCGCTACCACTTAGGTGCTCTTGTCATAGAACTCCTCGGGGGTGGCGAGGTGTCCGGAGGAGAGGAGGGGTCGTCGTGCTGCGTCTTCCACCAATCGACGTAATGGCGGTTGGTGCAGAAGCCGAGGACGGCGCCGCCGTGCTCAAATACGATGCCCTCGTCCGTCGCGCGATCACAGGCAGCGCACACGCAGGGGACGGAGACGATCGGCTCGATGTCACCGTGCCACGGGATGCGCTGGTAGCCCTCGTAGAGGCTGCGCGAATAGACCCACCCGGCGGGCTCGGTGGGGACAGTCCCGGATCGATGGCCATCGTCCCAGTTCCCGCAGTAGGTCCAGAACGGGTTCGTGATGTCGAGGTGGCGCAGGGTGCATTGGGCGCGGTTCTCGCGGGCAGCCCAGTTCGGGTGCTCCCCCTCCTGAACGGCCCTGTTGTGGAGGCAGTTGCCGCAGCAATCCGAACCCCCGTTAGGCATGGCGCTCTGAACTCATCGTTCACCGACCCTACCACCGGCGGTTGAAGAGGGTGCGCAAATGGGGCTAGTGCCATTTGCGCAGCGTATTTCCGCTGAGGAGGCGTTTTGAGGGGGGCAAGAGTCGTCAAATGGCACTAGCCCTGTATGAGGGGCGGCAGAGGTAGGCTTTGGATATGGCAGACGGCGCGGCGCTGCAGTTGGGCGAGGCGGCGCTCGAGGCAATCTGCCACGCCGCGCGCGAGGGGTATCCGGATGAGGTGTGCGGGCTGATTCTGGGGCCGGAGGGGGACCGCGGCACGGAGGCCCGTGCCGTCCGCAACACGAATGAAACGAGGGCGCACGACCGCTACGTGATGGACCCGGGCGAATATGAGGCGGTGGAGCGCGAGGCCGCGGCCGCCGGCCTCAGCGTTGTCGGCGCCTACCACACCCACCCCGACCATCCGTCCGAGCCGTCGGAGACCGATCGGGCGCGCGCCGCCGACGTGTGGGGAAACGCGCGCAGTTGGTCCTACGTGATTCTCGAGGTCGCCGAAGGCGGCGTGCGGTCCTGGCGCTCCTGGGTGCTGGAAGACGGCGCGTTCACCGAGCAGCGGCTGGAAGTGACCCATAACGAGGAGATCCGCCCATGACCTGCACCGTCCGTATTCCCACGCCCCTGCGCCCGCTCGCGAACGGCCGCGACGAGGTCGAGATCGAGGGCGGCACCGTGGCCGCCGTGCTCGAGCACCTCGAGGCCGCCTGCCCGGGCATGGACGAGCGCATCCGCGAGGAAGGCGGCGGCGTCCGCCGCTTCGTCAACGTCTTCGTCGACGCCGAGGACATCAGAGCGCTGGCCGGCCTCGACACCGCCGTCCACGAGGGCGCGGTGATCTCCATCGTCCCGGCCATCGCAGGCGGGCTGCCAAGCGTCCGCGAGTTCCTCGAGTCGCTCCGGCAGACCGTCGCCGAGGTCGCACCGAGCCAGGTCCGCCAGTGGATGGACGCGCAGGAGGACATGGTCCTGATCGACGTGCGCGATCCCGACGAACACCGCCAGGCGATGATCCCCGGCGCGCTGCCGATCAGCCGCGGCTTCCTGGAGCTGCGGATCGAGGAGGCGGTCCCTGACCGCACGAAGAAGGTGGTGCTGCACTGCGCCGGCGGCGTGAGGTCGCTGATGGCGGCCGAGAGCCTGCAGAGGCTCGGCTACGAGAACGTGTCATCGATGATCGGAGGCTTCGGGGCCTGGGCGGAGGAAGGCCACCCGACCGAGGTTCCACAATCGCTCGGCGAGGAGGACCGTGAGCGCTACGCCCGCCACCTCGCCATTCCGGAGGTCGGCGAGGCCGGCCAGGTCCGCCTGCTGGAGTCGCGCGTGCTGATGATCGGCGCCGGCGGGCTCGGCTGCCCGGCGGCCTTCTATCTGGCCGCAGCCGGGATCGGCAAACTCGGCATCGTCGACGCCGACGTCGTCGACCTGACCAATCTGCAGCGCCAGGTGCTGCACACCGTCGACCGCGTGGGGACTCCCAAGACCGACAGCGCGGCCAAGACCCTGCTGGCGCTCAACCCCGCCATCGAGGTGGTCGGGATCGAGGAGCGCCTGACGTCCGCCAACGCCGACGCCATCTTCGATCAGGGCTGGGACCTGGTGGTCGACGGCAGCGACAACTTTCCTACCCGCTACCTCGTGAACGACGCCTGCGTGAAATACGCCCTGCCCTGCGTGCATGGCAGCGTCTACCGCTTCGAGGGCCAGGTCACGGTCTTCGCGCCGCCTGACGGGCCGTGCTACCGCTGCCTCTACCCCGAGCCGCCGCCGCCCGGCATGGCGCCGTCGTGCGCCGATGCCGGGGTGCTGGGCGTCCTGCCCGGCGTGATCGGTCTGCTGGAGGCGGTCGAGGCGGTCAAGTGGCTGCTCGGCGCCGGCCGCCCGCTGACCGGGCGGCTGCTGCAGTACGACGCCCTGCGCGGCGGCTTCACGGAGCTGAAACTCGCGCGCGACCCGGACTGCCCGGTGTGCGCCGACGGCGTCGAATTCCCGGGCTTCGTCGACTACGAGCAGTTTTGCGAGACGCCGGCCGAGGCGTAGACCCGGCGGCCCTGGCGCTTGTCGGCGGCACGCCGCTGGTGCGCATCGAGCACCCGGAGATTCCCGACGCTGCCCAGATCTTCGCCAAGGCCGAGTGGCTGAACCCCGGCGGCTCGATCAAGGACCGGCCGGTGTTGGCCATGCTCCGGGCGGCGATCAAGGACGGCGAGCTGGACGGCGGCCGGACGGTGCTGGACTCGTCGAGCGGCAACGCCGGAATCGCCTATGCCTGGATCGGCGCGGCGCTGGCGGTGCCGGTCGAGGTCGTCGTGCCCGCCAACGCCTCGAGCGAGCGCAAGGACCGCATGCGCGCCCACGGCGCGACGCTGGTCGAGACCGACGCGCTGGAGGGCTACGACGAGGCCCTGCGCGAGGCTCACCGCCGCGCAGAAGCCGACCCCGACCGCTATTGGCTGGCCAATCAGTATTCCAACGAGCACAACTGGCGCGCCCATTACGACGGCACGGCGGCAGAGATCCTGGAGCAGATGGAGTCGCCCCCCACCCACTTCGTGGCCGGCGTCGGCACCGGCGGGACCATCACCGGCTGCGGGCGGCGGCTGAAGGAGGCCGTCCCCGGCATCGAGATCACGATGATCGAGCCCGAGCGCTTCCCCGGCGTCGAGGGCCTCAAGCCGCTGGGCCAGGCGGAGGACATCGTGCCCGCCATCCTCGACGAGTCCGTCGTCGACCGCCGCGTGCCGGTCTCGTCGGACGCCGCGGCGCGGCGCTGCGAGGAGCTGGCGCGCCTCGGCCTGTTCGTCGGCCTGTCGTCGGGCGCCTACCTGGACGCCGCCCTCACAGTCGCCCAGGGCGCCGATCCCGGCGCCCGTATCGTCACAGTCTTCTCTGATCTCGGCGAGCGCTACCTCTCGACCGGCCTCTGGTCCGCCTGAGGGGGTCAGTCGACGGCGGGGGAGCCGTCGAGCGAAGAGGCGGTGTTCAGGCGCTCGGCGGTGGTGTAGGCGTCGTAAAGGCTCCAGATCCAGACAATCGGCCAGGTGATGAAGCCGATCAGCACGAACATGAGCAGGCAGTTCACGAACTGAACGACGATCAGCAGCAGCCCCTTCATGATCTGGCCGTTGTAGATCTGGCCGAGGCCACTCCAGAAGAAGCAGAGCACCGCGGCGATTCCAGGGTGGCGCGCAGGCTGGGTCACGGGAAGGAGGATAGTCGGTCGAAGGCGGCTTCCTGGAGGCGTGTGGCGCGGCGGACGACGGCAAGGGCGAGGAGCGCGGCGGGGATCTCGAGAAGATGCTGGAAGGTGGCGACACGGGAGACCGCCGCCAGTGCATCCAACTGGAGGGGCTCCTCGGCGTGGGCTGCTGCATACTCCTGCAAGACGGCCACCTGGACGCCTATGAACAGGGCCATGAGCCGCAGGCCCCACCACGAGCGCAGCAGCAGGAAGCGGTAGCGGCCGTCCGCGCGCTCGCAGAAATGGACCCCTTCACTGATCGCCAGGTAGGGCCGCCACAGGCAGACGAACGGCAGGAACCAGGACAGGCCGACGCGGGCCGGCGAGTAGCGCGGCTCAGTGTGGCCCAACGCGGGGAGGTTGCGGCAGCAGCGGACGGACCAGACCACGAACGTGACGGTCGTCGACAGCCCGATCAGCAGGAAGGCGACGACCAGGCGCCAGTCCCAATGCTCCAGCGACGCCAAGAGGTCCGGCTGCTCATCGCCCCCGAGCGCGGCCCGGTAGTAGGCCTCCCACCGCGTGTTCTGGAACGCGCCGCCCGCATGGACCACCACCATCAGGACCAGCAGGCCGCTGAGCAGGTCGGCGAGCCACTCCTGGCTCGCGTAGGGCGGCGGAGGGCCGCCCGGCCAGGGCCGCCGCTTCCACCGCCAGTCCAGCGCGAACAGCGCCACCGCCAGTCCCAGAAAGAACAGAACCAGCGCGAGGACGGGCACACCCATGTCAGAAGGCCATCGAGGCGGACATCATCACCGAAGGGCCGAGCTCGAAGGTATCGCCCTCGGAAGAGAGGATGTGCTGGGCCAGCGGCAGACGCAGGCCCGCATGAAACAGCAAGCCAGAGTCCACATGCCAAGATGCGCCCACGAGGGCCGAGGTCGAGGTAACCCCAGAGTTGACATCTCGCTCCCCCTCCCAATGTGCATACCCCTGGTGAAACACTGTGGCGCCGGTCTGCACTGATAACCGCTCTGAAACCTGAACCGTGCCATTCAGGCCAATCGTCAGCTCGACCGGCCCGCGATAGCCCTTGAAGTTCTCGTAGAGCGAGACGCGGCCAATGGCATAACCATCGATCCTAAGTGCGTCCCCTACCGGCACAGTCCAATAGGCCTCCAGCAACGGATCGAACGTGCCGGTGCCAAATTGGAAGTGCTCGTGCAATTCGCCCTTGTCTCCGAGGTGGTAGGGATTTTCCTCCGTCTTGCCCATCGGCAGGCTGGTGCCAAAGGCGAGGACAACCGTGTCGCCCTCCACCAGGACGTCCCGCAGTCCTGACCTCGCCGCCAGCAGCCGAGGGTCGGTCAGACCGGTGAGCGTGCCGGGCCGATGGTGTATTTGCATGGACTTCTCCATGGCCGCTAGATCGTCTGGATCAGGGACCGGATCCACCAAGACGACGGATGAACGCCGCCGCTTAAGCTCAGACGGCACCCGCAGCCACGCATCCCAGTCTTCGTTTATTGGAGCCTCGATACCGAGTTCGAAGCGCAAGACGTCTACCTCTATCTCGTGACGGTAGGCGGGGACAGGAACCACCGATCCATCCGGAGCAATGCCGTGGTCTTCTGGGTGTCCGCCCTTGAAGTCGAAACCCACGGTGGTACGTAGGAACGCCCGGACACCGCTTGAGTTGAGCGAGACCTGACCGGTCTCCAGCTGCCCGGCCTGGGGAAGCGCCGGGTTGCTTCAGCCGGGTCACTGGGCGTGCGCCGGCCGCACAAGAGCGAACAACAGCACCGCCCCCACGAACAGACGGCGCGGCAGGGTCCTCACGGCCGGCATCCTACGGCGTGGCTGTATCCTGGGACGCGCATATGCGGGCGCGAATCACGTGGACCTTGTGCGTGCTCCTGGCGGCCTGCGCGGGGGAAACGGATCAGGTGGCGACAGACCACCTGTTCGACCGGCCGCCCAGCACCGCACAGTTGAGCGGCGAGCCGTTGGCGGCCCCGCTGGCGGCGCTGCTGAGCCAAGCGAAGGTCACCATCCTGGACGAGCCTGTGCTGCGCGGCGCCTGGCAGGCCGACACGGCGCTGTGGCTGGAGGGCGGCGATCCGCTGTGGACCGCCCCTACCCGGTTCGGCGTCCCCGTGACAGCGGGCCCGCAGAAAAGCCGCCCCGGTGCCCGCAAGGTCACCTACCAGGCGGCCGGCACCGCCGTGCAGGCCGAGGTGGCGTCCTATGACCTGGCGGCGGAGCGTGACATCGCACCCCGGCGCCTGACGCTGGACGCCGAGAGCCGGCGGGTCATGCTCACGCCGCCGCCAGCGCGGATGTCGTGGCGGGTCGACGTGCCGCCGGGCGGCGCCACGCTCCGCTTCGGATACGGGCTCCAAGACCTGGGCCTGGTCGCCCGGGCTGGCGGGCTGGAGGCGGGCCCCGCCGCCGGAGCGGGCTGCACCTTCCGCCTGGAGGCGGACGGCGCCGTCCTGTGGAGCGGCACGGTGGGGCCCGCCCAAGCCGGCCGCTTCCTGGACGCCGCCGTGGCCCTGGACACCGCTGCCACCATCCACTTCATCGTCGATCGCGCCGGACCCCCGCCCGCCGGCGCTCCCGACCCCGGCGACTTCCCCTTCTGGGCCGAGCCGGTGGTGGACGCAGAGGCCCCGGACGGCCCCCCCAACATCCTTCTGATCCTGCTGGACACGCTGCGGGCCGACCGCCTGGGCTGCTACGGCTGGGAGCGCGCCCACACCCCCCACCTGGATCGGCTGGCGGCACGCGGCGTGCGCTTCGACGACACCATGTCCGCCTCCGCCTGGACGCTCCCCAGCCACGGCTCGCTGTTCGCGTCGCTGTTCCCGTCCCAGCACGGCATGCATGAACGCCAGCGGCTCCCGGAGTCAGCGACGACCCTGGCCGAGGTCCTTCGCGCACGCGGCTACCGGACCGCGGCGGTGACCGAGGGGGGCTTCGTGCACCCGGTCTACGGAATCGACCGGGGCTTCGACCGCTTCCACGTGGTGAAGGGCTCGAAACGCATCGCCCGCACCTTCGGCGAGGCGCGCGCATGGATCGGCGATGCCGCCGGCCCCTGGTTCGCCTTCCTCCAGACGTTCGAGGTCCACTCCCCCTATATGCCGGCCGACGAGTGGCGCGACGCCCTGGTGCGCCCTTACGACGGCGTCCTGCCGGACATGGTCCATTCGATGAAGCACCTGGCCTCGCGCCGCAAGCAGGGCCTGGCGCCCCTCGGCCCAGACGACATCCGCTACGCGTCGGATCTCTATGACGCGGGAATTGCCATGGCCGACGACCAGGTCGGCCGTCTTCTGGACGCACTCGAGCAGGCCGGATCGCTGGAGAACACCCTGGTGGTCGTGACCTCCGACCACGGCGAGGAGTTCGGCGACCACGGCGGATTTGACCACGGCTCTACGCTCTACCAGGAGCTGCTCCGCGTGCCGCTGATCCTGCACCTGCCCGGCTCCTCCTTCGAGGGTGGCGCCGTCGCTGACCACACGGTCCACACCGTGGACATCGCCCCCACCCTGGCGCTGGCCGCCGGGGCCGCCGTGCCGGCCGACTGGGTGGGCGAGCCGCTGTCGCTGCAGGCCCCCGACACCGAGCGGCCGCTGTTCACCCCGCTGCTGAAGAGGAAGCGCGGCCAGTTCCTGACCGCCGTCCGCGAGGGGCCCGCCAAGGCCATCCACTACGCTCCCACCGAGACGCGCAAGGGCCAGTTGCTGGTATTCGACCTGGCGGGCGACCCGCGGGAGGCACACGACCTGGCTGACCCCGCGGAACGGGCACGGTGGGAGAGCCGCGTGGCCGAACTCTGGCGGCGCTTCCCGCCCCTCGGTGGTGGGACAACGGCGCAGGAGGATGCCGACGTGCTGGAGACGCTGCGAGACTTGGGTTACGTGGGCGACTGAGCGGTCAGTCGCCGGCGGCGTCGGCTGCGAGGCCCATCTGCACGCGGTGCACGTCCTCGGACAGCGTCGCGCCCAGGCTGACCTGGCCGTGGAAGGCCGACAGCGCCGGCCGCCATTTGCTGCCTCCGACCTGTATGAAGCCGCGGAAGTAGCGCACCGGCGCATTGAGCGTCGCGTAGACCGTCCCGCCCGACCCCTCCGCGAAGATCCCGCCCGAGAGGACCGTCTCGATGGGGATCGTCGCGCCGGCCGGGAACAGGATCACGAAATCGCCGCGCGCGAGCGCCTCCTCGTCGACCACCGCACCCGGCTCGCCGAAGGCGATGACCGGCGCCGCGGCCAGCGCCTCCTCGTCGACGGTCGCACAGCCGCCGCCAAGGGCCGCCAGCAACAGGTAGGCAGTTCGATGCAACACGCCCGGATTCTAGGCCACGCCCCACTCAATTGGCGGTCTCGTCACTTATTGGGCAAAAGGCGGCTTGAATCGGGTGATTCAGAGTCCCGAATCGCCGTTAAGTGACGAGACCGCCTTTCAGTCCGAGGCGGCGATGCCGATGACGCCGATGGCGACGCGCGCGCCGGCGTTGCCGGTCGGCTGGCCGCCGTCGTCGGGCAGGGCGTGGATGATGAGGCCGCGGCCCAGGACAGAGTTGGCGCCCCCGAATGTGATGGCCGTGTCCAGCCGGTCATAGACCGCGCGGCCGGCCCCATCCGCTTCAAGGTTGCCGAGGTCGCCCACGTGCCGCACCCCCGCCTCGGGGTGGGCGTGGTCAGTGCCGTGGGGGTTGAAGTGGCCGCCGGCGGACTTGCCGTCGCCCGAGGTCGCGTTGCCCCACTGGTGGACGTGGAAGCCGTGGAGGCCGGGAGACAGCCCGTCGATCTCGGCATGCACCCGGATGCCGCCGGTCTCGGCGGTGAAGGTGACCACGCCGCGGGCCGTGTGGCCGTCGGTGGCATCCATGACGGCGACGGCGCTCGTGACAACGGCGCCACCACCGACCTCGTAGGACACGCTGGTTTCGGAGTCGCACGAGGCAAGGGCTATCAGCAGCAGGACGGGAATGCGCATGCGCGCATCCTAGTCGCCCTTACAGGGTCGCGAAGGCCGTGAAGTAGGGCGCCATCACCCGCTCGACCCGGCAGACGCGCGCCATCGGATGGATCGCGTCGGGCGTTGTGAGCCCGCGCTGCAGCGCCCGCCGCATCGCGGACACCGCCATGTGTTCGCCCGTCTTGGCGCGGAACTTGAACGCGTCGGTGATCGACTTCTCGACAGTCGTCACGCGCAGCGCCTCGCCGTCGATCTCGGTGTCCTCGACGCCCTCGCGCCAGGCGGGCCCCGAGAACCTGAACACGCGCACAGGCACCGCGCAGGGGCGGGCCGGCTGCTTGCCTCGCGCGATGGCCACGTGGACCTCGTCGGGGATCTCGTCGACCAGCCGGTGATGGACCAGCGCCGAACCGAGACAGATCACGCCGTCGGGCAGCCAGCGCGCCACCTCGACCAGGTCGGAGTCGCCCAGCGCCTCGAGCCCGACCAGCTGCCAGACCCCCTCCTCCGGCTCCTCGATGCGCCCCTCGTCGGCCAGCGCCTCCAGCGTGCGGATCGTGATCCCGTCGCGCAGCGCCTCGCAGTTGGTCAGGCGGCCGCCGTGCCTCTTGAGCGCGACCAGTGACCGGAGGCGGACCTCCTCGGTAGGGCCCGGAAGCCGCGGGAGCAGGACGCCTCGATCAGCGTCGGATTGGCGGAAACCAGGGGCAGCAAGAGCAGAAGATGCCGTGGGGTTTGTCATGTGTCCTCCAATCAGTTGTCTGACTGTCGGACGCTGTCCGGGGCACAAAAAGCCCCTCTTTTCCGCCGATTTTCCGGCGCCGGCTTCTAGCGGTTCTGAAACTTGCGCCAGGTGGTGTGCTCGCGGTCCATCGGGCCGCGGAGCTTGGGCCCGCGCCGCTTGATGTCGGAGCGGCGAATCGCCTCGCCCTCGACGTCGATTGCGACCTTGGGCTGGATGTGCAGCATGCTCACGATCAGCGCGCCGGGAATCTTCGGAGCCTTCGGGCAGACGCGCGCCAGCAGCCGCTCCAGCTGCCCTGCGTTCAACCGCCCGGACCCGCCCTTCTTGTAGAGAATCACTTCCGCCGCGGCCCGCAGCGCCTTGAATTCCTCATTGCTGAGCTTCAGGTCGCGCGGCCCGAGGCCGGTCAGCCCCCCGCCGAGCCGCACCAGCGGCCAGCGGATCGACAGCGTCAGCCCCAGCCCCCGCATCTCGCGGATGCGCTGCTCGAGGTCGCGGAACCGCATCGGCTCGCCGGCCTCCTCCAGGGCCTGGCGGCCCGCCTCGGACACGCTCAGGCGCTTCTCTGCGACCTGCCCCTTGCGGCCCCAGCTGAACCGCTTCAGTCGCTGGAAAGTCTCCGGCATGGTCCCCAGCAGGTAGTCGATCACGTAGAAGGGCATGTCCGCCGCCCACTTGCCGCTCTCCTCCTGTACCAGCCGGTGGATCTCCCAGGTCAGCCACTGGGACTTGGTCCCGGTCTTCATGGCGCCCAGCGCGATCGCCTTCACGGCCGGCGCATGCTTGTCCCACTTCTGCAGGTGCACGGGGTGGATATAGGTCGAGTTGGCTGTGCAGATGAATGGCGCGCGGTCGAAGCAGCTGCGCACAGTGCGCTGCGCCAGATTCACACCCTTCTTGTGCAGGATCTGTTCCACGTCGGCGACATGCAGCGGCACCTCGGATTCCCACACCGTCGCGTTAACCCATTGGTAGAGGGTGGGGCCCGGAATCCAGCCGTTCGGACCCTCGATCCACGGCGCGACGTTGGCGATCAGGAGCGGCAGCATCTCGGGCGCCCCCAGGCCGCCCAGGTATTCCAGCGCTTTGGGCTCGATCGCCGACACGATGCCCTGGCGCCTGAACCAGCGGGTGAATCTCCAGGTCAGCGCGCCCTTGAGCGCGGCGTCTGCGCTGGTGACGCACGGCTCATTGATGCTGTCCGCGTCGATCATGCGGTGGTCGCAGTGGAGCGTCGCCAGGATGCCGCCCAGCACGCGGGGCTTCTCGGAGATCCCCGCGAACCAGGGGTCGCCCTTCTCGATGTCGCTGATCAGCAACGGCTCCGTGCGGCCCTTGCGCAGGACGGCCAGGCGTTCGTCGATGATCGGGCCCAGCCAGCCGTCCGGGTCCGCGCGCCCGACCAGGACGCTCTCCACCTGCCGCACGCGCTCGCGCGTGACACCGAGCTTGTCGCCCAGCTGCTGGAGCGTCGACCGGGCGCCCGCGATCATGAAGCGCCCCTCGACGATGCGCCGTTCCTTGGCGGACAGCCGGCCCATCCGGTTCCGAAGGCCCACCATCAGCGGATCCTCGGCGGTCAGGCGCTTGAGCAGGGTCTGGGCACTGAGCGAATGCTGGTCCGCCAGCCCGGACGCTTCCAGGCGCTTGCAGAGCGCCGCCATCTCGGCACGAACGGCGCTGCCGGTCTTCTCGCCGCATCGAGGCCATGCGTGGACCGATGCATCGTCGATGTCCAGCAGGTCGGCGATCGTCTCGACACCGCCGCGCCGGAAGGCCGTGCGGACCCGTGTCGAGAAGCTGGTCACCTCGCTCGGGTCCAGCTTGAGGAACCCACGAGGCAGATTGCGCACCGCGGCGGAGAGAGTGTTCGGGGGAGTTGCTGTCACGGTCATGAGTCCCGGAGTTTGCCACACGCCTAGTCCATTGTGCCACCCCCCCCCATCTACGTTTCCTGTGAGTTCCTCCAGACCAACACGGGCTCCTCCGGCGCGTATCCTCCCCGGCTTGGCGATTCTCGACCGCACCACACGGACCCGGCTGGCACCGGCCCTGGTCCTGGCCCTCGTCGGCGCTTCCTGCGTCATGGTCGAGTCGCTGAACGGCGTGTGGCGCGGCGGCGCACTGCACCAGGACGACGACGAGGCCCGGGACCGCGGCCCCCACGCAGTGGGCTACCGGGTCGTCGACCTGCCCGGCTGCGTGGACAGCCCGCACCCCGAAGATGCGGAGGGGACCGGCGCCCTGACCGTGGCGGTCTGGTATCCGACCTCCGCGGACGAGGCCGAGATCATCTACGACGGGGACGAGGACGGCAGCCGCGTCACCGGCTCGGTCGCCCGTGATGGGCCGGTCGCCAGTGGGAAATGGCCGCTGCTCGTCTTCAGCCACGGCTACGGAGGCGGCGGCATCGCCAGCACGTTCTTCACCGAGCGCCTGGCCTCGATGGGATGGATCGTGGTCTGCCCCGACCACCACGATGCCGACCAGGCGATCCGCATCCGCACCGGATTCAACGCCGACCTCAACGTGCTGAAGTTCGGCTGGAACGTGCTGAACCTGGGCAAGGACTTCCAGGTGGGCGACTACGCCTATCGCCTCGACGAGTTCACCCGGGCGCTCGACTGGGCGCTGGAGAACAAGATCCTGAAGCCCGCGATCGACACGAAGCGCATCGCTGCGGGCGGACACAGCCTGGGAGGCTTCACGTCGCTGGCGGCGGCAGGCGCGCTCGGCGAGCGCCGCGACAAGCGCCTCCAAGCCCTGCTGCTCTTCTCGCCGGCCCTGTGGATGTACGACGAGACCGCCTGGGCCCGCGTCCAGGTGCCTGTGATGCTCATGTACGGCCAGACCGAGCTCTGGCTGAAGCGCGGTGCGGACGGCGCGCTCGCCCACGCCAAAGGCCCGCACTACTACCTCGAGATCCGCCGGGGCGGCCACACCTCGTTCAACGACCGCTTCCGGCGCGGCGATCCGCGCGGCCTGTGGAGCGGCACCGAAGACCAGATGGATGTGATCGCCGACTACGGCATCGCGTTCCTGGAGAGGCACGTGAAGGACTCCGACGAGGCCACGACAGCGCTGGCACAGACGGATGACCGCCTCAGCCGCTTCGACGCCGTCGCCCCTCGCGGCGGCTAGCGAAGCAGGGCAATCATCGTGCGGCGCATGAGGTCGGCGCGCAGCAGATCCCGAAAGAGCCGCTCCACGCGCCTTTCGTCCAGGGGCGCCGCTCCGACCGCCATCAGGACCCCGAGGATCACAACGTATGCATCGCCGCGCCCCGGATACCGTGGACCGATGGGCAGCCTCCAGAGAACCATCGAGATCGAGACCCGCGGCCGCGGCGCCACCGAGGTGACGGCTCAGATCGCCGAGGTCGTCGCCGACGCGGACCTCGAGACGGGCCTGTGCGTCGTGCACTGCATGCACACGTCCTGCTCCCTGACCATCCAGGAGAACGCAGACCCGGCGGTGATGGACGACCTGATGGCCTGGCTGGACCGGGCTGCGCCAGACGGCGACCCGGGCCACACGCACACCGCCGAGGGCCCCGACGACATGCCCTCCCACATCCGTTCGTCGCTCACGGCCACCGGGCTGACGATCCCGGTCTCGGCCGGCCGGCTGGCGCTGGGCACCTGGCAGGGAATCCAACTGCTGGAACATCGGACCCGGCCGCACAAGCGGCGCCTGCTGGTCCACATTGCGTAGGATTCCGGGGCCCCGGGGCATTCTTTGTTGGAAGTGGGGTGCGCCCACGCGTAGTCTCCGCGCGGAAGTGGGGCGGAGGGGTCTTTGGACCGCTCGGCCTCGCCTCCAGGGAGGGCCTTCGAGAGCCCGGAGGACGTCGCCCGGCACGGCGTTAGCGACCACCCGAAGGGGCCGTGCGTTTCGGCGCACGGCCCCTTCACTTTTCCCGTTGCTCCAGCGGCACCCCAAACGACCCTGCATCGGCGCGCGTCCGTCCCTTCATTCACACGCGAAAACCGCATATCTCCAACGGTTTCCCACGTGACCCCAAAAAACTCAGCGCCGTCCGTCCGGACCGGCTGTAGAGTTGTTGCGCTTTGAACGGCGGCAGTCCCACCCCCCAGACTGCCGTGACCGGAATCACGGGTATCGAGATCCTGGGCGCCCCCGGAGACCGGCACGGTGAAGTCCTCACGCAGGAGGCCCTGGCCTTCGCGGCCGGCCTCCATCGCACCTTCAACGACCGCCGGCTGGAACTGATGGCAGCCCGCGTGGAGCGCCAGGCCCGCCTGGACGGCGGCGAAATGCCCGATTTCCTGCCCGAAACGGCCGGGATCCGCGAGTCCGACTGGACCGTGGCGTCCATCCCCGACGACCTGCTGGACCGCCGCGTGGAAATCACCGGCCCGGTGGACCGCAAGATGGTCATCAACGCACTGAATTGCGGCGCCAAGGTCTTCATGGCGGACTTCGAGGACGCCAACTGTCCCACGTGGGCCAACAACCTCGACGGCCAGGTCAACCTGATGGACGCGGTGCGGCGCACGATCAGCTTCGATGCGCCCGCCACCGGCAAGCACTACGAGCTGAACGACGTCACCGCCACGCTGGTGGTGCGGCCGCGCGGCTGGCATCTGAACGAGGCGCATGTCCTGGTCGACGGCGAGGAGATGAGCGCGTCGCTTTTCGATTTCGCGCTCTATTTCTTCCACAACGCGGCCGCGGCGCTGGAGCGGGGCACCGGGCCCTACTTCTATCTGCCCAAGTTGGAGAGCCATCTCGAGGCGCGGCTCTGGAATGACGTCTTCGACCATGCCCAGGACGCGCTGGACATCCCGCGCGGCTCGATCAAGGCGACCGTCCTGATCGAGACGATCCTGGCCGCCTTCGAGATGGACGAGATCCTGTGGGAGCTGCGCGACCACTCGGCGGGGCTCAACTGCGGCCGCTGGGACTACATCTTTTCGTTCATCAAGCGCTTCCGGGCGCACGCGGACCGGATCATCCCCGACCGCGGCACGGTGGGCATGGACCGCCACTTTCTGCACTCCTACAGCCTGCTGCTGATCCGGACCTGCCACCGGCGAGGCATCCACGCGATGGGCGGGATGGCGGCGCAGATCCCCATCAAGGGCGACGACGCTGCCAACGACGAGGCTCTGGCCAAGGTCCGCGCCGACAAGGCTCGCGAGGCCGGCGACGGCCACGACGGCACATGGGTGGCGCACCCCGGGCTGGTGGCGATCGCCCAGCGCGAGTTCGACAGCGCCATGTCTGACGCGCACCAGATCGAGGTCGCGCGCGACGACGTCGAGGTCACCGCCGAGGACCTGCTGCGCGTGCCCGGCGGGCACTGCACGGAAGCCGGCCTGCGCCAGAACCTGAATGTCGGGATCCTCTATCTCGAGGCCTGGCTGCGCGGCATCGGCTGCGTGCCGCTCTACGATCTGATGGAGGACGCCGCAACCGCCGAGATCAGCCGCACCCAGGTGTGGCAGTGGCTCCATCACGGCACCTCGCTCGAGGATGGCCGCACCGTGACCGTCGAACTCTTCGAGGAGGTCCTCAAGGAGGAGCTGGCAAACATCCGATCCACCGTTGGTGACGACAACTTCATCAGCGGCCGCTTCGAGGACGCGGAGGACATCTTCCGCGACCTCATCACATCCCCCGAACTGGAGGAGTTCCTGACCTTGCCCGCCTACCGGCGGCTGCTCACTACCCACGAGAACTGATCCATGACTGATTCCGAACCCCGTCTCTCACGCATCGGAGGCAACGGCAACGCGCTGCCTGGCCGTTTCGACGGCATCGTGCGCGACTTCACCGCCGAAGACGTCGATCGCCTCTCCGGCACCGTGCACATCGACCACAGCCTGGCCCGCCAGGGTGCCCAGCGGCTGTGGAAGCTGCTGCATACAGATGACTACATCCATGCCCTCGGCGCGCTGACCGGCAACATGGCTGTCCAGATGGTGAAGGCCGGACTGAAGGCCATCTACCTGTCCGGCTGGCAGGTCGCCGCCGACGCCAACATGGCCGGCGAGATGTATCCCGACCAGTCGCTCTACCCGGCCAACTCGGTGCCGAAGGTGGTCGAGAAGATCAACCGCGCACTGATGCGCGCCGATCAGATCACGCACATGGAGGGCGACGATTCCACACACTGGATGGCGCCCATCATCGCCGACGCCGAGGCCGGCTTCGGCGGGCCGCTGAATGCATTCGAGCTGA
>CAZZHK010000019.1:0-32874 GCA_964653725.1 uncultured Planctomycetales bacterium | reverse complement strand
GGGCGTGCACTTCGAGGACCGGCTGGCGAGCGAGAAGAAGTGCGGCCACCTGGGCGGCAAGGTGCTGGTCCCGACCCAGCAGTTCATCCGGACGCTGAATGCGGCGCGGCTCGCGGCAGATGTCTGCGGCGTGCCGACCGTCCTGGTCGCGCGCACCGACGCCAACGCGGCTGCCATGGTCACCTCCGACATCGACGAGCGCGACCAGGAGTTCACCACCGGCGAGCGGACCCCCGAGGGCTTCTACCGCACCAAGCCGGGCCTGGACCAGGCCATTGCCCGCGGGGTCGCCTACGCGCCCTACGCGGACATGGTCTGGTGCGAGACCGGCAAGCCGGACCTGGCCGAAGCCAAGCGCTTCGCCGAGGCCGTCCATGACGTCTGCCCCGGCAAGCTGCTGGCCTACAACTGCTCGCCGTCCTTCAACTGGAAGGCCAACCTGGACGACGCCACGATCGCCAAGTTCCAGCGCGAGCTGGGTGCGATGGGCTACAAGTTTCAGTTCGTCACGCTGGCCGGATGGCACGCGCTCAGCCTGAGCACATTCCAGATGGCGCTCGGCTACCGCGACCGCGGCATGGCCGCCTACAGCGACCTGCAGCAGGAGGAGTTCGCCTCAGAGGTCGACGGCTACACCGCGACCAAGCACCAGCGCGAGGTGGGAACCTCCTACTTCGACGGGGTCAGCCAGGCCGTGTCAGGCGGGCAGTCCTCGACGACGGCCATGGAGGGCTCCACCGAAACCGAGCAGTTCGACGACGAGCCCTCGGAGCAGCGCGAAGCGAGCTGACCGGCCGCCCTGCAGTCAGTTCACTGCTGACCCCTCCTCCATGCAGCGGCAGGAGGGGGGTGGAGTGCAGGCGATTGTGGGCCGATAGTGGGGGGCATGCGGCAGAGCGCCGCACCGACCCATGACCTACAAACTCACCTTCCTTCCCGCTGACGTCAGCGTGGACGTGGACCCCGCGAATCCTCCCGAGGGGCGGGACGGGCTCCCGGGCTCGATACTGGCATCCGCCCAGGCGGCGGGCGTGGAACTGGACCATGCGTGCGGCGGCTTCTGCGCCTGCGCCACCTGCCACGTGATCGTGAAGGAGGGGCTGGCGTCGTGTCCCGAGGCCACCGAGGACGAGGAAGACAGGCTCGACGAGGCCCCGGGCCTGACGTCCTTGTCACGGCTGTCGTGCCAGGCGGTGCCGGACGGGAGTTGCGACGTGGTGGTGGAGATCCCCCAATGGAACCGCAACGCAGTCCAGGAAGGCGCCCACTAGAGGCGAGCGCCGCAGCCGCCGGGAGGCGGCGCGGAGCTAGCGGGCCTGGATCCGAACCTCCAGGAACGCGCCGGAGCCGAACTGCGAGAAGACCGAGCGCCGGACCAGGGCCTGGCCCTCGCCGTTCAGCGGGAACGTGCCGGTGATGCGGGTCGCTGCCACCCGCGGGTACTCCAGCCGCACATCGTGGGCCGGCAGGGCCGGCAGGTTCGCGCCGTCATAGGGCTTCGCGCCTGACGGCTGCGCCACACGCAGCGTGTCCTCACCGATGTCCAGCAGCGTGCTCACGTGCAGGTCCACGTAGACGGCTCGAGGCCCACCGGCCGCATCGGCCTCGACACGGACCGTGCCGCGCACCCCGTCCTCGACGAGACGGAACACGGGCTCGGGCAGTCGCGCGCCCTGCGCGACCTCGGCATCCCACATGGTGAGAACTTCACGCATCCGGCCTGCGGTGAACGCCGCGGGCACACCAACGACCGCGGGAGCCGCGAAGCGGCCCAGCGACCGTGCACCATCGGCCCCCCCTGACACTGTGAAGTCCACTATCAGGTCGGCTGCCCGTCCGCGCGCGGAAGCAGCACCGATCAGCGCACTGTGCGCCTCGGCGACATGTTCGCCGCGCAGCACGAACAACCCGCTGGCGTCCTTGTAGGCCACAGGCGCCGGGGCGTTGTCGATGCTGGTGAGATCCGCCAGCGTCTTCTCGACGTCCTCGCGCGTCAGATCCTCCTGGTGTCCCCAGCCGCTGTCGTCCATCGGGGCTGGCCTCACGGCGACGAAGCCGTAGGCCGGACGCGCCAGTGTGGGCACGTAGGCGATCTCGCCGCTTCCGGACCCGCCCGAACGCGACTCGGCCGTCAGGGTCAGGACCAGAGTCTTGCCGTCCTCGGCGGGCAGCGACAGGCGCGCGGTCCGCCCGGCTTCCAGCCGCATGACCACGCCTGCGTCGCCCACCGCCACCGGGTTGCGCTGGCCGTCGCCAGCGGTGTCCGGACCCAGGGAGATCGACTCGCCCGGTTCATCCACGGTGCGGCGCACGATGACCTCCGCCTGCCAGGCGCCGCCCGGCAGCGGCTGCAGCAGCAGCGCCACCTGCGACCCCGTCACCAACGCGGCCGTGATCGGCTCGTAGACCATGGCCGCCTGCGCGATCTGGACGTGGTAGTCCACCAGCGCCATGCGTTCGATCGTCTCGCCGACCACCTTCAACTCACCGGGCGTCACGGCGAGCGTCGACTGCAGCAGCACGCGGGTGTCGTCGCCCGCGCGCTCCTCCAGGCGGCACTCGACCGCCACCGGGGCCGGGGCCAGCGCGCCCAGGCTCGCCAGGAACCCGTCCCAATCGTCGCGATGCATCTGCCAGAGCTCCGGCCACCCCCATCGGTTCAGGAACGGGACTGCGCTGCGCTCCAGGAACTCCTTCTCGTAGCCGAGCCGGCCGGCCCAGCGATCCTGGGCACCCGAGTCCCTGCCGGGAGTCGGGCGCGGAACGACCAGATCGTAAAGGGCCCGATCGGCCGGGATGCGGGTGAGGTCGTCGAGGACCTCGCGGGCCGCCTCCGGCCCCTGGAACAGGGCAGCAATGGTCAGGGCAGCGGTGATGAGCATGGGAACCTCCTTGTGCCGGCCATTCTAGGGTGCGCCGCCACCCGGGTTACAAACGGTGTGCCTGAGGTCTCGAGGAGCAGTCAATCCGTCAGAACAGCAGGAGCAGACGCCGCACAGGCGGCAGGCCCAGACGCAGCGGCCACGCACCTGATTCGTCGACCACCCAGACGCCGTCCCCGGCCCCGTAGTAGAGGAGCCCCGGGACGACAGGGTCCGGCAGCAAGGCGTGCACCCCGAAGTCCGGGTCAGGCAGCTCGGCGCCCTGCTCGACATCCACCCAGGAACGACCCCCATTGCCTGACGTCACCAGGGCCGAGCCGGCCCTTGCACGAACCACCGCGAACAGGACGTCGTCGGCGTCCAAGGCGAGTGCCGTCGCATAGCCGTCCGATCCGCCTCCCAGCGACCACTCTTCGGCGTCCTGCCCACTCCAGAACACCCCCTCAGAGGTGGCCGCCAGGCGGACCCCGCCCGGAGCGTGGAGAACCGCGTGCACATCCCAGCGCGGTGACACAGCAGCCCAGCTGCCGCCGTCGTCACGCGATGCAACCACACCGCCCGTCTCGACGGCTGCCATCCACCTTCGCGCCGCCAGGGGATCGCGGCTGAACCCCAGAATGTGCGCCCCGTCCGGGCGGTCCATGAAGTCCCACGTGGCCCGCTCAGGAATCGCCCGGAAGGCCGCCGACGGCTTCCAGCCGCCGTCCAGCAGGCTGCCCCTCATCAGGTCCGTCGGGCCGTCGCTGGCCACCACCAGGCGGCCGCCTCCCACGGGCGCCAGAGCCCACGCCGCGCGGTCCGTCGGCCACCCACTAACCGGAGTCCAGGGCGCGCCGACTGCAGGCGACGAATGGAGCCCAGCCCCGGTCATGGCCACGCCGGCCAGGAGGTGGCCGGTCGTCGGGTCGCGGCCCAGACAGCGAATCGATCCGCCATCGGTGTCCAGTGCCACCTTCCCCCCCCAGAGTTCGCCCGAAACCGTGTCACCCTCGATGAGGATGACCCCGGCATCCGTCCCCACCAGAAGTCTGCGGTCCATGGTTTCGCGCATCCTATCCACACTGCGGCCGCACCCCCCGAAACCGTCGTTTTGGCGCCCTCGGACAAGTTTTTCCGATGCCGTTTTATTCGCCCATCCGCCCTCCAGGAAGGGCTTCGGACGCGGTCAGGGCGCCCACCAGACAGGACGCGCTTAGCCCGTTGGCATTCAGTCCTAAAGGCCGGCGCGTAGGAATGCCGAAATACAGCGGGCATGGCCCGATGTGCATCAACGGTGCGGGGCGGCAACCCGCTGATGTGGCCGG
Organism: uncultured Planctomycetales bacterium; assembly: GCA_964653725.1. Classification (GTDB taxonomy): domain Bacteria; phylum Planctomycetota; class UBA1135; order UBA1135; family CAZZHK01; genus CAZZHK01. Next base: position 28,688 of record CAZZHK010000019.1, on the reverse strand, counting down.
GGACCTCCCAAGGCCCGAGGTCCGGTTGCGCCGCATTCCGTGGACTCCTTAACGTTTTGCACCGTATGCGCCCTCGAACTGTTCACTGGGCAGCGGCCGCCCTGGTCGTTGCCATAGGACTGGCAGCGCTGACGGCGGACTTCGGACCGTCCGATCCGCCCGCGCCCTGGGTCTCAGGGACCGCCTCCGGGCAGGCCGGCGGGTCCGGACCATGGGAAGCCGCAGCCGCCGTTTCGGCGGTCGGCACGCGCGCTTCGGCCGCTCCTGCCCCTGCCGCGGTGTTCTGGCCCGCCGACGACGGCGTCCTGGTGGATCGCCTGAGCGGGCTGCCGGTCGGCGGCGCGGACATCCAGGTCCTCGCTCGCCTGGACGGCGCGGAGAAGGGCGTCGTGGGCCAGACCCAGGACGATGGCGGATTCCGATTTCCGGACTGGTGGGCCGACTCGGCTCCTGATCCCTTCTATCTGCGCATCGCGTCTGGCCGCAGCGACGGCTTTCCCGTGACCATGCATGGCCCGTTCGTGCAGTCGCAGTGGTCGGAAGGCCGCAAGGTCGAGATCGATGCATTCAGCCTGATGACAGGCCGCGTGACCTTCGAGGACGGCTCGGCAGCCAGCGATGTGGTGGTAGGACTGCAGGACTGGGAGGCATGGGTGGCGCCGGACGAACTCCTGGCTGACATGGACAATGCCAGGGCCCGCCTGGTCAAGGACGTCGTTGGTCGGCATCGCGGCAAGCGCGGGGCCACTGTCACCGCACGCACGGACTACGCCGGCTTCTTTCGGATCGCAGGCATCCCCTTCGCCGGCCAGGCCCTGCTGTTCCCCGCAGGCGAGGCCCACGCAGGCGCCGACGCAAAGGTCGAGCTGGTGCGCGGTCTGGAGACCACGTCAGACCTGGAGGTCCGCTGGACCCCGCGTGTCTCCGGGCTGCTGATCGACGAGCACGGGACACCGGTCCCCCATCAGGCCCTCACAGTCAGCGTCGAGCGCACCCAGTCCGCAGACGAGCGGCCGGAAGCCGGCATGGGGCTGCGTGTCCGCGGGCTGGGCAGCTCGTTTCTGTCGGAACCGGACGGATCGCTGACCACTACCTACAACGCCGCGGTCGTCACCGACGCCGACGGACGCTTCGAGATCCACATGCCCCACACGGCGCAGGTCACGATTCTGGGCCAGGTGGACGGGTTCGTGAGGCTGAGCCGAACGGTCGAGGCCGATGGGCCCCTGGCCCATGTCGATGGCCTGGTCATCCAGCTCGAGCCCCAGCCGGGCCCGTTGCGCGTGCAGCTGGTCGACGAACAGGGGCGCGCGCTGGCTGGACGCCCGGTGCGAATCATGGTCCCCAACGCCACGTCGGCTGAGACCTATGCGGACCGCGTCACCGACGCGAATGGCTGGCTGGACATCACCGACACCCACCGCGACGTCATCTATTCGCTGTCCCTTCCTCTGGTCCCTGAAACCCAGGACTCGCGCTGGCTGTTCGCCAGCAGCGCCCTGGATGACGGCATGACCATCTTGTGCGAAGGGATGTAGCAGAGGGCCGGATCATCCAGCCCGAGGAGAAATGCAATGCTGAAACTCACCACGCTAGTCGTCATGGTCCTGGCCCTCGCGGCCTCGTCACCGCAGGGGCCGAAGCTGCCGCCCGCCGGGGCAGGTGGTCTGGCTCCGCATCCCGAGTTCGGGCCGGACGGCGCGGACGGAGCCGATGGCGCCAACGGCGGCGGCACAGCGGGGAGCCCCCAGGGGCAGGACGGCCAGGAGGGGGCCACCGGCGCATCCGGCACGAACGTGCAACTGACGGATGACCGCCCGGAGATCCTGCTGATCGCGATCGCCGGCGACGGCGGCCAGGGCGGCAAGGGAGGGCATGGGGGCCCCGAGAAGGGCTCTGACATATCCACCACCCTTTTTGGCGGCAATGGGGCACCGGGGGGGCGGGCCGGACGCGGCGGCAGGGCCTCCGCCACGGTCACACATGCCACCAGTTACGCGTTCGCCATCGGCGGCAAGGGCGGCAACGGCGGTGACGGCGGGGACGGTGGGCCGGGCAAGATCCAGGGCGGGTCGGGCGGCACCGCCGGGATGGGCAACGAGGGCGGCGACGCGGAGGCTGCGGCTCCGGCCGCTGGCCACTCGGTCGCGATGGCCGGGTCGGGCGGCCGCGGCGGTGACGGAGGCAAGGGCGGCTTCGCCTGGGGCCCGGGCAACGTGCGCCCAGGCGGTGACGGCAGCGGAGGCAACGGCGGAGAGGGCGGCACCGGCGCCACGGCGGGCGGCACCTCGGTCGGCGGTGACGGAGGCGACGGCGGTGACGGCGTGTTCCCGGGTTCGACCGGCCTCGGCGGCAAGGGAGGCAGCGCCCATGGAGGCACCCTCAACCTTCCCGGCCTGTCCGGCGCGAACGGCGGGACGCTCTAGATCGTCGGGTGACGGAGCCACCGCAGCACCTCGAGGATGCGCGGCGGCTTGCCGTAGCGGAGCACACCGACCTGGAATACGCGGCCAGCGCCACGGAACGCTGCCCAGATCGACGCCACCATCAGCAGGGTCGTGCCGGCATATTCCGCCGCTGACGGCGGCAGGGCGGCACGGTTCATCATCACGAAGGGTGTGAACGGTGGAATCCAGGTCATCACCGTGGCCAGCGTGCCCGACGGGTCGCGCCCGATCGGCAGCATGGTCAGCAGCGGCACGATCAGCACGATGAAGACCGGATACATGAGGTTCTGGGCCTCCTTCAGGCTGGTGCAGAGCGACCCCAGCGCCACCAGCAGCGCGGCGTAGAACAGGTAGCCGAGGATGAAGTAGAGCGCGAACTGCCCCAGGTAGACCGGGTCGCGCGCCACCGACCCGAGCCAGGAGGGGAGTTCCCAGCCGAGCCACGCGGGCACGATGCTGACGGCGGCCAGCACGAACAGCACCCAGGAGCCCAGCATGGTCAGCCCGGTGGCAGCGATGCCGAGGATCTTGCCGCCCATCAGGTCGGTGGCAGAGACCGAGGACAGCAGGACCTCGATGGTGCGGTTGGACTTCTCCTCCACCGTGTTGGCGAGCAGCATCTGGGCCACCGTGAACACGGCGATCCACAGCACATAAACGAAGGCGACCGGCGCCAACTGGCGGGCGAAGTCCTCGGCGACCACCTCTTCTTCGATGCCCTCGTCGGTGACCTGGCGCGACTCGAAGCGCAGCGATTCCTGGATCCGCGCAGCGACGTCAGGGTCGATCCCCTCCTTGTCGATCCGGCGGGCCCTGACCTCGGCGTCGGCCAGCCCCAGGAACCAGTCGCGCAGGCCGGTGTCGGTCAGGTTGTTGGACACGTAGCGGCAGCCCTCGGATCCCGCGACCGGGTCGGGGCCGATGACGAAATAGGCAAAGATGGCCTCGTCCGCGACCATCCGGCTGAGCTCGGCTGTCGGGTCTTCACCCAGTTCGGCGGGTTCGATCCGGACGTAGCGCGACCGCGACAGGCCCTCCGCCAGGTCGGCCGCCTCGCCGGGCGGCAGCGCCCGCCACCACTCCGCCACCTCGTCGCGGAACATCAGGACGGCGTCGCGAAAGGCGACGGGCAGTCCCATCGCGTCGGGCCGTGCGAAGGCCTCGCCAGCAGCCTCGAGTGCCATGTCCAGCGCGTCCTCGCCGACCTCTTCTTCCAGCGCAGCCAGCTCCGGGGCCAGCGCCTGCAGCACTGGCGGCAGCTCGTCCAACGCTTCGTCGCCGTCGTGATGGATCTCCAGCACCGCCGCCAGCACCTTGGCCATGTCGGGCCCCTGGGCGCGCTCGTCGACCGCTCTCAGCAGCCACCCCGACTCGTCGACCACCACGTAGCGCCTCGCCTCCTGGGTCTTGTCGAGCCAGGTCGGGATGGTGAAGGACAGACCCAGCAGGATCGGCATGGAGATGATCCCCAGCCAGAAGGTCTTGGTGTGGATGTTCTCGAGGAACTCCCGTGCGGCGACCAGACGCGCGTTATGCATCGTCGTCCTCCGGATCGGGGTCCTCGCCCACGGCGCGCACGAAGATCTCGTGCAGCGAGGGCTCGGTCAGGTCGAACCGCCGCACCGTCAATCGGCCGACCAGCGACTCGAGCAGCGCCTGGGGGTCCGCGCCGTCCTCCAGGAAGATCTCGGCGGACATGCCGTGGTCGTTCAGCCGGGTGACGCCGGGCAGGTCGCGCAGCACGGAGCCATCGCCTTCGTAATCCAGCTGGATGCCTCGCTGGCCGCGGCTCTTCACATCCGCCAGAGAACCGTCGATCACCGTATTGCCGCGGTGGATCAGGAAGATCGAGTCGCAGATCTGCTCGGCCTGGCTCATCACGTGGGTCGAGAAGACGACCGTCCGGCCCGCGCGCCGCATGTCCAGGATCGCCTCGCGCATGACCTCCACGTTGACCGGATCGAGACCGCTGAACGGCTCGTCCAGGATGACCAGGTCGGGCTCGTGGATCAGCGTCGCCAGCAGCTGGAGCTTCTGGCCCATGCCCTTGCTGAGCGCCTCGCAGCGCTTGTCCTGCCAGTCGCCCAGCCCGAAGCGGGCCAGCAGGTTTTTTGCCTGATCGTGGGCGTCATGACGGTGCATCCCCTTGAGCTGGCCGTAGTAGGCCAGCAGGTCGGCCACCTTCATCTTCTTGTAGAGGCCCTTCTCCTCGGGCAGATAGCCGAGTCGGTGGCGGACTCGCTCGGGGCTCGGCTGCCCCAGGACCGAGAGCCGGCCCTCGTCAGGCCGAAGGATCCCCACCGCCATGCGGATCGAGGTGGTCTTGCCCGCCCCGTTGGGACCCAGGAACCCGTAGATCGACCCCTCCGGAATCGCCAGATTCAGGTCGCGGACCGCGACCACGTCGCCGAAACGCTTGGTCACCCCCTCGAAGACGAGCGCATCGGCCATGGACCATTGATCCTAGCCCGGCGGCACCCCTTCACCTGAAGGCCCGTGGGGCTAGAATGGGGCCGCATGGCCGCGCCGCGCCCCGTGATTCTGGTCCTCTGCGCCTGGGTCCTGGCCCAGGCCGCGCCCGTTCTCCATCGCGACTCCTTGGCTCTCGATGCGGAGGCCTGCGGAGACTGCCGGCCGGACGGCCCCGTCGTGACCGCCCTGTGCAGCGAGTCGGCCGACTGCGGCACGCCTGGCCATCACCACCACCGCACCGCCACCCACGAGTGGCGCCGCTGCGCCACCTGCCAGGGCGCCATCGAGCGCCTCGGGCTCGCCAAGGCGGCCCCCATTGCGGCGGCCCCTGCGGCCCCTGGGGTACGTGCGGTCCACTCCGACCATCTGCCCCCCCTGGTGCTGATTCCCGCGGCCGCCGCGCCCCGCGGGCCACCCTCCCTGTCGGCCTAGCCGTCCCGGGCCCACGCCCGGATTCCGTCTCCATGCAACCCGGCCCAGGAGGGGCCCATGATCACAGCCACAATTGCCGCCGCCCTATGGGCGGCCATCCAGGACCCGCAGTCCAATCTCGCGGAGATCGAGGACCTGCGGGCCGCCGTCGAGGATCTCGAGACCCAGGTCTGGGCTCCGCCCGCGGCCCAGCCTCTGAACGTCCTCAATCCCCGCATCACCGTGTTCGGCAACGCGGTGGTCCGCGTGGACGACCGGACAGTCCCGACGCCAGCAGGTGACGTGGACGACCGATTCAATCTGCGCGAAACCGAATTCGACTTCCGGGCCGCGGTGGATCCGTGGGCGGACGCCGTCGTCATCGCTGCAGTCGAGGCAGAGGCGCCTGGCGTCTTCGAGGCCAGCATCGAGGAGGGCTACCTGGCACTCAAGAAGCTGCCGGTCCTCGATGCCGCACCCGGCGGCCTGAGGATCGATCTCGGCCGTTTCCGCCCCGATTTCGGCCGCCTCAACCGCATCCACACCCATGACCTGCCGCACACGACCCGGCCCCTGGCACTCCGGGAGTTCCTGGGCGAGGAGGGGTGGGTTGCGGACGGCGCGCGGGCCGAGTTCTTCCTGCCCACCGGGCTCGACAACGCGACCCTGCAGACCTCGGCCCAGATCATGAACGGCGGCGGCATCGCCGCCGCAGGGCCGGACCCCGTGAAGAGGCCCTCCGGAGGCGGCCGCACGCATGCTTTCCTCGACCTGGGGGAAGGCCACGACCTGGACCTGGGCCTCAGCGGCTGGTGGGGCGAGCAGGACACCGGAGCCGACGGCCGGCTGCTCGGCGCCGACCTCACCTACCGGTGGAAGCCCTTCGGGGGCGGCGAGCGGCGCTCGGTGCTGCTGGGCGGCGAGTTCTACGCGGCCCGACTCGACCAGGGCGTCGGCGACCCGCTGGAGCCCCATGGCGGCTTCGCCTACGCCCAGGTCCAGTGTTCCCGCACCACCTATCTCGGGGCCCGGTGGGACCGGACCGAAGCCCTCCTGGACCCCGACGCGCAGACCAGCGCCGCCAGCCTGTGGCTGACGCACTACACGACCGAGTTCCTGCGCTTCCGGCTGGGCGCCGAGCGCACGCGGCTGGGCCCCGACGACCACCACGACACCGTGTGGCTGGAGACCAACTTCATCTTCGGCTCCCATCCGGTGGAGCCCTACTGGGTGAACCGGTGATTGTCCTCGCGCTGACCTTGGCCGTCCTGCCCTCCCAGGAGCGGACCGAGCCCATCCGCGTGGTCACGACGCTCGAGCTGCTGCGGTCGATCGCCGAGGAGGTCGGCGGCGAGCGCGTCACCGCGGTGGCGCTCTGCGATCCGCGCCAGGACCCGCACTACGTGCAGCCGCGCCCGACGCTGATGGCGAAGGCGCGCCGCGCCGACCTGTTCATCGAGATCGGGCTGCAGCTGGAGCTCTGGGCGGAAAAGGTCGCGTCCGGGTCGGGCAATCCGCGCATCCAGCAGGGGCAGCCCGGCCGCGTGGTCGCCTCGCGCGGCATCCGCACGCTGGAGATTCCCGAGGTCCTGAGCCGCACCCAGGGAGACGTTCATCCCTACGGCAATCCGCACGTCTGGCTGGACCCGGTCAACCTGGGCCGCATCGCTGAGAACGTGGCCCGCGGGCTCAGCACGGTGGACCCGGGCAGCGCCTCGCACTACGCCGGCCGCCTGGCCGACTACCAGGCCCGCATCTCCGACGCCCTCTACGGGGCCGATCTGGTCCGAGAGGTGGGCTCGGCCAAGCTCGACCGCTTGAGCCGGCAGGGAAGGCTGACGGAGTGGCTCGGGGACCGGGGTCTGGCGGAGCGCCTGGGCGGGTGGCACCGGGCGGCGGCCCCGCTCCGCGGCCGCAGCATCATCACCTACCACAAGACGTGGGTGTATTTCGCGGAACGGTTCGGCCTGGAGATCCCTGTCGAGATCGAGGAGAAGCCCGGGATAGCACCGTCGGGCCGCCACCGGGATCGTGTGATCCGCACCTGCCGGGACCGTGACATCCGCACGGTGGTGGTCAGCTCCTTCTACGACCGGGAAGCCGCCGACTTCATCGCCGACAAGGTGGGCGCCCACGTGGTGGTCGTGCCGATCGACCTCGACCCCCGGCAGGGCGCCATCGACGTCTTCACGTTCATGGACCTACTGGTGGAGAGGATCGGGCAGTGAACATGGACGTGGTCGCCACCATGACATGGCCCTTCCTGGCGTGCCTGGTCCTGGCGGGCATCCACGTCTACCTGGGGATCCATGTGATCGCACGCAAGGTGATCTTCGTGGATTTGGCACTCGCACAGATCGCAGCGCTGGGCGCCATCTGCGGCGTGCTGCTCGGCTACCACATCGCCGAGGATCCCTGGGCCGTCAAGGGCTTCAGCCTGGCCTTCGGGGTGGCGGGAGCGGCGCTCTTCTCGATCACGCGCATGCGGCACGAACGGGTCCCTCACGAGGCGGTGATCGGCATCGTCTACGCCGTGGCCCTGGCCGCCACCATCCTGGCCACTTCGCGGCTGGCCCACGGTGCCCAGGAGATCCAGGACCTCCTGGCCGGCTCCATCCTGTGGGTCCGGCCGGAGACTGTGATCGGGACGGCCCTGCTGTATGTCGTGGTGGGCGCATGGCACTGGCGCTACCGCCGCCGGCTCCTGCTGATCTCCTCCGACCCGGAATCCGCCGCAGCCGAGGGGATCAACGTCCGGCTGTGGGACTTTCTCTTCTACGTGTCCTTCGGCGTCGTGGTGACCTCCTCGGTGGCGGTGGCCGGGGTCCTGCTCGTGTTCTCCTTCCTGGTCATCCCGGCGGTCGTCGCGGTCCTGTTCGCGGACAGCCTGGGGCGGCGGCTCGCCATCGGCTGGGCCGTTGGGTCGGCAGTGAGCCTGGCGGGGCTCGTCGTCTCCTACCGATCCGACCTGCCGTCGGGTCCCACCGTGGTCGCCTGCTTCGCCGCCGTCCTGGTGGTGGCGGGGCTGGTCCACTATGTGCAGCAATCCGCAGAGAAGGGCCTGGCCCTGCGCCGCGTGGCCGCCGGCGGACTCGCCGTGGTCGTCGCCGGCTGGGGACTCGCCTTGCTGGAGAAGGAGGACCGCCACACCGCGGTGGAGAGGCTGGCCAGCGGGGTCAAGAACGAGCGACTGGCCGTGCTTCGGCAGGCGCTGGTGGAAGCAATCACCTGGGAGGAAATCGCTTCCGGAGTCGCGGCCGCGGCCCGGGACCGGGAGGCGGAGGTCCGCGAGGCCTTCTGCCTTCTCGTAGCCCAGTGGGCGCCGGAGACCCATCTGGCCCGCACGATGGAGCTCCTGTCCGACCCGGTCGACGAGGTCCGCGAGGCCGCCGTGCGTGCGGTCCGCGCCGCGGACCGGCCGCATGCCGGCTCGTCCCTCCTGCGGGCGGCCGGCAGGGAGCAGGACGCCTTCCTTCGCGTCGAAATGGCCGAGGCCGCCCTGGAGTTGGGCGAGGCCGGCGGTCTGGCGGTGCTGATCGAGGTGATGGAAGACTCCCCGGCGAGGCAGACACGGCGCGACGCCCATGAGCACTTCGTGATGCACACCGGGGTCGCCTTTCCCTTCGACGCCTCGCTTTCCCCCGAGGCCAACAATGATCTGACCAGGCGCTACCGGGCGTGGTGGGATGAGCACTGGCAAGCGCTCCGCTACGACCCCGCCACCGGCCGCTTCAGTCCCTGACGGGTGCGTCGGGGATGGAGGGCGATCAGGAGGGCGGGCAGGAGGAATAGGTCGCCCACCAGGGCCGCCGTGATGGCCAGGCCGGCGAGCCAGCCGAACTGGACCACCGAGGGGATCTCGGAGAGGCAGGCAGCCGCGAAGCCGGCGGTGAGCACCACGGTGGTGATGACGATGGCGGCACCCACCGCTTGATAGGTGCGCTGGACGGCGGAGAGGACATCGCCGTCAGAGGCGAGCTCGCGGCGGAATCGGGCCAGGAAGTGGATCGTGTCGTCCACGGCGATGCCAAGGCAGACGGTGAAGGTCAGGGCGCTGGTCAGGGTCAGGCGGCCGCCGCCGATGGCCAGGGCCGCCGCCGTCACCGCCAGCGGGAAGATGTTGGGGACCAGGCTCGCCAGGCCCAGCCGCCAGGAGCGGAAGACGCCGGTCATGACGCCGAAGATGACCAGCGAGGCGAAGGCCAGGGAGCGCGCCAGATCGCCGATCATCGTGTCGAAGGAGCGGCTTGCCACGACCGCGGTGCCGGTCAGATCGAAGGAGAAGCCTGGCGCGTGGACCGATTCGAGGCCGGCCAGCGCCGCCTCGAGCCGCGCCGTGGCGGGCCCCGACTCGGCCGACCCCGAATCAGGGACCGGCGCGCTGATCAGGGCGCGCCGGGTGTCCGTCCGCACCAGACGCCGGGTGAGCGGGTGGTTGGACAGGGCCACCACCGCCGCACGGGTGGACAGGTCACCGACAGGGACCGCGCGGATCGCGTCCAGGATCGAGAACGGGGTCCCGCACAGGGGCTCGGCCTCCAGGACGGCTTCGGCCGCCTGCAGGGCATCCAAGACCGCGGCGCTGGCAAGGGTCATGCCGGCCGGCCACTCGACCCGGACGGTGGCGGCCAGGACGCCGCCGAACGATTCCTCGACTTGTCGCAGGGCCCGGTAGGACTCGTGGCCGGTCGGCAGCGTCTCGGAGAGCCGGTTGTCCGGCACCAGCCGCAGGCCCAGGACCACGCACAGGGCGGTGAGGGCGGTGCCGAGGACGGCGACGGTCCTGGCCCGGCCCAGCAGGGGCGCGATCAGCGTGCGGTGCCAGCGCGGCGCCCTCGGCGGGCCGCCGGGCCCAAGGTCCGCGTCCCTCAGCCACCTCGTGCCAGCCAGCAGCGGCACCACGGTGATCACCGCCAGGAAGGTGAAGCCGGCGCCGGCCGCGCAGGCCACGCCGAAGCGCTGGATGATCTCGGCTCCGGTGAGCCAGAGCGACAGAAAGCCGACCGCGGTCGTGGCGGAGGTCAGCAGGCACGCGCCCCCCAGATGGCGGATCGCGTCCGCGGCCGCCCGGCGGCCCGGCACCCCGGCACGACGCGATCGGCGCACGTCCACGACCAGGTGCACGGCGTCGGTGAAGCCGATCACGATGATCACGTCCGCCAGCACCACGTTGATGACGTTCATCGGCTCGCCCACCCAGCCCATGGCGCCCAGCGTCCAGACCAGGCCCAGCGTCGCGCCGGCCATGCACACGACCGCCGCCCGCCAGCGCCGCAGCAGCAGCCAGGATGCCCCGAACGCGAAGGCGGTCCCCAGCAGGATCAGCCGGGCCTGCTCCGCCTGCAGCGACCGGAAGATATGGACGCGCAAGGGAGGGATCCCGGTCATCGAGGTGCGCCACGGCGTGCCTGCCGCCGCCGCGCCTGCTGCTTCGCCCGCCGCCTCCACAACCGGGCCGAAAGCCGCGACTGTCTGCAGGACGTCGTCGACCTCCACGCGGACCATGGCGGTCGCACCGTCCTCCGTCACCAGACGCTCGACCGCCAGCGCGGAGCCGACAGGTCCCAGCACCCGCGACACGCCGTCCACGGCGCGCAGGCGGTCCACCAGATCCGCCAGAAATGCGCCGCCGGCTGGCTTCCGCAGGCCCGCCCCCTCGACCAGGACGATGCACGTCGAGTCGTCGGCACCGAACTCTTCGAACACCTCGGCAAGGACCGCGTGGCCCGGATCGTCGGACCGGAACACGTGGCGCGGGGTGTCGTCGAATTCCAGGCGCAGGATCCCGGCCAGGGCGGCCGCGGTCGCCACGACCAGCGCGCAGGCGACCAGCCGGCGCCGTGTGGTCAGGAACTCGCTCAGGTTCTCCATGGCTGCACGTGGAATAGGATGACGCGCCCATGCAGAAAGCGACGATGCGATTCCTGCCGGTGGCCGCACTGCTGGCGGTCGGCTGCGGCTCCCGGCCCGAGGCCGGGAAGAGCGTCCTGCTGATCTCGCTCGACACCCTGCGCGCCGACCACACCGGGCTCGGTGGCTACGAGCGCGACACCACGCCGCACCTGGACGCCCTGGCCAAGCGCTCGGTCGTGTTCACCCGCGCCTACGCGCAGGCGCCCGAAACCGCGCCCAGCCACGGCAGTGTCTTCACCGGCCGCTACCCCTCCACCCACGGCCTGGAGAACGTAGGCACCCTGGAGCCGGCCCACGCCGAAGAGATCCTGGCCGGCAACTACGAGCACGTGCAGACCCTGGATCCGCAGCTGCCGACCCTGGCCGAGATCCTGGTGGCGGCGGGCTGGACGGCCGAGGCGGTGACCGGCGGCGGCGAGCTGCTGCCGCACCTGGGCGTCGGCCGCGGGTTCCAGCGCTACTTCGCCCGGCGCTGGCCGGTGGACCAGGCGGTGGACGAGGGACGCTCGACCCTGGCCCGGCTCCGCGAGGCGGGCGCGCCGTGGTTCCTGTTCTGGCACACCTACGAGATCCACAGCCCCTACATGCCGCCCGCCGAATGGGACCTGTGGAGCGCGGCGGACTCGGAGTTGTCCGCGTGGGTCAGGACGGGCCGCGCACCGAAAGAGCTGCTGGACACGCGCGAGCCCTACGAGATGTCCGCGGACAGCGAGGTGATGGTGCAGATGCGCGACCTCTACGACGGCGGCATCTCGTTCACCGACCATGAGCTGGGCCGCTGGCTGGACGAGATGGAGGCGAGCGGTGCCCTTGACGAATGCGTGCTGGTGGTCATGTCCGACCACGGCGAGGAGTTCGGCGAGCACGGCGGCATCCTCCACGACGGCCGGCTGCAGGAAGAGCATCTGGCGGTGCCGCTGCTCGTCCACCTGCCCGGCGACCGGCTCGGTGGCACCCGGATCGAGACGCCGGTGGGGCTGATCGACCTGTTTCCCACCCTGCTCGACCTGGTCGACGCGCCGGCCGCGGCGCCGTACGACGGGCGCAGCCTGGTGGGGCTGATGGAAGGGGCCGGGGCGGCGCGACCGGTGTTCTCGGAGGTGCGGTGGCGGCCACGCGAGATCTGGAAAGTGGCCATGCGCGAGGGCGGTGCCCTAGAGATCGTCGAGCCGTTCCGGGGCCTGGACGAATCGGTCCCGGCGCCGCTGGGCGCCTTCGTGGTAGAGCAGGGGCTGGCCGACAACGCGCGCCCCAAAGGGCCGCCGGCGGTCCTCACCCAGCAGGAAGCCCTCGAGCTCGAGGCGCTCGGCTACCTCAACCGCTGAGGAAGCTGTCCCTGGCGACGATCCGGTACTTGAACAGGTAGAAGTCCGCCTTCACGCCCCGCTCCGCGAACATGCCCAGCAGCCGGCCGGTGCCGATCTCGATCCGGGACTCGCAACGCGGCCAGTCGTCGGAGCCCATCGCGTTGAACGAGTGCCCATAGTCCTCGAGGTCGACTGACAGGAAGTTCCTCACCGTGCTCTCACCATGTTGCGGCCCCAGGAATCGGGCGGGATCCGCCAGATGCGCACCGTGTGGCCGGGCCGCTCGATGGACCACAGGTCGCTCAGGGGCGAATAGACCTGGTCGTGGATGAAGGGCATCGGGTCGCCGTCGGGGCCGGGCGCGAACTCGGCCGCCGGCGGCCCGAAGGCGTCCGCCAACCGCTCGTAGTAGGCCGCCCAGTCGTCCGCCCGGTCGGGATCCATCGCCCAGCCGTGTTCGTTAAAGGAGTCGGTGACCAGCCAGCCGCCCGCCTCCACCACGCGCCTCTTCCGGCCGGGCGGGCCCTCGCGGATCTCGTGGAGCTTGTCGATGTGCGCCTGCGGGTAGTGGATCCGCTTGAACGCGCCGGGGAATCGGGACGGGAAGTAGCCCTCCAGGAACAGCTGGTCGCCCGGATCCACGTTTTCCACGATCCAGTCGCGGGCCTGGTCCCAGGTGTGGCTGCGCTCCAGCAGGATGTTGTGTCGCACCAGCTGGGCCGCGGGCTGCGCCGTCGCAACCACAAGCAGCGCGGTCAGCGCGACCCACGGCGGCACGCCGCCCATGCGGGCCAGCTTGCGGGCCACGCGGCACCACCAGGCTCCGGCGAACACCGAGATGAACGGCAGCAGGGGGATCGCGAACCGCCAGTAGAAGAGGTCCTTGCTCAGCATCCCGGACAGGTAGGCAACCGGGTAGGCAAGGGCGAAGACGGCCTCGCGCGGCAGGCTGCGGAGCAGGTGGACGAGGCCGGCTGCGCACGCCGCCATATGGATCCAGCCCACCAGGCCGATCCCGGCCTCGCCGTAGAGCTGCCATCCCGGCGCACGCTTCTGGCCCCAGTTGACCTTGTCGCCCCAGCCGGTCAGCTGGCTGTGGAAGCCCTCCCAGAACTCGCCGAACTTGAGCACCGTCAGCGGCGCCGCACAGACGAAGACGAGGACGGCGAACGCGCCCAGGGCGGCACAGACCGATAGCCGACGGCCCCATCCCCACGCCGCGTCCCAGGCGCCTGAGTCCCTGCTCCCCCACCCGCGCAGGACCAGCGCCGCGAGCGGCAGCCCGGCCACCAGCGAGCCGTTGTATTTCATCGCCGCCGCCAGGCCCCCGAACACCGCCGACCACACGAACCAGCGACGCTGCCCTTCGGTCAACGCGCGGGTCCCGAACAGGAAGGCGCACGCCACAAGGAAGGTGACGGGCACGTCGTTGACGCCGTAGTGCGAGTCGCGCCCCTGCAGGAAGGAGAAACCCGACACCACGCAGGCAGCGGCGCCCGCCAGCGCGCTGCCCGTCAGCCGCCGCGCGGCGGCGCCGCAGACCAGCGCGGTGGCCGCCCCCATCAGTGCCGCCAGGACGCGCGCCAGAAGGATCAGGTCGCCGCGCTCCATCTCGTGGCCCATCCCGCGCGCCGCCAAGCGCGCCCCGTACAGCACGTGGGTGAAGAGCATCGGGTTCTGGAAGTACTGGCGCTCGTGGGCGCGCCGCTTCGGGTCATCGCCGCCGCCGATGTCGTCCCACGACTCCATCTGGTGGGCCTTGATCGGGTAGAGGCGCTCGTCCGACTGGAAGCGGTTCGGCGGATCACCGAAATCGAACGACCAGAGCCGCAGCACCGCGAATACGGCGGCCGCGGCCAGGAGCAGCGCCCACCTGCGTCCCGATGCCATGCGGCAAGCCTACCCCCGCGCCGCGCCCGGCCGCGGGATAGGGTTGTGGACCGTGCATGTCCTGATCACAGGCGGCGCTGGCTTCATCGGCTCTCATTTGTCGGACCGCCTCATCGAGAGGGGGGACCAGGTCTGCGTCCTGGACGACCTGTCCACCGGCTCGATGTCCAACATCGAGCATCTGGTGGACGCGGAGGGGTTCACCCACCGGATCGGCTCGGCGCTGGACGCGCCTCTGGTCGGCGAGCTGGTCGACCGGGCCGACTGGGTAGTCCATCTGGCGGCGGCGGTCGGCGTGAAGATGATCGTCGAGCACCCGGTCCACACCATCACCACCAACATCGGCGCCACCGAGACGGTCCTCGAGGCCGCCTCGCGCGAGCACAAGCCGGTGCTGGTCGCCTCGACCTCCGAGGTCTACGGCAAGTCCACCCGCGAGCGGTTCAACGAGGACGACGACCTCAGCCTGGGCGCCACGGTGCGCTCGCGGTGGGCCTATGCCTGCTCGAAGGCGCTGGACGAGTGGATGGCCTTCGCATTCCTGCGCGAGAAGGGCGTGCCCGCCACCGTGGTGCGCTTCTTCAATACGGTCGGCCCTCGCCAGACCGGCCGCTATGGCATGGTGGTCCCGACCTTCACGCGCCAGGCCCTTGCCGGCGAGCCGATCACGGTCTACGGCGACGGCTCCCAGCGGCGCTGCTTCGGCCACGTGAAGGACGCGGTGGAGTCGGTCATGCGGCTGATGGACGCCGGCGGCCATGAGGGCGAGGTCTTCAACATCGGCAACGACGAGGAGGTCTCGATGATGCAGCTGGCAGAGCGCATCCGCGACGCCGCCGGCTCCGAGTCGGAAATCCAGCTGATCCCCTATGAGGAGGCCTACGCCGAGGGCTTCGAGGACATGCCGCGCCGGGTGCCCGACCTAACGAAGCTGGAGGCGACCATCGGCTTCCGGCCGACTACACCGCTCAGCGAGATCATCGCCGACGTGCTGGCCGACCAGCGCGCCCGAGTTGCGGTTTAGTCACATAACCGCAACTCGGGGCCCTTTTTGTCCGTTATGGGACGCCCAGGACGAGTTTTTGCGGCTATGTGACATAACCGCAGCTAGTCGGGGGGACGGCGGGTCCTTTTCGTCTCACCGCGGCGCTTCTTCTCGTCGAGCCTCCGCTCCTTCGAGGCCCTCGTCGGCTTCGTCCGCTTGCGCGGCTTGGGTTCCTCCAGGGCGCCAGCGAGCAGCTCTGCCAGCCTGGAGCGCGCCTCGTCCTCGTTTCGCGCCTGCGTCCTGTGCGACGAGGCGTGGATCACCAGTTCGCCGTCGCCCGTCAGCCGCGACGCCAGTTTGTCGGAGATCCTGGCGCGCTGCGGCTCGCTGAGCGCCGCGCTGTCCGCCACCGAGAACCGCAACACCGCCTTGGTGGCGACCTTGTTCACGTTCTGGCCGCCGGGCCCGCCGCTGCGCGCGAAAGTCACGTGAATCTCTCCCGCCGGAATCTCCGGGCCGCCCTCAACCTGAAGTGCGCCGCCGCCCATGCCTGCCAGCCTAGCGACTATCCTTGGTCCGGCATGGCCCGGACGGTACGCAACTACGTGGGTGGCGAATGGGTGGAGTCGCAGAGCAGCCGCACCCAGGACGTCACGAATCCCGCCACCGGCGAGGTGCTGGCTTGCGTGCCGCTGTCCACCGCTGAGGAGGCGGGCGCGGCGGTTGCTGCAGCGCACGCGGCGTTCGACGAATGGCAGCACACCCCCGCCCTGGACCGGGCGCGCCGGCTGTTCGGCCTGAAGGAGCTTCTGGAGCGCGATTTCGAGGACATCGCCCGGATCTGCACGCAGGAGCACGGCAAGACCCTGGCCGAGGCCCGAGGCGACGTGCGGCGCGGCATCGAGAACGTGGAGGTCGCCTGCGGGATCCCGTCCATGATGATGGGCGAGTCCCTGGAGGATGTGGCGCGGGGCATCGACTGCCGCGCCGTCCGCCGGCCGCTGGGCGTCTTCGCAGCCGTCACCCCGTTCAACTTCCCGCCCATGGTCCCGCTGTGGTTTCTGCCCTACGCAGTGGCCTGCGGGAACGCGTTCGTTCTGAAACCGTCTGAAGTGGTCCCGCTCACCCAGGAGCACATGTTCGGCCTCTGGGAGGAGGCCGGATTCCCTGCTGGCGTGGTCAACCTGGTGAATGGCGACGCCGAGGTGGTGGACGCCCTGTGCACCCACCCCGACGTGAAGGGGATTTCGTTCGTCGGCTCTACCCCCGTTGCCCGCCATGTCTACGAGACCGGAACGGCTGCCGGCAAGCGCGTCCAGGCGCTGGGCGGCGCCAAGAACTTCCTGGTGATGCTGCCCGACGCACACCCAGAGCATGCGGTGAGGGCCGCAGTGGAGTCATGCTTTGGATGCGCCGGACAGCGGTGCCTGGCCGGCAGCGTCATCGTGCTGGTGGGAGACGCCTTTGATCGGCTGCGTGACTCCTTTGTCGCGATGGCGGAGCAGATCCAGGTCGGCGAGGGAACACGCGACGGCGTGACCATGGGCCCGGTCATCAGCAAAGCCGCGCAGGGACGCATCGAGGCTGCCATCGAGCGCGGCGTCGATGAGGGCGCCGAGTTGCTCGTCGACGGCCGCGGTTGCGCGCCGGCGGGCTGCGAGGAAGGCACCTTCGTGGGGCCCACCGTCTTCGACGGAGTCACACCCGGCATGAGCCTGGCCACCGACGAGATCTTCGGACCGGTGATGGGCCTGATGCATGTGGACTCGGTCGCAGACGCGGTCGAGATCGTGAATGGCCACGAATACGGCAACACCACCTCAATCTTCACCGAGTCCGGCGAGGCGGCCCGCTCCTTCGCACGCAGCGTCGAGCCCTCGATGATCGGCATCAACCTGGGCGTCCCCGCGCCGATGTCCTTCTTCACCTTCGGCGGAGCGCGTGGATCGTTCTTCGGCGACCTGAAGGCGCACGGCCGCGACTCGATCCACTTCTACACCGACCGCAAGACCGTCATCTCTCGCTGGTTCGGCGGCGGCGACACCATCGATTCGGCAGCCGAGACGGGCGAGAAGAAGGAAGGCACCGCATGAGCAGCCGCATCGTGAAGGGCGGACTGATCCAGTGCGCGAACGCGCTGAACGACGAGGACGCCTCCGTGGCCGACGTGGCCCGCGCCGCCCTGGACGCTCACCTGCCTCTGATCGGGCAGGCGGCCGAAGAAAAGGTCGAGGTCCTGTGCCTGCAGGAGATCTTCAACGGTCCCTACTTCTGCCCCAGCCAGGACGCCCGCTGGTGCGACATAGCGGAGACCGTGCCCGGCCCCACCACCGAGGAACTGGCCGCCCTGGCCGCCCAGCACCAGATGGTGATCGTCGTGCCGATCTACGAGCGCGAGCAGGCCGGCGTCTACTACAACACCGCAGCGGTGATCGACGCGGACGGCTCGTATCTGGGCAAGTACCGCAAGAACCACATCCCGCAAACCTCGGGCTTCTGGGAGAAGTTCTTCTTCAAGCCCGGCAACCTGGGATACCCGGTCTTCGACACCGCTGTCGGCAAGGTCGGCGTCTACATCTGCTATGACCGCCACTTTCCCGAGGGCGCGCGGCTTCTGGGCTTGAACGGCGCCGAGATCGTCTTCAACCCCTCCGCGACCGTCGCGGGGCTGAGCCAGTACCTCTGGAAGCTGGAGCAGCCGGCCCACGCTGTGGCCAACGGCTACTACATGGGCTGCATCAACCGGGTCGGCGAGGAGCCGCCCTGGAACATCGGCAAGTTCTACGGCTCCTCCTACTTCGTGAACCCGCGCGGCGAATTCCTGGCGGAGGGCTCCGAGGACCGCTCCGAACTGGTCACCGCCGACCTCGACCTCGAACTGATCGAGGAGGTCCGTCGGATCTGGCAGTTCTACCGGGACCGCCGGCCGGAGACCTACGAGGACATGGCCGCGCTGCTGCCCTAGCAGTGCGCCGCACCCTTCCCGCGCGGCCTCTTCGTCATCGCAACCGCGTGCGGCACACCCGTGCCGATCCGGTCCGTCGACGGGACGCCGGTCAGCGAGGCCGTACGGGCCGCCGTGGCAGCCGCAACCGCCCACTTTGACGACCACTTCGGCATATCGCCACGGCACGTGGAGATCCACCTGGTCGGCGACGCCGACGACCCCCGTTACGACGGGGACTCGTTCGACTCGGATACCGGCCAGATATGGATGCTCGTCCAGGGGGGGCACATCGCTGGCTGGACGGCCGCCCACGACTGGCGCACCGCCTACGCGGTGGCGCGCTCAGTCGCCCAGGTAGCCGAGCGCCCGCAGCTTCTCGCGCGTCTTCTCGTCCTCGATCACCTGGGGAGCACGTGCGTTTCTGGCCCGACCGAGCCACTCCAGGAGCGCACCCTTGAGCGACGGCGCAGGGCGCCGGCCCCCCACCAGGAGATCCGTGGTCTGCAGCGGATCGCCCTCCATATCGAAGAACTCCTCCTCCCTGCGAGAGATGTAGTCGTCCGCGGGCCGGCTGCCATAGGTCCCGCCCTTGACGGCAGACTCGTCGTAGTTGTGGTACGCGAAGCCGGCCGCCATGACCATGCCGCGGCCGTGGTTGCCGCCCGAAAAAACGGGACGATTGTGAAGGGCCGTCCCTTCCATGGGCGGCACCAGGCTCATTCCCTGGAACGGCAGGGATGCGGCGTCGATCCCCAACAGGTCAACCAGGGTCGGCGCGATGTCCATGAGCTCCACGGGCGCCTCGACCACCAGACCGCCCTCCATGCCGGGCGCGGAAACGATCAGCGGCACGTGGACCTGCTCGATGTAGACGGTGCGCCCGTGGCCGAATTCGATCATCCCCTCTGTGCGCGCGTCGCCTCGCCGGAACATGGGGTGCTGGTCGCGCAGGGCCTCGCCATGGTCGGAGGTGACAACCACGATCGTGTTGTCGAGCGTGATGCCGCGTTCGGCGAGCCGATTGAACAGCCGCCGAAGCATGTCGTCGGTGTAGCGGATCTCGCCGTCGTACTGGGCGGCATACAGGTCCGGTCGCGTCCGGACCCACTCGGGCATGGGCCCGCCGCCATCGAACGGCTCCCCTACCCACTGCGCCACCAGCGCCCGGTCCTCCTGCGTGGCGTCGTCCGGCAGGAACATCTCGTGGTAGGGCGGCGGGGGGACGTAGGGCGCGTGGACGTCCAGATAGTGGAGGTAGAGAAAGCGGGGCCGGTCCCCCTGGTCCTCGTCCAAGTATGCCTCGACCTTCTTCTCCAGGCGCGCCGCCGTCTCTGCGACGGCGTGGCGTGCGGTGCCGGGATCCTGCGTGAAGTTGTCATAGGTGTCGTCGTAGTGGTCGAAGCCCTGATCGAACTGGGTCTTCTTCTGCAGGTGCGGATTGAAGACGAACGCGGCGGTTGCGTAGCCCTGGTTCCGCAGCACCTCGGCCACCGTGAGCAGCCGCCGGTCCACCACGTCGAGCCCCGGATCGTTGTAGAGCACCGCGTGTTCCGGCGGGTAGATGGACGTGAAGTAGGAGGCGACCGAGGCGATCGTGTAGGACTCCTGGCTGATCGGCGTCTTGAAGCGGACGCTTTGTGACGCCAGATCGTCCAGGAAGGGGCTGGTGTCCTTCTCGTAGCCATAGCAGCCCAGGCGGTCCGCCCGCAGGGTGTCCACCACGATCCAGAGGACGTCCGGCGCACCGGCTGCGCTCCGGGCGGTCAGGATCGAGGCCGTCCCCCATGCGGACAAGATGAGCGTCGCGGCGGTCGCTCCGGCCCAGCGGAGGAGGCGCGGAAGCCCCGGGAACGGACCGCGCCGCAGTCCTGCCAGCGCTCCCATTGCCAGACCGAGGAGCGCGATGCGTGCGATCCCCCCGATGGGATCTTCCAGGGCCAGCGCGACCAGCCTCCACATCCCCTGGGCCGCCCATTGCTCCTCGGCAATGCGGTCCAGGGCCTCCTTCAGGACGCCGCTCTGCATCCACAGGCCGATCGCCGCACCCAGCAGAACGCCGCATGCCGCCTGGTTCCAGATGCGTTTGCCGGCCATGAACCTGCCCACGATACTCGCACCCGGCGTTGTCCTAGAATCGGGGATCCTCCATGGTGCAAATGCGACCCCAGCGCCTCAAATACCGCCACCAGGGCCGCGACATGCGGCTGACGGACGCCTTCGGGAGGGTGGTGAGGCCGATCCTGGCCTGACGCCTTTTCCCAATCATCGAGATGGATGTTCTCCTCGCACTGATCGGCCGCCTGCGGACCGGGCGCCCGGTCATGGTCCTCGACACCGGAGCGCTGGCGTCGGGCGAGCCGCTCGAGGTGGAGCCCGACCTGGTCTTCACCGACGACGCGCCGGGCCTGGACGCGCCGCTCTACGCCACAAACAGCATCTGCCCCGTGTCCGGCCAACCGGTCGATCCGCGCTACGCTGTCCTCTTCGAAGGCCACCTGGTCGGCTTATGCTGCCCCAACTGCCCGGGAAAGTTCTGGGCCGACCCCGAGGCCTTCCGGGACAAACTGGAATGACCGGACAAGCAAGACCGATCTGTGTACGCGGCGGTGAGGTTGTGACCGCCGAGGCGAGGACGCACGCCGACGTCTATTGCGAGGACGGCGTAATCAAAGCCGTTGGCCCCGAACTCGACTGCCCGGCGGACACGGAAGAGATCGACGCATCGGGCGCCTACGTCCTGCCCGGCGCGGTCGACGCCCACGTGCACATGGAGCTCGCCTTCATGGGCACGGTGTCGTCCGACGACTTCGAGACCGGCACCGCCGCCGGCGTGGCCGGAGGCACCACGACGATCATCGACTTCGTGATCCCGCCACACGGCCAGCCGCTGCTGGACGGCCTCGCCGAATGGCACGCGAAAGCCGAGAAGGCGGTCGCTGACTATGCCTTCCACATGGCAGTCACCTGGTGGGGCGACGAAACGTCGGCCGAGATGGCCTCCTGCGTCAATGAGCACGGCATCCCCTCTTTCAAGACCTTCATGGCATACAAGGGCGCCATCGGGATCGAGGACAACGAGCTGCTGCGGGTCATGGAGACCGCCCAGGGCCTCGGCGCGATGGTCACCGCCCACTGCGAGGACGGCGACGCCGTCGTGGCCATGCAGGAGAAGCTCCTGGCCGAGGGCAAGACGGCGCCCCGCTACCACGCCCTCTCCCGGCCCGCGCCGGTGGAGGGCCGGGCCACCGAACGCGCCGCCCAGTTGGCACGCCAGGCCGGCTGCCCGCTCTACATCGTCCACATGACCTGCAAGGAGTCCATCGAGGCGGTCCGCGCCGCGCAGGGCCGAGGGCAGCCGGTGCTGGGCGAGACCTGCGTGCAGTACCTGCTGCTGGACGACTCGGTCTACGAGAGCGACGACTTCGAGGGCGCCGCCTACGTCATGTCCCCGCCCATCCGCCCGCTGGGCAACCAGGAAGCGCTGTGGGACGCGCTGTCGGCCGGCGTCGTCCACACCGTCGCCACAGACCACTGCCCCTTCAACCTCGACGGCCAGAAGGACATGGGCTCGGGTGACTTCACGAAGATCCCCAACGGCGCCGCCGGCATCGAGCACAGGCTGAGCCTCATGCACACCCACGGCGTCCTGGGTGGCCGCCTGAGCCTGGAGCAGTGGGTGGACGCCTGCTGCACCCAGCCCGCGCGCCTCTTCGGGCTGGCACCGCGGAAGGGCACGATTGCGCCCGGCGCCGACGCGGACATCGCCATCTTCGACCCCACCGCCACCGCCACCATCTCGGCCGCCACCCACCACCATCACGTGGACCGCTCGATCTACGAGGGCTTCCCCCTCACTGGCACCGTCCGCCAGACCCTGGTCGCTGGGCGGCTCCAGTGGAACGACGGCGACCTGCGTGTCGAGCGCGGCGCCGGCCGCTACCTGCCCCGCACACTCTCCTAGGCCCGCGCTGCATCGTTAGGGTGGCGTCATGCTGCGTCGCGGAGTGCTGGCCGTATTGCTGCTGCTTTCTGCATGCTCGACCGAACGGGAGCAGGACTGGTTCGAGGTGCGGCGGGTCCTGCCCGGCGTCACCGCCATTCTCGAGCCGCACCATCCGGAAGGCGTGGCGTCCTACCTGGTCGAAGGTGAGGCAATGGCACTGCTTCTGGACACCGGTACGGGGACCGAAGACATCGCGCGGGTCGTGGCCGGCCTGACCGACCGTCCGATGCTGGTCGTGAACTCCCATGACCACTACGACCACTCCGGCGGCAACGGCTCCTTCGAGAGAATCCTGCGCCCGGCGGACGGCGAGATGATCGACCTTGGCGGGCGAACGCTGGAAGTGATCGCCACGCCCGGCCACTCTCCCGATTCCCTGTGCCTGCTGGACCGCGACGCCGGCCTCCTCTTCACAGGCGACACTTTCTACGCTGGCAACCTCTACGCATGCCTTCCGGGATCGGACCTGACGGCCTACCGCGACTCGATGCGACGGCTGGCGGCCCTGGAAAATGATCTGGCGTGGCTCCTCCCGGCCCACACTCCGCCCACTCGTGACACGACGTGGCTGGGTCGCGTCGCCGCCGGCCTCGGCTCCATCGTCGATGGCTCCGCACCAGGCTTTGCGGCCCGCAGCCCCTTCACCGATGGCCTGATCACGGTCTACGAATTCGCCGGCTTCGCGGTACTCGGACCGCAATAGGCCGGTCTGCGGGCCTACAACGGGGGCGGTTGGACCCCACCCCCCGGACGTCCCGAGAGGACCGCGGGCAATCCGAAATGGCGTTCTTCGACGCGCGCGCCGAGCACGAGCTGGAGCCGCTCGAACCGGTCTGTGCCGACACCCTGGAGCGCTTCTCCGGCCCCCGCGTGCGGCATGAGGACGGCGAGGACCTCTAGGACGCACTACAGCGCCCAGGACAGTGGGTACGACCAACCAGTCGACAAACGCCCAGGACGCCGGCCTCAGCAGGTGGGGCCATGCGAGCCTCAGAAGCAGGACCCACATGGCTCCCAGGAAGGGGCCGGTGGATCCCCCTCGAACGGTGGCGGTCCGCCGGGGGACGGACACGCTCGCAACCTAGACGGTCGGAGGTCGCTTCGCCGACATCCGCACCTGCAGCGCCAGGTAGGCGGCCGCGGACAGTCCGGCAGCGCCGAACATCATGCACATGACCATCACCTGGTAGCGGGCGGCCACCAGCGGTTCGACCCCGGCCAGGATCTGGCCGGTCATCATCCCCGGAATCGAGACGATGCCGACGGCCAGCAGAATGTTGAGGAGCGGGATCATGGCCGCGCCCAGCGCGGTGCTGCGGGCCGCCTCCGGCGTCTCGCCGCGGCCGGTCTCGGCGGCGTAGCGCTCCGCGGACAGGCTCACTGCATTCATTGAGGCCGAGAAGACCATCCCTGCCAGCGGGACGGCCAGCCTCAGGTCGTGGAGCACGTCCAGGTCCAGGACCCCGGCGGTGACGACCAGCAGGGTCGTGACGCCTCCCGCCGCGATGGCCAGGACCGCGTGGGCCCAGTGGGCCCGGCGCTCCGCGCCCAGCGGCCGCATGCTGATCCAGCCGGCTGCCCCCAGCATCAATGCCAATACCCCCAAAAGCACCACCGTGCGCGGGGTTTCGAACAGCCAGGTCAGCGCGAAGCCCAGCACCGCCAGCTGCCCCGCCATCCGGCCCACCGCCACAAGCGGCGTGCCACCGCCCACGCGCCAGCGGCGCAGCACGACCAGCAGGGCGGCCACCGGCAGGAAGCCGATCGCCAGGCGCGGCAGGCTGATCAGGTCCGGCGAGACGTCCATGCACAGGGAGCCTAGCCCGACGGTGTATGCTAGTGAGATGGTCCTTTGCGCACTCCTGGCAGGCGCCCTGTGTCTGCCCATCGTCGGTGACAAATACGTCCCCGGTCAATTCCCCACCATCCAGATCGCCATTGACGCCGCCTCCGACGGCGATGTCATCCATGTGGATCGGGGCCTCTACATCGAGGCGGTGGACTTCCTGGGCAAGGCGATCACCGTGACGGCGACCGCTGGCGCAGACCAGACCACCATCCTGGCCACTCCGGGGAACCCGGGCGTGCGCTTCTGGAAGGGGGAAGGCCCGGGCTCGATCCTCGAGGGCTTCACGGTCACGGGCGGCGACTTCGCCACCTGGGGCGGAGGCATCACACTGGCGGACTGGGCCGACACCGGCGTAGGTCCGGTAATCCGCGACTGCGTGATCAAGGGCAACAAGACGGGTTCGATCGGCGGGGGAATCGGCGGCTACAACGCGAATCCGACGATCGAGCGATGCACAATCGTGGGCAACGAGGCGATGACCGGCGCAGGCATTGCCATGACCGACGGGGGCGTCGCCCTGATTTCGGATTCCACCGTCGTGGCCAACATGGGATTCAGCCTGGGCGGAGGCATCCACGCGGGCGACGGGGCCCAGGTCATCGTCCGGCGCACCGTCATTGCCCACAATACCGTGCCGTCGGGCGGCCGCGGCGGAGGGGTCTATGCCGCCGGCGGGGGCGCGCAGATCAGCCTCGACCACTGCACGCTCTCCGGCAACACCGCCGGCTGGGAGGGGGGCGGAGGGGCCGCGGGCAATGGCGGCATCCTGGACCTCCACAACTCGATCGTCTGGGGAAACATGGGCGGCCCCGCTCCGTCCCTCGTCGAGGTGCACCCGACATCGGTCGTCACCGCCTCCTGGTCCGACGTGGAGGGCGGCTGGCCGGGCGTGGGCATGATCGACGCGGATCCGCTGTTCGCGGACCCCTCGGACATCACCTTCCTGCTGCAGGCCGGATCGCCCTGCATCGATGCTGGCGATCCCGCCGGACCGATGGACCCCGACGGCTCCGTGGCCGACCAGGGCGCCGCCCCCTTCGGGCTGCCCGGCAACGCGTGGACCGACCTGGGCTTCGCCAAGCCCGGCTGGTCCGGCGACCCGCTGCTCACCGGGACAGGGAATCTGCTGCCGGGGACGCCGGCCACCGTCACCCTGACTCAGGCCGCGCCCTTCACGAACCTCTTCCTTATCGTCGGCACGGCAACCTCCTACCAGCCGGTCTTCGGCGGGACCCTGGTGCCGCAGCCCTCCTTCTGGATGATGCTGCCCACCGACGTGGGCGGCGCTTCCGCCTTCGGATGGCCCTCCACTCCGGCGCTTCCCCCGGGATTCCAGATCTTCTTCCAGGCCTGGATCCTCGATCCGGTGGCGACGTTCGGCCTGGCCGCCTCCAACGGCCTGGCCGGCACCATTCCCTAGCGCCTGCTGCTCAGTAGATCTCGTGGTGAGGCAGCGCCGCCCAGGCGTCCAGCACGGCCGCGCCCTCGTCGCGTTCCTGCTGTTCGAAGGTGACCGAGCCGCGGTCCGCCCAGGGGCGTGCCGCCTCTTCAGAGAACGCCCGGTCGTCGAATCCGGCGGCTGCGGCGTCGTTCTGGCTGGCCGCGAACACGACCCGCGCGATGCGCGCCCACAGAAGGGCGCCCAGGCACATGGGGCACGGCTCGCACGAGCAGTAGATCGTGGCGCCGGACAGATCGAACGACTGCAGACGCGCACAGGCGGCGCGGATGGCCACCACTTCGGCATGCGCAGTGGGATCGGAGGTGTCCAGGACCTGATTCCAGCCCTCGCCGAGGACCGTGCCGTCCCGGACCACAACGGCACCGAACGGCCCGCAGCGGCCGCCGGCGGAGTGCTTGCGCGCCAGATCGAGTGCCCGCCGCAGGTGGGCGTGGTCGTCCAGCGGACTCAGCCGATCGTCTCGCGGACCGAGTCGGTCGAGCCGGAGCGGCGCAGCATCTTGTCAACCTCGCCCAGGTGCTGCTCCTCGTGGGCGATCATCTCGCGCACGAACTCCTCGAGCAGGACCGAGCGGCCCTCCACTGCGCCCAGCAGCTCCACGTAGACGCCGAGTGCCTCGCGCTCGTGCTCCATCGATTCGCGCAGGATGTCGTCGATGTCGTGCTTGTGGGTCTCCAGCAGCGGCCCGATGCCGAGAGAGGGGTGGCCGCCGAAGTGGGTGACCAGTTCGCCGACGCGATTGGCGTGGTCTAGCGAGTCCGTGCCCTGGGCCTGGAGCCAGGAGCAGATGGGAATCCGCGCGTGGCCGAAGACCATCAGCGAATAGTGGGTGTAGCGGACCACGCCGGCGAGCTCGAGCTCGAGGGCGCGGTTCAGGAGGGAAAGGACGCTGTCGCGGTCGAAATCGTTGTCGCTCATGGCTCGCCGATCCTAGCACCCGCCCGCCCGCGCTAGGCTGGGCGGCATGGACACAAGCCGCTCCGACGAGGTCCGCGCCCTATGGGCCGAGCATGTGATGGCGGCCACGGTGACGCTCTACGACCAGCCTCTGCCGATCGAGAGCGCCTCGGGCCTGACAGTCACCGACGTGGACGGCCGCGAATACCTGGACTTCTTCGGCGGAATCCTGACCGTGTCGGTGGGCCACGGCGAGCCGCGCGTGACCGCGGCGGTGAAAGCCCAGGTGGACCGGCTTGCTCACATCTCGACGCTCTACCCCAGCGTGCCCATGGCCGAGTTGGCGGCCAAGCTGGCCGGCATCACCCCGGGCGGCCTCGAGAAGACCTTCTTCTCGCCGTCGGGGACCGAGGCGGACGAGTGCGCCATCCTGCTTGCCCAGGTGGCGACCGACGCCACCGAGATCATCGCGCTGCGCCACGCTTACTCGGGCCTGTCGATGATGGGCATGTCCCTGACCTCGCACGCCCCGTGGCGCAAGGCGCCCAGCCAGGTGGCCGCGATCAAGCACGTCGCCAACCCCTACTGCTACCGCTGCCCGCTGGGCCAGACCTATCCGGAGTGCAACGTGCAGTGCGCGCGCGACATCGAGGACGTGATCAAGACCACCACCACCGGCCGGATCGCGGGCTTCATCGCGGAGCCGATCCAGGGAGTGGGCGGCTTCATCACTCCGCCCCCCGAATACTTCGAGATCGCCGTGGAGATCGTGCGGCGCTACGGCGGGCTGTTCATCTGCGACGAGGTCCAGACCGGCTTCGGCCGGCTCGGCGAGACCTGGTTCGGAATCGAGCAGTGGGGCGTCGAGCCCGAGATCATGACCATGGCCAAGGGCATCGCGAACGGGATGCCGCTCGGCGCCACGATTGCGACGGCCGAGGTTGCCGACGCGCTGGCGCCGCCGAAACTGTCGACCTTCGGCGGCAACCCGGTGGCCTGCGCCGCCGCCACGGCGACCATCGGCGTGATCGAGGAGGACGACCTGCTGTCGAATGTCGCCGAGCGAGGCGCGGAGCTGCGGATCGGCCTCGAGCGCCTGCAGTCGCGCTTCCCCGGCCCGATGGGCGACGTGCGCGGCCGCGGTCTGATGCAGGCCATCGAGTTCGTGGCAAACGAGGAGGCCGGCGACCGCACGCCGGACGCCGCCGCCGCCAACCGAATGCTGGAGGAGGCCCGCGAGGCCGGGCTGCTGATCGGCAAGGGCGGCCTCGAGGGCAACGTGCTGCGGATCGCCCCGCCGCTCACAGTCAGCGCCGGGCAGATCACCGAGGGCCTCTCCCTCCTCGAGCGCGCTGCCGACCGCGCCTTCGCCTAGGGTGCCAGCAAAACACGATGCCCGATCCGGGAGTAGGGTCGGGGCCGTTCACTGCCGAGGGGCCACGCCCCTCAATCTGCCTGAAAACGAGGAGATCCCCATGACCGATGCCGTACCCGGGGGCTACCGCACCGTCACCCCCCACATGGTGGTGAAGGACGCAAGAGCCGCGCTCGATTTCTACGAGAAGGCCTTCGGCGCAGAGACCGTCGAACTGATTCCGATGCCCGGCGAGGGGGGCGGCGTGATGCACGCATCCTTCAGGGTCGGAGACTCGATGATCATGCTGGCCGAGGAATGCCCGCAGGGCGGGCCCAATGCCGCGCCTGAAACCGTGGGCAGCTCCACTTGCACCATCCACCTCTATGTGGACGACGTGGACGCGGCGTTCGCCAAGGCCGCCGAGGCGGGATGCGACTCCACCATGCCGGTGATGGACACCTTCTGGGGCGACCGGTTCGGAATGCTCACCGACCCGTTCGGCCACGGCTGGAGCGTCGCCACCCATACCTCGGACCCCTCCGAGGAGGAAATGGCGGCCGGCGCGGAGGCCTTCTTCGCGCAGTTCGCACCCGATGAGGGAGCTTGTGAGATGGGTGCCGAGGAGCCTGCCGCAGAGGAGGCCGCAGCCGACTAGGCCCCCTACCGACGGTCTCGTCACTTACACGCAAATAGGGGCCCTGAAAGGCCCCTTTAGAGGCCCGTGGTGCTAGTTAAGTGACGAGACCGC
>CAZZHK010000018.1:0-53953 GCA_964653725.1 uncultured Planctomycetales bacterium | reverse complement strand
CCGGGATGCGGTGGCGGCCGATCGTGATGCGGTGGCGGCCGATCGTGATGCGGTGACGGCCGATCGTGATGCGGTCAGGTCCCAGTGCGAGGTCAGGGTGGCTGGCCTGGAGGAGGATGTGGCCGGGCTGCGCGCGCGCCTGGAGGAGGCCGAGGCCGATCTGGCGGCCCTGCGCGCGAAGCCCCTGGTCCGCCTGCTGCGTCTGGGCGGGGCCGGGGACGAGTCGTGACCGGCCGTCCGCCGGTCGGCCTGTGCGTCGTCAACTGGAACGGCGAGGATCTGCTGCCGGACGCATTGCAGGCGCTCGGCGCGACCGAATACGACGGGGCCATTCGCCTCGTCGTCATCGACAACGCGTCGACGGACGGATCGGTGGCGCTTGTCGAGGAGCGTTTCGATGCGGTGGAGGTCTGGCGACGCACCGAGAACAACTACGCAGCCGCCTGCCAGCAGGCAATGCAGGACAGCGAGGAGCCCTATGTGGCCCTTGTCAACTCCGACGCCCGCCCCGAGCCGGGATGGCTGGAGCCCCTGGTGGCCGCCCTGGAGGCGGACGACCGGGCAGCGGCGGCCCAGGGCAAGATCCTGCTGCCCGACGGGACGCTCAACTCCACCGGCATCGAGGAGCTGCCCGAGCGCTACTGGCAGGACAGGGGTTTCCGGATGGTCGACGACGGACGCTACGACGGCGACGGCCCGGAGGCCGTCTTCGGCTGCTCCGGCTGCTGTCTGCTGCTGCGGCGCGAGGCGGCCCTGGAAGCCGGCGGCTTCGACGCGGGCTTCGAGATGTACTACGAGGACGTGGACCTGGCGCTGAAGCTGGCGGCTGCGGGACTGAAATCGCTCTTCGTACCCCGGTCCGTCACCCGCCACCTCTACAACGCCTCGGTGGCGAAGGTGGAACAGGCGGGGCAGGACCTGCCGAAGGACGTGCTCGGCGAACGCAACCGGCTGTACGTGGTGGCGCGCCACTTTCCCTCCGAGCTGGCCGAGGTGCTGGCGACGTCCCGCTTTTTCCTGACGAGGCCCCCCGCCGAGATGGCGGCCGCGCTGCCGGACATCCTGGCCCGCTGGGAGGAGTCGGAACCGGACGCAGGGGCGCGGTCTGAGTTCCTGGCAGGGGCGCTGGCAGCGGTGCGTGCGGTGGTGGACGAGCGGGAGGGCTGGGCGCGCTCGTCCGACGTCGAGATCGAGCAGCGCGAGGATGAAATGAAGGACCTGGCGGCGGCCTTGGCCAAGCGCGACGAGGAGGTGGCGGAAACGGAAGCGGAACTGCAGGCTCGCGCGGACGCCCTGGAGACCCTCGAGGCCAAGGCGGCGGAGGCCGCACGGGCCGTCGAGTTGGAGCGGGAAACGGCCGCCGCGGAGCGCGAGCATGCCCACGAGCTGGAGGGCCTGCGGTCGGCAGCGGAGGCGCTGGCCAACGAGAAGGGGTCGGCGCTCGAGGAAGCCAACGCCCACAACATCGAGCTGACGCGTGCGGTGGACCGCCTGAACATGGAAAAAGCGGGCCTGGTCGACTGGGTGAAGGACCTGCTGGCCGAGGTCAGCAAGCGGCGCTTTCTACGGCGCGACCTGCAGGACGCCGAGCAGGCGTTCCTGGACGGCCACCACGACGCGGAGACCCTGTCCCGGCGCGAGAAGAAGGCCCGTTGAGGATCTGGCTCCTGGTGCTGGCCGTCCTCGGCCCTGCGGTCCGGTCCTTCGCCCGGGACGGGGCAGCGGCGGTGCTGGTCGTCCTGGTCACCCCCGTCGCGGCGCTGGCCGGCGCGTTGGTGCTGGGCGTGGACGTGGTCCTGGCACCCCTGGTGGCCCTGATGCGCACCGTGCGCGGGCGAACGCCGGATACGGCGCCTGACCTGACGCGGACGCATGTCCTGACCGTTTCGTGGAACGGAAAGGAGTTCCTCGAGCGTCTGCTGCCGTCACTGGATGCCGCCATCCAGCAGACCCCCGGGGACCACGAGATCGTGGTGGTGGACAACGGGTCGGACGACGGCACCGGCGAGTGGCTGGCGGCCGAGTGGCCACAGGTTCGCGTGGTGCGCCTGCCCGAGAACCGCTTCTTCGGCGGCGGCGTCCGTGCCGGCATCGAGGCGTGCGACCGGGACATCGTGATCCTCCTCAACAACGACATGGTGGTGGAGCCGGATGCGCTGCGCGCGCTGCTGGCCGGCTTCGACGGGCCCGATGTGGCCGCGGCGAGCGCCCAGATCTTCTTTTCCGACCCGTCGAAGAGGCGCGAGGAGACCGGCAAGACCCGTGGCGTCATGCGTGCCGGCGGCATCGAGCTGTCCCACTCAGCACCCACGGAGGATGACGAGGCCCTGGTCGCGTCGCCCACCTTCTGGGCCGGGGGAGGCTCATCCGCCTATGACCGGCGCAAGTGGGTCGAGGCCGGAGGGTTCGAGACGCTCTTCGACCCGTTCTATGCCGAGGACCTGTCGTTCTCCTACCAGGCGTGGCGGCGCGGCTGGCGCTGCGTGTTCACTCCTGCAGCCCGCGTCTACCACGAGCATCGCGGCACGACGGCTCGGATCCTGTCCCACGAGCAGGTCGACAACATCATCCATGCCCACGGCTACCTGCACTTCTGGCGCTGTGTGACCGATCCGTCCTGGACCCTCCAGCACTTCGCCCTGCTTCCCTTCCGGGCGGCGCGGGGAAGCCTGCGCAATTCGGTCCGTTTCCAGCTGACCGCGCTGGGCCGCGCCCTGCTCAGGCTTCCCAAGGCGCTGGCCTTCCGCCAGGCCTCGCGCTTCGCCTACGTCCGCAGCGACCGCGAGGTCTTCCGGATCGCCAACCACGTCCACCACTACACCCACCGCGGTGGAAGTGTCCCGGCCGAGGTCCGCGACAACGGCCGGCTGCGCATCCTGCTGCTCACCGGGCGGCTGCCGCGGCTCCGCACCGACGGCTCCTGGATCCTCTTCAACCTGATCCAGCGGATCGGGGCCCGGCACGACGTGCATCTGGTCAGCATCGTGGACTCCGCGGGCGAGGACCGGCTGGCGCGGGAACTGGCGGACGCCTGCACACGCATCGACCTGGTGCCGCGCTCCTCGAATCCACGGACGGTGGACCTGCACGGCATGGAGCCGTTCCGTTTCCTGCGTGACTACGCCGATCCAGAAATGACCGAGGCCTGTCGACGGGCCGTGGCCGATTGCCACTACGACCTTGTCCAGGTCGAGTATCCGGAGATGGCTTACGTGCTCCGAGGAGCGCTGGCGGGCGTGCCCAGCATCTACACCCAGCATGAGAGCCAGTACCTGATGGCCCGGCGGCTCGAGCACACCGGCTGGCGCAGCCGCATGCAGGCGCTGGTCCACGAGGTAGACCTGGTGCGCGACTACGACCGCGTTGTCTGCCTGTCCGACGTGGACGCGCGCGACCTCCAGAAGAGCCTCCCTGACATGCCGGTCACGGTGGCGCCGTCGGGCGTGGACACGGAACGCATCCGCCCGGAGCCAGACACCGAGGAGCCCGGCCAGATCCTGTTCGTGGGCTACTTCATGCATCCGCCGAACGTCGATGCGGCCTGCTGGTTCGCGCGCTCGGTGCTGCCTCTGGTGGTGGACGCCATGCCGGAAGCGCATTTCCACTTGGTCGGCCGCGAGCCCTCCGAGGAGGTGCGGCGCCTGGGCGAGGAGATCCCCCAGGTCACGGTGAGCGGCTACGTCCCGGACCTTGCCTCCTATGTGGCGCGCGCCTCGTGCGTGGTGGTGCCGATCCGCACCGGCGCTGGCCTCCGCGGCAAGATCCTCGAGGCCTGGGCCGCCGGCAAGGCGGTGGTCTCCACGTCGGTGGCCGCGGAGGGGTTCAACGCCAGGCCCGGCGAGCACCTGCTGGTGGCAGACGATCCGCAGACCTTCGCCCGCCATGTCCTGGCAGTGCTGCGCGACGAGAAGCTGCGGGAGAGGCTCGGTACCTCGGGCCGCGTCCTGGTCGAGGAGCACTACTCGGCGGACGCGTTTGCGGAGGGCTACGAGGACGCCTACGAGGCGGTTCTCGAAGGCGCGCGCCGGCAGTGAAGCCGCGCGTGGTCGTTTTCGCCACCGCCCGGCCGGCGGTCCTAGTCCGGATCCTGCCGGCGGTGGCCGAACGCTGGGAGGGGGCGGAGATCCGTCTGGTGCTGCGGGACCCCTACCGGACCGAGGTGTGGGACACCGCCCACGGCATGGAGGTGGTGAGCGACAAGCCGGGCAGCAGGGTCGGCTTCCTGGCGGAAATGCGCGCGCAGCGCTTCGACCACGGTGTGGCCGTGTGGGGCGGCGAGGCCGACCACTGGCCCATGAAGGCGGCCTCGCTGCTGAGCCGGGTGCGCACATTGCACATCTACAACGAGAACGGCGACTCCTTCCAGATGGACTGGGCCCATCTGGGCACGATCAAGGCCCACCTGTCCTGGCGCTGGAAGTCCGGCAAGGGCCTCGACCGGGTGGCCTACCTGGGCCCGCTGTTCCAGCTGTACGGCGCCACCCTTGGCCGTGCCGTGGGCACGCTGGTCCTGATGGTCCGCGCTCTCCCGATCCTGCTGCGCCGTGCCCGCGGCTAACGGCGGTAGCGGGGCGGAATGACGTTCCGCCAGGCCGGATCCACGCAGACGACGCTGATGTCGCCGCGCAGGATGCGTCCCATGGTCTGGACGTAGTCCGGGTCCAGCGACTCGAAAGAGAACAGCATGTGGCGGGCGGCACGACGCAGGGGCTTGCCGTCGGGCCCGGCCTCGCTGCCGGTCACCTGCAGCAGGTGCAGGCCATGGCGGGTCCAGATCGTGCCGGAGACCTCGCCCTCCCCCAGCGTGAACGCGGCCCGGGCGAACGGCAGCACCATGGCATCGCGGCCGAAGGCGCCCTGCAGATCACCGCCGCGGGCGGCCGACGCCGTGTCGTCCGACACCTCGCGGGCGATCTTGCCGAAGTCTTCACCTGCCTTCAGCCGCGCCTGTGCGGCCGTCGCACGCTTTTCCAGCTCCTCCAGCCGGCCCCCGTAGCGGGCCTTGACCGCCACCAGCGGGATCAGGCACCGGTCCAGGACGTCGATCGCCAGCCGCTCGCGCGGTGCGCGCGAAGTCTCGGCAAGGAAGTCAATGTAGCCGTCGATCTCGCCGAAGGTGACCGGTACGCCCTCGATCTGGAGCAGCACCTTGGCGGGATCCGTCTTGGGAGGCGCAGACGCCCCCGCGCCGTCTCTGTTGCCCCCGGGAGCCTGGCCGCCGCCCAGGGTCATCGGACGCGGTTGTCCGACCGGGGTCTGTCGGGCGGCGGGCGCAGGGATCGGTCCCTCGATTCGGAAGCGCGGCACGTCGCGGCGGCGGGCCTCTCCGGACAACGCTCCCGAGCGGGCCAGGGCCGCGAGCTTGACCGATTCCTGATGGGTGGCCAGGGCCGACTCGACGAGGGCCAGCCGCGTACGGAAGGCCTCCTCATCCGCGGCCGGCGCCTGGGATTGGCCCGCCGCCTCCACGCCCATTCCTGCGACCGCCTGCTCAATGCGGGCCACGCGAGCCTCCAGCTGGAATGACTGGGGCAGGAGGACGGGGAGCAGCAGTGCGATTCCCATGGCCTGCACCCTAGGATGGACCCGTGAAACGCGCAACGTGGACCGGGCGGGCCGCAAGCGCCGGCCTGGTCTGCACACTCGCCGCATGCTGGGCGGGGCCGCCGCCGATGCCCGCCACGGGCCTGCCGGAGGAATGGACCGGGGCCCTGCACATCCACACCGGGAACGGCCAGGGCACGGTGGCTGAGGTGGTCTCCGCCGCGCGCCGCGCGGGCCTCGACTTCGTGGTGTTCGCCGAGCACGACGAGCGCGGTGCGATGCCCGACGCGCTGGATGGGGTGGTGCTGGTGCCGGGACTGGAACTCTCGACCCCTTGGGGCCATCTGCTGGCGATCGGGGCGCTGGCGGCGCCCGAGGGAGGCGACTGGAACGAGCGCCTCGAGGCCCTGGCGGCGGACGGCGTCTTCCTGGCCGGCGCCCATCCGGCCCGCGCGACCGGCGGGTTCACGCGTTGGGACGCACCCTGGCTGCACGGGGTCGAGGTCGCCAACGGCGGCACCATCCTCCGCGATGCCGCGGCGACGCTGCCTCTGGCCGCACCCGGTCTGCTGATCGAGCTCCCCCTCGCAGGCCTGCTGCGCCTTCTCGGTGCCGAGGACGTGCAGGTGGGGCCCTGGCAGGAGGCCTCGGTGGAGACCAACCTGCGTGACGTCCTGGCCCTGCACCCGCACCTGACTCCGGTGGCGGGGACCGACGCGCACGGCCGGTGGGGCGAATCGGAATACCGCTACCTGTTCGAGCGCGTGGTGATGCACGTCACGGTGCCGCCCAATGCCACGCCCCGCGACGTCGTCGCCGCCCTGCGCTCAGGCTCCGGCTGGATCGAACTCGACGGCCGCCGCCTCGACCTCCCCTGAATCGCTCTAGCGCGGCTCGGGGATGACGACGCCGGTCATGGTGCACTCGGCGACCAATTCGCCGTCCACGTAGCCGGCGCAGCCCCAGACACCGATGCGGTCCCGGTGGCGGACCGTCTCACAGACCAGGGCGAGGGTGCAGGTTGGCGTGACCATGCCGCGGAAGCGGGCGCCGTCGACGGCCGCGAAGCCCAGGAAGGGGCGGTCACCCTCCTCGCGACGCAGCTGGAACTCGACCGAGCCCAGCTGGCCCATCGCCTCCAGCATCAGGACGCCGGGAAAGATCGGGCGTCCCGGCAGGTGGCCGCGGACCCACCAGGCGTCCTCGGTGATCTCGATCGCTCCGACCACCGCCTCGCTGCCCCGGTAGACGACGCGGTCGAGCATGGCCATCTCATGGCGGTGGGGGAGCACCGCCGCGATCTGGTCGCGGTCGAGAAGGGTGGTGGACAGGTCCACGCCGTCGGGCATCGAGGCAGCCATGGAGGCAGACCCTAGCGGGGGGGGCTGTCTGCCTGAAAGGTCAGGGCGGCCCGTTCCCCGGCCTCGATCGTCGCCCACTGCTTGGCGCGGGGCTGCCCGGGGAGCACCACGGTGACATCCCAGTCGCCCGCCGGCAGGGCGGGGATGGACACCCGGCCGTCCGGTCCCGTCCTGCGCGCGAGGCTGCCGTAGCCGCCAGCTCGGTAGGCTCGCACGGAGGTGCCCTGGACGGGCAGGCCGTCCGTGTCGAGCACGGTGACCTCCAGGGCGCCGCACGGTTCGACCTCGAGATCCTGGCGGAGGGAGGGCCCGCGGAAGTCGATCCGGAGGCCGTCGGCGATCCG
The DNA here is from genome assembly GCA_964653725.1 of uncultured Planctomycetales bacterium. Taxonomy (GTDB): domain Bacteria; phylum Planctomycetota; class UBA1135; order UBA1135; family CAZZHK01; genus CAZZHK01. The sequence continues at coordinate 46,704 of CAZZHK010000018.1, read as the reverse complement.
CAGCCCGTTGCCGCCCACGCGGAGCACGCAGGGGCCGTCCCGGACAGTCGGAAACCGGAAGCCGCCGGATGCATCGGTGCGCACCGTGATTTCGGGCGCCCACGCGGCGCCGCTCTGGTCCGGGTCGTATGTAAGGGTGACCGGCAGGCCCCCTTCGGGGATCGGTGTGCCGGTGACCCATCCTTCGATGAAGCCAGCGGTCTTCAGGGACAGGCTGAGGAAGGGGGAGGGGCTGGTGGAGGACACCCATGTCGAGACGCGGCCCGGCGCGAAGCCTTCAGCCGTGGCCGATGCTTCCCAGAGGCCGTAGGGAACCGGCTCCGCGAAGATCGTGCTGCCGGGCAGCAGCGTCAGGCTGCGCCGCGGCTCGGGGGCTCCCTCCAGGGGGAGGCCGTCAGGGTCGTGCGTCCCCATGGCCCTGAGCGTCAGATGGATGGGGGCGGGGTCGCGGCCGGCGCCCAGGTGCACGGCGCCCCGCAGCAGGCCCGTGCCCGGGGCCAGGCGGCCTTCCGGGGCGGCCCGGTGGACCAGTTCGATGGCGCTTGGCGTTTCCTTGAGCGGTCTCCGGGTTGCGACCCGAATGGTGTCCGCTGCCTCGACCAAAGGCTGCCCGACGGGGCCCTGCAGCGGCGGGCGGCCCGGCTGGCGTCCGACATACAGCACAAGGAGGGCCGCGAGCAGCACCCCGGCCAGCAAGGCGACGGCTGCGCGGCCGTCTTCGGACCTGCGGCCCGCCTTGGAGCGGTCCCGGGCCGTTGCTAGTCTGTTGCGAATGCCCCACATGGATGGAGAGCATACGGCCCCCTCACCAGAGACCCCCTGGACATGACCGCACCCTTTCTTGTTGCCGCTCTCACGCTCCTGTCCCCGATGGCCGGCGACGGCCAGGGTGACGGGCGTGTGATCGTCCTCGGCTTCGACGGAGCCGACGCGCGCCTGACCCGGCAGTTCATGGACGAGGGCAGGCTCCCGAACCTTTCGCGGCTGCGTGACACCGGCACATTCCTGCCGCTCGGCACCGCCCTGCCGCCGCAGAGCCCCGTTTCCTGGGCGGTCCTGAACACGGCCACCAACCCCGCCAAGACCGGCGTCTTCGGATTCATGAAGCGGAGCCTGCCCTATCCCCTGCCGGCCATCGGCTTCTACGACACGAAGCCCAGGGCGGTGCCCGCCGCGGAGCTGTTTCCGGGGTGGCTCCTGGGAGGTGCGAGGCTGGCCGTGATCGCCGGCGCTCTGGTGTTCCTGGTGCTGCTGGCGCTCCTGAAGGGACTGCTGAAGTTGCCAATGGGCGCGGCGCTCGGCATCGGGGCGGCGCTGGGTGGGGGAGCCGGCTATGCGGCCTGGAAGGTCAGCGGGGACATCCCAAGGTCGGTGCCCGCCACCCAGCAGAGCATGGTGCAGGGGGTGCCGTTCTGGAACGACCTCGGTGCTGCCGGGGTGGACTCTGTGGTCATAGGTGCGCACACCGTCTTTCCGGTCAAGGAGGCCGCCGGCACGCGCGTGCTGGCGGGCCTGGGCGTGCCGGACGCGCGCGGCGTCTACGGCGACTGGTTCATCTACACGACCGACGACCTGGAGTTCGATGGACCGCCCAAGGGGCGCTCGACCGGCACAGCCGGCCGCGTGTTCCGGGTCTACGAAGAGGAGGGGGTGGTGGACACCCACCTGTTCGGGCCTGGCGACTTCAAGGCCCTGCAGGACGCCGAGGCGGAACTCGCCAGGGTCGAGGCCGACCTGAAGGCCGCCGGCTTCGACGAGGTGGGCGCACTGGAGTCGGCCAAGTCGGAATGGAAGGACCGCATCCAGGCCATCAAGGCGAAGCCGCTGGCCACGCCGATGAAGATCGAGCGGCTGGGGGCCGGCGGGGGAGTGGCCGTCACGGTGGGCGGGACGACCGTGGATCTGGGCCTCGGCGACTGGACGCCGTTCGTGCCTGTGGAGTTCATCGCGGCCCCGATGTGGACGATCCATGCCCTGGCGCGCATCAAGCTGGTGGCCCTCGAGCCCCACCTCCAACTGTTCGTGGAGCCCCTGCAGCTGGATCCGTCCAACCCGCCGCCCCACAACGCGATCTGCTGGCCTCCCGACTTCAGCCGTCAATTGGCGGATGCGGTCGGCCCCTTCGAGACGGTGGGGTGGGCGTGCGACACCCATCCGCTCAAGGATGACGAGATCACCGACGCCACCTTCCTCGAGGACATCGAGTTCACTCTTCAGTGGCGCGAGCGGATCCTGGATCACTTCCTCGGGACCGACGACCCCTGGCAGTTCTTCATGGAGACTTTCTCGACGACCGACCGGGTGTGCCACATGGGGATGCGGCACTTCGACCCGGACCATCCCCGTTTCGACGAGGCACTGGCGCACAGCGAGACCACCTTCTTCGGCGAGACCATCCGCCTGCGCGACGCGGTCCCTGCGATCTACGCACAGATGGACCGGATCGTCGGCAAGACCCTGGACGCGATGCGGGCGGGCGACCGGTTGATGATCGTGAGCGACCACGGCTTCTCCTCCATCCATCGCCGCGTGAACCTGAACAACTGGCTGTGGGAGAACGGCTATCTGGCGGTCAAGGAGGACTACTCGTCGACCGGGGCCCTGCAGTACGTGGACTGGGCGAACACCACCGCGTACTCGGTGGGCCTGGGCAAGATCTTCCTCAATCTGAAGGGCCGCGAATTCAAGGGGATGCGCGGCTTCACTGCCACCGTAGAGCCCGCGGAGGCCGGCGAGCTGCTGGACCGGATCGCATTGGACTTGAAGGGGCTGACCGACCCGGGGCGTGACGGGGCGAAGGTCATCCGCGAGGTCTACCGACGCGACCAGGTCTTCGACGGGCCGCTGCAGGACCACGCCGCCGACCTGTTCGTCGGCTTCGAGGACCATTACCTGATCAGCGGCCCCACCGGCGGCATCCGGATCGAGCGGGGTCCGGACGGCGGCATCGTGTCCAAGGGGATGATCAGGGACGAGACCAGCAACTGGGGCGGAGACCACACCTGCGTGGACCCGTCGGTCGTGGAGGGCATCTTCTTCTCCAATGTGAAGATCGCCGACGAATCGGTCGAGCTGCGCCACGTCGGTCCGACCGCCCTGGAGTGGATGGGCGTCCCCGTGCCCGCCCGCATGGACCTGGGGCCGCTCCGGACGCGGGAGTAGGCTTCACCCCATCATGGACGACCCGGAGATCGTCGACGCGGAGTTGGAGGAATCCCTGTCCGTAGGTCAGGCGGAGCTGGTGCCGGTCGCCGACGAGCGGCCTGAGACCGTCTTCGTCTACGCCCTGCGCCACGCCGTGCCGTTCCCCGGCCTGCTGATGCCGGTTCTTGTCGAGGAGGGCAGCGGCCAGGAGATCCTGGAGCAGGCCAAGGGCCAGGGCGGCCTGGTGGCCCTGGTCCATCAGCGGATCCCCGACGAGGAGGCGCTGACCGCCGGGGCCTTCCACAAGGTCGGCGTGCTGGCGCGTATCGAGCGGGTGCTGCGGCTGCCGGACGGCAATTGGACAGCGTTCTGCCAGGGCCTCGCCCGGGTCAGGATCGCCAAGTTCGTCCGCAACAATCCGTTCCCGATCGCCAAGGTCTCCTACCCGGCCGAGACCTATGAGCCCACCGACGAGACCGAGGCGTCCGTGCGCCAGCTGCGGGCGCTGATGAAGGCCATGGTGGCGATGAGCGAGGAGCACGGCGACGACCTGGCGCTGGCTGCGGTCAACATCGAGACGCCCGGCCGTATGGCTGACCTGGCCGGCTCTTCCTTTGTGCAGAAGGCGTCCGACAAACAGCGCATCCTGGAGGCGTTTTCCGTGGGCGACCGTTTGACAGCGGCGCTGCGGGCCGCGGTGCGCGAGCACGACTTCATGGCCATGGGCCAGCGGATCGCAGACGAGATCCGCGAACAGGTCGAGAAGCGCCAGAAGGAGTTCTTCCTGCGCGAGCAGATGAAGATCATCCGTCGCGAGCTCGGCGAGGAGAAGGCGCCCGGCGAGGCCGATCGCGAGCGTCTGGAGCAGCTGATCGGCGAGGCCGGCATGCCGGAGGCTGTCGAGGCCAAGGCGCGCGAGGAACTCGAGCGTCTGGCGGTCGTGCCCCCGGAGTCCGCCGAATACCCGGTCCACCGCAACTACCTGGACTGGCTGGTCGGGCTGCCCTGGTCGAACCTGTCCGAGGACCGGCTCGACATCGACCGGGCCTCGCGCATCCTGGACCGCGACCACTACGGCCTCGAGGAGGTGAAGGAGCGCGTCCTGGAGTTCCTGGGTGTGCGCCGGCTGAAGCCGGACCACCGCGGCTCAATCCTGTGCTTCGTGGGTCCGCCGGGGGTGGGCAAGACCTCGCTGGGCCGGTCGATCGCCGAGTCCATGGGGCGCGAGTTCGCCCGCTTCTCCCTGGGCGGGATGCGCGACGAGGCCGAGATCAAGGGCCACCGCCGCACCTATGTGGCCGCCATGCCCGGGCGCGTGATCCAGCTGGTCAAGCAGGCCGGCACCGCCAACCCGGTGGTCATGCTGGACGAAATCGACAAGCTGGGCAGCGACTTCCGGGGCGATCCCTCGTCTGCGCTGCTGGAGGTCCTGGACCCCGAGCAGAACCACGCCTTCCTGGACCATTACCTGGACGTGCCCTTCGACCTCTCGAGGGTGCTGTTCATCGCCACCGCCAACGTGTTGACCGACATCCCCAGGCCGCTGCGTGACCGCATGGAGGTGATCGAGCTGCCCGGCTATGTGGTCGAGGAGAAGATCCAGATCGGCCGGCGCCACCTGCTGCCGCGCCAGCTGGAGGGCCACGGACTCACCTCGAAGCTGCTCGCCATCAAGCCGGCGGCCTGGAAGGCGCTGGTGACGGGCTGGACCCGCGAGGCCGGCGTCCGGAACCTGGATCAACGGCTGGCGAAGATCTGTCGGCGCCGCGCGCTTGCGGTGGCGCGAAGCGGACGCCGCGCCAAGACGCTGGATGCGGGAGATCTGGAGGGCGTCCTGGGGCCGGCCCCGTTCCGCGAGGATGCCCTGGCCGCACGGCCTCCGGTCGGCGTCGCGACCGGGCTGGCCTGGACCGGCGTGGGCGGCGCCGTTCTGTCGATCGAGGCGGTGTCCTGGCCGGGCAAGGGCGCGCTGACGCTCACCGGCAAGCTGGGCAGAGTGATGGAGGAGTCAGCGAGCATCGCAGTCAGCCATCTGCGCGCCGAGAAGGAACGATTCGGCCTCGCGCCCGGAGTGTTCGCGGAGAACGACCTCCACATCCACTTTCCCGCCGGCGCCGTGCCGAAGGACGGTCCGTCGGCCGGCATCACGATTGCCACCGCCCTGTGGTCCCTGTTGACGGACCGTCGCATTCCCGCGCGGCTGGCCATGACAGGCGAGTTGACCCTGCACGGCGAGGTGCTGCCGGTCGGGGGCATCCGGGAAAAGGTGCTGGGCGCCAAGCTGCGCGGCGTCAAGCGCATCCTCCTGCCGGTCGGCAACCGCTCCGACGTGGAAGAACTGCCGCCGAGGCTGGTGCGCGGCCTGCGATTCGACTACGTGGAGACGTTCGCCCAGGTCCACGCGATCATCTCGCGGGGAGGGCGCCGTTGAGCATGGTGGCGGGGCTGGTTCTCGCCGCGGCGGCAGCCCTTCCGCAGGGCCAGGGTCCCCGGGACGTGGTGGGCGTGGTGTGCCGCAGCAGCGAGAGCCTGGTCCTCCTGGACGCGGCCGAGGGGCTGCTCCTGGCCGAGGTCCGCCTGGGGCTCGAGCCATCCGACGTGGCAGCCAGTCCCGATCGAAGGACTTTCTGGGTCACCAACACACTCGGCCAAACGGTCCAGGTCGTAGACATCTTCCAGAAGCGGACGGTGGCCGTCATCCCCCTCTACAGGGAGACGGATCCGGCAGGGTTTCCACGCCTGTACGGGCCGCGCGCCATCACACTGTCGGGCAACGGGGCGCTCGCCTTTGTCGCCTGCCCCTCCAAGGACCTCCTGGTGACCATCGATGCGCCCGGCCGCAAGGTGACGCAGCGGCTGGCACTGCCGGAGGTGGACGAGCGCGTGGATCCGTCGGCGCTGGCGGTGGTCGGCGCGGGCCGTGTGGCGGTGGCCGGCAGGGCTTCTCGCCAGGTCATTCTCGTCAAGGCGGACGGGAGCGCCGTCGTGCACAGGGTGGCGTTGGAGGGCAGGCCGGTGGACCTCTTCTGGGAAGGGCTGGGCACCGGATTCCCGGTGGACGAGGAGGAGAAGAGGGCGTTGTGGGTGCTGGAGAGCGACCGGAACCGGGTCGTGCGTGTGGACCTGGGCGCCCGCGAAGTGGTTCGAAAGGCACCGCTGGCGGGTCGGCGGCCGGTCTCGCTGCACGGATCGGCGGGCGTTCTCTACATGACATTCGGCGTCCAGGGGGGCGTCGGGATGGCCTATCCATGGACTGAACGGGAAGCGGTGCACCTGGAGCTCGGCCAGCAGACCCCGGACATGGCGGTCTACGACGGGGGGGCGCGCATGGCGCTGCTGGACAGCGAGGAGGACGAGGTGCTCCTGCTGGTCCGCGAGGCGCGGCTGCGGCTGGCCCGCGGGCTGCCGGTCCCGGGCGACCCGGTGGCCGTGGCCGTCATGGAGCGGTGAGGCTTCACGCCTGGGCTGCCGGCCTGGCCGCGGCGGCCTGCGCCACGCCGCCCTCTCCCGTGCCGGCCCGCGTCGGGGTCATGGAGGACATTCCCGCCCTTGATCACAGCGCCGCGTCGGAGCACTTCGTCCTGAGGACCGCAGTCCGCGAGTCGTGGGTCTCCGACCAGGCGCTCGAAGTGCTGGAATCCACACTGGCCGCCGCGCCCGAGGTGGCCCCGTTTGCCGCCCACGAGAAGGTCCATGACGGCCTGGTCGGAGAGGTCCTGCTCCACCGCTTTCCGCCGGCGACAGGGCCGGGCAGGGCGCCGTCGACCGATCCTCATGCTGCGCGCTCGACCCTGGCATTCCCGCGCCCCGTCCCCGCGCACCTGAATCCGCATCCCGTCCTGCCGCCGGATCTGGCGGCGAGCCTGGCCCACGAGGCGTTCCACCTGTGGATGGCCGGGCGGACCGATGACCACGGCCCGCTCTGGTGGCGGGAGGGACTGGCGGAAACGGCTGCCGAACAGGTCATGGCGGCGCGCCTCGGCCGATCTGCGGGGGTGGCGAGGAACTATGCGGAGGAGTCCGTGATGGAGCTGCGGGCGGCGGCGGATGGACCCCGGTGGCGCACTCCGTCCGACCTGTTCGCGGGACGGATCGGGGCGTCGCGGCAGCTGTTCTACGCGGCTTCCTGGTGGGCGGTGGCCACGCTTCGGGAACTGGACCCCGAGGCGTTCGCCCGCATGGGCGAAGTGCTCCAGGCAGGCGGCGATCCGGCCACGACGCTCCGCGACCACTACGACCTTGATGTGGGTGGTCTGGATGCGCTGATGCGCGGCCGCCTCGCCCGGGTGGAGCCGTCGGTCTGGCGGCGTGGCCGCGAAATCCAGTCGGTGGGTGAGCGCTCCTGGCTGCTGGCGCCTTGGCCGGGAGGAACCGTGCGCCTGTTCACCGCAGGCCCGGGCGGACCGGTGCGGCAGGTCTCGGGCCAGGTGCTGTTCGCCGGCGGCGGCGGGGCCGAGTTGTGGATCTACGCCGGGTGGGGGGGCTCCACGTTGGGCGGCACGGCGGAGGGCGGGATGCGCCTGGGCCTTCATTCCGCCGGGAGGCTCACCGTTGGCAGGGTAGTGGACGGGCGGGTCGTCGTGGAGCCGGCGATCCGGACGGCGCGGCCGTGGCCGGGCCGGCCGGTGCCCTTCCTGGTGGCCCTGGTGGACGGGCATCTGGAGGTGTCGTTTGGAGATGAGCACCATTCGTTTCCTGCGCCGCTGCTGGGGACAGGCCGATGGGGGATCGGACTCTGGGACGGCGTGTGCCGCGTGGAGGATCTAGCGTTCGGGCGCCGCCAGGTCGCCGGCCTCGAGGGATTCGCCCCGCACGAGGCCGAGCAGGTGCAGGGCGACGGCTGACGGGTCGAGTGACAGCATGGCGGGGTCGGGAGGACCGGTGCGCCTGCGCGGCGGACGCTGGGCACTGCGGCGGGCGTCGATCCAGTGGGCTCGTCTTCCGACCGGTCCGTGGACGGCGGGGTCGGTCGCGGAATAGAGCCCCAACGCAGTGATGCCCTGGCGGGCGGCCAGATGCAGCGGCCCTGTATCAGGCGAAACGAATGCGTCCACAGCCTCGATCAGGCGCAGCAGATCGCCCACATCCTCGACCTCGGCCCGGTGTCCGGCGGCAGGCAGCCCAGGATCTCCGGGTCCCGTTCCCCAGACCACGCCGGCGCCCTCTGCCGCCAGTGCTGCGGCCAGGCCGCGCCAGGATTCGTCGGACCACCGCTTGTCCGTTCCTCGCGCGGACGTCCCGGGCCACAGGCACACTGAAGGGTCACCGCCGATCGGCACCGGTTCCCCGGGCGGGACCCGGAGTCTTCTCGGAGGCACAGGTGCGGGGTAGGCCCCCAGGCTGACGGCACCGGCGCGGGCGCGGTCGGTGCGGTGAAGGCCCGCCGGAGCGGGCGAGCGGCTGAACGGCAGCCACCGCGATTCGCGCACGACCGAACGGGAGGGCGCCCAGTGGCGGTCCGCTCGGGTTGCCGCCAGGACCAGGGAGGACTTCCAGTTGCCCTGCAGATCCACGGCCGCCGCAAATCGGCGTTTTCGCAGCTCGGTCAGGAAGCGCGGCAGGGCATCAGCATGGTGGCGTGGGAACAGCAGGATCTCGGGCGCGTGCGGGTGCAGGCGCAGCAGGTCGGACGGGCCTTCCTGGACCGCCCACACCAGCTGCAGACCAGGGCGGTCCCGCTCCAGCACGTCCAGGGCGGCGAGGTCGAAGCACAAGTCACCGAGTGCGGAAAGGCGGATGAGCAGGGACGGGTCGGGGGTCACCGGGGTGGGATTGTAGGGGTCGCCGTGGCGGTTACCATCCACCGGATGAGGCCTCCCGAGGGCTTCCAGGAAGTGCTCTTCCCCGGCGGGAAGGTGTGGGTCCGGGCGGGCGAAGAACCCCGCCTTGCGGCTCTGGGAGCCGACCGGGCCGATGCCGACTTTCCAGAAGGGGGGCATTCTGTCCCTGGAGGACGTGGCGCCAGCCGCGTGGCGGGTGATCTGTGGGTGCGCACCTATGTCCATGGGGGGTGGCTGGGAGGGCTGCGGGGAGATCGGCACGGCAGTCCGGACCGCGCCATGCAGGAACTCGTCATCCTGAACCTGTGTGAGCAGGCCGGCGTTCCCGTGGTCCGTCCGGTGGCTGCCCGCGCGGTCCGCCGCGGCGGATCCTGGCAGCTGCAGCTGGCGACGGTGCACGTGGAGGGCGCCCGTCCGCTGCACGAGGCGTCGGGGCTGGGGGACCCGGAATCGCGCCGGTCGCTGCTCGAGCGCGCCGGCGCCGCCGTGCGGAAGATGCACGAGGCGGGGGTGTGCCACCGCGACCTGCACACAGGCAACCTGCTGGTGGATCCCGCGGGCCGGGTCAGGATCGTGGACCTGGATCGTGCCTGGGTGCGCGATCCGTTGCCGCAGCGGGCCCGCATCGGCAATCTGGTGCGGCTGGCCAGGGGCCAGGCCAAGCGCGAGGCGTTGGGCGGGCCGATTGCCAGCGACACGGACCGGCGCTCCTTCCTGGAAGGCTATGCGCCACACGGCATTGACCTGATCGAGGCCCCTTGCGTGCGCAGGCTGGGTCTGCAGGTGGCCATCCACCGGCCGCTCTGGAAGAAGCAGGCGAGTCCCGCATGAGCAGGCGCTGGATCATCCTGCTGCCGAGCCTGTGCGCCCTGCTGGCCTGCGCCGCCATGTGGGGCAGGCTTCGCCACCCTCACGAGGGAGGGCTGGAGGCCGGGCGGACGCACGCTCTGCTGCAGCAGATCGAGGAGGACGGGCTCACCGGCGCGGACTGGGCGTCCTTCGGCCACCGTCCCGCCCCCCTGGCGTGGGCATTGCTGGCGCAGATCCCGAGGACCCCCGAGGCGGAGGGTGCGTGGAAGGCCTGTGCGTTGGCGGTGGTCCTTGCGGCGGCCGGCGCGCTGGGTGCCCGGTGCGCCGGCGGCAGGGGTTGGGCGGGACTGGCCACGGCCATGGTCTGCCTGGGGGCGCCGCCGGTGGTGCGCACATTGCACGCCTCCAGCCCGGTGCCGCTGGCGGCCGCCGCGGGGGCGGCGCTGTGGCTGCTGGTGACCACCTCGAGCGAGGCCACGCGCCGGCGCTGGCTGGGGCCGACGGCTGTGGTGGCTGCCGGCCTCGGCTCTCCCGTCCTGGCCCTGGCGCTCGGCGAACTTGTCCTGGAGTGGCTGGCCAGGAGGCGGGGCGAGCGCGCATCGCTGTGGTGGTTATGCGGCGTGGCAGCCGGAATGGTGGCGGCGATGGCCGGTGCGCCCGGCTCGCCAGTGGGCGACTGGAGGCCACTGGGCGGTTCCGATCCGGCACTGTGGCCGGTGGTGAGCCACACCGTTGCCGGTCTCGGCGTGCTGGGCGCCGCCCAGCTGCATCTGCTGCCGGGCATGGCGGTTGTCGGCGGCGATCCGGCGAGACGGGTGCGAGCCCTCACCATCGCCCTTGCTGTCACGGCAGTGGGCTGGACCACGTTCCATGTGAGCGCATGGCTGCCCGCCTCGATCGGTGCGTCCGCCTTGTTCGCTTCCTTCCTGTCGCGCGGCCGGCTGCAGTTGATCGGAGGCGGAATCCTGGCCGCGCCGCTGCTGATCGCCGGGCCTGCGGCGCTGCACGCGCAGTCCACCCGCTCCGAGACTTATGCGCAGGCGTCGGAAATCCTGCGCCGCCGGATCCGCAGCAGTCCACTGCGAACGCCGGTGCGTCCATTCCTGGTGGACGAGCACGTGGACGGCCTCAGGTGGCTTCTTGACCTGGGGGACGGCCGTCCGGACCTGGACGTACGGCCCTCGCCCGTGAACCCGTTCGCGTTCGCCTCCATCGGCCGGGCGGACGGCGTGTTCCTGACGGGTGGCTACCTTGTCGTCCCGCGCGAGACGGGCAGCGCGTCGGTGGGGGGGCTGGTGCTGCCCGCGGCCATGAAACTGGGCGATGAGCGCTACCCGCCGGAGCGGATCACCGAGGCCCTGGAGGTCTACCTGGGCAACAATCTGGGCCTGTCCCGGGAACTGGTCAGCGAGTTCGAGGTGGCCGGTCAGACCTGGATGCCGACGCGGAGTGGCTGGCAGGGGTGGTGGCCCTCCCTGGAGGCGGGCGAGGTGAAGCTCGGCTTCGCCATCTGGCGCGTGCTCCCACTGCGGGGTTTCGAGCCGCCGCTGGACGGCTTGGAGGGAGTGGGGGAGGAGCAAGGTGCCTGGTGGACCCTGACCGAGGGCCACCTGGGTGTTCCCGTCTTCCACGGCGAGGGCGGCGACCTGGTGGTCCGCTTCCGGGCGCGGGGGCCGGAATCGCTGTCCTTCCACGCCAGCGCGGGCGGCATCCTGGCGGACGCGGCGCCCGACGCCGACGGTCTGGTCACGCTCACCTTCCGGCGCGTGCCATGGGGAGCAGTCACCATCGTGGTTTCGGCGCACGGCGCATCCGGCCAAGATGTGGGTGGCGGCCAGGTGGCCGTCCGGGACCTGGTCCTCCAGCCCTAGCACCCACTATGCCGCTCCTCCTCCACGACACCCTGACCCGCGAGGCCCGTCCTCTTGAGCCGCAGACGCCCGGTGATCCGGTGCGCCTCTACCACTGCGGGCCCACCGTCTACGGCCGCCAGTCGATCGGCAACTTCCGCTCCTTCCTGTTCGCCGACCTGCTGCGCAGGAGGCTTGAGGCCGCGGGCCTGGACGTCCTCCAGGTCATGAACATCACCGACGTAGGCCACCTGACCATCGATGACCGGGACGAGGGCGAGGACAAGATGGAGAAGGCGGCCCGCGAGGAGGGTCTCGATCCCTGGAAGATCGCCGAGCGCTACACCGAGATGTTTTTCTCGGACCTGGACCGGCTCATGGTCCGCCGCGCCCACCACTACCCGCGCGCCACCGACCACATCGCCGAAATGATCGAGGTGATCGAGGCCCTGATCGCCAAGGACCTGGCCTACGAGATCGAAGGCGAGGTCTATTTCAGCGTCCACGCGTTCCCCGGCTACGGGCGGCTGTCCGGCAACCGGCTGGAGGACCTGGAGGCCGGCGCCCGCGTGGCCGTGAACACCGCCAAGCGCGATCCGCGCGATTTCCTGCTCTGGAAGCGCGACGACAAGCACCTCATGCAGTGGGACTCGCCCTGGGGCCGCGGCTTCCCGGGTTGGCATGTCGAGTGTTCGGCGATGAGCGTGAAATACCTGGGAGAAGCGATCGACCTGCATACCGGCGGCGAGGACAACATCTTCCCGCACCACGACTGCGAGATCGCCCAGTCCGACGGCGCCTTCGGACATCCTGTGGTGGCGCAATGGGCCCATGTCCGATTCCTGCAGGTGGACGGCGGCAAGATGTCCAAGTCGCTCGGCAACGTCTATTCGCTGGACGACGTGGAAGAACGCGGCTTCACCATGCGCGAACTGCGGTTCGCGCTGATCCGCACCCACTACCGCCAGGAGCTGAACTTCACCTGGGGCGCCATGGAGGATTCGCACGCCGCCCTCGAGCGGCTGCAAGGATCGCTTCGTCGGCTGGACGAGGCCGCTGGATCCGACGACGCCGCACCGCTGGTCGAGAGCGCGCGGTCGGCGTGGAACGCGGCCCTCGACGACGACCTGAACGTCGCTGAGGCGCTGGGCGCGCTCTTCACGCTGGTCGGCGAGGTGAACAAGACCGACCTGTCTGCGGCCGGCGCCGAGGCGGTGCGTGCCTTCCTGGCCGAGGCGGACGAGGTCCTGGGCGTGCTGGACTGGGAGGTTGAGTCTGGCGACGAGGAGATAGACGCCTTGGTGGCCGCCCGCGACGACGCGCGCGCGGCAAAGGACTGGGCCGAGTCCGACCGGCTGCGGGACGAACTGGCCGCCCGCGGCATCGTCCTCGAGGACACCGCGGCTGGCGCCCGCTGGCACCGCTCGCGCTAGTTCGCACCCATGGCGCCGCCGGGGATCGGCCGGCGGCCGGGAAAACCCTCCTCGGGGGTGTGGTAGTAGGCGACCGCGTCCTCATCGTCCTTCCAGCAAAGAAGCACCGGCTGGTCATCCAGGACCGCCGGGAAGTCCACCAGGCCGGCGTCGAAGCCCGGCGACTTGAAGGAGCAGCCGATCTCGTCCAGCTCGCCCAGCAGCCCCTGCAGGATGGCGCCCAGCTCGACCGCGCGGCGGTAGGCCACGTCGTCCTCCTCGAGCCTCGGGCCGAGTTCCTTGATCTCGCGCCCGTGTTCAAGGATGTCGGCAACGATGCGCTTGACCAGCGGCAGCGCCGCGTTCGCCTCTGCGGGTGTGAACATGCGTTCGGCCATCTACTCCTCCTCTTCCAGTTCGGGGTGATCGGCGCGGTCCTGGGCAATCGTCTCGTTGATCAGCTTCTCGAGCTCTGCGGCGCGGATCAGGGACTCGTCGTGGTGGAAGCGCAGGCGCGGGGTCTGCCGCGTGGTCAATTCGGAGGCCACCAGTCCCTGCAGGTAGCCGCGAGCGTGGTCCAGCAGGTGCCCTACCTTGGACGTGTCGCCGTCCGTGCCGAGAACCGACCACCCCACGTCGCAGACGGACAGGTCCTTGGCCAGCTGGGTGCGCGTGATGGTGACGAAGGCCAGGCGCGGGTCGTTGACCTCGGTCTGCAGCGCCTTGCCCAGGCGCTTGAGGATGACACCCTCCAGCCTGGCGATGCGGACGCTGGATGCCGAGGGATCAGCCCTCGGCTTCGAAGGTGCGGGCCTTTTCGGTGACCGTGTAGCACTCGATGACGTCGCCCTCCTTGACGTCGTCGTAGCCCTCGATCATCAGCCCGCACTCGAACCCTTCCTTCACCTCGCGCGCGTCGTCCTTCTCGCGCTTGAGGCTCTCGAACTTGCCGTCGTAGATGACCTTGCCGTCGCGCGCGATGCGCACCGGCTCGGTGCGCCGCAGGAGGCCGTCGGTGACCATGCAGCCGGCGATCGACCGCTTGCGGTACCTGAAGATCGCGCGCACCTCGGCGTGGCCGAGAATCTCCTCACGCGTCTCTGTCCCGAGCATGCCTTCGAGCGCCTTGTGGACGTCGTCGAGCAGTTCGTAGATGACCTGGTAGGGGCGAATCTCCACGCCGGTGGTGTCCGCAGTGGAGCGCGCCTTCTTGTCGGGCACCACATGGAAGGCGAGGACCACAGCCTCGGAGGCCTCGGCCAGCAGGACGTCGGTCTCGGACACGGCGCCGATCGCGGAGTGGAGCACCTCGACGGCGACCTCGTCGGTGCCGAGGTCGGCGAGCGACTTGTTCAGGACCTCCAGCGAACCCTGGACGTCGGCCTTCAGCACCACTTTGAGGACCCGCTTCTGGCCTGCGGCGATGCGGTCCATCAGGTTGTCCATGGTGACGGCCTGGTGGCTGGCCCGCTGGAGCTCGCGGGTGTGGCGGTTGCGCTGATCGGCCAGGTCCTTGGCCGTGTTGATGTTCTCGACCACGACGAAGGTGTCGCCGGCCGCCGGCGCCACGTCGAGTCCGGTGACCTCCACAGGGGTGGCGGGACCGGCCATGTCCAGCGTCTCGCCGCGATCGCTGATCAGCGAGCGCACACGGCCGTAGCCGCATCCAGCCAGCAGGATGTCGCCGGGCCTGAGCGATCCGTCGCGCACCAGCACGGTAGCCACCACGCCCTGGCCCTGGGACACCTTGGCCTCCAGCACGGTGCCGGTCCCCGGTTTGGTGGGGTTGGCACCCAGGTCGATCATCTCTGCCTCGAGCACCACCCGCTCGAGCAACTCGGGCACCCCGGCCCCGGTGATGGCCGAGGTCTGGATGACGCCGGTGTCGCCGCCCCATTCCTCGCCCTGGAGGCCGGCGCCGGACAACTGCCCCTGGCACTTGGGGATGTCGGCGTCCGCCTTGTCGACCTTGTTCAGGGCCACCACGATCGGCACCCCGGCCGCCCGGGCGTGCGCAATGGCCTCCTCGGTCTGGGGCATGACACCGTCATCGGCGGCCACGACCAGCACCACCACGTCGGTGGCCTTGGCGCCGCGGGCACGCATGGCGGTGAACGCCTCGTGGCCCGGGGTATCCAGGATCGTGACCTCCTTGCCGGAGCTCGTTTCCACCTGGTAGGCGCCGATGTGCTGGGTGATGCCGCCGGACTCTCCGTCCACGACGGTGGACGCGCGCACGGAGTCCAGCAGTGACGTCTTGCCGTGGTCGACGTGGCCAAGGAATGCGATGACCGGCGGCCGGGTGATGGCAGCACCCGTGTCGCCCTCGACGGCGGCGACCTGGGCGACCAATTCCTCCTCGGCGTCGATTTCGGGGCGAATCTCCAGCTCGCAGCCGAATTCGGCGGCGGTCAGGATCGCCGTGTCCTCATCGAGGATCGAGTTGATGTTGACGGCGCCGAATCCGAGCGACTTGAAGAGCGACTTCAGCAGGTCGCTCGCGCGAATGCCCATCGCCTGGCTCAGCTTGTTGACCGAGATGGGCGGGTCCAGGCTCAGCACGTTCGCGATGGAGATGGTGGGGGCCTTGCGGGGCGGGCCGGGCGTGCGGGATCGCGGACCCCCGCGCTTGCCGCGGGCGGGACCGCGGCGGAAGCGGCCTGACTGCAGGTCGCGCAGCTGCGAGGTGGTCAGCCGTTCGCGGCTGCCCGTGTGGCCGCGCATGAGCGCACGGCGCTTGTCGCGGTGGGTGCTCGGCAGCGCCTGTGGAAAGGCGGCGCCCGGTCCGCTCTGGGCGGCGGGTCGCTGGGTCCGCTTGGGAGGTTCGAACTGTGACAGGTCAACCGTCCCGACCACCTTGGCAACGCCGCGCGGTCGTTCCTTATTCGTCTCTTCGGCTGCGACCTCCGGGTCGGCAGCCTCCTCTTCGACCTCCTCGATGTCATCGGCCGATTCTTCGGGAACGTCGGTCTCCGACTCTTCGGCCGGCACATCCGAGGCCGCGGCATCCGCTTCGACCGGTTCCTCCGCCGGTTCGAGAGAGGGGGCTTCGACCGTCTCAGCCGTGGCGAGGGTCTCCTCGACGGCCGGCTCAGGTACCTCCTCGACCGGGACGGCCTCCTGCTCGGCATCGGGTTCGATCTCCGGTTCCGGTTCCGGTTCCGGTTCCGGTTCCGGTTCCGGCTGGGGTTCCGGCTCCGGCTCCGGCTCCGGCTCCGGCTCGTTGGGATGGATGCCCTCCATCTCGAGCCGGACCGTAATCATCATCTCGGTCGACTCGTCCACCGTGGTCATGTTGGAGCGGATGTCCTCGAAGCCGATCTCGCGGAGCTTTTCCGCGAGTTCCTTGCCCTTCATGCCGTAGCGCTTGGCAATCTCCGAGACCCTTATGCCCAAGCCCTACTCCTCCTCGCTTGCTGCTGCCGGCGCCTCAGTCTCCTCGTCGACATCGGTGAAGGAGGCGACCGGCTCTTCGGCGGCCTCGGGCTCAGCATCATCTGCCGGCGCATCCGCCTCGGCCACCTCGGCTTCGGCAGCGGCTGCCGAGGCAGCGGCTGCCTCTGCAGCGGCTGCCTCCTCGGCCTCGCGCACCTTCCACGGGCGCAGGCGGCCCTGGGCGATGGCGAGCAGGTCCTCAGGGACCTCTTCGCCGGCTGCCTGGAGCTCCGCGATCCGGACCTTGGCCATTTCCTCGGCCTCGAACTCTTGGCGGGTCTTGATCTCGATCTCCCAGCCGCAGAGCTTGCTCGCCAGGCGGACGTTCTGGCCGCGCTTGCCGATGGCGAGGGACTGCTGGTCCTCCTCAACGAAGACGATGACCGTGTTCGTGTCCTCGTCCGGGAACACGTTGTCGAGGTTGATGTCCGCGGGCTTCAGCGAGTTCTTGACCAGGTCCTCGAGGGCGTCGCTCCAGCGGATGATGTCGATGCGTTCGCCGCCCAGCTCGTCGATGATCGACTTGATCCGGGTGCCACGGACGCCCACGCAAGCGCCGATGCAGTCGATCTTGGGGTCGGACGAGTGGACCGCGACCTTGGTGCGGTAGCCCGATTCGCGGACCACGCGGCGGATCTCGATGACGCCGTCAGTGATCTCGGGAACCTCGACCTCGAACAGGCGCTGCACGAACAGGGGATCGGACCGCGACAGGGTGACACGCAGGCGGGTGCCGATCTTCTCCACCTCCTTGACCAGTGCCCGGACGCGTTCGCCCTGGTGGTACTGGTCGCCGCGGATACGTTC
Source organism: uncultured Planctomycetales bacterium (assembly GCA_964653725.1). Classification (GTDB taxonomy): domain Bacteria; phylum Planctomycetota; class UBA1135; order UBA1135; family CAZZHK01; genus CAZZHK01. The sequence goes on along the minus strand of CAZZHK010000018.1, from coordinate 29,466 downwards.
CTCGCGGGGCAGGAAGCCCTCGAGCTTGCCCATATTGACGTAGAGGTTGTCGCCCTCGAACCGCTGCACCTGGCCGGTGACGATCGAGTCGACGAGCTCGATGAATTCGTCGAACTGCTGGTCGCGGGTGACTTCGCGAATCCCCTGGTTGAGGACCTGCTTGACGGTCTGGGCGAAGATGCGCCCGAAGTCAGCCAGGTCCAGGGTGAAGAGGTCTTCGGGGTAGACGATGCCGCCCGTGACGCGGTCGATCGTGATCTCGAACTCGAGCTCCTCGTCGAGCCCGTATTTCCGGCGTGCGCCCGTCTCGAGGGCCTTCTCGAGGGCGGTCAGAATGTCCTCGCGGTCCACGTCCTTGGACCGGGCGAGTTCATCCACATTTCGCAGCGGAATGGCGACTTGGTCGGTGGTCATCGTTTCGTTTGTCCGGCGGGCCTTGGGGCAAAAAAGAAAGCGGGGTGGGCCCCACTTTCTTCACGGCCTTGTCAGCCACGGGTACTCCTGTAGCGCCGCACACATTAGGCACCAATGCCGCCACGGTCAATCGAGTCGGCTATCCTGCGGGATTGCCGCACAGGCGGCGGAGTCCGCAATCATGGATGCAAAACTGCAGGTCGCGCTCGATTTCCTGGAGATGAGCAGGGCGCTCGTCGTGGCCCGGGAAGCCGTGGCCGGCGGGGCTCACTGGATCGAGGCCGGGACCCCCCTGATCAAGTCTGAGGGCCTGGATGCAGTGCGCATCCTGCGCGAGGAATTCCCGGACCACACGATCATCGCCGACATGAAAACGATGGACGCCGGCCGCACCGAGATGGAGTCCGCGGCCAAGGCCGGAGCGTCCGTGGCGGTGGTCCTGGCGGCTGCCTCCGAGTCCACGATTCGTGAGTGCGTCGAGGCCGGGCGCAACTACGGATTCAAGGTCCAGATGGATCTGGTGAGCCATCCCGACCCGGTGCGCCGGGCAGCGGAGGCAGCCAATTGGGGCGTGGACATCATCGGCGTCCATTGCCCAATCGACGCCCAGATGCAGGGCGCCGACCCGTTCGAGGTCCTCCGAGCGGTGCGCTCCGAGGTGGACTGCATGCTGTCGGTGGCTGGCGGGCTGCACGCGGGATCGGTCCGGGCGGCCGTGGAGGAGGGCGCAGACGTGGTGATCGTCGGCGGCGCCGTCGCCAAGGCGCCGGACGCCGAGGCGGCCGTGGCAGAGTTGATCGAGGTGATGGGCGGCGCGGAGCCGCCCGACCAGGTGCTCTACCGGCGGGCCGGAGCGGAGGACGAGCTGCGTGCGCTGCTGGCCCAGGTCTCCACCCCGAACCTTTCAGACGCCATGCACCGCTCGGGCGAGCTGGTGGGCATGGCGAGCCGGCTGCAGGGCGCGAGCGTCCAGGGACGGGCGGTCACCGTCCGGACCGCCGCCGGCGACTGGGCCAAGCCGGTCGAGGCGATCGACCAAGCGAAGGCCGGAGACATCCTGGTGGTGGACGCAGGCGGCCGGACGCCCGCGGTGTGGGGCGAGTTGGCCAGCGAGTCCTGCGTGGCCAAGGGAATCAGCGCGGTGGTGATCGATGGGGCGGTCCGCGACCTGGACGCCATCCGTGCGATCGGCTTCCCGGCCTGGTCCTCCCATGTGTGCGCGACCGCCGGCGAGCCCAAGGGCTTCGGCGAGATCGGCGTCGCGGTGACGATCGGTGGGACCCGTGTCGAACATGGAGACTGGATTGTCGCCGACGACTCCGGCGTGGTCCGGCTGCCCCGGACGAAGGCCCTCGAGGTCGGCAACCGTGCCATGGACGTCCTGGAGCACGAGAACCGCCTGCGCGAGGAGATCCGTCGCGGATCGACGCTGTCCGTCCAGGCCGAACTGCCCCGCTGGGAGAAGCGCTGAGCGCACTGCTCGCGCTGGCGCTGGCGTCGGCGTCCGGCGCGCTTCTCGGCCAGGAGCCGGACGAGGTCCAGGCCTACCGGACATGGCTGGTGGCGTCCCTGGACGCCCGGCCGGGCGATCGGGCTCTCCGGGCGGTGCTGGCAGCGGAGGGACCGGGGGCGGCCGATCCGCTCCTCGACCGGTTTGCGGATGCGACGGACGCATCCCGTGAAGGCCGGGCGGCCGTCCTGGCCGCGGTGTGGGCGGGCGCCGACCCGGCCGCTCTTGAGGATCTGGCGCATGATCCTCTGGCCGCGGTGCGTCGGTCGGCGGTAGTGGCCATGGTTCGCGGCGACCTGCGGCCCGGCTCAGAGGTGGTGCGTGCCCATGCCCTGGCCCCGCTGCTGGCGGATCCGGAGCCGGTTGTGCGTGCTGATGCCGCGGCCGCGCTCGGACGGCTCTACCAGCCAATGGCTGCGGCGGCCCTGGCCGGCCGGCTGGCACGTGCGCAGGGTGCGGCCGAGCGGACGCTGTTGGCCGGACTGCTGGCGAGCCATCCGTTGCCTGGCGGAGCCCTGGAACCGGCGCTGTCCGCCCTGCGACCCGAAGAAGGGGAACCGGCGGTGTGGCTGATGAACGCGCTGGCCCGCACGGCGAAACCCGATCATGCGGGCTGGACGACGGACCGGCTGGTGGAACGGCTGCATGACCCCTACCTGGAGGGTCGGACTCTGGCTGCGCTGGAGACGCTGGCCCGCTCCTTGAACGAGCGCGGCAGTTCGTCAGCGGCCGCCGAAGTCCTGTCCCGGGCGGCCCTGGCGGGCCACGAGGAATGGAGCCTGGTCCTGGCCGGCTCGCTGGCGCTGGCCCGTGGCGATGCACCTGTTGCTGCAGAGGCGGCGCAGGCCATGGTGGACGGCGTCCGGGGACGCGAGGACGCGGAGGGCATGATCGTCCGCGCGAGGGGCCTCATGTTCGAGGGCGTGTCACGTCTGGTCCTTGGTGACGAGGGTCAGGCAGTCGATTCGTTCGACGCTGCGGCCTGGGTACTGGCGGAGGTCCGTCGACTGCCGCTGACGCGCGCCGGCATGACCTCGGCGACCGCCCTGGCGGCCTCCTGCGATGTGCTGGCCGCTCTCACCCTGCTGCTGGGCGATGCGGACTCCCGGCCCGCTGCCGTGCGCGCGGCCCGCGCACTGGAACTGGCGGCCGAGGCGGACCGATTCCGGCCCACTCCGATGGGCCTGGACGGCGTGCTGGGTGCGGAGCCGGGCCTGGACTCGGTGGCCCTCGGTCCGCTGCTGGACGGGGCCCAGGCTCGCCGGTGGATGGCCGCGCTGGAGCGTTTTGCGTCTCTGGCGGGACCGGGCGGTGGGCCGCGTGTTCCGCCCTCACGGCTTGGCCTGATGCTGGCCAGGGCCCGTGCGGACAGGCTCGGAGACATGGACGGGGCGGTGTCGGCCTACGGACGCGTTGCACGCTCTCTGCTGTCAGTCGGCGGCGAGGAGGCGGTGGCGCTGCGGGCTCGCGCCCACCTGGAGGCCGCGCGGCTGTTGGTGCCGCAGGGTCGCGGGATGGAGGCCGCAGCGGCGGCGGACCGCGCATTGGCCGTGGTGGCCGGGGCGGCCAAGGCCTACGCGCGGCTGGGCGTCGAGGTGCCCGTCTCGTTCCAGGTCCAGATGGCGCGGGCGGAGGCGGAACTCGGCACTATCCACGCGGATCTGCTGGAGGTGCCCGATGAGGCGTACCCCCATTTCGAACGGGCCCAGCGGATGGATCCCACCCCGCGGCACCGGATCCTGTGGGCAGAGGCGCTCGCTCAATCGGGCGACTCCCTCGGGGCCCGCCGCGTCATGGGCACGGTGGCGATCGGACGAGTCCTGGCGGGCGAGGCCGCCCGGGTGATGGTGCAGCTGGGGGACGAGGCGGGCGCGGCGCAGTACCGGATGCGGGCGGCTCCCGAGTAGGCTTGCACGGATGATGGAGGTCGTCTTGAACGGTGAGAAGCGCGCGGTCGAAGACGGCCTGGACCTGGCGGCGCTGCTCGAGGAGATCGGCGCGCCGCGGCAGGCAGTCGCGGTCGAACGCAACGGCGTGGTCGTGAGGCGTGCCGAACTGGTCGGCGAGCGGATTGAGGCGGGCGACCGGATCGAGGTCGTCACGCTGGTGGGGGGCGGATGAGCGTGTCCGACACGCCGCTGAGGGTGGCCGGACGGACCTACCAGTCGCGCCTGTTCCTGGGCACAGGCAAGTACGGCGATCTGGACACGATGGATGCGGCGCTGGCGGCATCGGGCACCGAATGCGTGACCGTGGCGGTGCGTCGCGTGGATCTGTGCGCCAGCGGCGACCAGAGCCTGGTCGAGCGCCTGGCGCCGTACGAGATCCTGCCCAACACGGCCGGCTGCTTCGACGCGGACTCCGCGGTCCGCACCGCGCAGCTGGCGCGCGAGGCGCTGGACACCGACCTGATCAAGCTCGAGGTGCTGACCGACCCCGGGACCCTGCGGCCCGAGCGCAACGCCACACTGGACGCGGCGCGCCGGCTGGTCGCGGACGGCTTCCAGGTGCTGGTCTACACGCTTGACGATCCGGACACCGCGCTGGAGCTGGACGCGGTGGGCGTGGCCTCCGTGATGCCTCTCGGCTCCTCGATCGGCAGCGGCCGCGGCATCCTGAACCCTGAGGCGATCCGGCAGATCGTCGAGCGCTGCCAGGCCCCGGTGATCGTGGACGCGGGCGTCGGTACTGCCTCCGACGTTTCGGTGGCCTTCGAGCTGGGCGCCGAGGGCGTCCTGTTGAACACAGGCGTGGCCTGCGCGGACGATCCCGTGCGCATGGCGACGGCTGTCCGCCACGCCGCGATGGCCGGACGAGACGCGTTCCTGGCGGGGCGCATCCCGCGGGCCGACGCCGCCTCCGCCTCGAGCCCGGCCTCGGGCGTCGTGGGCAGCGCTGTGACAAGCGCTTGAGCGAGCAGCCGGCTCCTTCCTTCCTCGTCTGGGGGCTGATGTTCGTTGCCTTGGGCGCGAGCCTGTCGTTCTGGATCCCCGCGCTCGGCCATCGCGTTGTGCGCTGGCACACCTATTTCTTTCCGCGCTGGACGTTCGGCGATCTGGCCCTTGTGGGCGTCATCTTCATGGCCGCGGTGGTGGGGTCCGGCACATTGATGCTGTGGAGTCCGGCCGAGGGCGACGCCGGCCACGGGGTCCGGTTCGAACAGGTCATCCAGGTGCTCGGAGTCGGCGGCACGGCGGCCCTGGCGGCGATTGCCTGGCGGCTGCACCGGCGCGAACCGGAACCATGGCGGGCCATCGGCCTCCACCGGGCCCATGCGCTCCGCTCCGTCGGCCTGGCGCTGGCGGGTTTCCCGGGGGTCTACCTCGGGGTGCTCGGGGTGCGGTTCCTGACGCTGTCGGTCTGGGCGGAGCCCGGTGCTGGGGAGGAACTCATGCAGCCGGAGATCTCCGAGCTGTTCGCCCTCGATGAGGGGCGCTGGTTGCTGGTGGCGATGTATGTGGTGCTGCTGGGGCCGCTCATCGAGGAGGTGGTGTTCCGCGGCTTCCTCCAGCCCTGGCTGGTCCAGAACCTGGGCTGGAACGCTGGCCTGGTGCTGACGGCGGCCGCTTTCGCGGGCCTTCACGGGCCGCGGGAATTTCCGGTGATCTTTCTGCTGGGCCTCTACCTGGGCTGGCTCGCGCGGCGCACGCGCAGCCTGTGGGCGCCTCTGGCTGTCCATGTCTTGAACAACGCAGTCGCGGTTGGTCTGGTGTGGCTCATGCGCGACCTGCTCGTGACCCTGGAGACGCGGGGTGGCTAATCGCTGGGGAGACCGGTCGCTGGTGCGGCGGGGAGACGCGCTGGTGGCCGATGACGCGGTCATCACCGGCGACGTGACTCTGGGCGAGGGCACCAACATCTGGTTCGGCTGCGTGCTTCGCGGCGACGACGCCGCAATCTCGGTCGGCGCTCTGACCAACATCCAGGACCACTGCGTGGTCCATGCCGACCCGGACGCCCCCAACCACATCGGCGAGGCCTGCACGGTCGGCCACCGGGCGATCCTGCACGGTCTGGGCACCGCCGACCGCTGCCTGATCGGAATGGGGGCGATCCTCCTGGGCGGCTCCTTCATCGGCGAGGAGAGCCTGATTGCCGCCGGCGCTCTGGTCCGAGAGGGCATGGATGTGCCGCCGCGCTCCCTGGTGGTCGGCGTGCCCGGCCGGATCGTGCGGGAGCTCTCCGCCGAGGAGGCGGCAGACTTCCTGGGCCGCGCAGAGCGCTACCGCGAGCGCGCGCTCGAATATCTGCCGGATGAGTGACCGTCTCGGCGCGACGGCCCTGTTCGCGGCCGCATGGCTGGCCGGCTGCAGCGCTCCCGAGCCGGCGGACCTGATTCTCACCGGCGGTCCCGTCCACACGATGGACGGGACTGGGACGGTGGCCACAGCCGTTGCCCTCCGCGATGGACGGATCCTGGCCGTTGGCGGCACGGAGGTCCTGGACCGGGTGGGCCCGGACACCCGCATTGTCGACCTGGCCGGCCGCCCGGTCCTGCCCGGGCTCCACGACGCCCACGGACATCTGGCCAGTCTCGGCGCGGCGCTCGAGGCCGTCGATCTGGTCGGAACACGATCCTGGGACGAGGTCGTGGACCGGGTGGCCGAGGCGGCTTCCGAGAGGCCGGACCGGCCCTGGATTCGCGGCCATGGCTGGGACCAGAACGACTGGACCGGCGTGCACGGGTTTCCCGAGCATCACCTCTTGAGCGAGCGGGTCGCCCGGCCCGTCGTACTGTCGCGGATCGACGGCCACGCCCTGGTCGCGAACGCGGCGGCGATGGCGGCGGCCGGCGTGACGTCGGCGACGCCGGACCCCGACGGCGGTCGCATCGTGAGGGATGCGGCCGGCGGACCCACCGGGGTGTTCATCGACAGCGCCATGGGCCTCATTCGGGCAGCCCAGCCTGCGCTGGACGATTCGGCGCTGCGGCGGCGCCTGGTGGCGGCGCAGTCTGCTTGTCTGGCCGTGGGTCTGACCGCCGTCCACGACGCCGGAGTAGGGGCGGACGAAGTGGAGGTCCTGCGATCCCTCGAGGCGGAGGGCATCTGGAAGCTGCGCGTCCACGGGATGCACGCCGGGCTGCCGGAGCGAGGCGTTGAGCCGTTCTCCGGCGACCGCGTGTCCTTCCGTTCAGTGAAGCTCGTGGCGGACGGGGCCCTGGGATCGCGTGGGGCGTGGCTGCTGGAGCCCTATGCCGACGAGGCGGCGACCTCCGGTCTGCCGCAGCTCTCCCCTGCACAACTCGTGGCGGCTGTGTCGGCGTGCCTGGAGCGGGGCTTCCAGATGCGCGTCCACGCCATCGGCGACGCGGCCGTCCGGGCGGTGCTGGATGCATGTCAGGGCGCCGGTGTCGGCGAACGGGACGCGCGCTTCACGGTCGAGCATGCACAGATCATCCACCCCGACGACCTGGGCCGTTTCACGGAGCTGGGCGTGACACCCTCCATGCAGCCGACCCACCTGACTTCCGACGGGCCGTGGTTCGGCGACCGGATCGGGGACCGGCCCGCCCACGCCTACGCCTGGCGCGACCTGCTGGAGACAGGCGTGCGTCTGCCTCTGGGCTCGGACTTCCCCGTCGAGTCCCACGACCCGCTGCTCGGGCTGGGGGCGGCCGTGACCCGGGCCCGGCCGGGACAGGGCCCCGCGACGGAGGCAGGCCCGTGGGATCCGGGGCAGGCGCTGAGCGTGGACGAAGCGGTCCGTGGCATGACGGTCGATGCTGCCTGGGTCGCCTTCCGCGAGGATCGCTCAGGGCGGGTCATGCCCGGCTTCGAGGCCGACCTGACCGTGCTCAGCATGGACCCCTTCAATACGCCGCCGGGGTCATGGGGCGGTCTGCGCGCCGAAATGACCATCGTGGCCGGCGAGATCGTTTTCGAGCGCTGAATCCCGGCCTGTCCTAGGATCAGGGCGTGGAAGCGACGATTTCCTCATCCCGAATCATCGACGCGGCAACCGCGATCGAGATCGCTGCCGCCGGCGGACGCCTGGCGGTGGCGTTCTCCGGCGGCGTGGACTCGACCGCCGTCCTGGCGCTGGCCATCCAGTCCCTTGGCGTCGAGCGGGTGGTTGCGGTGACTGCGGACTCGCCCTCGCTGCCTCGGGCCGATCTGGACGAGGCGCGTCACCTGGCGCAGCGACTGGGCGTGGAATGGGTGCGGGTCGAGACGAGCGAGATGGAGGACGAGCGCTACGTCGCCAACGACGCCCAGCGCTGCTTCTACTGCAAGAGCGAGCTGTTCCGGGTGGTCGCGGCGCGCAGGTCCGGTCTGGGCGTGAGCGCGGTCGCCACCGGCGCGATTGCCGACGACCTGTCGGACGACCGGCCCGGCGAGCGGGCGGGACGCGAAGCGGGGGTGGCCACGCCGCTGCAGGACGCCGGCTGGACCAAGGAGGACGTCCGCGCCTACCTGCGCGCGGAGGGACTGCCCAATGCCGAGAAGCCGCAGGCCGCGTGCCTGGCGTCGCGCATCCCGCACGGCACGGCGGTCACGGTGGAACGGCTGGCCTCGGTCGAGCGCGCCGAGGCAGTGCTTCGCCGGCGCGGCTATGGCCTGGTGCGCGTGCGCCACCTGGGCGGCGATGCTCGGGTCGAGGTCGACGCCGATGGCTGGGCGCTGCTGGAGGGCGACGGCGAGCGCGCGGCGGTGCAAGCCGAGTTGGCGGCGGCGGGATTCGGGGACGTGGCGTTCTCGCGCTACGGGCGGTCGTGACCGCGGCGCTCGCGGCGCTGGCCCTCCTCACTCTCCAGGTCCAGGGCGATCCGGTGCGGGAGCGCCGCATCGACGGGATGGGGGAGGCGGTGAGCGCCGCCTATCGCCGCTTCCAGGCCGCGCACGACGATATCCGTGCGGCGGTGGTCCGGGACATCACGGTGCGCATCGAGGAGTCCCAGGACGAGGCGGTGCGCGAGGTCCTCTCGCTGCGTGACCGGGCAGTGGACAGGCTCGAGATCCGGCCGGCCCGCGAGCCGGCCTTCCACGATCCCGACCTCTACACGCCGGGGCAGTGGTCGCGGAAATGGGCGGACGCCGCGGCGCCCCGTTCCTTGAAGATCGCAGAGCGATTCGGTCCGTGGGACTGGGACCGGCCGCTGGCCGGCGGCACTGCGAGCGGGAATGGCTGCGGCATCCGCTACGACTTCGCCGCCAACGTCGGGCGCCTGGGTGCGGGCGACCCCACGCCGGACGCGGCGCTCCTGGACCTGGTCTACGGCTATGCGCCGGGCTCGGACGCACTGATCGCGTGGCTGATGGGCCACTGGGACCACCGCGGCGACCTGGATCCCGTGGCCGAGCATTTCTCCTTCAACTACTGCGACCGCGACGGGACCTGCTACCCGGGCGTGGACTTGTGGGACGCGCTGGGGTCGGGCTTCGAGGTCGAGATGCCGGACGTCGACGTGGTTGCCTACTTCACGAAAGTCGTAGGCAAGAACATCCCCCGGTCCCCGATCCCCTCCTTCGCACACGGGCGGCTCTACGACGAGATCTCGAAGGGCTTCACGCCCTACTGGCAGCACCGGACGCTGCTCGAGGCCGCTGCGCTGCTCTACGTGAATCCGGCGGGCCCGCTGCGGCCCCAGCACGAGGAGATGCGCGAGCGGCTGCTCTACCTGTTCTTCGAGGAGCAGGGAGACATCGGCAGGATCGGCCGCAGGATCAAGAAGGCGGGCGGCCGCGACGAACTGATGGAGGCCCTGGATGCAAACGCCAAGTCCGATCCCGGCTACATCCGGAAGTGGCGCGAGTTCGCGGGCCGCCGCAACGAGGCGCGGGTCTGGGTCTCTGCGATGGCGCGGCGTGTGCTGGACGAATACGGCTTCTTCGACGCGCCGGTGGAGGATTGATCACCGACGCCGCATGGCTGGACGCGGCCATCGAGCAGGCCGAGGAGTCCTGGGCCGAGGGCGGCATCCCCATCGGCGCGGTGCTGGTGGACTCGTCAGGTGTGGTCGTGGCGCGCGGCCACAACGAGAGGGTCCAGTCGGGCGACCCGACCGCGCACGCCGAGGTCGTCTGCGTCCGCGCGGCCGGCCGCCGGCGCGACTGGGACGCCCTCACACTCGTCTCGACCCTCAGCCCGTGTCCCATGTGCGCCGGCACAGCGGTCCTGCTGCGGATCCCTCGGGTGGTGGTGGGCGAGAACCGCACCTACCAGGGCGCGGAGGAGTGGATGGCTTCGAGCGGCATCGAGATGGTGGTCCTCGACGATCCCCGCTGCGTTTCATTGATGGAGCGCATGAAGGACGAGAAGCCCGACCTCTGGGCCGAGGACATCGGTCACTGAACTGCCCTTTCCGAGTTGCGGTTTTGTCACATAGCCGCAACTGGAGACCGAAACCGTCCGTTATGGGACGTAGATCGGGACTTATTGCGGCTATGTGACAAAACCGCAGGAAGTCCGGGTCCTTTTCAGAGGGCGCGGGCCAGCAGCCACACCGGGTGGACCGGCTCCGGTCCGCCCCGCCGCGACAGCTTGCGCCACTGCATGAGGCAGCCAGGGTTCGCCGACGCCAGCCAGCGCGCGTCCAGCTGGTGGAGCGCTCTCTCGCGCAGGTCCTCGATCCGGCCGGCCATCCCCGGCCGCGCCTGGGCGTAGAGGCCGCCCGCCCCGCAGCACGATCCCGCCCCGGGGAAGGGGACCACCTCGAGCCCCGGGACCTCGGCCAGCAGCTGACGGGTTTGGTGGGCGATCCCCTGGGCGTGCAGGTGGTGGCACGGGTCGTGCACCGCGACCGTGCCGCGGAACTCGCGCGTGAAGGTCAGCCGCCCGTCGATCAGTGCCTCGTGCAGCACCTCCATCACGTCCATGACCAGGGCACCCAGCGCCCCCTTCAGGTGCGCGCCGCAGCCCGCGGCGTGGACCACCAGCCGCTCCGCGCCGCTGACGCGCAGGCTCTCCAGGGCCGCCGTCCCGAGGGCGGCGCTGCGCTCGCCCTCACCGAAGTGCGCGTGCAGCGCTCCGCAGCAGGAGCGGCCCCCGGGCTGCACGACCACCTGGTGGCCGGCGGCCTCGAGCAGCGTGCGCGTTGCCGCATGGGCGCCCGGGAACAGGTCGGGCATCACGCAGCCATCGAATAACAGCAGGCGCTCGACCGGCGCGCGGGCGGCGGACTGGACGGGCGCGGTGGTCGGAGCGGTCCTGCGCAGCCGCCCTCGCGGCTCAAGTCGCCGCGGGATGCCCAGCCGCGACAGCCACCCCAGCGTGCGCGGCACGCGGCCGGCCCTCGCCAGCCGCCGCAGCGCGGCACCGAGCCACCACGGGCGCGGGAGATCGCCTTGCGCGGCGAGGATTTCGCGGGCCGCCTCCATGGCGGTCCCGAATTGCACGCCCGACGGGCACACCGGCTCGCACGCGCGGCACAGCACGCAGTCGGCCAGCACGTCGCCGGCGCCCTCGCCGGGCTGCCCGCCCTCCTCCAGCATCCGCATCAGAAGCAGCCGACCGCGCGGGCTGGCCTCCTCGCGCCCGGTCGCCTCGTAGGTGGGGCAGGCGGGCAGGCATAGGCCACAGTGCACGCAGTCGAGGACCGCGCCGAGTCCATCGCGGTGCATGTCCGTGGTCATGCGTCCTCCAGCGCCGGCAGCGCGCTGCCCGGATCGAAGACGCGCTTCAGTTCAGCGGTGAGTCGGGCGGCGGCCGGATGGGGGGACGCTGGCTCCGGCTGTTCCGAGGCCGCAGTCCACAGGGCCGCCACCTGGGCCTCGGCGGTGAAGTCGGTGTCGGCCGCGAGGTCCTGGACCGCGCAGGACAGGGAGGACGGCGCCATGGCCCGCGCGCGCAGGTCGCCCGGCAGGTCGGGCAGGTCGTCCACGACGGGGTCGCCGGCTGCCTCGAGGACGCCGCTCGCCGCGGCGTACTGGGCGTCCACGGCGGCGGGGGCGCCCTCGAAGGCGGCGGCGACCAGGCAGGCTCCCTGGCCGCGGCGGGACAGGGCGATCGAGACGGGGCGCAGGGAGGCGTCCATGCGCAGCCGCTCGGCGGTCTGCAGCGCGGCGTCGAGCCCGCAGCGAGCGCCGACCACGCGGCGGGCGGCCGGATCGGCGGCCAGTCGCAGGTGGGCGGACCTGAGCGTCATGAGAGTCCCGCGGCTGCCGCAGGCCAGCCGCATCAGGTCGAAGCCGGTCACGTTCTTGACCACGCGGCCGCCGGCTGTGAATGCCGCCCCGTCGCCGGTGGTCGCTTCGATGCCCAGCAGCCAGTCGCGGATGCGGCCGTGGCCGCCGGCGGCTAGCCCAAAGAGGTCCTCCATGACCACTTCGCTCACGGTGGGGTCGCCGGGCGGACACACAGGCAGGGTCTGGTGGTGGGGGGCAGCAGCTTTTGCGATTTCCGACAGCCGGCAGTCCGCCGCCACCGAGATGACCTGGTCGCGCGGCTCGTAGGCCAGGATGCCGCTCACGGGGAGCCTCCCGCCGGGGGGGTTCCGCGCTCCGAGCAGCCGCCCGGCATCGGAACCGCCTTGCCGGGGTTGGCGAGCCTGGCCGGATCCCACGCCTCGCGCACCCGGTCCATGACGGCCAGGCTGGTTTCGTCGAACAGACGAGTCATCGAGCCCAGCTTGTCCAGCCCGATGCCGTGCTCGCCCGACAGCGAACCGCCTGCGCCCAGGCAAAGGTCCAGGATCTCGCGCAGGGCCTGGCGGACGCGCGCCGCCTCGTCCTCGTCGCGCCCGTCGTAGGAGATGTTGGGGTGCAGGTTGGCGTCGCCGGCGTGGAAGACGTTGGCGACCTGCAGACGGTGGCGATCGCAGATCGAGCACACCTCGCGGATCACGTGGGCCAGCCGTGACCTGGGCACCACGGCGTCCTGGACATAGAGGTCTGGCGCCACCCGGCCCATTGCTCCGAACGCGCTCTTGCGGCCGCGCCACAGCGCCAGCCGCTCCGCCTCGTCGCGGGCTTGCCGCACCTCCAGGGCGTGATGGGCCTTGAACTGCTCGCGGGCCTGCGTGACTTCGGCGGCGGTTTGCTGGGGCAGCCCGTCCAGTTCCACCAGCAGCACGGCCTCCGCGTCGCGGGGGTAGCCGCCGCCCTGCTCAAGGGCCTCGATGGCGTCGATGGTGCGGCGGTCGATGCACTCCAGCGCGCTCGGCAGGGCGCCGGCGGCGACCATCGATTCCACGCAGGCGCAGGCGTCGTCCAGGCTCTTGAAGGAGGCCAGCAGCGTCTCGACCGACGGGGCGTCCGGCATCAGCCGCACGACCGCCTCGGTGGCGATCCCGAGCGTCCCTTCCGAGCCGCAGAACAGGCCGACCAGGTCGAGCGGGTCCGCGTCGCGGTCCAGGTCGCAGATCTCGCCGCCGGGCAGCACCACGCGCAGACCGTGCAGGTGCCGAACGGTGGCGCCCCACTTGAAGCAGTGGGGGCCGCCCGAATTCTCGGCCACGTTGCCGCCGATGGTGCAGGCGGTCTGGCTGGACGGGTCCGGCGCGTAGTGCAGCCCGACCGGCGCCGTGGCGCGCGTGAGGTCCGCGTTGATGACTCCGACCTCGACCCGTGCCCGGCGGTCGACGCTGTCGATCTCCAGGATTCTCTTCATCCGCGCGGTCGAGATCACCACGCACTCGGTGGTCGGCGTGGCGCCGCCAGACAGCCCTGTGCCTGCGCCGCGGGGCACGAACGGCACGCTGTTCTTGGCGCACCAGTGCACCACCTCGGCCACCTGTTCCGTCGAGCGCGGCAGCACGACCGCGTCGGGTGTGCGCCGGTGGTGGGTGATCCCGTCGCAGGAGTAGGTCTCGCGCGCGGCCTCGCTCTCGACGATGCCGTCCTCGCCCACGATCCGCTTCAGCTCGGTGATCACGGACCGATCCTAGGGTGACGGGGGGGTCGGATCGGAGGGGTGAGCCGCAAGATCGGAAAGGCGTTCCTGTCGGCGGGCATTGCCGCATGGGTCTGCGCGCCGGCGGCCGCCCAGGTCAACGAGAAGACCGCCACCGTCGTGGTGGGGGGCTACAGCAGCGACGGGTGGACGGACACGGGGGTGTTCGGGATCGACGTCCAGGACGACACCGTCGACGGCATCGCCTCAGCGGTGGGGCCCCCCTACATGGGCGTGCCGGGCGGCCTCGACCAGCCCAACGTCGTGACCATGGCCGAGTTCTACGGCGACACGCCGCCCGCCTACTACACGGCGGCCGATATTGCGGAACTCGCGGCCGTCACCGCATTGTGGGGCGGAGGACTGCCTCGCTACGCGCTCATCCAGGCCAAGTTCATCCGGCATGTCCTGGAGAGGACGGGCGCCGAACAGGTCAATGTGGTCGGCGCCAGCCTGGGGGCGGCCACCAGCCGATACATGCTGGAAACCGACGTCGAGGGTCTGATGAGCGAGGGCCGCATCGCCCGGTGGGTGACGCTCGATGGGAACAGCGTGGCCGATGTGGCTCTCCATAGGGCGATAGAGGGCCTCGCAACAAAACTAGGCGCCGTCGCGTGGACGGGTTCTATTGACGGAAAGCAGGGTTATTCGACCCAACGGTAGAGAAGGGGTCGTTCCACGACTGGGTGTACACGCTGGCCTGGCGCGTTACTCACGAGGTGGCGCACGCGATGACCAACGATGCCCTGACTGAGCAGTACGGCGGCACGGGGCACCGCGCAGGCGCTTGACAGCCTCAGAGTCTGTCGCTCTTCAGACGACGGACGAGGTCGGGGGGCAGGCGGCCGTCCTGCTGGAAGCGGCGCATGGCGAGGATGGGCTCGGCGCCCAACTCGGTGGTGGGGATCCCGTCGATGTTGTCATGGAGCCGTTCCGGCTCGTAGGCGGACAGGTCGGCGCCTCGGGCTCGCGCCCCCAGCAGGTCGGTGAGCGCGTCCAGACTGTTCATCTTCATGTAGGGGCAGGTGGCGCAGCCGCCCTCCACCGAACAGCCCTCACCGGCGGCGGCGCCGGGGACAACGCCTAGGCCTGTTGCGTCGTCGTTCACCTGCATCACCGCCTCGGCGGCGACGGGAAAGATGATCTCCACCTCGATGTCGTCGCGGCCGGCCAGGGCGTCACGCACACCGGAGACGATGGAGGTCACCATGCCGGCCTCGGTGCCCAGCACTACAGGGATGCGGGCCGAGCCGGCGCCCTTGGCCGCCTGCCCGACCTGACCGCGGATAAAGGACAGGATGTCGGAGGTCGAGCCGACCACCCCGCGCCCCTTGCGCTCGGCCGCCATTCCCAGGGCGAACATCTCGCCGGGCACTTCCAGGTGGGCGCAGATGGCGGCGTCCGCGTGCTCGGAAGCAATGCGGCGGCTGACCTCGGCGCCGAACAGGTGGTGGACGATGCAGGTGCCCTGTCGGAAATAGTCGAAGCGCCCGCGCGCCACGGCGGCACGGTGGTCGCCGGCCTCGGCCAGGCCGCCCAGCAGCTGCTCCAGGTTGGCGCCCATGTAGGTGTCGGGTCCGTAGAAGATCCGGACGTCCTCGATCTGCTCGGCGGCGGCGAGCACGGTGGCAACCACGTTGGACGAGGTGCACGTGATGGTGGGCAGCAGCGCGTGGGCGCGCGCCTTCACGCCCAGCGAGGTGTTGATGTAGATGACGTGCAGCGCGCGCGGCTGGTCGGCGGCGCGGGTGAGCCAGGCACCATAGGCGTCGCGCTCGGCGGACTCCGCCAGCGAACAGCCGATCGCGGCTTCCGCTGCCCGATAGACGCGCACGCCCTTGTGCCCCGCCGCGTCCAGCACGGCGCGGACGTTTTCGCTCATGAAGTCGACGCCCAGAACGCAGATCGCCTCGCAGCCGGCCTCGGCCTGCGCCACCGCCGCGTCGGCCATGGCGAGCGAGTCCGAGATGTGGACGTGCGGCCACGAGAGCGCGCTAAGCGTCCCCTGCAGCTCGGCGTCCATGTAGAAGTGCGCGACCACGCCGACGCGGCCGGCCTCGAGCAGCTCGTCCAGCGCCGCCACCGCAACCGTGTCCGGCTCCAGGAATTCGGCCTGGGCCTCCGCGTAGGTGCCCTGGGGCTCCAATCCGTCAGCCCGGATCGTCAGTGAGGGAAACGCAGTCATCACGCCCCGATTCTAGGGCGGTCGCACCGTGGTGGTGGTCAGCCCGCGTCGGGTATGGGGGGGAGGGAGAAGTCAGGGTCATAGTGGGCCCACGCGTCGGGGTTGAGGGCCAGCAGGCGGCGCTGGGCCTCGGCGGCGTCCGGGGCGCGCGCGGACGACAGCCACGCGAACAGCGGCAGCGAGTCGGGCAGGACTGCGCGCACGTCCGCCGCGTGGATCCCCAGCCACCTGAAAGCGAACGATCGCAGGTATACGTCCAGCCACTCCTGGCCGCCGGCTGCGCGCCGCAGCGGACGCCGCGTGCCCGGATAGAAGGACGCCTCGTGGGTCAGGTGGATGCGTGGATGCGCGTTCCGCATCAGTCGCAGAAGCGTGGTGCCGGAGCGGCCGGTACCGACAATGAAGATGGGTGCGTCGGTCACCGATTGACCTGTCCGACGCAGTGGAAGACCACCTGGTTCGTGTTCATGTCCGCGTGGGGCAGGTCCCACTCGGCCGCCACCTGCTTCGCGTCATAGGCGTGAGGGTCGGAGAGCCCGGCCTGGGACAGCTGCGCCAGCAGGTCGGCGCGCGAGCGCTCGTCGCGCTCGAACGTGCGCCCGCCTGTGAACAGCTTCATGATTGTTCCGAGCAGCCGTCCCCAGACGCCGGCGCGCGGCTGCTCGGGCCAGGGCACGAGGTCGAAGGCGTAGGCGCCGCCCGCCGACCGCGACAGCAGCGCCGCGACCTGCCGCCACAGCGCCCAGGACGCCTCCACGTCCAGGTATTGCAGCAGCCCCTCCGTGGCGACGAAGACGGGGCGGTCGGGATCGAGGCCTGGCCGGCCGTCCGCGTCGGCCAGGGCGGCCAGATCGGTGTTCTGGACGTCGGCCGCGACCAGGGCGTAGTTGGACCGCGCCAGGACCGCGCGACCGCGCTCGGTGCTCTCCAGCAGCGCCCGCTTGCGGTCGATCACGTGGGGCAGGTCGACCTCGACCACACGCATGTCCGGGTCTTTCGACAGCGCGGCGCCGCGTCTCGACAGGCCGCAGGCCAGTTCCAGGACCTGACCGCAGCCCGACTGCGCGATCAGCCGGTCGATCATCAGGTGGCGCTGCACCAGGCCGTGGGCCAGGCGCTCCATGGACGGCCGGAAGAGCCGTTGCAGCCCAAGCGCCGCGTTGACGGCGCCGAACACCCGATTGGCCTCCTTCGTCTCGAAGAGGTCTGCGTCGGCAAGACCACCCCACGACCAGACGGCGGAGGTGTAGAGCGCGGTGACGGACAGGTCGCCCGTCTTCACGAGGTCGGGGTCCCGGACCGCGCGGCCACGTCTCATGCGGCCTCCCGCCTGCGGGCCAGGACCCGCATGTTGTTGCCGGGGGCGATCCGCGAGACGAGCGGGAACAAGATCCGGTCCGCCAGCGCCGCGACGGCGAGGACCGGCAGCCCCATCAGCCAAATCGAGCCGTGGGGCCGCAGCTTGCCCACCGCCGTCTCGTGGCCGGCCCATGCGCATTCGTGGCCACGAGCTTCGAGGGCGCGGGCCACCGGCACGGTGGGGTTGGTGTGGCCGGTCAGGGGCGGCCCGACGAACAGGAAGCGCGCCATCTCTAGCCGGTTCTCCCACGCATGCATCCAGAGCCATCCACGACCCCAAACCCTATCCGAGCACCCTAGAAGGCGGCTTCGACGTGGTTGGTGAGGAGCCGCAGCTCCCCCGTGGCCTCGATGTGCAGTTCCTGCAGCGCGATGGTCACGCCTCCGAGCCCCGAAGGCACAGGGTAGGCAGCGTAGTCCGTCTCGATCCCCTCCGTGCCGGGAAACGAAGGGATGCTCACGAAGGCCAGCGTTCCTGGATCCAGATGCAGCGTCCCCAGAATCCCGAAGGGGTATCCGTCGCCAGGGGCGGGCAGCCCCACTCCGAGGATCCGCAGGTCCCCGGCCATTCCGGAGGAATCCAGGACGAGTGTCCCAGGCGAGGTTGGGCCAGGCCCGAGGACAAGGGCCGACAGTTTTCCCAGCTCCAGGTACTGGTAGAGGAACTCCAAGCAGGGCTCGAAGTAGTTCGCCCAGAACTCGGTCCAAGGGGCATGTCCGAAGCCCGCGATCGGATGCCACGCGTAAGGCACACCGACAAGGTCCGCCTGGGCCTTCAGGTCCTTTGCATGCTGGAAGGGGACTGTCCCGTCCATCGTGCCGTGCACGATGCAGACGGGCGCGTCGCCGGCCTCCATGGCGGGCAGGGAGTTCAGGATCCCCCACATGTCCACGCAGGCCTGGACTTCGGAGGAGTTGGCAGGCGCCGGCACCTCGTTGACGTAGGTGCCCTCGAGGTTGGTGGTGGCGCCGGCCGAGGCGCCCATGGTGCTGACGCGCGTGCTGTCGACGCCCCATGCGGTCGCATTCTCGCGCACGAAACTGACCGCGGCCTGGAAGTCCTCCTTGGCGTTCTCCACGATTTCGGCGTAGTGCGCGATTTTCTCAGCGTTGTTCTTTGCGAGCCGGTAGTTGATCGAGATGGCGACATAGCCGCGCTGGGCCATCCGTGTGGCAAGGTCCACGTAATTTGGCATTGCCTTGTGCCCGCTGAGGAACCCGCCCCCATGGACGACGACTACGGCCGGGCGCGAGGTCTCTGCGTCACCGGACGGCTGGTAGACATCGAGTTCAAGCACCCAGAGGTTGCCGCTGAGATCGTGCGCCGACGCGAACTCAAGATCCGGGGTCACGTTCACGGCAGGAAAAACCGGATCCAGGTAGCGGGTCTGCTGGGCTGCCGAGGGCTGGGCCAGGGCGGCGCCCAGGCCGACGAGTGCCCATGCGCGGACCCGGCATTGCCTACGTGTACTGAGCGCGCCCACGGGAAACCTAACCCGACCGCACGTGCCAGGTTTCGGAGCGTGCGTACGAAGGGGCCGGCTACTCGTTCCGCAGCGCCTCGACTGGATCCATCGTGGCTGCCCGCCAGGCCGGGTAGATGCCGAACACGATCCCGATGCCGGCCGAGATCATGAACGCCAGGATCGGTGCCCCCGGGGTGACGATGGTGCGCATCTCGGCGAAGTACTCGATGGCGCTTGGAATCAGGAGCCCCAGGCAGATGCCGAGCAGCCCGCCGCCCACGGACAGCACAACCGTCTCGACAAGGAACTGGGTGATGATGTGGCGCCGCTTTGCGCCCAGGGCGCGGCGAATGCCGATTTCGCGGGTCCGCTCGGTCACGGTCGCCAGCATCACGTTCATGATGCCGATCCCGCCGACCAGGAGGCTGATCCCGGCGATCGAACCCAGGACGATGTTGAAGATGCGCTTGGTTTCCTCGCGCCGCATCATCAGTTCCAACGGGACGATCACCTCGTAGTCCCGCTGCTTGTGGTTCCGTGCCAGCATTTCCCGGCAGGCGTTTGCGACGAAGAGCACGTTCTCCTGGCCGTCGACATCCACGATGATCTCGTGGTAGTCGATCTTCTGCATCATGGTGGATCCAGCACGCCGCTGCACCAGCATCTCGCCGAACCACCGCTCACCCGTCTTGCTCGGGAGGAACACCTCGCCTGTTACTTCCACGCCGGCCTCGAGGTTTTCCGTTCCCAGAGGAACGCGAGGCAGCAGGACGCCCACAACACGGAAGTAGTCGCCGGCGATCCTGACCCTCTGTCCGATGGGATCAGATAGCGGGAACAGGTGCCGCGCCACCTCCCAGCCCAGGACGCACACATTGGCCACCGATCTCTCGTCGGTTTCCGTTATGAACCGCCCTCGGGCGACGACCCGACCGGTCACTTCTACGTACTCGGGCACGGTGCACAGGATGCGCGGAGACATGGCCTGCATCCCGTTTCGCACCTCCTCTGACAGCTGCCGCATGGGCACGGCTCCGCGGACGCCTGGGAAAGTCCCCGTGATGCGTAGCAGATCCTCGCGCGTCAGACCGTAGGAAAGGACGCGAGTCTGCTGGTTCGTGTTTTCTTCCGGTGGCTTGATGCTACGCAGAATGACGTTCTCGCTGCCCAGACGGCGGATCTGCTCCTGGGCTTCCTCGCTGGCGCCTTCTCCGATCGCGAGCATCGCGATGACGCTGGAAACGCCGAACAGCACACCCAGTGTGGTCAGAGCGCTGCGCAGCTTGTGGAGCATCAGGCTGCGAATCCCTAACTGGAACGCGCGCAATGAGATCTCGGGAATGATCACGGCGTGGACGACCCGTTGTGGGTGACGTTGTCGAGGCGCCCGTCGGAAAGGTGCAGCGTGTGGTCCGCGTGTTCCCCGATGGTCGGCTCGTGGGTGACGAGCAGGATCGTCTTGCCCTCGTCGTGCAGCTCGTCGAACAGGGCGAGGATTTCCTCGCCGGTCTGGGAGTCCAGGTTCCCTGTTGCCTCGTCGGCCAGGATCAGAGAGGGATCGTTCACTAGGGCGCGTGCGATGGCGGCCCTCTGCTGCTGGCCTCCTGACAGTTCCGGCGGCCTGTGGTGGATGCGGTCGGCCAGGCCGACGCGTTCGCACAGGAGGTAGGCGCGGTCATGTGCCTCGGAATCGGGGGCATCCTGGTAGAGGATCGGGACCAGGATGTTCTCGATCAGGCTCAGTTGGGGGATCAGGTTGTAGGACTGGAAGATGAACCCCAGTTCGCGCGACCGAAGGTCGGACAGGTCGTCGTCATCGAGTGTGTCGGTGTTCCTATCCCTGATCATGTACCGGCCGCTGGTGGGACGGTCGAGACAACCGAGGATGTTCAGCAGGGTCGACTTGCCTGACCCCGATGCGCCCATGATCGCCCAGTACTCCCCCGCCCGGAAACGGAATGAGAAATCCGACAGGGCCTCCACCTGCGTCTCACCCATCTGGTAGACACGGCTGACGGCTTCGAGTTCGGCAACGACGGAATTGTTGGAGTCGGAGGCCATTAGCCTCCCGATGCCGGGGAGGGGCGCTGGTTGCCCCCTTCGGGCCAGCGCTTGCCAGGACCGCCTGCGTCATCTTCCGCATCTGTTTCCAGGGCGCCCGGTGGCGGGCTCATCAGGACGACTTCCCCTTCCTCCAGTCCGGAGGTCACGACAATGACCTGGGTGTTGTGCGGGCCGACCTCGACCAGCCGCTCCTCGACATCGCCTGACGACAGGACGAAGCAGATGTTGAGGCCCGCCCTGTGGGAGATGGCCTGCAGGGGGACGTACAGGGTGTCTGCGACGCGGTCGGCGAAGATCTCGATCGAACAGCTCATGCCTGGCCGGAGTTCCATCATCAGATCCGGGCGGGCGCCGGCCGGCTCGTTGATCTGCACCTCGGTCTTGAACAGCCGCAGGTTGGGGTTGGCATACCAGGCGTTCTGGTCGGGCAGCATGGCCACGAACAGGACTAGGCCGGGGAACGTGGTGCCCGGGATCGCGTCGACCGTGATCCTGCAGGGCAACCCGGCTGAGACCTGGTTCAAGACGGACTCGTGCAGGCTGACCTCGGCCATCATTCCGCCGGTGGCCGGAATACTGACCAGCTCCTCGCGCTGGCGCACTTCTTCGCCGACCTGGATGGGCTCGCCTCGGCCCCATCGGCTGCCTTCCTCGCGTCCATAAACGACCATTCCAGATGTGGGCGCTCGCAGGATGCCCTTGGCTATCTGGTCCACCAGCTTGTCGTACTGTTGCTTCTCCAGGGCCAGTTTCGCCTCGTTGGTTCGGAGGTCGATCTCGTATTCCACAAGTTCCGCCGCCGCCTCCTTCCGTGTTCTTGCCAACTCCCGCTTGGCCTCGGCGAGGTTCGACTCGAATACCACTCTCTGCTTGGGAAGTTCATAGGTCCCCAGGAGCGTTTTCGCCCGTTTGGCCTGTTCCAGGAAGATCTCAGCACGCTTGAACGACAACTCGTCCCCTTCTAGTTCGGTCCGCGTCAGGAATCCCCTCGATTCAAGTTCGCGGGACCAGTCGCGCTGCTCCTCCGCCTGCTTGAGCTCCGTCTCCGCCAGGACGATGTCCTCGTCGGCCTTCTGGAGCTGTTGCGGCTCGTCCCCGTTCATGTACTTTTCCAAGTCGATCGCGGTCAATCGGACTTGCACCTCCGCCCTACCGATCTCGCTCTCGTTCATGAGCTTTTGGATCTCCAGGTTCTCGCGCGCCCGGGTATAGGCGGCCTCGGCGTTCTGGACGCCGATCTCCTGGGCAACCCTCCTGTCCCTCAGAGCACTGGTGTCCAGCTCGCAGATAATGTCGCCCTCCTGGACGAAAGACCCTTCCTCCACCAGGGACAGGATCGTCGTACGGCCCTCGATCTCGCTCTTTACGCTGGTGGCGTTCTTTGCCGAAAGATGACCCCGTTCGACAACCGTGATGTCCACCGTGCCACGCTTGACGGTTGCCCCTCTCAAGGTGTCCGCGCTGCTGTCGCCCGCTCCCATGAGGACGAGCAGGGCGGCCCCCACGAGCGCGACGGCCCCGATGATGAACATCGTCTGCCTGCGGCTGTTCGGTGCAACTGTCGTCATTGTCCCGGCTCCACTCCAGAGGTATGTCCGCTTGCCGCAAGAGGCCGCAGCACAATACCTGTTTCGTCCACTTCCAGGTGTTCGGTATCCAGATGCAGGGCAAGCAGTGCCAACTGGTAGTCGACCATCACGTTGGTCAGGGAGTTGCGCGAATCCAGCAGGGCTTCTTCCGCTTCCAGGATGTCACGGGTGTCAGCTCGGCCGGCTTCCAGACGCATGCTGGTGCTCTCTACGCGGCGCTCTGCAAGCGTCACCGCGTCGCGCTGGATCCCGTAGCTGCGCAGGGAAATCTCCGTTTCACGCAATGCGTCACGTAACGCCGCCCTGATCGAGTCGCCCAGAGCCTCAGCCGCCCGACGGCGGCTTTCGTGGGAGATCTGTGACGCGCGGTAGGCGTTGCGCTCGGCCATGCGGTCGAGGGGCAGATCCAGGCCCAGCGCAGCGGTCCACGTGGAATCGCCCAGATCGAAATCCAGGGGTCGTCCGCTGGCGGACAGAGTTTCGGAGGTCATCGTGAAGTCCAGCCCGGCCCGCAGGGCATCGCCCGCGATCTCGGCCTTGCGGTGGGCGTCATCCACTTCGTCGAGGATAGTGAGATGGTCCAGTCTCGCCTGAAGCGCGACTTCGATCACCAACTGTTCGCTCCAGTCCTCCGGCACGGGCTCCTCCTCCCGCAGACGATCCAGCTCCGATGGATCGAACGTGAGGTCGGTGGCGATGGGGAGCCCAAGGAATAGCTTGAAGCTGTCCTCGGCCTGCTTGAGGTCTGCCCGCGTTGACAGGAGCCGGTCCAGGCTACGCAGTTCGTCCTGCCGCACCTGGTCCACCTCCAGGTCATCCAGTCGGCCGGCCTCGGCAAGTGCCCGGTTGCGGTCGGCCAGGACCTGCAGGTTCTGGAAGTTCATCTCAGCGTTGTGCGCCGAGTCCATCTGCTGCAGCACCTGGTAGTAGCGCGTTGCCACGTCCACGGCGAAGGTGCGGCGGAAACGCTCGTAGGATCGCACCTCGTAGACGAGGTCGCGCTGGGCTTGGGTCAGTGGCTCCAGGATGATGCGGCGCCCCGCACCGCGGAGCAGCGGCTGGACGAAGGAAAGCGACAGTGTCCCGGCGGATGTCCACCCGCCTGGGGCACCGAGGGTGCGGACGAATTCCAGTCCCAGGCCTGCCAGCAGTTGCCCACCGGTCCCGAAGATCTTCGAGAGTCCTAGGTCCGCCGTACCGTCCTGCAAGGTGGACGAGGATCCGGTGCCGCTCTGTGCAAAGGTGGCCTCTGCTCCCGGAATCCATCCGAGGTCCCACTGCTCGAGCGTCAGATCGAGGGCGGAGAGGTATAGGCTCTCTCGCCGCTCCTGGAAGTCACGACTGTTCTCCGCCGCAATCTCCAGTATCTCGGCCAGTGCGAGGGGGTGGTCCGGCGGTGCCTCGCCTGCGAGCAGACGGCTGCGCAGGCTCCCTTTGGGCGTCTCCAGCCGGAATGAGTCCGGGCTCTCCTGGATGTCCGCGCGACGTGCAGCGACCAGCGAGTACGCGTCGCGGTCAGCGTCAGCGGAGTAGTCCCCGGGAGCCTTGCACGCGGTGACGTGCAGTGCAATTAACGCAACGAGGGCGGGTGTCCTAGCTCCTTGGTGCATGGACCTCTCAGCAGTAATGCCGGGTGGCGCGCGGTTACAGAATCTGGAAGTAGGTGAGGTTTGTGAGTGTGGCGAGCGGGCTGCCGCTGGCGGGGAGGCCGATTGCCTGACCGTAGATGTCGAGGCCGGTCAGGGTCACGTCGTTCGGGATCGGCACGGACACGTTCTGGCCAACCGGCACGACGGCGAAAGACTGGAAAACACCAGGATTCAAAAGGAAGGATCCATAGGGGGCCAGCGGCACGAAACTCTGCCCCGGTGACAGCATGAAGACGGCGGTACCGGGAACGCCTCCGGCCTTGAAGCTCAGGGTCGATCCCGGCTTCGGCTCTCCGCCCCACTTAATCTGCGACACAGGGATCGACACCTTGCTGACATCGAGAACGATGCAGGTGACCCCGACGGGCTTGGCGCACACCGTGTAGATCTGGTTCCCGAAAGCACTCAGGTCGATGGCCGAACTTTTCAAGTAGATGTCCGTGAACTCGATCATGTGCGTTTCGCCCTGCATGCAGATTCCCAAGCTGCCGGCCTTGACGATGCGTCCGGTTACGGAGATCTCACCCGATGCCGCGCAGACCTGGGCGTCTGCTGTCGGAGCAGAGGCGGCGAAGACAACGACGATGGACAGGAGGAACTTTTGCATCATCCTCACAGGATACCACACCCTAATAACGGCTCAGGATTTGCGGCCGAGCCGGTAGCAGCCCGGACCCGCCACGAGCAATCCCAGGAACACGAGTCCCGCCTCGCCGGCATGGGACCAGGTGTTGAAGGAGTCGCCGGTAGTGATGTGCATCCAGGTGGCCATTGCAATGGTTCCGGCCTTGCACAGGGCTCCGACGAACCCTGAAATCGCCGCCAGGATGCCCCAGTAGACGAAGCCTCCGCCCACGCCGACGGTCGAAAGGGCCCGCCCCCGATGGACTCCCACACCTCCGGGCCACCGCTGACCTTGGGCCAGCCATGCTTGAGGAACATGCAACCGATCCCAATCCGGATCACCAGCTATCCGGCATCCATGGCGTGTCGCGGCTGGCTCTTCCGGCGGCCCTAGAGGATCTGGAAGTAGATGAGGTTCGTGAGGGAGGCGAGGGGGTTGCCGGTGGCAGGGAGACCCACCGCCTGGCCGTAGATGTCGAGGCCGGCCAAGGTCGAGTCGTTGGGGATCGGAATGGAAAAGGACTGGTAGACCGGGACAACGGCCACGCTCTTGAAGGCCACAGGGTCCAGAAGGAAGGTGCCGTAGGGCGACAGAGGCAGGTAGCTCTGTCCTGGTGACAGCATGAAGACGGCTGTTCCGGGAACACCACCGGCGACGAAATTGAGTGTCGATCCCGGCTTCGGCACGCCGTTCCACTTGATTTGCGAAACAGGGATGGATGCCTTGCTGACATTGAGGATGTTGCAGGTGACGCCGATGGGCTTCGCGCACACCGTGTGGATCTGGTTCTCGTACGCCGTCAGGTCAATCGTTGTGCTCAGCAGGTAGATGTCTGTGAACTCGATGCGGTGCGTCTCGCCCTGCATGCAGATGCCGAAGCCGCCAGCCTTGACGATGCGGCCAGTGACCGAGACCTCGCCGGAGCCCACGCAGGCCTGGGCGTCAGCAGTCGGGGCGGATGCGGCAATGAGAACGACCACGGACAGGAGTACCTTTTGCATCATCCCACCAGTCTACCCGGTATCGCGGATACGCTCGGGCCATGACCCCTGAGCGCACCAGCCGGCGCCATGACCTCGATGCGCTGCGGGCGTTCGCGATGCTGCTGGGCGTCGGCCTCCACGCGGCGCTGGCCTACATCCCCTTCCCCTGGCCGGTCCAGGACGCCTCCCGGAACGAGGGTTTCTACCTACTCTTCTTCGCGGTCCACGGTTTCCGCATGCAGGTCTTCTTCCTGCTCAGCGGCTTCTTCACTGCGATGCTCTGGCGCCGGCACGGCCTGCGGGCCCTGATCACGCACCGCTTCAAGCGCGTCTTCCTGCCGCTGCTGTTGGGTCTGTTTACGGTGGTGCCCGCCGTCAACTTCGTCAGCGGGCTGGCCTCGGGACCCGAAGCGGATGCGAAGATCGAGGCGGGCCCGTTTTGGGCCGCCGTCCGGTCAGGAAGCGTGGACGAGGTCCGTGACCACTTGGCCGCCGGCGTGGACCCGGGCGCGCCGGACAAGTGGGGCATCACTCCTCTCCACTGGGCCACAGGCGCGGACCAGCCAGGTGCCGTGGCACTCTTGATCGAGGCGGGCGTTGCCCTGGACGCTCCCGACAACGAGGGCTCGTCGCCGCTGCATTGGGCGGCGCTCTTCGGCCGGACCGGGCCGGCGCGGTTGCTGCTTGAAAACGGCGCCGACCCGGACCTGCGCAACAAGAAGGGCGACACGCCGGCCAGCATCCTGGAGGGCGAATGGTCGGAGGGGCTGGAGGGGATCGTGCTCTACATCGCCGATCTGCTGCAGCTGGAGATCGATGCGGACGAGGTCAGGGAGGCGCGTCCGGTCATTCGGGCGCTTCTCGGTGGTGAGACCGTGTCCGACAGCCGCATGCCTGCCGCTGGCGTTTCGAAGGGTGATCATGCTGACCTCGAGGATGTCCTCGTTGGACTCATGTTCGTGCCGGTTTTCCACCACCTCTGGTTCCTGTGGTTCCTCTGTTGGCTGGTCCTGGTTTTCGCCGGGTTCGCCTGGGTGGCGGGCCGCCTGCCCTGGCTGCGCGTCGCCCCCGCGCTGGTCCTCTCTCCCGCCCGGTTCCTGTGGCTGATTCCGCTGACGCTCCTGCCGCAGTCGCTGATGCGGTTCTCGGGCGCCATGCCTGGCTTCGGGCCGGACACCTCGGCGGGGTTGCTGCCGATGCCGCACATGCTCCTCTACTACGGAGTCTTCTTCTTTTATGGCGCGCTGCTCCATGGCGCCGACGACCGCGAAGGCCGGGTGGGGAGGTGGTGGCCGGCCAGCCTGGCGGTGGGCCTGTTCGTCGTCCTGCCGATGGGCCTCGGGGTCTCGGTGGAGATGGGCCGGGAAATGGCGTGGCTGGAGCGTGACTGGGTGCGTCCGGTCGGCATGACGCTTGAGGTCGCCTATGCGTGGCTGATGGCGTTCGGGCTGATGGGGCTGTTCCGCGCCGTGCTGACAAGCGCCAACGCACGGATCCGCTACGTGTCGGACGCTTCCTACTGGATCTACGTCTTCCACCTGCCGCTCATCATCGCTGTCCAGATTCCGATGCGGGACTGGCCGCTCGGCGCGGTGACCAAGTTCGCGCTGGTGTGCGCCGCCACGATGGGACTCCTGCTGGCCGCCTATGCGGCCTTCGTGCGCTACACGTGGATCGGAGCGCTCCTGAACGGCCGCAAGACGCGCGCGCCGCAGCAGGGGTAGGGCGTCACCTGCCGTCGCGGCCGAGCCGGTAGCGGCCCGGTCCGGCCACCAGCAGACCCAGGAACACGAATCCCGCCTCGGCTGCGTGGGACCAGGTATTGAAGGAATCGCCGCCGCTCAGGTGCATCCAGGTCGCCATTGCCATCGTCCCCGTCATGCACAGCGCCGCTGGCCTGAACAAGACGCCGGTGATCAGGCAGAGCGAACCACCGAATTCGGAGAGCGCCGCCAGGAACCCCCAGTAGACGAATCCCGATTGCAGGCCCACGGTTGCCACGGCGTTCCCGACGTCCTCCCACATCTCGGGGCCGCCGCTGATCTTGGGCCACCCGTGCTTCAGGAACATGCATCCGATCCCGACCCGGATCACCAGGAGTCCGGCGTCCAGGGATTGGCGTCGCTGGCTCATGCGGCCACCCTAGCGCCCGGCGTGCCGGTGGATGGCCGCGAGATTTGCTCGAACATCAGATAGGATGACGGTATGTCAGCACGCATCCCCCTGGTCGTGGTGGCGCTCGTCCTGGCGGCGCCTCATGGCAATTCCCAGGCCGTGATTGCCGAGTGGGCCGGAGCGGCCGAGTACGACGAATTCGGAAGCAGCGTGGCGGCGGCCGGCGACGTGGACGGGGACGGCTTCGCCGACGTGATCGCGGGCTCGCCCTACGCCGACCCGACCGGACCGCAATCAGGCAGCGCGCGTGTGTTCTCGGGGCGGACTGGGGCGGTTATCCACGCATTTGTGGGGGAAAGGCCAGGCGATCTGTTCGGCCACTCGGTGGCCGGCGGGGGCGACCTGGACGGTGACGGGGTGCCCGACCTGCTCGTGGGGGCGGTCTGGGCTGGGCAGTCTGTTCCTGGGGAGGGAGCGGCCTACTGCTACTCGGGAGCATCAGGCCAGTTGCTGCGATCTTGGAGTTCGGGGAGCGCGTATGTGCATGCCGGGTGGGCAGTCGATTTCGTGGGGGATCTGGACCATGACGGCTTGGACGACGTGGCGGTGGGCATGCCCTACGGCGGCAATGGCGGTTTGATAGCGGTTTATCCCGGCAGCCCCGCCAGTGCCAGCCCACTATTCCTGTGTTCCAGCCCCGTGCAGGGTGCAGGCTTGGGGAGGGCGGTGGCCGGCGTGGGCGACTCCAATGGTGACGGCACGGCAGACATTCTCGGGGGCGCACCCGCGACGGCCGCCGTCGTAGGCCAACCAGGGGCTGCGAATCTATACAGCGGAGCGGACGGTTCGCTCCTGATCACCTGGCTCGGCAAGAAGGACCTAGGTCGCTTCGGATCATCGGTGGCCGCGGCAGGCGATATCAACGGGGATGGTGTGGGAGATGTGATCGTCGGCGCGCCGAAGGACAGTTTCTTCGGCACGTCTTCCGGCAGTGCGACGGTGTTCTCGCCCGCTTCCGGCGGCCAGATCAGATTGTTCAAGGGGGCCTCCGCGATGGACCAGTTCGGGACGTCAGTCGGTGGGGCGGGAGACGTGGACGGCGACGGGACGCCCGACTTGGTCATCGGCGCGCCCTACGAGACAACCGGCTGGATGAATGAGGGGTTCGTGCATGTCATCTCTGGCGCCACAGGCAACACCATCTCCAACATAGTTGGCCATGCCCTGGACGGGCGCTTCGGGTACGCCGTGGCGGGAGTGGGCGATGTGAACTCCGACGGCGGACCCGAGATCGCTTCGGGCGCACCGCTTGAGTACGCCGGTGCCTATTACGTTGGAACGGTCCGGATTTTCGGTGGTTGGGGTCCGGTCGTCGCAGCGGGCGAGGCATGCGGGGAACTGGAGACCTCTTGGTGGGGGTCGCCGGCTGTGGGCCAGTCCGGGTTCACGGTCACGCTGGACGGTGCGCCGCCCTTTGCGCCCTCGCTCCTGGTCCTCGGCCTTTCCGGTACCTCGTGGCAGGGCCTCCCGCTGCCGTTCGCCCTCGACCCCTTCGGCGCGCCCGGCTGCTGGCTGGCCGTGTCCGTCGACACCTCGCTCCTGACCCTGGCCGACGCCACGGGCTTCGCCCAGATCATCCTGGCCGTGCCCAGCGACGCCCAGCTTGTGGGCGGCA
>CAZZHK010000017.1:33906-56538 GCA_964653725.1 uncultured Planctomycetales bacterium | reverse complement strand
TCGACTTTGCCGAGCCGCGCCTCGTGCGGTATCCGGGCGGGCAGGGGGAGGCGCTGTTCCAGCTGCTCCTGCCGCCCGACGCCTGGCCGATCCGCGTCTGGTGCGACGGGGCCGGGTGGGACGTGCAGGACGACGTGGCCGGCAAGAGGATCCGTTTGTCGTCAGGAAACCCGGGCTGGCATGACGTGGTCCTGTGGGCCGAGGTGGGAAGGAGCGGCGACAGCGTGACGCTCCGTTCGGATGTGGGGCTTCTGGTCACCGAATGGGACGTGTCGTGGCGCCGCTGGAAGACCGATCCGCGCGAGGACGAGGCCGCCTGGAAGCGCTTGCTCGAGACGAAGCCGATCGAGGGGCGCAGCCTCCCATCGGTGGGGTTCGCGTGGGGCGGAGGCGGTCCCTCCGAGGAGGTCGGGACCGACCGCTTCGCGACCCTGGCAGAGACGTCCGTGACGCTGCCGGAGGGGGAGTGGGAGGTCGTCGTGGTCAGCGACGACGGCGTGCGCGTGTTCATTGACGGCAGCCTTGCGGTCGAGCGGTGGGACCGCCATGGACCGACCGAGGATCGTGCCCGTGTCCGTCTGGAGGCGGGGCCGCACGCCATCCGCATCGAGCATTTCGAACTCGACGGCTGGGCGGCGCTGTCCTTCCGGCTCGAGCGGGTGCCTTCCAAGAGGGAGGCCGAGTGAGCCGGCGCGCCCGGATCCGGGTCGCCATCGGCTGCGTGGCGACGGCGGTGCTGCTGCTGCGCGGGCCGCTGCTCACACCCTCCTTCGGCGTCGTCGACGACGGCTATCGCATGGAGCTGGTCAAGAGAGTGGTGGACGCGGAAGGCTGGGAGGCGTCCAAGGAGGCGTTCCGCGGCACTCTGCGTGCCCGTTTCTGGCCCGTGTTCATGGGCTGGCATCTGGGGCTCTACGGCGCCTTTGGACCCTCGCCTCTGCCCTTCTTCGTGGCCCAGGCGGGCCTGCTGGCAGCCAGCCTGTGGTTGGTGTTCCGGCTGGGCTCGGCGCTGTCGAAGGAGAGGCCCCTGGCCGGGGGTCTGTGGGCCGCGCTCCTGTTCGCGACCAGCGGCCCGGTGGCCGAGAACTACGTCACGCTCGGCAAGCAGAATCCCCTGCTGACCCTCCTGCTGCTGGGCCTCGTCTCTTGTCTGATGCGCGCGAACGCAGAGGAGGGTCAGGGCGATGGAAGAGCCCGGCCCATCATTTGCGCCGTGCTGCTGGGCTGCCTGGCCATCGGCACCAAGGAGACGGCGGTCGCGATGGCCCCCGCGCTGCTGGTCGGCGCCTGGCTCTGCCGCCGCTCCGGTGCGGTGCCGTGGCGCCCCGCCGCCGTGCTGGGCGCGGCCCTCGCCGCGGCCTTCGGGCTCTCGCGGCTCCTGGTGCCGGAGTCCGCCGACATCAATTCGTATACGGGCCAGTATGCGCGGGACCTGGGCGAGTTGTGGGAGCGAGTGCCGGGACACCTGGCGTCCTACGCGGGACTGCTGGCCCCGACGATGCTGGCGGTGCCTCTGGTGCTGTGGCTCTACCTGCGGCGGCCCGCCCGGGAGCGGGATCCGCGCCTGGCCCTGGTGGCGGTGTCCGCCGCGGCCTTGGGCGCCGTATTCCTGCCGTGGCGCTTCGTCTTCCTGCGCTACATGCTCCCCGCTTGCGCGCTGTGGGCGGTGTTTGCCGGGCCTGTGCTGGCAGCGCGCGCCGGCGGCCGGCTCCGCACGGCTGCGGTCGCGCTGGCCCTGGCCGGCGCGCTTCACGGGGCCGCCTCACACATGGCCGAGAGCGACGCTCGAGGTGACTACGACGCCGTGTCGGCCGAGCTGCTGGACTTCCTGGATTCGGTGGTGGAGCGCGGCGAGCGCGTCTACATCGTCGGCACCACCCGGCAGGAGGAGCCCGAGCAGCTGAGCCATCTGGCGCGCCTGGTGCACGGCAGGCCCGACCTGGTGCTGCGTCCGATGATGGAGGAGAGCGCCCTCCCGATCCTGCCCGTGTCCGCCCTGCCCGGCGCAGCGGTGGAGGACCTGGATGGGGCGTTCCTGCGGCGCGGCGGCTGGGTGGTTGTGCCGCTGCAGGCCCACCTGGACCATTTGCCCGGTTTCTACTACCCGCCCCAGTTGGGCCTGACTGATCAGCCCGGCCGTCTGGTGCGCGGCCTGCTCGGCGTGACCCTGGGCCGCCGGGCGCTGTTGACGCGCAGCGCTGCGGTCCTGGTGCCCACCGCGCCCGTGCCGCTGTGCCTGCGCCCCGCCACCGCGCGCGTGGGCTACGAGATTCTGCGCTTCGAGCCCCTCGGCGCGTGGAAGGCGGACCTGGGCGACCTGGACGGACAATTCCTGCAGCAGAAGGGGGGCTGGCGGCTGGCCGGCGATTCGGCCCTCATCGTGGTGTGCCTGACCCCGGGCGCGGAAAGCCAGGCTCGCGAGATCCGCTACCGGGTGACCGGGGAAGGCCGCCTCCGGGCAGCGGCCAACGACTCTTCGCTGCCGGCGTCTCGCTCGAAGGGCGCCCGGCACACCATTCTCCTGCCGCCTGGCGCCCTGCGCCCGGGACGAAACGAGATCCTCCTGCGGGCATCCACTGGCGAGCCGCCGCTCCTGACCGAACTGGTGATCGGCCCCCGGACGGCCGGCGGTCAGTAGCCCAGGGCGTGCAGGCGCTCCAGCTCCTCGGGGCTGAGTTCCGGAGCGTCCGTCGGCGTCCGCGCAGCATCCGCTGCTCGTTGCGCCAGGACAAACTTCTCAAGGGCGCGGGTCACCTCGACGGGCGGCTGCCAGTCTTTCAGTGCGGCGAGGCCCTGGGGAACCAGGTTGTTTTCTGCGGCTGGGTCAGCAATCAGGTCGTACAGGTGCTTGGGCATCCGGGCGGGCTCTATGCGTTCGGCATAAGCCCAGCGGCCCGTGCGGACGGATGCGACCCAGGTCCCGTGCGTGCGGCGACGAACCTCCGAGAACTGGGGGGTTGGCTCCAGCGCTCCTGTGTTCATGGCTCGAACGAGGCTGTGGCCATCCAGCCGTCCTGGCGGAGGGACATCCAGCAGGTCTAGCAATGTTGGCAGGACGTCGACGAGGGCAGTAGGGGCGGAGATCCGGGTGCCGGCGAGGCGGTTGCCGGGCAGGTGGATCAGCAGGGGCACATGGAGAATGGACTCGTGGAGCGCCCCGTGGCCGATGATCCCTGCCTCGCCGAACTCCTCGCCGTGGTCGGAAGTGACCACAGTCACCGTGTCGTCCAGGTGGCCCTGCCGATCCATTTCTGCGAGCCAGGAACCGAGGACTTCGTCGGTCCAGGCAATGCCGCCGTCGTAGAGATCGGAGGCGGCCAGCGCGATGGGGGTGTCGGCTGACATGTCGAGGAGCTGCTTGCTGATCTGCGGAGGCAGCCCGGCGGGGTCCGTGATCATCCGTCCGATGGTCGCCCAGGTCTCCTGGGTGTTGCGGACGAATTGGGCGGCTTCGGTGTCTCGCGACCATCGGTCCCAGCCCTCGGGTGGGAGGTAGGGGCGGTGGGGTTCGTAGGTGTGCATCAGGAGGAACCAGGGCGCTGTCTCGGATCTCAGCCTGGCCACGGCCTGGCGTCCCTCTGCCACGCGATCGGAGATCGAGGGTCGGATGGTGGCGGACGATGCCAGGAACCGCCGGAATCCACGGTCGAAGCCGATCGCGGGCAGCATCATGCCCCCACCCGTCACCGCCTCGCAGTTCCAGCCGGCCTCCCCGAGGATTTCCGCAAGAAGGGGGACCCCGGGGTCCATGCTCGTGATGGCCAGGGGGTTCTCCTCCTGGATCCGCCCTGCGGTCCCGGGGCTCACGAATTCGACGCCGTGCGCGCTCGGGTAGCGGCCGGAGAGAATCGTGGCGTGGCTGGGCGCCGTGGTCGGGGCCTGGGAGTAGACGCGTTCGAACAGAACGGACCTCTTGGCGAGATCTGCGAGGTGGGGGCTGGTCTCGCGGTCGTAGCCATAAGGCTGAAGATGATCTGCGCGGAGGGTGTCGAGACTGATCAGCAGCAGATTGGCACCCGCCTCGGGGGGCGGCTCGGGGCTGCATGCTGTGGCCAGGAGGGCTGCCAAGGCCGCACCGAGGGCCGGGCCGCCTTGCCCGACAACCCTTCCTCGCGTAGAACCCTGGGCCACATAATCCCTGCCGAGGGGCGATTCCGGGCGGAGGCGCGTCATGCGACCAGCCTTGCCGGGACAGCGCCTCCCGCGCAAGTGCGACCCAGGAGCCACACAGCCACGACATGACCGACAAGACCCGAAAAGAGATCAAGCCCTACATCTCCGCGGACCAGAGCATCCCGGAACTGACGTTCCAGGCGGTGGCGCTCGGGCTGGTCCTCAGCCTCGTCATGTGCGCGGCGAACATGTACGTCGGCCTCAAGGCCGGCATGACGGTGTCGGCGGCCATCCCCGCGTCGGTGATCTCGATGGGGATCCTGCGAGGTCTGATGAAGCGCGGGACCATCCTCGAGAACAACGTGGTCCACACGATCGCGTCCTCGGGCGAGAGCCTGGCGGCGGGGATCATCTTCACCGTGCCGGCGCTGGTGATGGCCGGGGCCTGGGACAACTTCGAGGATCACTACTGGGACATCACCTTGATCGCGATGGCGGGCGGGGTGATGGGCGTGGTGATGATGATCCCGCTGCGCAAGGCGATGATCGTCGACCAGAAGGAGCTGAAGTATCCGGAAGGCGTGGCCTGCGCCGAGGTCCTGAAGGCGGGCGACCGGGGCGGGGCGGAAATGATGGGAATCTTCAGCGCGCTGGCCATCGGGGCCGGCTTCAAGATCCTGGAAAGCGTCGTGGGCCTCTTCAAGGGAGCCGTGGAAGGCGCGGTCCGGATCGGCAAGACGGGCTTCTACGCCGGCACCGACATCTCGCCCATGCTGATGGCGGTCGGCTTCATCGTCGGCTGGGAGATCTCCGCGCTGGTCTTCCTGGGCGGTGCCATCTCATTCATCGGGGCGATCCCGGTGATGGCCTGGGGCGCCGACTTCGGCGACGGGCACCTGGCGGACTCCTTGATGGGGATCTGGGACACCAAGATCCGCTTCTTCGGCATCGGCGCCATGGTGGTGGCGGGCCTGTTCTCGATCGTCAAGGTAGCGGGTTCGATCGGCTCCGGCCTCAGGGCGGCCATCGCCGGGGTGCGCGGCACCGAGGACACGGCCAACCTGCCCCGCACCGAGCAGGGCATCACCGGCAAGTCGCTGTTCGGTCTGCTGGCCATGACTCTCGTCCTGTCGGGGGTGACCTACTGGCGGATGACGGGCCGGATCGACTTC
This sequence comes from uncultured Planctomycetales bacterium, assembly GCA_964653725.1. Taxonomy (GTDB): domain Bacteria; phylum Planctomycetota; class UBA1135; order UBA1135; family CAZZHK01; genus CAZZHK01. Next base: position 51,253 of record CAZZHK010000017.1, on the reverse strand, counting down.
ACGGTCGGAATCACGGCGCTGATGTTCGTGCTGGCCTTCTTCTTCGTGGCGGTGGCCTCCTACATCGTCGGCCTGGTCGGGTCGTCCAACAGCCCTGTGTCGGGAATGACCATCTGCGCGGTGCTGGTCACCGCCGGCGTGCTGATGGCGCTCGGCTATACGGGCAATGCGGGCTTCATCGCGACCCTCGGCGTGGCCGGGGTCGTCTGCTGCGCGGCCTGCACGTCAGGCGACATCTGCCAGGACCTGAAAATCGGCCACATCGTCGGGGCGACGCCACGTCGCCTGCAGATCGGTGAGGTCATCGGGACCATGATCCCGGCGCTGATCGTCGCGCCGGTGCTGATGCTGCTCCACAAGGGCTATGGGGTCGGCATGCAGGTCAAGGAAGGCGTGGACCACCTGCCGGCGCCGCAGGGCGCCATGTTCGAGAAGCTGGTCGGTGGCCTGATGAACGCGGGCCAGGACCTCCCCTGGAACCTGGTTGGCTACGGCGCCCTGGTGGGCGTGATCGCCATTGTGGTCGACAAGATGGTGCTCGAGCCCGGCGGCGGGAAGTTCCGCCTCCACCCGATGCCGCTTGCCGTCGGCATGTACCTGCCCTGGACGGTGACCTTCCCGATCCTGTTCGGCGGCCTGGTCTACAAGCGCGTCGAGGGCCGCTGCGACAAGAAGGGCCTCGACGAGGAGGCCCGCAGACCGGTCATCCACCGCGGTCTGCTGTTCGCGTCCGGCCTGGTGGCCGGCGAGGCCATCCTCGGCATCCTGATCGCCGTCCTGCACGCCTACGACATCCACCTGCCGCTATTGACCGGCTGGGCAGATGTGGGCGGCGGCACCGCGATTGCTGCGGTGAGCCTGATCGCCTTCTTCGGCGTGATGGGCATGCTGGTCGCCAGGTCCTTCGCCGAGTCGAAGGACACGAACTAGTCGTGGCGGCGACAGCAACGGACGTCTGGGGCCGCAAGGCGCTGCGAACCCATGCGGAGGGCGTGCGCGGAGACTACGAGGCGCTCCTGAAGGCCTTCGTAGAGATGCCCGGCGTCAGCATGGACCCCGAGCGCACGGGCGACGTGGTGGCAACGGCGAAACTGGCCCGCGACACCTTCCGGGAGTTCGGGTTCGCCTGCCGCCTGCTGCCCACCGAGGGCACGCCGATGGTCCACGCACACTCGAAGAAGATCCCCGGCGCGCCGACGGTCACCGTCTACAACCACCTGGACGTCCAGCCGGGCTGGGGCGAGCACGAGGGGACAGGCGACCCGTTCGCTTTCACGCCCGATCCGACAAAGGATGGCCGCTGGTTCGGCCGCGGGACCACCGACGACAAGGGGCCGGGCCTGGCCGCGCTGTTCGGGGCGCGCTACGCGCTGGACCACGGCGCGCGCGTCAACGTCCATTTCCTCTGGGAGACCGAGGAGGAGATCGGCTCGCCGAACTTCGAGAAGGCCGTGCGCCGCGAGAAGCAGCGCCTGGCCACAGACGTGGTGGTGGTTTCGGACACCGTCTGGGTCAGCCGCACCAAGCCCGCGTGTCCCGCAGGACTGCGCGGCCTGCAGGCGTATCTGTTCCGGCTCCAGACCGGCAAGACCGACGAGCACTCGGGCACCACCGGCGGCGCGGCCCGCAACCCGATCAGCGAGATGGTCAAGGTCCTGGCTGCCTGTGTGGATGGCGACACAGGACGGATCAAGATCCCGGGGTTCAGCGACGACGTGCGGGCGCTGACGCCTGCCGAGCGCCGCGACTTCCGCTCATCCGGCTTCACGATCGCGCAGTTCAAGCGCGACCACAATTTCAAGTCGGTTCGCGCCCGGGACGCCATGGACGCCATGGTCCGAGCCTGGGCGAAGCCGACCTTCGAGATCCACGGGATCCGCGGTGGCCACATGGGCGATGGCGTCAAGACGATCGTGCCGCACTACGCCGAGGCCAAGGTCTCGACCCGCCTGGTCCCCGACCAGGATCCGCGCAAGCAGTTCCGTTTGGTTCGTGACTTCGTGAAGTCGGTCAATCCGGACGTAAAGGTGACCGCCGAGGGCTCCCTGGCGCCCCACGTGAGCGCCATCGACGGGCCGTGGAACGATGCGGTCCGTTCGGCGATGAAGTTCGGCTTCGGCAAGGAGCCGGTCTTCATCCGCGAGGGCGGTTCGATCGGCGCGGTGCCGACCATGGAGAAGGTGCTGGGCTGCCCGGTGGTCTTCCTGGGCCTGTCGCTCCCCGAGCACGGCTACCACGCCCCCAACGAGAACTTCGACTGGGGCCAGGCGGCCGGAGGCATCGCCTCCTTCGCACACCTCTTCCGCGGCGCCTAGGCCGTCAGACGGCGGCGGGCTCGTCCTCCAGTGCGGAGGTGTACGTGCCCATGGAGGCGGCGCCGTTCAGGCGCGCGCGCTTGGCGAGAGCGGCCTGGCCGGCGGCCTCGTTCTCGGCCTGGCCGCGCCATGCGGCCAGCGACGGTGCCTGCAGGGCCCGGCCGTAGGAGAAGGACAGCCGCCAGGGAAGCGGCCCGTGGTCGGCGTTCATGGCGCCCAGATGGGCGGTGGCGTCGACGTCGCCCTGGCCGCCCGACAGGAAGAAGATGCCGGGAACGCCGTCGGGGACCGACTCCTTGAGGCGCTTTGCGGTGCGCTCGGCGACCTCGGCGACGCCGGCCTGCTCCGCGCAGTCGGCGCCGGACACGACCATGTTGGGCTTGAGGACCATGTGGGCCAGGGCCACGTTGTGGGCGGCCAGGGATTCGAAGACCGCGTCCAGCGCGGCCTTCGTGACCTCGTCGCAGCGGTCAATCGTGTGGTCGCCGTCCATCAGGACCTCGGGCTCCACGATCGGCACGAAGCCGCCGGCCTGGGAGATGGCCGCGTAGCGGGCCAGGGCCTCGGCGTTGGCGCGGTAGGCGGCGCCACCGGGGTTGGCCCCTTCGGGGCTGCTCGTTCCGATGTGGTAGACGCTGCGCCACTTGGTGAAGCGCGCGCCCTGGGCGTAGTAGCCCTCGAGGCGTTCGGCCAGGCCGTCGAGGCCCTGGGTGACCTGGTCGCCCGGCGACAGGGCCAGGTCGACGAGGCCCTTGTCGACCTTGATGCCGGGGACGATGCCCTGGTCGATGAGGACCTGGGGCAGCGGGCGGCCATCCGGGGCGCTCTGGCCGAGGGTCTCCTCGAAGCAGATCGTGCCCGAGATGTGGTCGCCGAGCCCATCGGTGGTGAAAAGCATGGTCCGGTAGGCGCAGCGGCTCTCCTCGGTCGACTCGGTGTCGATCAAATCGAAGCGCTTCTTGATCGTGCCGGAACTCTCGTCCGCGGCGAGGATGCCCCTGTCCGGGGCGCACATGGCGTCAACGGTTTCTTGCAGGGAGTTGGTCATGGGGGCGGAAAGTATAGTGGGGGGATGATGGATTCGAGAGCCGCTGCCCTGCTGACCCTCACGCCCGTCCTCATGCTCCTGGTCGCGCCGCACCGCGAGGCCGACGAGGGGATGTGGACCTTCGACAACCCGCCGACAGAGCAGCTGCGCGAGCGCTACGGCTTCGAGCCGGATGCGGCCTGGCTGGACCACGTGCGGCAGGCCTCGGTGCGCTTCAACAGCGGCGGCTCGGGCTCGTTCGTTTCCGCGGACGGGCTGGTGATGACCAACCACCACGTGGCGATGGGCTCGCTGTCCAAACTGTCCGATGCGGAGAACAACTACGCGGCGGACGGCTTCTACGCGGCCACGCCCGCCCTTGAGCTGCCCTGCCCCGACGAGGAGCTGAACGTCCTGGTCTCGATCGAGGACGTGACCGCCCGGGTGCGCGAGGCGGCGGCCGCGGCTGAAACGGAAGCGGAGCGCGCCGAGGCGCGGGCGGCGGCCATTGCGGCCATCGAGAAGGAGGAGACCCAGGCCACCGGCCTGCGTTGCAACGTGGTGGACCTCTACCACGGCGGCGTCTATTCGCTGTACCGGTACAAGGCCTACACGGACGTGCGGCTGGTCTTCGCGCCCGAGGCGGGCGTGGCCTTTTTCGGCGGCGACTTCGACAACTTCACCTACCCGCGCCACTGCCTGGACGTGGCCTTCTTCCGCGTCTACGAGGACGACGAACCGGCGAAGATCGAACACTTCTTCGAGTGGAGCGACGGCGGCGCCGGGGACGGCGACCTGGTGTTCGTGTCCGGCAATCCCGGCTCGACCGGGCGGCTGAACACGCTGGCCCAGGTCGAATACATGCGCGACGTGGCCTACCCGAGGGCGCTGCGGCTGATCCGGACGCTGCTGGAAGGCCTCTACGCCTACGGGGAGGGCGACGAGGAGCGGATGCGCCAGGCCAAGTCGGACATCTTCAGCCTCGAGAACGCACTCAAGGCCTACACCGGCTACCTGGGCGGCCTGCAGCTGGAGCGCGTCATGGACACCAAGCGCGCCGAGGAGGCGGCGCTCAGGGCCCAGGCGGGCCCGGCCAACGCGGCCTGGGACCGGATCACCGAGACCCGCGCCACTGCCGTGCGGATCGGCACGCGCGCCTACTTCTCGCGGCTGCGGGGCGGTCTGGCAGGGACCGCCCGTCAGATCCGGCGCTACGCCGAGGAGACGGCCAAGCCCGACGAGGACCGCGAGGCCGGCTTCCACGATAGCCAGCTCGAATCCCTGCGCTTCCAGCTGCTCAGCCCCGCCCCGGTCTACAAGGGCCTCGAGGAGGTGTGGCTGCGCGGCAGCCTGGCCGTCGCCCTGGAGCAGCTGGGTCCCGATGACCCGTTCGTGGCAGCCGCGCTGGGCGGCAGGTCGCCCGACGAGGTGGCCGCCGAGGCGGTGGCGGGCACGCGCCTGGACGACGTGGAGGTTCGGCGGGCGCTGCTGGACGGCGGGCTGCCGGTGGTGGACGCCGCGGACGACCCGCTCATGGCGCTGGTCGGGCGCGTCGAGGCCATCGTGCGTTCCCTGGAGGACACCAGCGAGGAGCAGATCGACAACATCGAGGCCGCCGCCTCTGCCGAGATCGCCCAGGCGCGCTTTGCCGCCTACGGGCTGAGCAAGGCGCCCGACGCCACCTTCACCCTGCGGCTCTCCTTTGGTGCCGTCAAGGGCTACGAGGAGGGCACCACGAAGGTGCCATTCAAGACCACCTACGCGGGCCTGCTGGACCGCTCGGCGTCGTTCGACAACGCCGATCCGTGGACCCTGCCGGACTCCTGGGCGGAAGCCGCCGAGGCCGGCGCGCTGGACCTGGCAACGCCGATCAACTTCGTCCTGACGACCGACATCATTGGCGGCAACTCGGGCAGCCCTGTTCTCGACCGCCACGCACGCGTGGTGGGCCTGATCTTCGACGGCAACATCCAGAGCCTCTCGAACCGCTTCGTGTATGACGAGGAGGTCGCCCGCGCGATCGCGGTCCACTCCGACGGCATCCGCGAGGCCCTGCGCAGCGTCTACGGGGCCGGTCCGCTTGCCGCGGAATTGGGCTCCAGCAGACCCCTGTAGCACTGCGGGAGTGCCCCGGGTGCGGTAAACTAGCGAGCATGCGCAACCTGCTCACCGCCGTCCTTGTGGCAATGGGGGGCGCGATGGGCGCCTCCGCCCAGATCGCCTTCGAGGACTCGTTCGCGTCCAACTCCGGTTGGTCGTTCACCTCGACCAGCGCCACCGTCGGCTGGGAAATCGATTCCATGCCGGCCGCCTTTCCAGGCGGCATCGACCAGGACGGGACCGGCGGCAGCCTGAACTTCAATGACGGCTTCTCGTTCCGCGACGGCACTGCGTCCGTCGCCGGCAGCGCGACCTCGCCGCCGATCGACGTCACGGGCATCAACTTCGTGCCGTTCCTGACCTTCTGGTGCAACGCGGACACCGAGAACGACAACGTCCACGGGGACCGACGGCAGCTCGAAGTCTCGAACGACGGCTTTGCCACCACGCTGATCAGCGGCCGATTGGCCGAATTCGGCTACGACGACATCGTCGGCTCGTGCTGGGGCTACCGGGACTGGCACTATCACCGCATCCCCATGGACACCTCCTGGGGTGTGGTGCAGGTGCGCTTCAGCTTCGACTCGGTCGACGGGCTCCTGAACGACGGCGGCGGCTGGGCCATCGACCACGTCAAGGTCGAGGGCGAGAAGGGCCCGACCGACATCGGCACGCCCGACATGGTGCCGACCGACAGCGACCTGAACGACACGTCGGTCTACACGACCGGCGGCAAGAAGCGGATCAAGTTCAGCTTCGGCAACGCCAATTATGGCACCTTCATGTTCGCGCTCGGTGACCATGACAACGCCCAGATCCAGCCCGAGAACGTCAACAAGGTCGGCAACGAGTATCGCTGGCCCGAGTACGCCTTCTGGGCGGTCTGGAGCGACACGCCGGACGGCTTCCGGCGCATGACGACCGACTGGAAGACGTCGTGGTGCCTGATGGACGTCACAAAAGTCTGGTCCGGCACCTGGCCTTCCTCCTGGTGGACCTGCTGGGGCACCAAGCAGGGCATCTCGGTGGGCTGGAAGGACGTCTATGGCAAATGGCTGGCCAACCAGAACGTCTCCGTGGACCCGCTGCCGGTGGGCGACTACACGCTGGTCTGCATCGCCGACTCGATGGACCGCCTGCCTGAGTTGGATGACCACAACCAGGTCTCCTTCCTCAATTTCCACTACGACGGCACCAACGGCAACGTGCCCAAGCTGGGCGGCGATCTGCCGCTCGAGAGCGCGTCCGGGCCGGTAGTGATCGATCTTGCCGTGGCGTCGACGCTGGGCGGCCAGCCGGCCCTGAGGCTGACGGGCGCCGGTTACGACGTGTCCGTCGTGGTCACCCTGGACGGCACACGCATCGACAACATCGCCCTGGTCAGCGAGAATGAGATGCTGGTCGGGCTGGGCCACGGAACCGGCGCCGCGCCCGCGCGGGTGACGGTGGGCCGTTCGGACGGCTCGGTCGACAGCTTCCGGCTGCCCCCGTCGGGCCAGCCGACACTGGCCGGGATGGTCACGGGCTCCGCCGCCGCGGGGGGCACGCTGGACCTGGCGCTGACCCTCGCAGACCCCACCGACTGGGGCATGGTGATGGCCGGCTTCGCGATCGACCCCGGGCTGGAACTCAGCGGCATCCTGGGATCGCTGCTTCTGGGGCCCGCCGAGCTGTTCCCGCTGTTCTACGGAGCGCCGGGTGCGGGCAACAACCTGACGCCGGGCGCGGTGCCCTACTCGCCGCTTCCGGGAATGTCGGGCGCGACCTTCTCCTTCCAGGGCCTGATGGTGGACCTGGCGGCCCTCGAGGCCGGCCTGTCGCGCCGCCTGGACCTGGTCCTTCCCTAAGGGCCGTGCCCCGGCTGCTGGCCGCCGCGCTCCTGGGCGCAGCATTCCTGCCGACCGTCCAGCGGCCTGACGCGCCCGTCCTGGATCTGGTGGTCCACTCCGGTGGCTCCGGGGTGGTCGTCGTCAGTCCTGGCGAACGAATCCCATTCGTAGTGGAGGGCGTACTGGGCGGCGCGGAGACAGGCGGGCTGGCGTTGTTTTCCTTCGATCTGGAGGCGGGGGGCATGTCCATCGAGTCGGTGGGGCCGACGGAGGCCATGGCGCCATTCGACCGTCCGCTTGGGGTCACCAATCCGGACGGCTTCGGGGGCACGATGGTGGACGGGCGCTGGGTCCAGATCGGCGGTGCCCAGAACACGATCCGCTCGCGTTTTGCCGATTTCCCGAAGGGGGAGGTCGTGGAGGGGATCGGCCTGGGTGGTCGTCCCGTGGTCCTGGCCAGGGGCGAGCTGGTGGCTCCGGAGACCGATGGCCTGCACAGCCTGGTGCCGATCGGCCTAGTGGCGAACGCCCTCGCGGCCGGGCAGGAAGGCCGGTCCTTCTGGACGTGCGTGCCCGTCCTGCCGGGTTCCGCCCGGGGCCTGGCCGTATGGGTGGTGTCGGGGCCGCATACCCTGGCGGTGGACGCTCCGCCGGTGCGATCGGCGGGGCCTCCCCTGCCGGATGAGTTTTTCGCGCCCCGGATGGGTGAGCCGCTGGCAGGGCTGACGGCGTTCGAGTTCGCCCGTTTCACCGCGGGCCGCGAGCAGTTCGTGCGCGTCTTCAGCCGCGAGGAGGGCCTGGGTCCCGCCTTCAACGACCGCTCCTGCGCCCAATGCCACGCCGATCCGCGCCCGGGAGGCTCGGGGCCGTCCTTCGTGACGCGCTTCGGGCGCAGTCTGCCAGGCGGCGGCTTCGACGCCTTGGAGGAACTCGGCGGCTCGCTGCTCCAGGCCGAGAGCATCGACGAGAACTGGGTCGAGGCCGTCCCGGAGGCGGCGGACGTGGTGGCCGACCGCGTGACGCCGCACATGTTCGGCGCCGGTCTGGTCGAGGCGCTGGCCGCGGACACCATCGCCCTCCGGGAGACGACCCCGCCGGATTCCCGCGTGTCGGGCCGGATCCACCGGGCCGCAGACGGGGCGGCCGGCCGCTTCGGCTGGAAGGGGGCCGATGCGGACCTGTCCATGGCCACTGCCGTGGCGGCCCACGACGAAATGGGCCTGACCAGCGCCCGTTTCCCGGCGGAGAGCGCGCCGGGCGGCGACGCGGGCCTGGCCGCCGCCCACGACCGGGTGCCCGACCCGGAGTTGTCCGCAGAGGTTCTCCTGGCGATGGGCGACTACCAGCGATTCCTGGCGCCGCCCCCGCAGACGCCCCCGGCGGGGATGGCCGGCGCGGCTCTCTTTCGCGCCGTGGGCTGCTCGGCCTGCCATGTGGCCGACCCTCTCGAGACCGGTTCCTCTGACGCTGCGGCCTTGTCGAATCAGTCCATCCGGCCCTACTCGGACTTCCTGCTCCATGACATGGGTGCGCTGGGCGACGGCATCGGACAGGGCGACGCCCGGCCGAACGAGATGATGACCCGTGCGCTATGGGGGATGGGTCAGCGGGGGCGTCTGCTGCATGACGGGCGTGCGGGCGGTGAGAGCCTGGCCGACCGGGTGGCCGAGGCGGTTCAGGCCCACGATGGCGAGGCTGCGTTCTCCCGGGACGCCTATGACGAACTGGACGACGACGACCGTGGCCGGATTGTCGACTTCCTTCGTTCGCTGGGGCGCGGCGTCTTCGACGCCGAGAACAACGCAACGGTGGACGAATTCGACTGGTTCTATCTGCTGCCGCATTTTCGCGGTCCGGGCGTGGTCCTGGGCCCCGATCACCCTGCGGCGGTTGCCGACGCGGACTTCGACGGCGACTTCGACCTCCACGACTGGCGCATCCTGCAGCTGGCCTTCACCGGCCGCTAACATCCGAGGTTTCATGGAGGACCGTGACGAGTTCCTGGGTGGCTGCGCGCGTCCGGTGCGGCCGCTCTATGAGCGCCTCATCGAGGACGCCGAGCGCTCAAAGTGCGCCGTGCGCTACGGCGAGGGGACTGCGACGCTCATGCTGCCCTGGGACGACGAGGACACGGTCTGCGTGCTGCGGCACGCGAAAAAGAGCCAGGGTGACGTGATCCTGTTCTCGCTCGAGGGGATGGAAGCGCGGTCGTCGGCCGAGGTGGCCGACCGGTTCGCCGAAAAGGTCCGTGGGGTCCAGGGCCTCACGGTCGACGGCGACGTCTGGCTGGCGGTGCGCGACCCAGGCGCGGCCCCCGACAAGGCCCAGGCGGCTCTCGCCCGCCTGGTCACCGGTGCCTGCAAGGGCTAGCGCCCGTGGGCTAGCGACCCTCGATCCGCGGCCGCCCAGCCCCTAGACTCCTGCGCTCATGGCCAAGTCCTGCCGCGAACTCACCTGGACCAGCGTCTTGCTGGGTGTGGTGGTGGGCGCGGTCCTGAATACCGGGATCTGCTACGCGGGGCTCCAGATCGGCTTCACCATCGTCGGCTCGACGGTGGCGGCGGTGATCGGCTTCGGGCTGCTGCGCGGCCTGCTGGGCCGGATGGTTCAGGGCTGCGGCTCGATCCTGGAGGTCAACATCTTCCAGACGGTGGCCTCGGCGGTCAACACGGTGAACGCCGGCGTGATCTTCACCGTGCCCGTCATGTTCCTGCTGGGGCGCCAGGACCAGTTGGACTACCCGGCCCTGCTGCTGGCCGTGACCGCCGGCTCGATCCTGGGCGTGGTGATGATCATCCCGCTGCGCAAGCAGATCATCGAGTTCGAGCGGCTCCGGTTCCCCGAGGGGGTGGCGGTGGCGGCGATCCTCAAGTCGCCCGGTGCCGGGATCCACAAGGCGCTGCTGCTGGTGGCGGGAATCACCATCTCGGCCCTGGTGTCGATGGCCACCCACGACTGGGGCACCGTCGCGCCGGTGCTGCCGGAGTCCTTCAACGTGGGCGAGATGCTCGGCGTGCCGGCCGGTTTCCGGCTGATATTCGCCGTCAGCCTTCTGAGCCTGGGGGCTGGCTACCTGGCCGGCCGCCCAGGCTTGGCCATTCTCTACGGCACGATCCTCAACTTCTGGTTCCTGATCCCGCTGTGCATCGGCCTGGCATGGATCCCGGAGGGCTGGGAGGACCTCAACGTCTCCTTCGCTGGGCGTCCCGAAGGGGCCTACGCGGCGGCCGACGCCTTTGCGGGCGCCTTCGCCCACTTCACTTCGCGCCATGTCGGGATCGGGATGATCCTGGGCGGCGCTCTGGCCGGGATCGTGATTGCGCTGCCGGCGCTCAAGGCGGCGCTGGCGAGCCTCAAGTCGAAGGGCGACGGCGGCGAGCAGGAGGAGATCGGGGTGGGCGTCCTCAACTGGGGCATGGGCGCAGGACTGCTGATGCTGCTGGTCGCGGCCAAGCTGTCGGGCGGCGATGCCGTCGGGTGGGGGAAGGCGGTCGCCGTGACGGCGGTGGGGGGCGCATGGCTGTGGCTTGCTGGACTGGTGGTGGCCCAGACAACCGGGAGGACCGACTGGTCGCCGCTGTCGGGACTCGCGCTGATCGCGATCGCGCTGATGATGACGATCCTCGGTACCGACGACGTCTTCGTGGTTCCCGCCGTGACGATCGGGGCGGCCATCTGCGTGGCGACCTCGATGTGCGCCGACATGATGGCGGACCTGAAGACCGGCTACCTGGTGGGCAGCAGGCCCATCAAGCAGCAGATCGCCCAGGTTGCCACCTGCTGGATCGGGCCGGGAATCGCGCTGGCCACCGTGATCCTCCTGTGGCAGGCCTACGCTTTCGGGCCCGACCAGGCGGGCGTCCTGCATGACAGGGCGATGGAGGCCGGAGGCCAGACACTGGAGGACTACCGTGCGGCCGGCGGCACGCCGACAAAGTTGCCGGACGGCACTCCGACTCTCGGGGCACCGCAGGCCGGGGCGCTGAAGGCCGCCATACACATCGTCCAGTCGGGCGACGTGGCGGTGGGCAAGTACATCGCCGGCGCCGTGCTGGGCCTGGTCGTGTCGGTGCTGGTCTCGCCGGGGCTCGGGGTGATGGTGGGGCTCAGCCTCTACCTGCCCTTCGAGTACATGATCGTTTTCGGCCTCGGCGGCGTGATCTCAATCATTCTCACGCGCCGCAAGGGCTCCCGCTGGGCGGAAGACATGGGTGTGCCGGTGGCGGCCGGGCTGATCGTGGGGGACGCCCTTGTGGGCATCGTGCATGCCCTGATGAAGGTCTCGGAGAGCATCGGCTGATGAAGTCCCTCGCGCAGTTCCTCGTGGTGGCGGGCTTCTGCCTGGGCACGCTGGGCGCCGCCGGCTTCGGCGACACGGTCGAGCCTGCGGCCTGGCCTCTGATCGTCACCGGCATCGCCGGTCTGGCGGCGGGCGGCACGCTGCAGCGGCGGAGGGCAAACGCCGACCGCACCGAGAGCGCCAAGGGCGAGGGCAGCCAGCGGGCGCAGTTCGACACGGCGCTGGCGGCTGTGGCCGCAGGGGTGGCCGAGCTGGCGGAGGCAGCGGGCACGAAGTCCGCGGAGGAGGTCCGCGAGCAGATCGACCACCTGCTGGGGGGCGCCTACTTCGACCTCACCTCGCGGAACGAGGAGTGGATGGGCCTGCTGGGCTTTGCGGACTACGCAGCTGTCTGGGACGGGGTGGCGGGCTGCGAGCGGCGCCTGTCGCGCTGCTGGAGCATGATCACCGACGGCTTCCCCGACGAGGGGTTGGCGGAACTGCCCGGAGCGTTGGCGCGCATCCAGACCGCTGCCCAGGCGGCATCGTTAGTTCAGGCGTAGATCGGGTAGCGCTTGAGGAGGGCCTCGGCGCGTTCCTTCGTCGGTCCCGACTCCAGGCGCTTCAGGAGGGCCTTCAGCTTCTTGCAGCCTCCCTTGGTGTCGCCCTTCTTGATCGCCTTCCTGGCGGCCAGGAACTTCTTGTATGCGGACAGTTCGGCGCGCGCATCGGGGTTCTTGCTGATGGCCTTCTGCTTGGATTCGGCGACGTCGGCCTCCTCCATCCCGTCGAAGAGCTTGGCCACTTTGGTGTAGACCTCGACCGCGTAGCCCCAGTCCTTGGCCTCCTCGGCTTCTGAGCCGCGCTGCAGATCCCCAGTGGCCATCGACTCCAGGGTCTCCCTGGCCTTCAGGAGCGACTCCTCGTCGGGGTTGCGCTCCAGCGCCTTCACGATCGCCCGGTGGGCCTTGCCGAGCTGCTCCTTCTTCACCAGCACGTTGATCGACTGGTACTTGCGGGGCAGCTCCGGAACCATCCGCACGTCTTCCAGGAGCGGCGGGATCAACTCGTCGTCCAGCCTTGCGGGATGCCCCTTCCAGACGATTTCTCCCGATGCGTCGATGAGGACGGATGAGGGAAAGCCGCTCACACCGTAGGCGCTGTCCGTGGCGCTGCCCTGCACGCGGCAGATCGGGAACTGGATGCCCTGGCTCTCGATCGTCCTGGCCACCAAGTCCGCGTCCTCGTTGGTCACGCCAACGACGACCAGGCCCTCTTCCTGAAAGCGCTCCCAGAGCTCATTCAGGTGGGGGACCTGGCTCTTGCACGGGCCTCACCAGGTGCGCCAGAACTCGATGAAGACCACGCGTCCCTGCAGGTTGTGGAGCGTGGTCCCGTCGAAATTCGTCCACTCCCCTTCGAAGTCGGGAGCGGTCTGACCAACATCGGCCGGCTGCATGCCGGCCGCCGCCAAGGTCAGAGTGAGCGCGGCTGCAAGCGCGAGTTTGCCCATGGGCCCCATCCTAGTCCCTCCGCCCCTGTCCGTCAGGGCGATTCGGGAACGCGCGAGAAGATGGAGCGGTGGGTTTCGCCGCCCAGTTCCGCCAGGACCTCGAAGGCGTCGCCGATGGGCAGTGTCATCGATTGCCGCAGCCCCGTCTCGGCGGTCGTGAAGATCAGTGCGGCGTCCACGATCCGCCCCTCGGAGCGCAGGAAGGGCCCGCCGTTCGCCTCGATCATCCAGTCCATGTAGAGGTCCGTCTCCGGATCGTGGCGCGTGTGATGGAATCCTCCTTCGACCGGCCGGTCCCCCGCCTGGGAGAGCCACTGGCCCCGGTGGTGGAGTTCGAAGCCGATGGACCCTGAGGGCTCCGCGGCCCCCTCCCCGCGGATCTCCCAGGAACCCACCAGATCGAGGAGCACCGGGTCATGCGTACCCTCCACGATAGGCGCCTGCGGCATTTCCCCCATGGCCCTTGCGAAGGTGCTCTTGGCGGAGGGGATCCAGCCGCCGTCCGGACCCGGAACGGTGGACGAGGTCTCCAGCACGCCGTCGGCATTTGTCAGGATCGTGTAGCGGACCATCTTGTCGGTTCCGAGCGTCTCGTATTCGGCCACGATCAGGTCGCCCTCGCGGCGGGCCACGCCCAGGGCGGAGTTGCCCATTGAATCCAGCCACAGGACCTGCCAGGTGCCCTTGCCCATCGGGCGCCAGTAGCCCACGCCTTCGTAGTCCATCCCGTCGGTGACTCGATAAACGTCGCGGAGCAGGGAGCCGACCCGGTCCGTGCGCTGCGAGGCAGTGAGCGTCAGAGTGACCCCGTCGTGAGTGGCCTCTCCCGTCGTGTTCCACAGGCCGATCAGGCGGTCGAGGAACGGGTCCCACTCCGCGTGCTCCTCGTTGGAAGGCGCCCGCGGCACAGGTGTGGTCTCCTCGATGATCGGTTCTGCCTCGACAGGCGCGGGCTCAGGCTCCGGTTCCAAGCCGACCGTCGTGCCCCAGGACGGCTGGCCGTGCGGCTCGAGGTCGTAGGGCAGGAATTCTCCATTGGCGGCGCATGCCCCGCACAAGAGGACCGTCCACAGCGCACGACCATGACTCATGCTCCCACCCTACGGCGTGGTCGCGCCGGTCTCGTCACATAACCGGGAGACCAGGGCTCAAAACGGGTCATTCAAGGCCCTCTTTCGCCGTTAAGTGACGAGACCCCCGCACGCCCCTCCAGGAAGGGGTGGCCGCGGCGCAGGAGCGGCAGGACCAGGGCGGCGCCGACGAGGGCGGCGGCGAGCCAAGGGAGGGCGTCGCCGGGCGAGTGGAGCAGCCACTGGCCCGTGCCGATCAGGAGCCCCCAGATCAGGGCCAGGGTCCCGAGGATGGCGCGCCCGGTGCCGGCCGGCAGCGGCGGTCCTGTTGCGACGCCTGCGGGCTCCATGGCCATCGCGGCGCGGCGTACGGGCCCCCAGATGCCGGGCGGGCGGACGCGGCGGTGGAATTCGACCAGCGTCTCCATGGGCACCGGGCGCGTCGCCAGGGTCACGGCCACGCACACGGTGAGCGAGGACAGTGCGGCGAACACCAGCCGGGCGGGCGTGCCTCCGCCGTCCGCCAGCGGACCCAGGGCAGCCAGGATCCGCGCACCCACCTCGGTGCCCTCGAACAGGCCCGATCCCAGCAGCCATCCGCTCGCGAATGAGGTGGCCATGGCGGCGATTTCTGTCCAGGCGTTGGCGCGCCACCAGAACCAGCGCAGCAGCAGCGCCGGCCCGATGCCGCCCAGGAGCGTGACGAAGAACTCGAACAGCCCGGAGACGGTCGATACGCGAGTGGCCGCGAAGGCCGCCAGGCCCCCCAGGCCCAGCCCCGCGATGCGTCCCACGCGCACGCACTCGCGCTCGCTCGCGCCGGGCCGCAGGAAGCGCCGATAGAGGTCGTTCACCAGGTAGGCGGAGCCCAGGTTCACATGGGTGTCCACGGTGGACATGAAGGCCGCCACCAGCGAACACAGGGCCAGCCCAAGCAGACCCGGCGGCAAGAGCCGCATCATCTCCGGGTAGGCGGATTCGCTGTCGGCGAGCTCGGGGAGCAGGACGATCGATGCCAGGGCGGTCAGGATCCAGGGCCAGGGGCGGATCACGTAGAACGCGAACTGCGACCACAGGGTCGCGCCCACCGCATGGCGCTCGTCCTTGCAGGCCATCATGCGCTGGACATACACCGGACTCGAGTCGGCGTTTTTCTGCGCCCACCAGCCGACTCCCAGGAACACGCACACGCTGGCCAGTGCAGGCGTCCAGTAGGACGAGTCGGTCACGGTGCCCGGCCCGGGACTCGGAAACAGGTCCAGCGTGCCGGGGCGGGCGGTTTCGCGAACGGCGGCGATCACCGTGTCCAGCCCGCCGGCCGCGTCCAGCGCCCAGGCAGCGATCAGCCAGGAGCCAGCGATCGCGAGGACGAACTGGACCAGATCCGTGACCACCACACCCATGAGCCCGCCCATCAGCGAGTAGGCCAGCGCCACGACCAGGGCGGCGGCGATGGCCCAGGTCTGATCGACGTCCAGCAGGACCCCGAGGATCTTGCCCATCGCCAGCAGGACCCAGCACAGAACCAGTCCGTTGGCGACCAGCGCGTTGTAGGCGCCCATGACCAGCCGCAGGAGCGCGGCGGGGCGGCCCGCGTAACGCATCTCGACCAGGCCGACGTCGGTCAGGCAGCCCGACCGGCGCCACAGCCGCGCGAACACGAAGGCGGCCAGGGTTCCGGCCAGGGCGTAGTTCCACCAGATCCAGTTGCGCGCGATGCCGTGGTCGCGCACGAATCCGGTTACAAGCAGCGGCGTATCGCTGGCGAACGAAGTCGCCACCATGCTGGTCCCGGCCAGCCACCAGGGCAGGCTGCGGCCCGCCAGGAAGAATGATTCGCGGCTCGTTCCCGCACGGTGCGACAGCCGCCAGCCCACGACCAGCACGAACACCATGTAGGCGCCCACCAGGGCCAGATCGATTCCATGCAGCGCCACGGCTGCGGGATGCTACCGGGCGCGTCGGGTGGAATTGGGGTGCGATGACCGAACGCCCCCGGTCTCGATCCAGCCTGCGTCGCATGCCGGATGATGTGACGACCGACCAGTTCGTCGAGCCTATCTCGGCGAACGGCGGATACATCCGGGCTGCGCTGCAGGACTGGTCGGGAACGGAGCCCGTGCCCAAGGCGAAGGAGGCCCCGGGCCACAGCGAGAAGGATGGCGGTGCGGGGCACCTCCTCAGAAGTGGAGCTGCAATTCCATGAGGAACGAACAGTCACGGTCGAAGGGGTCGATGGAGCTGTTTTTCTCGGGGTCGGCGTAGTCGGCGAAGACGACAGCGTTGCGCCACGTGACGTGGGCGTTGGCGATCCAGTTGAGCCCTACCGAAAGGCCGAGAAGTGAATCGCGATAGGGGTCCGCGAAGGCGGCCAGCCCGTCGCCCAGGTCCAGGCCCGACACGCGCACCGCGGCCACCCACGCGCCGCTTCCCTCGCGGGTTGCGAAGTCGAAGGGATCGGCTGGCACAACGCCGTCAAAAGTCTTGTCCTCCCCGGTCAGCGCGAGGCTGAGGGTGAGATACGCGCCGCGGACATCGACGTCGTCCGAGGCCGCTGCGTCCGTGAGAATCTGGCGGATGCCAAGGACCTCCGCCTGGGCCATCCATGGTCCGTGGAACCAGGCGGCCTCGAGGCCCGCCCTGCTCCGCCGGCCGTCCTGCGACACCCCCGACACGTAGGCGATGACCGGCCGGCCGGCCGCATTGGCGATCGATGCCCCGCCCAGGGGAATGTCGGCGTCGCCCCAGGTTGCGGCGATGCCCAGCTGAAGCGAATGGCCGGGACTGTGCCACATGACGCGCGCCGCCAAGTCCCGTGCGATGTCCGAGTCCAGGAGGCCGGTCCCCCTGGTGGCCGACAGGCCCCATTCCAGCTGGCCGGTGTGACCGTTCATGAACAGCCCGTGCCCCTCGGCGGGCGAGAACTGGTTCAGTGCCGAAAAGAACGGGAAGTCGATGTGGCGCCTCGACCTGACCTCCTCGAGACCGAACGGCACCTTCATGCGGCCCGCCATCAGCAGGGCGGCGCCGTTTCCCAGGTCAGCGCCGATCCAGGCCTCCTCCAGCGACACGTCGTTTTCCGTGAAGTTCGGCTCCAGATTGAACCGGACCGCGCCATCAGCCAGGTGTCCGCTGATCTCCGGACGCATCCTCTTCAACTGGTTGTCGCTGCTCGTATTGAAGAGATAGCCGTCATCGCGATGGAGGACCTGGA
>CAZZHK010000017.1:0-33806 GCA_964653725.1 uncultured Planctomycetales bacterium | reverse complement strand
TGGTTGTCGCTGCTCGTATTGAAGAGATAGCCGTCATCGCGATGGAGGACCTGGAACAAGGCGCCAACGCGCAGTTCGCTCCGTCCATCGGAGGAATGGAAGACGAAGCCTGCGTCTTGGAGCCCCCAGAGCGCCAGGGTAAGTAGCGGGACAAGACCCATGTACTCGCATGTTACGATCCGAGCATGTTGCTATACCGCCACACGCAGATTGGATGGGTGACGCTCGTTGTGTGTGCTCTGACGGCCCTGGTGTTCCTAGTGGTCAAGATCTTGGTGACTGCACAAGGGGATCCTATTGATGCGCGGTGGATCAACGGGTTCATTGGCCTCATGGCAGTGCTGATGGCACTCTTTGGATCGTTGACGGTAGAGGTCGACACGGAGGGACTTAGGATCCGATTTGGGCCGGGGCCCGTCCGTAAGCGATGGGACATCGCGGACATCGTGGCTGCCGAGGCCATGAGGACGCGAGTCTGGTACGGGTGGGGAATTCGCCTAACACCCGTGGGCTGGCTCTACAACGTTTCTGGTTTTGACGCGGTGCGCATATCTTTGGCGAACGGTAAGTCCAATATCATCGGAACCGACGAGCCCGAGGAACTCTTGAAAGCTCTTCATGCGGCCGGTGTGCGCCTAGCAGGGGAAGCCGGCGAAGAAACGGATTAACCAGGATGGGGGCGTGGACGCGGGCAGGAAAAATGGCAGCGGGGACGCCGATGGAGCGCAACCGTTGCGTGGATTTCCTGCGCGCAGCTTCCATCCTGGCTGTGATCCTCGGCCACTGGATCATGGCTGCGCCGCAGGTGGTCGACGGGACGGTCCGGCCCGGCCACATGCTGGACCTGGCGCCGTGGACCCAGGGCCTGACCTGGATCTTCCAGGTGATGCCGGTGTTCTTTCTGGTCGGCGGCTATTCCAACGCGGTCTCGTGGGCCTCCGCTGGACGCCGGGGAACGTCGTACGCGGAGTGGCTGGCGGGGCGTCTGCAGAGGCTGGTCGGGCCTCTCCTGGTCCTGCTGGCTGCATGGGCGGTGCTGGGCGCAGGGGCGTGGCTCTACGGGGCGCGTCCCGCGCTCGTCAAGGTGGCGTCGCAAATGGCGCTGATCCCGGTCTGGTTCCTGTCCGTCTATGTGGTCGTCGCCTTGCTGGTGCCTTGGACCTGCTCGCTGTGGCGTCGCTGGGGCTGGGGCTCGGTGGGGCTCTTCACCGCCGGCGCGATTGCCATGGACTGGCTCTTCTTCGTACACACCGACCTGAGGTGGCTGACCTGGTCCAACTACTTGTTCGTGTGGCTGGCGGTCCACCAGGTCGGGCATGCGTGGCATGCAGGGCGCCTCCCCTCCGCTGCCTGGCGCCTGGCCGCAGGCGCGGCGTCCGCCGCAGTGCTGGTGTGGGCCGTGCGCGTGGGGCCGTGGCCGGTGTCGATGGTGGGGGTGCCGGGCGATCCGGTGAGCAACACCCAGCCGCCCAAGGTGACGCTGCTGCTGCTGGCCGGGATGCAGGCCGGGCTCCTGCTCGGCCTGGAAGGGCCGATTCGCAGGTGGCTGCAGGGAAGCCGGGCCTGGACCGCCACGGTGCTGATCAACGGCATGATCATGACCGTCTACTTGTGGCACCTGACCGTGATGACCCTGGTGGTAGGGGTGGCCTGGGCAGCAGGAGGCTGGGGGCTGCGCCTGGATCCGGGCACCGGTGCGTGGTGGTGGGCACGCATCCCATGGATCGCCCTCTGGGGGCTTCTTCTGGTCCCGGTGACGGGTGTGATGGCGCGTTTCGAGCGAGGCAGGCCGCCGGGCGCCAGCGTGCCGGGGGCAGGTCGGCTGGTCCTGGGCACGGTGCTGCTCTGCGCCGGACTGGCGTTCCTGGCATTGGACGGGATAGGCGGCGTGGAGACGCCGCTGGGCCTCCGCTGGTGGGTCCTGGCCATGCCCTTCGCCGGCGCGGCGCTGGGCGGTGTGCAGATCCCCGGGCGCGGCTAGCCCTCTTCCTTTTTCTCTTCCTCCTCCCAGACGCAGTCGACCCCGAGGGTCTCCTCGCCGCGCTTGACGACGATCTTCTTCTTCGGGCCACCGTCGCGCAGCGCGCGAATCAGGTCGATGCGTCCCTCGATGTCCTTGCCGTCGATCTTGAGGATCACGTCGCCGACCTTCAGACCGGCCTTGGCAGCAACCGTGTCCTTGAAGATCTCGCTGATGGCCAAGCCGTCCAGGTCGACGCCGAGCCGGCGGCGCGGGCCGCGGGCCGACGATCCCCGCCCTCCTGAGCCGGTCATGCCCTCGCGGCTGACCATCGAGTCGGTGTTGGCCAGGCCGAGGGCGCCGATGGCGACCACCAGGGCCGAGTGGCGCTGGTATTCGGGGATGGCCATGTCGAACGTGTCGTTCTGCGTGTGGTGGCCGTGGTTGTAGTCGGAGCGTCCGGCCTGCCTCCAGAAGAAGCCCGGCACGCCCGCGCCGAGGAAAGAGTCGTGGTCGGACCCCACACCCCGCGGCAGCCCGCCGACGCTGCGGATCTCGAAGGGATATTCGCTGGGGGCCAGGGCCATGACCGGCTCGAACACTTCCTTGAACATCGGCTCCATGGCCTCGGTGGCGTGGATGCCGGAGAGGTAGTTGGTGCCTCCGTCATGGACCACCACGGCGCTGATTTTCTCCAACGCCTCGGGGTTCTGCTTGATCCAGGCGCGCGAACCCAGCAGCCCCTGCTCCTCGCCGCTCCACAGCATGAACCGGATCGTGCGCCGGGGTTTCGCCCCGATGGTCATCAGCATCCGTGCCGCTTCGAGGGTGGTGGCACAGCCGGTCCCGTTGTCGATGGTGCCGGTGGCCCCGTCCCAGGAGTCGATGTGGCCGCCGACGATGACGTACTCGTCGGGGAACTCGGTGCCCTTGATGTCGGCGATCACATTGAACAGTTCGATGGGCCCTTCCTTGAAGGAATGCGGGGCGTCGATCTCGAGCTCGACCTTTTCGTCCTCCTCCAGCCAGGTGCGGATGGCGGCGCCGTCGGTAGCGGTGATCCGAAACGCGGGCCGCGTGGGCAGATCGTCCATCGAGATGCGATGGCCGCCCGACGTGATCAGCAGCTCGCCGCGCGCAACGCTGATGGTCCCGAGGATCCCCGCCTCGTCGTACACACTCGCGATCGCCGCCCGGTCCGACCGCTTGGCGCGCTTCTGGGGATTCAGGACCCAGGCGCCCCTGAAGTCCTTCTTCCTGGCGTTGGAGGCGTCCGTGGCGCTGGACAGGCCCTCGACGACGCGCCCCTTCGTGGGCCCGTCGGTGCCGGCCGACCAGGAGCTGGCCGAGAAGGCGATGTCTCGCTCCTCGGGCAGGATCAGGCGGGCGGATGAGGGGCCGCGGTTGAATCCAACGGGAAAGGTGCCCCACGGCTCCAGCCATGCCTCAAGGCCCCACCCGGCGAACTGGTCGCGCGTCCACCGGCAGGCCTCGGTCAGCGCATCGCTGGAGGTGAGCCGGGGTCCGATGGTGTTGACCAGATGGTCCAGGTGATCCGTGACGCGGCTGTCGGCACGCCCGATCTCGGTGATCCGGGCAACGTCGGCGGGCGACGCCTGGGGGGAGGCCGTTGCCGCCAGCGGCGACAGGATCAGTACGGCAAGAAGGACGGCGGGCAGGCTCCTGTTTCGCATGGTCCCCACCATACGTGCGGTCGGTGGGTCGCGCTGGCGTGGATCAGAAACCGTGGTTGACGATGCTGGCCAGCAGCTCCAGGTCGTGCGTCTCGAGCACCTTGTTCCGCACCGAGCCGGGCATCTCCAGGTTGTCGAGCGCCTTCTCGATCCGAACCCAGAGCCCCTGCTCCTTCTTGGCGTTGCCCTGGGCCAGGTAGAGGTCGCTGAGCAGTTCACCCAGCTTCTGGAGCATGAGCGTCTCGCGGTTGTCGTAGTAGTTGCGGATGATCCGCTTCTGGTGGGGCGAGTAGTCCGTCATTGGACTTGCTCGCCGTATCGGCGGACCGCCTCGACCTCGGCCCATTTCCGCTGCTGCTGCTCGATCCAGGATGTGGCGAGCGTGCCGCGAACCACGATGTCCGCAACCACGAACCGGAAGTTGCCGACGCAGAGGAAGGCGACGCCGCCCTCGCGGCGTCCCTGGGGCTCGTCCTGCCGACCGGTCTCCTTGTCATCGCGGGCCGAGAGCATGAGGTCGCCCTTGCGCTCGATCCGGAATGTGTAGTTCGTGTCGATGCCGAAGGGAGAGAGGTCCGATGAAAAATTGGCGAGGGTCCCCGCCGCATAGCGGAGCAGCCGGCCCATGATGTCCACGCCATATAGGTTGCCGGTCCCGTCGTCGTGGACTGATGCAATGAAGAAGAGCGGGTCCTCCGCCTGGGCGTCGTACTTGTTCCAGAACTTCACCTGGATCTCCATCGAGACGTCGCCGCTGAATTCCGCGACATGGCGCAGCGCCAGGCGGCCAGTGGCGTAGAGCTTGCCCTTGTCCGGCTTGACCACCGGATCCGAGATGGTGTCGGGATCGGCGCCGGCGCCGGCCATCTTGCGGACGTCGCGCCAGGCGGCCTCGGAGCACGACGTCCAGTCGTCCAGCTCCGCCTTCTTGTCGAAGGGGTAGTGCAGTTTCAGGCTCCCGCCTTCGACCGTGCAGGTGGCTGCGTTGAGAAGGGTCGAGGGGTCGAAGGCGGCGGCCAGGGCCTCCGTGGCCCGGGAGACGAGTTCCGTGCGGTGCCGGGCGAATGTCGTGGTGCCGGCCAGGTCGCCGCCCAATTCGAACGGCGCAAGGGACTTGAGGGCCTCCTCGTTGCCCTGGATCAGGACACGTCGGCGGGCAAGCAGTGCCCGGCCCTCGGGAACCGCCTGGCCGAACGCGTCGCGCTTGTCCGCCCAGGCCTCCACGCCGCCCTCGACCAAGTCCCGGGCCCGCCTGAGCTGCCGGTCGAAGTCCTTCAGCTCGCCTGCGTAGAGGAGGGCCGTGAGCTGCATCGCCTGCTCC
This sequence comes from uncultured Planctomycetales bacterium, assembly GCA_964653725.1. GTDB lineage: Bacteria > Planctomycetota > UBA1135 > UBA1135 > CAZZHK01 > CAZZHK01. The sequence continues at coordinate 28,831 of CAZZHK010000017.1, read as the reverse complement.
GCGCCGCTCCGCTCGCCGTTCGTGTAGCGGTGCGCGGCGGCGTCGCCCAGGTCCAGGGACTCCCATTTGACGTGCCGGTCTTCGCCACGACGGGCCTTGACGGTGAACCCCTCCCCGTCGATGGCGCCCACCTTGCCGGAGATGCCCAGCGCGGCCACCAGCGCGCGGGGAACGCCGCGGCCCTCCTGCAGATAGGCAGCGCAGCCCGGCAGCCAGGCGCGCAGTGCCTGCATGTCGGCCACGGCGTCGTCGAGCCCTGCCGCCCGCGCGGCGTCCTCGGCGGCGGCAGGTCGGCGGTCCATCGTTTCCACCAGGACCGTCCCCAGGACCTCGGCTTCGGTGAGTTCCGAGGGTGCACCCTGGGCCGTGGCGAAGGGGATGGCTACGAGGGCGAGGAAGACCACTTGTTCTGGCGCCGCAACCAGTCTAGACCTCTCTCCCGTGCAGCACACCCAATTCCAGCCTGTCCACCACATGCTCCGCCTGGACCGGGGCGCCCTCTTCATGGAGTCGATCCGCCGCTTCGCAGCGGAACAGGACTTCGGCTTTGCCACCATCTCGGGGATCGGCGCGCTGCGGGAGGCCGAGCTGGGCTACTTCGTCTGGGACAACAAGCAGTATGCAAGGAGGACCCTGCGCGGCCCCTTTGAACTGGTCAGCGTGATCGGCAACGTGTGCCGCATCGACGGGGAGCCCTTCGTGCACGCCCACGTCGCCCTGGGCGACGGCGACTACCGCGTCTGGGGCGGCCACCTGTTCGAGGCCACCGTGTCCCTGGTAGCGGAACTGCAATTCTCGGCCACGGACGAACCGGTCGGACGCGAGGTGGCGGACTTCTGCGGGCTGCCCCTGCTGGACCTGCCCGAGACCGGCACACCGCCGGCCACCTGAGCCGCTCGACCGTCCCGGGCGGGGTAGTCTGAAGGGAATGCCCGAGCGACGAATGTCCCTCCGGGCGGCTGCCCTGGTGGTGGGCGCTGCCCTGCTGCCCGTGTCCCTGCCCGCCTGCGGAGGCGAGGACGGGGACCGGGATCAGTCGATTGCGCGTGCCCCGCGCGATCCCGCCGCCATGCGCGAGCGGCGCCAGCGGACCCGCGGCGACGGGCGTCAGCGTGCTCCCCAGGGCAGGCAGCAGCAGGGAGGACGCGACCTGGACGATGGGGGCGGTGCCGTCTCGACTCTCGAGACCCTGGGCGACGGCACCGTCCAGGAGATCGTGACCCGCGAGTTCGCCGGGAAGAATGAGCAGTTCTGGCGTGAAGAGATGGCCAGCAACGAGCTGGTCTCCGGACCGCTGCTGCAGCTCAATCGCCATCTGCGCGGCCTGGACAGCGCCGGGCCGCTGGAGAAGATCTTCACCGCCCAGGCGCGCATCGCTGCTCCGAGGCCCGGGCGGACGCGGGACGAATCAGTGGCGGACGGCGTCAATCGCAGGATCTGGAGCGGCAAGACGCGCCTGCTGTCCCGCGAAGCGTGGCTCAAGGATTTGACCGGCCTTCAGGCTGCTGCATCCCGGGTGCGCTGGGCGCTGGTAAAGCCCGCGCGCGTCGCGTTCTCCGACAATGGTGAGTTGGAGGCGGTCCTCAAGTGGAAGCTCAACGTGGAGCTGCAGGACGGCGGCATCCGGCACGACAGCGGGAAGTGGCGCAGCGTCTGGGAGCGTGTGGAGGGCGAGGCGCGGACCGACTGCGAGAAGTGCGGCGTCGGCGAGTCGTGCGGCTGCCCCGGCGGCGGCGGGGACGACTGGCTCTGTCGTCTGCTCGAGCCCATGGACGGCATGACCTCCCTGGTGTCCGAGGCGCCCTGGTTCGTGGATGTCACCCTTGAGGCGCTCGGCGGCACGCCCCTCGACCCTCGGCTGCCGCAGCACTCGGGCGGATTCAACCGGGGCGTGGCCCTGCGCGATCTCGATGCGGACGGGGACCTGGACATCGTGGTCACCCTGCCGAACCGCGTCCTCCTGAACCGGGGCGACGGGACGTTCGAGGACGGCTCCGCACGCGTGGGCATGGTCCCGGAGAAGGGCTTCTACGGGGTCCTGGTCGAGGACTTCGACCGGGACGGGGACATGGACATCATTCTGGCCGCCAAGCGCCAGCATTCCCTGTTCTACGAGGGCAAGGGTCCGGGGCGCTTCGAGCGCCGGCAAATCAAGGCGTCCCGCACCGACAACATCCCGGCGAGTCTGTCGGCGCATGACGTGGACGGAGACGGCTGGCTCGACATCTTCATCTGCGGCTATGGGCCGTTCCTGCACCCCGGTCCCTCCGATCCGGCCAACGCCACCAACGGCCGCCGCAACCAGATGCTGAAGGGGGGGCCCGGCGGCCGCTTTCGCGACGTTACCCGCGAGTGGGGCCTGGATGTCGAGGGGACGCGGTGGTCGTTCATGGGGGCCTGGGGCGACGCAGACGGGGACGGGGACATCGACCTCTATTCGGCCCACGACTTCGGACCCAATGTCCTCTACCGCCGCGAGGACGTGGACGGCCGGGTCCACTTCACCGCCGAGGTGGAGGATCCGGACGAGATCAACGCAGGCTTCTCGATGAGCGCGACCTGGGCGGACCTGGACGGCGACGGTGACCGGGACATGTACGTCAGCAACATGTCCTCGACCGCCGCGAACCGCGTGGCCGCAATGCCGGGGGATCCGGGCCAGGGAGCGGGCGTGAACGACCTCCGGCGCAAGATGTCAAAGGGCAACACGGTGGTCCTGTTCCAGGACGGGCGGATGGTCGAGGCCGGCGAGGACCACGGCGGCAAGGACGCCAACTGGGCCTGGGGCACGGCCCTGTCCGACTTCGACTGCGACGGCGACCTGGACATCCAGTGCGTCAACGGCTTCTGGTCCCAGGGCGCCGACGATGGCCGCGACTTGTGAAGCTTCTGGTGGCGTCACGGAGTGACGCGCATGCAGGAGGACGCCGAGGGCTGGCCCGACGTGTGGGCCCAGTTCATGGACAACCTGAAGGTGGGCTGGTCCTGGTCCGGCTTCGAGCGCTCCGCGTTCTTCCTGAACGACGGCCAGGCGCACTTCCAGAACCTGTCCCCGGTCCTGGGCCTGGACCAGGTCAATGACGGGCGCGCGCTGGCGGCGGGCGACATCGACGGGGACGGCGATATCGATCTGGTCGGCACCTCGCGCAACGCCCCTCATCTGTACGTGCTGCGCAACGACGTGGTCCACAACCGCCACTTCCTGCTGGTGGACCTGGTGCCGGGCAAACACATGTCGCCGACCGGCGCCCGGCTGGATGTCATTGCCGGCGATCGGCTGATCCGGCGCGACGTGGACATGGGGTCGGGCTTCCTGACCCAGCATTCCCTGACCCAGCACTTCGGGCTGGGCGAGGCCGACTCGGTGGACCGGCTGGACATCGTGTGGCCGGACGGTGAAGCCTCGACGTATTCCGACCTGCCCTCCGACGCGCACCTGGTGCTGCGGCAGGGTTCGGACGAGGTCGCCCGGAGGCAACTGAAGCCCCGCAACCACAACGCCACCCGCCGCCTGCCGGAGGTCGAGTGGGACAAGCGCCGCAACGCCATCCAACTGGTGAGCGAGAACCGGCCGGACCTCTCGTGGCTGGATCTGGCCACCCCGCACGGCCGCAAGCTGCCGCTGGTCGTCGGGCCCGAAGGCCGCAAGAAGGACGGTCCGGTGGTGCTGGTGAACCTGTGGGCAACCTGGTGCCCCAACTGCAAGGCCGAGATGCCGGACCTTTCGCGGCTGCACACGCAGTCGCCTCACGGGCTGCGGGTGGTGGGCCTGAGCCTGGACGAGGACGTCGGGGACGACGTTGTCGGTCAGACCGCAGACAAATGGGACATGACATTTCCTGTCGCGCGGCTGAACGACGGCCAGAGGGAGAAACTGCTCGAATCGCTGGCGCCGCTGACGGGCAAGGACGGACTGGTGCTGCCCACCTCGATGCTCCTGCTGCCCAACGGCCAGGTGCGGGCGCTCATCCAGGGGGTCGTGGAGCCCGAGGACCTGGAGCGCTACCTGGCGGTCATGCGCTAGCGGGAGGTCCGCCGGATCCAGATCGGGCTGGTCCAGGCGTGGTGGCCGTCCGCCTGGACGACCCGGGCGTAGTAGGACACCTCGGTCCGCGGCTGGACGGACGTGTCCGTGAAGGTCACGACGGCGTCCAATGCCGACGGGTCCTCGATGTAGGCCAGTTCCGTGCCGTCCCGCCAGAAGGACACTTCGACCACCCGGTCCGTGCCGTGGACCTCGAGCCGCAATTGCGGCGCCTCGCCCACCCGGCCTGTGCCGCCGAGGACGGTGTCCGACACCTGGAAATCGACAAGCATGCGGGCGCCGGTGGTGCCGTAGGAACGGCCTTCCTTCAAGGCGCGGAAGATGCCCGATCGGGTCTGTTGCGGTGCATAGGCCGCCGTCAGACCCATGCGGGAATACATGACGCCCACGGCGATGTTGGAGCCGGCGCGCCCCATGTGATTGTCGCCATCGGAGGTGATCCGCAGCTCGCGTCCTTCCGCCAGCAGCTCCCGGTAGCCGAAGTCCCGCAGTGCCTTCGGGACAGGCTTGTGATGGGGGGGAAGGTCGGCATCGGCGGACTCGCTCGATCCGTGCCACGAGTAGATCTCGAACAGGGATGAATGAGCCTGGTCAATGGGTTCGACAACGATGCCTCGGCCCGGCTTCATCAGCAGGGAGTGGTGCAGGATGGGCAATCCACCCTGGGACTGGACGTGCTCCAGGAAGGGGGCCACATCCCCTACAAAGGGGACTGGATCGGTGTCGATCCCTTCCATATGCACGCGCGCACGAACGGGGTCGACTTGACCTGTGCCGGGGAAGATGGCATGGCGGTGCCCCTGGTTGAAGTTGGTCCATTCGTAGGCGGGGAACACAACGAATGCCCCGTCCTGGTGGTGGTGCTCGGCCAGGGCCCTCAGGTCCTCCCATCGCAGCTGCGTGCTTTCGGCGTGCTCGGAGAGGGCGAAGAAGTCCAGGTGCGCGATGCGGCGCGCGTAGGCATACGCGAATTCCGGGACCGCGGTGGCGTGATGCCCGACCACCGTGTGGTTGTGGATGGAGCCCCACCAGGGGCCGGAACTCGGGCCCGTGCCTACCCTTATGGGGTTGCTCCATCCCTCCACCGCCCCGGTCGATGCCCTCATGCGCAGAATGCCCTCCTGCCTGGCAGTCATCTGCACGGTCCGGATGCCGCCGTCCACCGGGCGAAAGAAGATCGTGCGGCTGGGCGTGCCGGGTCCGGCATCCACCGTAACCGTGCCCTCGAACAACTCGTTCTCGAAGCCGTTCGCATCGAACGAGTCTTCGCCGTGCATGACGTGGATGTGAACCTCGAAGGCGTCGCCCAGGGACACGAAAGAGGGCGCTGTCACCTTCACCCACCCGGTCTGCCATCCCACGACGCGGGTGGTGAAGGACGCCCCATGCACGGGGGACTGGCCTGACTCTCCCTGTGCCCGCTTATACAGTTGCCACCGTGTCTCCACGGGAAAGGGGGGGACGATCATTCCGGGGGAGCCGCCTGTGCTGTCCCCGAAGGTGAAATCGATGACCGTGCCGGCCGGGACCCCGCGCTTGGACACCAGCTTCCACCCCTTCCGGACTTCCGACAGGGACGCATCCGGCACAGCCTTGAACGCCTGGGGGAGGGACGACCGGAAGGAGACGAATTCGGGCTTGGACGGATGCGTGGTCTGTCCAAGAGGCCAGTACTGCTTGGGCTGGTTCAGGTCCAGGGTCGTCACGTTGTAGGTAATGCCGCGCCAGGACACGTCGTGCAGGAAGAACAGCTCCGATCCCTTCGGGATGCGTTGATCGGACGTCCAGCGAACCGTCCATGTTGCATGCTGCCTGTGAGCCTCTTCGCATTCCAGGGGATCCCTCCGTCTGCAGTGGGTCGTGGCCCGGAAGGGCGTCAGCCCGTCGGTTTCGAGGGTCGAGGCGCCCTCCGCCGTCAAGGCGAAGTCCGCCAGACCCGGTTCCAGTGAGCGCACTCCTCGCCATGCACCGCCGTGGTCTGCGCCGAAGGTGAAGGCCACCGGATCGCGACCGCCGCATCCTGCCAGCAGCACAGCGAGGCAGGCTCCGGAAGCAAACCGCGACAGCTCCATCGGCTCATGCTAGCCGGGTGCGGGTAGCATTGCCGCATGGGGCGAATTGCGTGCCGAGCGGCTCTCCTGCTGGTCCTGGCCGCTTGCGGACGATCGGGCGCGGAGGGAGGCCGGACCGTGGTGGTGGTGCTTCTCGATGCGGCGGCACCCGATGCCTTCGGCTGCTATGGGGCCACCGGCGATCCGACACCGGCCATCGATCGGCTGGCAGAGGAGGGCGTGCGGTGCGAGAACGCCTTCAGTGTGGCCACCTGGACCACGCCGTCCGTGGCCTCGCTGCTGACCGGGCTGCACCCCGTCCGCCACGGGGTCGTGGGCCAGCGCTACCGGCTTGGCGATAGTGCACCGACGGTGGCGGGCCGGCTGAGCGAGGCCGGATGGCGGACCTTTGCCGTTCTCTCGAATGTCAATGCCTCGCCGGTCATGGGCCTGCACCGCGGCTTCGAGGGGCACGTCCAGCTGCCCGAGCACCGTCAACTGATCGACGGCTACCTGGCGCCGGTGGCGGAGTTCATGGACGGAGCGGGAGGCGGCGACGTGCATCTGTTCGTGCATGTTCTCCAGCCCCACGCGCCCTACCGTCCCCCGACTGAATTCATGCGGCGATTCGTACCCGCTGGCTACACAGGAACATTCGACGGTACGGCCACGGCTTTGGTCGAGGTGAACGAGGGGCAACGCGACCTGGACCAGGAGGACCTGGCCCACGTGCGCGCCCTCTACCAGGCCAATGTGGCCTACGCGGATGCGGTGGTCGGGGATCTGCGAACGATGCTGGAATCCAGGGGCCGAGGCGATGCGCTCTGGGTGGTGACGTCGGACCACGGCGAGGCATTCGGCGAGCATGGGCGGGTCCTGCACGGGGGCGATCCCTACGACGAGGAGATCCGCATCCCGATGGTGATGCGCGGCGTGGGGCGCGGGGTCCACGAGGGGCTCGTTTCCATCCTGGACGTGGCGCCGACCATCCTGGCAGCCGTGGGTCTCGACCGCGGAGGTCTGGACGGCAGGGATCTGGGCAGCCTGACGAGTCGCCAGGGCGGCGGGCAGAGACCGTTGGTATGGGGCATCCAGACGGGCCAGGGGGCGGCGCCGGCGGTGCGGTCGGGCGTGCCCTTCGGCGACCGGATACGCGGCTACTGGCTGCGTACCATGACCGCCAAGGTCATCTTCTACCGGGACCGGCCTCCGGTGATCTATGACCTTGCCGCTGACCCGGGGGAGCAGACGGACAAGGGCGGGCCGGCCAGCGTCCGCGAGGTCGTGCTGCAAATGAAGAACCTGCTGGAGGGCCTGGGCGAACCCTATCCAGTGCGTTTGCTGTCCAAGAACGAACGGATCGATGTGTTGCAGGAGCTGGAGCGGTTGGGTTATGTGGAGAGCGACGAATGAGATCCGTCCTCGCTTCAGCCGCCCTCTGCCTGGCCCTTTCCTGCACGGTGATGGAGCCCGGGGGCCATCCCCTGCTGACTGCGCTGGACGAGGTCATTCAGCCTGAATCGGCCGGCGGCCGGGTTGCCTTGGCCGCCCCGGCCCTGGTGCTGGGCAGCGCGGCATTGGCGATCGACGCCGGCGTGTGGAATCCACTGGGCGCCATCTTTCCGGCCTGGTTGGACACCCTGGAATCGCTGTGGGGTCCGTCGGACAGGGGCCCATTCACCCAGAGCCTGCTGTTCGGGCCCAAGGTGGGTTGGACTCCCGCCCATTGGGCGGGCCGCTGGTGGTGGCGGGGAATGATGGGCGGTGGACTCGGGGAAGAGCCATTCGAGGTGCGCGACTCCTTCCTGGAGGAGCAGCAATGAGCCGTGCGGGCGCAGCCGCGCTGCTGCTGGCAGGAGGATGCGCGGTCTTCAATCCGCAGAACACGCCCGTCCTGAACACGGTCGAGGACGCGGTGCCGACCGATGGCTTGGGGCGCGTGGTCGGGTTCCCGCTGCTGCTGCCTTTCGGTGCAGCCGCTTTGGCGCTGGACATGGCCATCGTCCATCCCGTCAGCGTCGCTGACGATGCCTGGACAGACGCCATGGATGCCCTGTGGCAGGAACTGGACTGGGACAAGGAATACGTCAGCAACGTGACCTGGGTACCCCTGCGCACCGGCTTCACGCCGGCCTTCTGGGCCGGATCACTGCTCTTCCGGTCCTTGTTCGACGTCGGCAGCGACGAGCCCGGGCTCTAGCGCCCGGAGGGCAGGCGCCCCGACCATCCCAGCATCTGGGTTTCCAGGTCGAGCGGATAGGTGACCGTGAAACCGGAGTCCGTGGCCTCCAGTTCAGGCATCACGAACCCCGTGTAGCTGGCCAGATCCAGGGCCTTGGACCTGGCCAGGACCTCGTCCCTCAGCGCGGTGTCCACCGGGATGGCGTAGGTCTCCATCAGGTGGCGGGCCGCGTCTCGGTCGCCGGTGGACTTGATGCGCTGGACCTCTGCCAGCAGCCGCCCAACGCCCTCCCGGAACGCCTCCATGTCGACCACGACGAAGAATGTCTTTGCGTCGCGCTCTCTGCGCTCGATGGCATCGGTGTGCGCCATCAGCCAGTGGACGACCATCTGGCGGTTGCGCATGTGGTCGTCCTCCAGCTGGTCCTGGTCGGCGGGAACCCTGCGCAACTGCAGGAGCGCGTTGCGGGCGTAGGACTCGTATTCCGCGCGCTGCAGGGCGGCGGGGTCGTCCGCCACGCCCAACTCCGCGAGCATCGGGTCGCCGATGTAGTAGAGCGCCACCAGGTCGGCGCGCGCCTCCTCGAGGGCGCTGTAGTACTCGCCGACCAGAGTGGAGGGTTCGACGCCGGTCAGGTCCGCTGACATGCGCCCCGAGGCATGGCCAAGGACCTCGTGCATGGTGGTGGACAGGTCCCCGGCTTCTCCCCCGTGGCTGCGGCTGCGGGCGGCCTCCTCCTCGTCCCAGGCGAACTCACCAATCGACTTGCCGCCTGAAGCGCCCTCGTAGGCCTTGAGGACATTCGCGAGGCTGACCGCCTTGGAGCCATGGTTGGCACGTATCTGGTTGTCGTTGGGCAGGTTGATGCCGATCGGCGTGATCGGGCCGGAGTCACCGGTTTCGACCAGCACCTCGATGGCACGGTAGGAGATCCCCGTCACGTTGTCCTTGCGGAACGCCGGGTCGCTGGGCATCCGGTCCTCGAACCACTGGGCGTTCTCGGCCAGGATCGATCCCTGCCGGGCGACGGTGGGGTCGGTGTAGTAGACCAGAGCTTCCCAGGCGCCCTTTTGGCCGCGCGGGTCCACGTACACCTCGATGAAGCCGTTGATCGTGTCGACCGTGGTCTCGCTGTCGGCCACCCACGCAATGTTGTAGAGCCGGAAGTCTTCCGGGTCCCCGGTCCTGTAGTAGCGGACCAGGTGGGTCAGGGCCTCCTGGGTGGGGGCGGGCGCGACCTCGATGGCCTTCTCCAGGTGGCCGACGACCTCGGCGATCGCGTCGGCGTAGCGGCCCGGCGGTATGTCCGCGCCGTCGCCCATGCGCCAGACCACCTCCTCGATGCCGGCCTGCGTCTTGGTGAGCGTCGAGTTCAGCGGGTAGGCCTCGGTGAAGCCCTCCAGGTCGGCCAGGCTGACGCCCTCGTAGAATGTGTTGGCGCTGGCCAGCAGCATGTCCTGTCCGGGACCGGGGGACTTGTTGGTGACGCTGGCGTCGAGGGTGAGATCAAATACTGGGCCCTCCAGGCGGGACAGCAGATCGTCCAGGTCCTCGCCTTCAGCCAGCGGGAATCGGGCGCCCGCGCGCTGGGCGGCGTGGGCCGCGACCGACCAGGCTTCAGGCGTGCAGGCAGGAGCGAACTTGCGGGTGGTCAGGTTCTGGTGGGGGCCGTTGTTGATCCAGAAGAGCTTCGCGTAGTGGCGGATCCGGGCCAGCGTGTCCGGATCGACACCCTCGGCGTGGGTCAGGATCTCCTCGAAGACGTCGCGGATGTCGAGCGCATGCCGGTAGCGCTGGTGCAGGTAGATGTCGCGTCCCGCGATGGCCGCGTTGGAGAGGTGGTAGGCCAGGAGCTGCTCGTCCGGGGTCAGGTTCGCGAAGCCGTCTGCGTAGAGCTGGACGATGGCGGCGTCGCCGACGCGCTCCAGCAGATAGCGGCGGTCCTCGGTGGCCGGCCCGTCCGGACCGGGAGCGGCGCAGGCGAGAACCAGGAAAAGGGGCAGAGGAGCGATTCGGGGGCGGATGCGCATCCCGGCATAATATGGGGCATGCGCGTCGGGCGGCGAATGGTCTGGGCAGTGGTGGGGGCGGCCCTCGTGGGCGCCTGCGGTTCCGGCCGGACCGACCGGCCGGTGATCCCCGATACCCCGCGCATCCTTTTTCGTGCAGATGGCCGACCCGTCAGCGGTCCTCTGCCGTCGGGCCAGGACCGCCCGAATGTCCTGATCATCGCTGCCGACACCCTGCGCGCCGACGCTCTGGGCGCCTACGGCGCGCACGAGGGCGCGACGCCGCATCTGGACCGGCTGGCAGCCGAGGGGATCGTGGCACGGGACTGCCTGTCGGCTGCCACCTGGACCCTGCCCTCGTTCGCCTCGCTCTTCACCTCGGTCTATGCGGTGGGCGAGATCTCCACGGGAGTGGTGCGGCGATTCGGGTCAGACTGGCCGACCCTGGCGGAGATCCTGGCCGGCGCCGGCTACCGGACCGGTGCACTGCATGGCGGCGGCTGGCTGCGCGAGCCGTTCGGTTTGCTGCAGGGTTTCCAGACCTCGGACGGGAGCCACCGCAGGCTGACCGCGCGGATCGACCAGGCGCAGGGCTGGATGCAGGCGGAGGATCCGCGCCCGTTCTTCCTGCTGCTGCACGGCTACGACACGCACGCTCCTCACAACGCCCCGGAGGGCTACGCGGACGGCCTGCCGGCGCCTCCTGCGATCGAGAGGGATGTCTACGACATGGTCCGTCGCTACCACGAGGAGCAGCGGCTGCTGCAGCCCGACGAGATGTTCGACTTCGTGGTCCGCTGGATGACGGTGGGGGAGAAGCCTGCGGCCAAGATGCTGGAGGCCTGGGAGGCGTCCGTGCTCGAGAAGGGGCAGGTGGCGGCTTTCCGCGGCCTGCGCACGGATCCGCGCTTTCCGCTGCTGATGGCCTACCTGCGCGCCAGTTATGCCCGGGAGGTGGCGGCCCTGGACGACGGCATCGGGCGGCTGCTGGACGGGCTGCGCCAGGACGGGCTGCTGGAGAACACGCTGGTGGTTTTCCTGAGCGATCACGGCGAGGAGTTCATGGAGCACGACGTGATGGGCCACCGGCAGATCTACCGCGAGGTCGGGCGGGTGCCTCTGCTGATGCGGCTGCCGGGCGGCCGGGGCGGCGGCTCCACGATCGAGGAGATCACCAGCCTGGTGGACGTGATGCCGACCATCCTCAGCGTGGTGGGTCTGCCTGTGCCGCGACGCGCCCAGGGCCGCAACCTGCTGGGCCCTGTGGACGCAGCCGACGAGCCCTTCGCGCTCATCAACCTGGGCGGGACATGGGGAATCCGGACCGGGGACCTGAGCGCCTATCTGACCAGGCGCGGCCGGCGCGACGACTGGGCGGTCTTCGATGTGGCGGCCGACCCCCTGGAACAGGACGGAACGGCCAAGGGCCGGGACGCCCTGAAGGAGAGGCTGCGGGCGCTGGGCCAGCGGCATCGGGCACTGGGTGCGGGCGCAGCGGTGGACGAGGCGGCGCTGACGCCGGAGCTGCGCGAGGAACTTCGCGGGCTCGGCTACCTGGACGACGAGTAGCGCTCAGCCGCCGGCCGCAGCGCGCACTTCGGGGTCCGGATCGCTCTTCGCCTCCTCGATCAGACCGGCGTCCAGGGGATCTGCGATCCGCGCCAGTACACGCACCGCGCCCGCCCGGTGGGCCGGATCGGCCAGCAGCAGCCGGACCCGGTCGCGCGCCGTTGCCGCGGAGGGCCCCTGGCGGTGAAGGACCTCCACGGAGTGGGCGCGGACGTAGCGGTTCTCGTCGAGGAGCGCCTCGCCGAGGATTTCCGTGGACAGCGGTGCCAGCCGCGCCAGTACGAAACGGGCGTCGTCCACATGGCGGAGCTGCGGGCTGGCAAGAGCGGCGACCTGCTGCCAGATCGCGGCGCGCAGGGCCGGCGTGTCCGGGAGGGATGAGGTGGGCAGGGCTGCCAGGGCGGCGGCAGCTGCCCGCGCTGCGCTGCCGCCGCGGCGGACCACTTCGTCCAGACCGGGCTGCCCGGCGCGCGATCCCAGACGGCCCAGCAAAGCGGCTGTCGAGACGGACAGGTCCTCGTTGGTCTCATACTTCATGCGCAGGACCAGGTAGGGGATCAGGGCCTGATCTGTCTCTTCCTCCAGGAAGCGAAGGGCGCCGCGGCGGGGCTCGACGCCGATGTCGGGAATGGCCAGGACCGCCAGGACGGAGGGCCGGTGACGGTCGCGGTCTGCCGTCAGGGAGCCGAGAGCCGACCGCCCGAGTCGAGTCAGGCGCATGGGGCCGGCTGCTTCGAGAAGCCCGCGGACCTCCTCCAGCAGCTCCGGGTCGGTGCTCCCGCGCAGCACGTCGGGCGGGGAGGGCAGCCTTCCGCGGGCTTCGGCCAGAACCGGTCCATAGACGACCGGCGCGGACGCGGGCGGCTGTCCGCCGCAGCCGGCGAGCAGCAGTGTGGCCAGGATTCTCTTCACGGCAGATCCAGGCGGTGCACCTCGAAGGCGTCCGCGTCCTCCTGGAACGGGTTGTACTTGTAGAGCAGCCGGATCTGGCCGGCGCCGGGCACGGGGTAGCGCCGTACGGCACGAGCCGGAATCTGGGTGTTCACCAGGCCGGCCTCGTCCCGGTAGGGATCGCGGTAGCGGTCCAGCCGCTCGCTCGTGCCGTCGGGCCGGATCCAGACCAGGTCCACGGCGCGGGACCGCTCCTCGGTGGGAAAGTCGTGGCCGGCGCCGACGTTGGCGACCTCGATGACCGGCTCGTCGCCCTCCACCAGCCGCAGTTCAACTGCGCGGCGCACCATCTCCGGTTCGTGGCTGCCCGGCAGACGATGCGAGCCGCCGGGGAAGTGGCACTCGGTGCAGGTCTGGCCGCCGTTCCAGGCGCGCCACTGGTCGGTCGTGCCGTGCTGGTTGTGGCATGACTCGCAGAAGGCGGCCGAGGACACGGACCATGGCATGGGGATCGGCGTGCAGGCCGGCGATCGACCAGCGACGGCGTCCTCGAAGTTGGTGGTCCCGGCGTGGCACGAATAGCAGTCGACGCCCGTCTCGCGTCCGGCCAGTCGCGGCAGCGTGCGGGCGGCGGGGCCCGTTTCGTAGACCGGCCTCGGGGCGTGGCAGTCGATGCACTGCTCGTTGGAGAAGTTGTTGGAGAGACGAACCACCTCAGGGTCGGTGAACGCCTTGGCATGCCAGGACTCATTCCAGTCCGCCACTGTCTGGGCGTGGCATTGGGCGCAGGCCGCGGGGTCGCGCACGCGCGTCGCCAGGCCCGGATCGGGGCGCGTCGCGCCGCCCGTGGCCAGCATCCACCAGGCGGCGGCGCCGCTGGCCAGCAGGGCGACGGACGCCAGCCGCCTCATCCGTCCTGCGTGTCCTGGAGCCGGCCGTCGGCCATGAAGACGGTCCGGTCCGCCAGCCGCTCCGCTTCGGCGGCGTCGTGGGTGACGTGGAGGACCGTGCAGCCCAGTGACTTGCGCACATTGCGCAGCAGGCTCTCCAGGTCGGCGCGCAGATCGGAGTCGAGCGGCGCCAGGGGCTCGTCCAGCAGCAGCAGACCGGGCTCGACCGCCAGTGCGCGGGCCAGGGCCAGCCGCTGGGCCTCGCCGCCGGACAGGGTGCCGGGCCGTGCGTCGGCCTTGTCCTCCAGATGGACGCGGCCCAGGAGCTGCGCGGCCTTCCTGGAGCGCTCGCCGCGGGCGAGGCCCTGGGCACGGAACACGATCTCCAGGTGGGCGGATGCGCTCAGGTGGGGCCAAAGGGCGCGGCCCTGGAACAGGAAACCGATGCGGCGCCTCTCAGGGCGGATCGATGTCGCGTCGCGGCCGTCCAGTGCCACACGGCCGCTGGTGGGACGGACCAGGCCGGCTACTGCGCGGAGCAGGGTCGTCTTGCCCGAACCCGAGGGCCCGGTGACGCATACCCACTCGCCAGCCGCAATGGACAGGTCGACGCCGCGCAGGACCTTTGCGCCGCCGTCCATGTCGACATGCAGGTCCTCCACGGCCACCGAACGCCCGCGGCCCGGCACGTCGATCGTCACTTGACCTCCAGCGGCGCTCTCCGCCACAGGACATGGACGGCCAGCGGCCAGGCGGCCAGGGCGGCCACGGCGAGGCTCAGTGCCGCCACGAACTCGGGGCGGTTGAAGTGGACCGCGTTGTAGATCCGGAAGATGGCGGCCGGGTTGCCGGCCGGCAGCAGGGCCAGGGCGTCGACCTCGCGCACGCTGAACGCGAAGGCCAGCAGCGCGCCGCCGACGACGCCGCCGGCGACCAGGGGGCGCGTGATGCGCCAGGCGCAGGCGACAGGGCCCAGGCCAGACACCCGCGCGGCCTCGATGGTCTCGGCCGGCAGGCGTGCGAAGGCGGCCACGGCACCGGCGAAGGCGAACGGCAGGACACGGGGCAGCAGGGCGACCATGGCGGCGAGGGGTGAAAGGTAGACCGCGTCCAGGAAAGCCAGATAGCCCTCCGCCATTCCTTCCGGCATCCAGCCGGGCGCGGCGGAGGGGTGGAGCATGCGGATGGTGGCGATCCCGACTGCCACCGCCGGCACGGTCAGCGGCAGAAGCACCAGCGCATCGACCACGGCGCCCTCGCGCGACCGGGCTGCGACTGCGGCCAGGCCGCAGGCCATCAGACCGGCGGCCAGCGCCGTGCCTGCGCCCACACCCAGGGTGAAGGCCAGGTTCCCCTTGGCCTCGCGCAGCGAATCAAGCACCGCGATGTCGGGGTTGCCAGCGGCGGTACCGACCAGCTGGCCCATCGGCAGGCCCACCACGATGGTCAGTACGGCTGCGGCGCCCAGGGCGGCGGGCCACCTGGACTTGCCCAGGGCGTGGCGGAACGGATAGGCGCTTTCGCTGCGCAGCTGGGCGATGCCGCCGCGGCGCCGCACGGCGACCAACGGGACGATGGCGGCCACGCCCAGGGCGACGATGGGCAGCGACGCTGCGGCGGCGTGGCCGTCGCTCTCGAGACGCTGCCAGCGAAAGAAGACCTCGCTCGCCAGCACCGGGAAGCGCTCGCCGATCGAGGCCAGGTAGTCCGGCACGGCGAAGTCGCCGGCGGCCAGCACGAACACCAGCAGGGAGCCGGCCAGGGCGGCGGGCAATGCGCCGTGCAGCGCCATGCGCACCGCCAGCGGTCGGCCGCCCGTCAGCAGGGCTGCCTCCTCGCGCCGGCCGTCGGACGCACGCAGCGCGGACGAGGCCAGGAAGAACGGGAAGGGGCTGCCGGCGACCCCGAAGACCCATGCGCAGGTCCATGGGCCGCCCGAGCCCAGCAGGGAGCCCCAGGCGATGGCGATCACCAGGGGCGGCACGAAGGCTGGCGCCAGGGCGGCCACCGTGAACAGGGCCGGGAAGGGCGCGTCCGTGCGCTCCACCAGGAACGCCAGGCCCAGCCCCAGGACCAGGGCCAGCAGGGCGCCGACGCCGGCGACCTGCAGGGTGCGGCCGATCAGTGCCGGGGCGGCGCCGCCGGCCACGACCTCGCGGAGATCGTCGGAGGCCGCCTGGCCGAGGAAGAGGGCCACCGGGGCCACGCACAGCAGGAGCGCGAGGACCACGACGGCCCGGCTCGCCATGCCATGGGTTGCGCGGCCCTGGTTCAACGGCGGCCCCCGAGGAACATCGACTCGAGCAGTGTGCGGTGCCGTTCCCAGCGGTCAGCCGCCGCGTGGGGATCCCATTCCGCCTCGTCGAAGGTCTTCAGGGTTCGGAAGTCGCCGCGGACCGGAACGTCGGGCCTTAGAGGGATCTGGGCCGAATCACCCAGCGCCAGGATGCGCTCGGTCGACTCGCTCAGGATGTAATCGACCAGACGGCGGGCGGCCTCGGGATGGGGGCCCCCCTTGATCACCGCCACCGTGTTGGGGATCACCAGCGTGCCGCCGTGGGCAGCGTCCGGGTAGACAGCGGCCACCGGAGCGCCGCGCCGCTTGGCGGACTCGAAGTCGTCGGTGTCGGTCAGGCCGAAGGCGCGCCGCCCGTCCGCCACCGCAAGCATGGACTGGGCGTTGCCCGACACGAAAGCAGTCTGGTTCTCCATGCAGGCCTGTAGCCAGCGCACTGTTTCGACCTCGCCCCAGGCCTCGAACAGCCACGAGATGTGGGTCGCGGTGGTGCCGGCCAGGGGCTGGGCCATGACCGCCTTGCCCCGCCACTTCGGATCCTCGAAGTCGGCCAGGCCGGTGGGCCAGTCGGCCGGGTCGGGGATCATGTCGGTGTTGACGATCAGCACCCGTGCGCGGGCGGCGAATCCCGTCCACAGGGCGTCGGGACCTCGCCAGCGGCCCGGGATGCCAGCCACATTGGGCGAGACGTAGGGATCCAGGATGCCGCTACGGGCCAGGCGGATCGTGTGGGCCACCTCGTTGTTCCAGAACACGTCGCAGGTGGGGCGCGTGCGCTCCTCCAGAAGTGTGCGGACCAGGCCGACGGTCTTGTTGGCCTCCAGGTCGAAGACCATTTGGACGTTCAGGCCCGTCGCCTGCTGGAAACGCTCCAGGTGTGGCCTCGCGTGAACCTCGTCGAGCGCGCAGAAAATGCGCACGTCGACGGGAGGTCCGCAGGAGGCGCCCAGGAGGGCGCTGAGTGCGAAAAGCGCAGATCGGGGCAGGATGCGCGACATGGACTTGGCGCGGAGCATAGTCGCAGGGCTTCTCCAAATGCCGTGCCGAGGCGAAGATAGGACGGATGAACCCCGGATCACCGCCCATGACTGAAGCTGCTCAGCCCCGTCTCGCCTCCAGGATGGACCGGCTGGGCACCGAGACCGCGTTCCGGGTCCTGGTGGCCGCCAAGGCGCTCGAAGCGCAGGGCCACGACATCATTCATCTCGAGATCGGCGAGCCCGATTTCAAGACGCCCGGGAATGTGGTCGACGCTGGCGTAGCTGCCATGCGCGACGGAAAGACTGGCTACACCGGCTCGGCAGGGATCGTGGAGCTGCGCGAGGCGGTGGCGGAGGAGACCGCGCGCACCCGCGGCATCTCCGTCAACCCCGACCAGGTCGTGATCACGCCGGGCGCGAAGCCGATCATCTACCACGCCGCCTTCGCGCTGCTGGAGGAGGGCGATGAGGCGATTACGCCCAACCCTGGCTTTCCGATCTACGAGTCGGCGATCGAGTTCGCCGGGGCGACCGCCGTGCCGCTGCCGCTCTCTGCAGACCAACGTTTCGCTTGCGACCCCGACGCCCTCCTGTCGCTGGTGACCGAGCGCACGCGGCTGGTCATCCTCAACTCGCCCCACAACCCGACCGGTGCGGTGACCTCGCAGGAGGACTTCGCGCGGATCGCTGCCGGGCTGGCCGACCGCCCCGACATCTGGGTGCTTTCCGACGAGATCTATTCGCGCATCTATTTCGACGGCGGCAATCACAGCTCGATCGCGTCGTGCGAGGGGATGGAGGACCGGCTGATCATTCTCGACGGCGCGTCGAAGACCTGGTCGATGACCGGCTGGCGGCTCGGCTGGGGCGTGATGCCCGCGTCGCTGGCCGTCCACATCGCCAACCTCAACACGAACTCCGTGTCCTGCACGGCGAACTTCGTGCAGTGGGCGGGGATCGAGGCGCTGCAGGGCCCGCAGGACGCGGCGGCCGCGATGGTGGCCGCCTACGAGCGCCGCCGCGACTTCATGTGCGAGGCCCTGGGTGCGATGCCCGGCTTCCGGGCCTTCAAGCCTGCCGGCGCCTTCTATCTGTGGGTGGACGTGAAGGAGACCGGGATCCCCTGCGACGAACTGCAGGCGCGGATCCTGGACGAATGCCACGTGGCCTGCCTGTCGGGGACCGCATTCGGGGCGCATGGCGAGGGCTTCATCCGCTTTGCCTGCACGAATTCGCTGGAGCGCACCGCCGAGGCGCTGGAGCGGATCGCTGTCTGGAGGAACGCGTGAGCGACTTCCGCTCGGACACGGTGACCCAGCCCACCGAGGCCATGCGCGAGGCCATGGTGTCGGCGCCGCTGGGGGACGACGTCCTAGGCGACGATCCCACTGTCCATGAGCTCGAGGCGTTGGCCGCTGTCCGCTTCGGCAAGGAGGCGGCGGTCTTCGTGCCGTCGGGGACCATGGCCAACCAGGCGGCGATCGCCGCCGCTACGCGTCCCGGCGACGAGATCATCATCGAGCGCGGTGCCCATTGCTTCCGCTACGAGGCGGGTGCGCTGGTCCGGATCGCCGGTGTCCAAGTGAACCTGCTGGACGGCGATCGCGGGATCCTTTCGGCGGCGGAGGTCGAGGCTGCCGTCCGGCCCGACAACATTCACTGCCCGCCGACCACGCTGGTCGAGATCGAGCAGACACACAACGCGGCGGGCGGCTCCGTGTGGCCGATGGAGGCGGTCGACGCCGTGCGCGGTGTCGCAGACGCCCACGGGCTCTGGGTCCACATGGACGGGGCGCGGCTCTTCCACGCCCAGGCGGCCAGCGGAATCGACGTGGCGGACTGGGCGGCGCGCGCCGACTCGGTGTCGACCTGCCTGTCGAAAGGACTGTCCGCGCCGGTCGGGTCACTGACGATGGGCTCCGCGGACTTCGTCGAGCGCGTGCGGAGGATCCGCAAGTGGCTGGGCGGCGGGATGCGCCAGGCAGGTGTCCTTGCGGCCTGCGGCATCGTGGCCCTGCGCGACATGACGGAGCGGCTGAGCGAGGACCACGAGACGGCGCGAGCGCTGGCCGAGGCGCTTAGCGCGGTCGACGGCGTGGGGGTCGACGTTGCCTCGGTCGAAACCAACATCGTGTTCGTGGACGTGGACGACGCGCAGGGCTTCTGCGACCGGCTAGGGGCGGCAGGGGTCCAGGTGCTGCCGGCCTCGAAGACGCGCGTGCGATTCGTGACCCACCGCCATGTCGGCGCGGCCGACGTGGCGCGCGTCTGCGAGGCCCTCGCGTGAGCATCTTCAAGGCCTACGACATCCGCGGGCTCGTGCCTGAGCAGTTCGACGAGGACATCGCGCGGCGGACCGGCCGCGCCTTCGCGGAATTCCTGGGCGCGGGACGTCTGGTCCTGGGCCACGACATGCGTACCCACTCGCCGGGGATCGCGGGGGCGGTGGCCGAAGGCATCACGTCGGCGGGCTGCGACGTCCTGGACATCGGGTTGGCGTCGACGCCGATGACTTACCACGCCATCGGTTCGCTGGAATGCGACGGTGGCCTGGTCGTGACGGCCAGCCACAACCCGGGGGAATACAACGGCATGAAGCTCTGCCGCGAGGGGGCGCGGCCGGTGTCTGGCGTGACCGGCATTGCCGAGATCGGCGCCATCGTCGAGGCGGGCGGGCCCGACGGCGAGGCACCGGGCGGCGGTTCGGTCACCGACGCTCCCTACCTGGACGACTACATCTCGTGGCTGGCCGGCTTCGCGGGCGGCATCGGCGACTTGTCCGCCGCATTCGACACCGCCAACGGGATGGGGGGGCTGACCTTGCTGCCCCTGCTGGAGCGCCTGCCGCAGATCACGCCCACCCTGCTCTACACGGAGCTCGACGGGTCGTTTCCCAACCACGAGGCGAATCCGCTGAAGCTGGAGAACCTCGTCGACCTCTCGGCCGCGGTGGTGGAGGGCGGCTGTGCGGTGGGCTGCTCGTTCGACGGTGACGCGGACCGCTGCTCATTCGTCGACGAGACCGGCGAACCGGTTCCCAACGACCTGATGACGGCCCTGCTGGCGCGCGGGCTGCTGGCTGACAATCCCGGTGCGCCTGTGGTCTACGACCTGCGCTCGTCCTGGGCGGTGAAGGAGGCGATCGCCGAGGCCGGCGGCGAACCGGTGCGCGACCGTGTCGGCCATTCCTTCATCAAGGCCACCATGCGCGAGCGCGGCGCGATCTTCGGCGGCGAGCTGTCGGGCCACTACTACTGGAAGGCCGCGCACACGACGGACAACGGGATGCTGGCGATGCTGGCGGTCATGCGGCTCCTGACCACCACCGGGCGCCCGCTCTCAGGGTTGGTGGCCGACCTGCGGCGCTACCACGCCACCGGCGAGATCAATTTCCGCGTCGATTCCACCGAGGCCAAGTTCGCGGAGGTCCGCGCCGCGTTTGCCGATGCGCGCCAGGACGACCTGGACGGGGTCACCGTCGAGGTGGGGGACCTGGGCGACGAGCAGTGGTGGTGGGCCAACATCCGGGCCTCCAACACGGAGCCGCTCCTGCGCCTGAACCTCGAGGCCTCCTCGGCCGACTTCATGGCCGAGCGGCGCGACGCCCTCATTGCCCTGCTGGGCGATCCCGAGGACTGACTTCGATGGCCGCCGACCCGGTCATCACGCTCCTGACCGATTTCGGGCTCGCCGACCCGTTCGTCGGCCAGATGAAGGGCGTCCTGATGGAGCGCTGTCCGGCGGCGCGCGTGGTCGACCTGACCCACCAGGTCAGCCCCCAGTCGGTCGAACAGGGCGCCTTTATCCTGTCCGGCTCCTGGCACTACTTTCCCAAGGGCACGGTCCATGTGGCCGTGGTCGACCCCGGCGTGGGCACCGATCGGGCCATCCTGGGCCTCCGCAACGCCGGCCACTCCTTCCTGGCTCCGGACAACGGGCTGTTGTGCTGGCTGGCCAAGGGCGGCGAACTGTTCCAGATTGATACGGACGGCGAGGGCCTCCCCGAGCGGTCCGCCACCTTCCACGGCCGCGACCTCTTCGCTCCGCTCGCCGCCGATCTGGCGGGCGGCCGCACCTTCGAGGACATGGGGTCGCCCATCGGTCCCGAGGAACACGTCCACCTCAAGACGCCCAAGCCCGAGCGCGACGAGGACGGGATCCTGCATGGCCGGATCATCATGACCGACCACTTCGGCAACCTCCTCACCGACATCCCCGAGGCCATGATCCCCGAAGGCCACTCCTTCGTCGCCCATGTCGGCGACCACACGGCTCCCCTCGTCGCCACCTACGGCGACGGCGAGGCCGGCCAGCCCTGTGCCCTCATCAACTCCTACGGCTGCCTCGAAATCGCCGTTCCCATGGGCTCCGCCCACGACTTCACCTCGGCCACCAACGGCGACCCCGTCACCCTCCACCCCGCCTGAATTTCCCGCCCCGCCCGGCCCTCGTAGGTGCGGCACCTGGTGTGGAGCGCGGTGCGCATGGCGATGGGTTGGCTCGCTTCGACGACCCGTTCTGGCTCTGGGGTGTTGGTGGCAAGCTTCGGCCGCTGGGCAGGGACATGTTCGGTGGATTTCGGGGGAACGAACGGGCGCTGCTGCAGGCGTCGATGGTTCTCTATGCCGAGAGAGGTATCGGCAGCCAGGGAGGGACTTCGCCGAGCCGTGTTCTGCCTGGCCGCCGGGAACCTGGCAGCCTGCGGCGAGGTGCCTCGATGCCCATTTCTTCAAGGGCTGCCTGGACAATGTCTACCGTCCGGCCTTGCCCGTCTTGCTGGGCAGATTCACGCTTGCTGCGGTGGCGTCCGTTCATGACACGGGCATTCCCGGGGCGATGCACCCCGACGAATCCACATATGAGGAAACGGGGGGGATGGTCTGGTCGGCCCTCACCAGCACACTGAACGAACGTTCATTCAACCATCCATTGAATTCGGGTCTCGGTGAATGACCGTTCGCTCAGCGTGCCTGCGGAATATCAGGGAGGAGCAGGTCAGGCCGCCCTCGGCCTTCGCCAATTCGGACAGCGAGATGGGTTGCAGGTCCAACCCGTGGGATTCGAGGCGGGCAGCAGTGAGGGGGTAGGCGGCATCGACGATGAGAGAGGAGCCGATCAGCAGCGCGTTGGCAGCGCAGGGCTCGGACGGGTCGATCTCGATCAGGTTGAAATCGGCGAAAGGGGTGGGATCGACCCAGTCGGGGTTGATCAGGAGAGTGTCCGGCGAAACCTGGGAGACGGCGGATTTGAGATGGAGGCAGCGTGGGGTGCGGACGGGGGTGACGGTGATGGACTGGGGGCCAAGGAGTGCGGCCAGCGCGTCAATGCCGGCCTGGTTGGTGCGCGAGGAGAGCCCCACGAAGAGCCGCGATCCGACCTGGAGCACGTCCCCGCCGTCCAGTATCGCGGGGGCCGTGAGGGCGGCGAGGGTGCGAAAGGGGGCGAGGGCGTCGCGAACGGAGGGGATTTCGGGGCGACGCGAGGCGGCGCCGGGTCGGGTGAGGACGGCCAGTTCAGGGGTGACGACCGCGATGTCCTCGACGAAGACGGCGTCCGGCATGTCGTCGGCGGCAGGCAGGTGGCGGACCTCGCAGCCGAGGGCGGCCAGCAGGGCCTCGTAGGCGGTGTGCTGCGCGCAGGCCAGATCGAGGTCGATGGGGGACCGGTCGAGATGGGTGAGCTCGCAATCGGCGATGGAAGCGCTGACTGGGCGGGTGAGGGCTACGAGCTGTTCGGTCACGACGCTGGGGCGAAGTCGGACGCCAGGCGCTCGAGGCCCTCGCGGGGGCCCCAGGCCCACAGCCGGTCGCCCCGGTGGACGGCGGTCGAGCCGCGCGGCGCCATCTCGAGCGCGCCGCCCGAGCGGCGGATGCCCACGACCGACACCCCGTAGCGCTCCGCCAGGTCCAGACCTGCCAGAGTGCCGCCCTCGTCCGGAGCGGCGGGTCCCAGGACGACCTCCTCGAGGGCCAACTCGCGCGTCACGGCGCCGAAGGCCACGTCGGCGAAGGCCAGCACGCCGGGCCGCAGCAGGCTCTGCGCCATGCGCCGCCCTCCGATCGCCATCGGCGTGACCACGCGCGAGGCGCCGGCCCGCAGCAGCTTCTTCTCGGTCCGCGGGTCGGACGCACGCGCAATCACCTTGCAGCCCGGGTTCTGGCCGCGGGCGGTCATGGTCAAGAGCAGATTGTCGACGTCGTGGCCCAGACAGGCCATGAGGGATGTCGCATGGTCGATGCCGGCGCGTTCGAGCACCGCCTCCTCGGTCGAATCGCCGCACAGAGCCTGCCATCCGAGGTCCGCGGCTTGTCGCACACGCTCCTGCTGGCGGTCGACCACGCAGAAGCGCGCGTCCTCGCCTGCTAGTTCGGCGGCCACGGCCCGTCCCACTCGGCCGAAGCCGCAGATCACCGTGTGGTTCCTGAGTTTGCTGATGCGCTTCTCCATGCGTCGCAGCCGCAGGGTATCGGGCAGCAGGCGGCCGACGAAGCCGTCCACCAGGATCGACAGGGCATAGAGGAACACGCCGACGCCGGCCACCGCGACCGCGGCGGTCAATATCCGGAGCGACGTATCCAGGGGATGGACCACATCGAATCCGACCGTGGTGATCGTGATCACCGTCATATAGAGGGCGTCCATCCAGGACCACTCCGGCCCACCAAGGATGTAGAAACCGCAGGTCCCCGCCGCGAGAAGGGCAATCAGGATCAGGATCGCGGTGGCGACGCGCGCGCCCATCAGTCCTGCTCCTCGGCCCCGTAGCCGAGCGCCTCGAGGGTTTGCAGCATGGCGGGCGACGCGGGTCCCGCCCCGATCCTGTTCGCTGCGGAGTCCCGATGCGCGCGCAGCACGTCGACCATGGCCTGGACGCGCCCGGAATGAGCGGGCTCAGAGGCGAGGTTGCGGGCCTCGCCCGGGTCGGCCGCCAGGTCGAACAGCTCGACGGCAGGGCGGCCGCCTGGCCGCCGAAGGTCCGGATACCAGACCGCCTTGAAGCCACCCCGCTCCAGGCTCAGCGACCGAAAGCGGTCATGTGATGTCCAGGCCTCGAGGTCCAACTCGGTCAAGAGCCCGCGCTCCTCCGAGTCGGCAGCGCCGCCCAGCAGGCTGCGGCCCGGCAGCGACGGGTCGGGGGCCAGACCCGCGAGGTCGCGGCAGGTCGGGACCAGGTCGATCAGCGAGGCCGCGGCGGCCAGCCGCCGCGGCTGCTCGCCCGGCGCGGACACCAGCAGCGGGATGTCGACGGCCGTCCCGTAGAGGCTCTGTCCGTGACCCCACAGCGCATGTTCCCCAAACTCCTCGCCGTGGTCGGCCGCCACGATCCACGCGGTCCGGTCCGCCAGCCCGGCGGCTGCCACCTCGTCCCACAGCCGGCCGACCTGTGCGTCGGTGGCCCGCACATCCGCGGCATAGGCCGCGCGGAGGCCAGGCCCCGGCAGGGTCGGGACCAGCCCGCCCTCGTAGGGCGCGTGGGGGTCGATCAGGAATACCAGCAGCAGCCACGGCTCGGCAGGCGCGTCCTCCAGCCAGCCAGCCACCTGGTCGATGACGACGGAGGCGGGCGTGATCAGCTCCTCCTGCCCCACAAAGCCGGCGTCGCGCCGCTCGTAGAGCTCGAAGTAGTCGTCCCATCCGCGCGCGAACCCGTAGGCCGAGGCCACGTTGGGATTGGTGACGAACGCAGTGCACGACGCGTAGCCCGCGCCGCGCAGCATCTCAGGCAGCGTGGCGGGCCCCGGCAGCAGCATGTCGCGGCGGCCGACTGCGCCGTGGGTGGACGGGTACAGGCCGGTCCAGATGGTCCCGGCGGACGGCCGCGTCCACGAGGAGGTGGCGCGCGCCTGGCCGGCCGTGACCGAGCGCTCGGCCAGGCCCGCCAGGAACGGCGCGCCGGCAGGCGTCACCGCGTCCGCCCGCAGCGTGTCGATCACCACCACGATCTGGTTGGGGGGCGGGCCCGGCGGGTCGGGCGCGCAAGCGGCAGCCGCAAGGCCCAGCAGCAGGGCGCGGCCCATCAGGTGACGGGGTGCAGGACCGGCAGCAGGGCCACCACGATGGCGCCCACCAGCAGGGTCAGCGGCAGACCCAGCCGCCAGTAGTCGCGCATCCGGTAGTTGCCCGGCCCCATCACCATCGCGTTCACCTGGTGGCCCATCGGCGTCATGAAGGAGCACGACGCTCCCAGGATCACCGCGATCACGTAGGGCTGGACGCTGTGGCCCGACTGCACGGCGACCTCCATCGCCAGCGGCGTCAGCATGATCGCTGCCGGCATGTGGCCGATCACCTGGTTGAGGGCGACGGTGACCGCGAACACGGCGCCCAGCAGGACCGGCGCTGTCGCGTCGCCCAGCCCCGACCCGAGCCAGCCCAGGATGCGCGAGTCCACGCCGTGCTTCGCCATGGCGTGGCCCATCGGCAGCATCCCCGCGATCAGGACCAGCACCATCAGGTTGAGGGATCCGTAGGCCTCCGACAGCGGAATGGCGCGCAGGAAGATCAAAGCCACCACGCCGGCCAGGGCCAGGATCTGCAGCTCCCCGAGCCCCATGTAATAGGAGCTGAACACCGCCGCCATCACGCCCATCGTCATGAGCGCTTTCGGGCCTATGGGGGCGGGGTTCTCGATCTCGTCGATCACGATGAAGTCGCGCCCGCGCTTGAGCCGCTCGATGTCGGCGCGGTGGCCCTGCAGCAGCAGCGCGTCGCCGGCGCTCAGCGGTGTGGTCGCGACCCCGCCTGGCCGAACCTCGCCGAAGTGGCTGAGCCCCAGAGCGTTGCAGCCGGTGGTGTCGCGGAAGTCCATCTGGCGCAGCGTCTGGCCAATGGCCGTGGATCCCGGAGACACGATCACCTCGACCACGCGCACGTCCTGGCTGCGCAGGATCGCGTCGCCCACCTTGACCGACTCGCGGTCGACGACCTTGCCGTCGCGCCGCATCCGCAGCAGCGCGTCCGGCTCACCCTGCACGATCAGCACGTCGCCCTCGCGGATCCGCTGATAGGCGCCCGGCGCCGCGATCATTTCGCCCCCTCGCACGATCCCGACTACCGTCACGTCGTAGTCGGCGCCGATGCCGGTCCCCTCGATCGTGTCGCCGACCATGTCGCTGGCCGGATCCAGGGTGAGCTCGGTCAGGAAGCTGCGCACCTCGAACTCGTCTTCCAGCGACTGGGAGGTCCGCTCCTCGGGCGGCAGGAAGCGCGACCCGCTGACCAGGAAGAACAGGCAGACCGCCGCCAGCAGCACCAGTCCGATGTCGGTGAACGAGAACAGCGAAAAGCCGCCGACCGCCGCCTGCAGCGAGACCAGCGACGGGCCTGCAGCGCCGTCCGCGATCATCTCGGCGGCCTTGGCCCGCATGGCGCTGTCAATCGCCAGGTTGGTGGAGGTGCCGATCAGGGTCGTCATGCCGCCCAGCAGCGCGCCGAATGCCAGCGGCAGCAGGAAGGTGGACGGAGGCCGGTTCAGCCGCCGGCTCAGCCCGATCACCACCGGGATCAGGGCCGCCACCGTGCCGGTGTCGTTCATCAGCGCGCTGACCAGCCCCGCAGCCAGGACCAGGAACAGCCGCAGGCGGCGCGGGCTGTCGCCCGCGACCCGCACGATCCGGTCGCCCAGCCAGTGCGCCACGCCGTTGCGGTAGAGCGCGCGGCTGAACACGAACATGCACGCCACGAAGATCACCGCCTTCGACGAGAAGCCGGACAGCGCCTCGTCCGCGCTCAGAAGCGGCCCGTCCGCGAACAGCGGCCAAGGCAGCGCCAGCGCCAGAAGCACAAGCAGCGCCACCACATCCACCCGGATTTTGTCCGTGAGGAAGAGCACGAGGGCCCCTCCCAGGATGGCGAGAACGAGGTTCCCTTCCATTCGCACCGCCGATCCTACAGGTATCCTGCCCCCAAGCCAGATGGACGACTTCGACCGCTACTTGCAGGACTTGGCGACGAGCGTCGGGTCCTGGCTGCAGGATCCCGGCCCCGAGGGGGACGTGGCCGTCTCCACGCGGATCCGCGTGGCGCGAAACGTCATGGATTTCCCGTTCGGG
Source organism: uncultured Planctomycetales bacterium (assembly GCA_964653725.1). GTDB lineage: Bacteria > Planctomycetota > UBA1135 > UBA1135 > CAZZHK01 > CAZZHK01. The sequence goes on along the minus strand of CAZZHK010000017.1, from coordinate 1,866 downwards.
TCGCGGCTGGAGGGCGACAAGGCCCACGACCTGAACACGCGGCTGCGCGACGCCCTCGAACACGAGCCGGTCGACGACGGCTTCACTTTCCTGGAACTCGACCACACGCCCCGGGTCGGGCGCCAGCTGCTGCTCGAGCGCCACCTGATCTCCTCCGAAATGGCCGGCGGCGAGGGTGAGCGCGGCGTGGCCTTCGGCGAGGGCGAACTGATGAGCGTGATGGTCAACGAGGAGGACCACGTCCGCATCCAGGCCATGCGGCCCGGCTTCGACCTGGACGGCGCCTGGAAGGACGCGCAGGCGGTCGAGCGGAGGCTGGGATCTCGCGTGCCGTTCAGTTTCCACGAGGAATTCGGCTATCTGACCGCGTGCCCCACCAACGTGGGCTCCGGCATCCGGGTCAGCGTGATGCTCCACCTGCCGGGGCTGGCGCTGGCGCCCAAGGAACTCAAGCGCGTGTTCCGCGCCTGCCGCGACGCGCGGCTGGCGATCCGCGGCTACCGCGGCGAGGGCAGCCAGGCGGTCGGCGCGCTCTACCAATTCTCCAACCAGACCACGCTGGGGCGCAGCGAGGCCGACCTGATCGACGTCCTGGGCGCGATGGTCGCGCGCGTGATCGGCCACGAGCGCCGCGTACGCGGCGCCCTGATGGACGAGCGCGGGCCCGACATCGAGGAGCGCGTGCGCAAGGCGATCGGCCGGCTGGTGGGGGTCGAGAAGGTGGCGTCGAACGAGGCGCTGATGCTGCTGTCGATCGTGCGCCTGGGCGTTTACATGGGGCTGCTCGACGAGCCCGACATCGCGACCCTGAATCGGTTGCTTGTCCAGATCCAGCCCGCCCACCTGGTGGCGCGGACCGGCGTGGAACTGGACGCGGACAAGCGCGACGTGGCCCGCGCTGCGATGCTGAAGCGCGTCTTCGCGGGCGGCTAGTCATGCAGGCGCCGCCAGCATGAAGGACCAGTTCGACCGCCAGGTCACCTACCTGCGCCTGTCCGTCACCGACCGCTGCAACTTCGCGTGCACCTACTGCTCGATCCGCAACGACGGCGACGACTACATCCAGCCCGCCGAGGCCGAGCGGCTGTTCGGCGTGCTGGCCTCGCGCCTGGGATTCCGAAAAGTTCGGCTGACCGGCGGCGAGCCGCTGGTGCGCTCCGACATCGACGCGTTTGTCGCTGCGGCGGCAGGGACGGAGGGGATCGAGGTGGTGGGGCTCACCACCAACGGCAGCCTGCTGGACGTGTGGGCGGAGCGGCTGTTCGCGGCCGGCCTGCGCCACGTGAACGTGTCGGTCGATTCGCTGAAACCCGGCCTCTTCCGCGAGATCACGCGCTCGGGGAAGCTGGACCGCGTCCTGGACGGGATCCGCGCCGCGCGCGCCGTCGGCATGACGGTCAAGGTCAACTGCGTGCTGCTGGAAGGGGTCAACGACGCCGAGATCGGCGACTTCGCCGACTTCGCCGCCACCGAGGGCATCGGCGTTCGCTTCATCGAGGTGATGCCGACCGACGAGCGCGCGCGCGGCCGCGCGGTGGTGCCGGCCGACGCCGTCCTAGAGCAGATCCGCGAGCGCTACACCCTCGTGCCGCTGCCGACACGCGCCAACGGCGGGCCCGCCGAGCGCTACGCCCTCGCCGGCACGGACGGCCGCGTCGGCCTGATCCACGCCATGTCGGACCCCTTCTGCGACCGCTGCAACCGCCTGCGCGTCACCTCACGCGGCCGGCTGCGCTCCTGCCTCCTGACAGGCGGCGAGCTCGATCTGCTCTCGGAGATGCGCGCCGGCTGCAGCGACGACCACATCGTCTCGATCTTCAGCCGCGGCGCCGACGAGAAGCCGGCCACCTACGAGGTCCACGCCGC
>CAZZHK010000016.1:0-63842 GCA_964653725.1 uncultured Planctomycetales bacterium | reverse complement strand
TCTGGGACAAGTTCGAGGGCTACGGCGACTTCCGCCTCCGCCACGAGAGCACGTTCGATCACCTCTCCGAATCCACTCCCGGGTCAGGCCTCGACACCTCCGACACCCGTCACCGGGAGCGGGTCCGGGTGCGGGTCGGCGGCCGGTATGCGTGGAACGCCGACACATGGACCGAACTGCGTCTCACCACCGCATCCGCCAACGGCGACGCCAACAGCCCCCACTGGGACTTCGGCGATGACGGCGATAGCGAAGGCCTGAACGGCATCCCGGTCGAATTCGACCGCGTGAACCTGGGCTGGAATGTGACGGACGCCTTGACCGTGCAGGTGGGCAAGTTCGGACACGTCTTCGCCACGAACCCCGTCTACGGCAGCCTCGCCTGGGACTCGGACATCCAGCCGTCCGGCCTGTCCGCCGTCTGGACGGCAGACGGCGCCCTCGATTTCGACATTCGCCTGGCCGAGTACAGGGCCGTCGAGAACGCCACCGGCAGCGATGCCTCCATGTTCGGTGCGCAGGCAAATCTGGGCCTTGGCATCGGATCCGGCATGAACCTGGGCCTTTCCTCCTCCTGGACCAATTGGCGCGGCCTGGCCGCGGGAGGCACCTCGGTCGGCGACCCGCAGGGCGTCACCGCGACCGATGGATCCAACGGCGGCTTCGCCATCCTGGACACCACCGCGTCGATCAGCCTGGACGGCGGGCCCTGGGACACGACGGTCCTGTCGGTCCAGTACATGAACAACCTGGACGACAATTTGAATGAAGACACAGGCATGGCCTTTGGAGCACTGCTGGGCACCTCTGGCTACGAAGGTGCATGGAACACGTTCCTGGTGAGGTACGACCTGGACGCGAACGCCGTCTTCGGTCCGGTGGCCCAGGACGACACCCCCTTCGCCGGCACCGGCACCGGCACCGGCATGTCCGGCCTGATCGCCGGTTTCCGCTACTGGTGCACGGACGCGACCGAGTTGAAGCTCTGGGCCCTGACCTCGGACGCGGATGAGGTCCTCGGCGATCCGCTCCGCGTACGGTTCGAAGTGAACATGCGCTTCTAGTCCGCGGAGATGCGGACGACGAGTTTGCCAAACAGGTCGCGCTCGCCCATGCGGGCGTGCGCGGTGGGCAGATCGTCGAAATCGAAGACCTCGCTGACGGTGGGGACCAGATCGCCAGAGACGACCAGCGCCCAGGCGTCGCGCAGGGCGCCGAGCGGCCCCATCGTGGAGCCCAGGACCGAGAGCGACTTGAAGAAGACGTGGCGCATGTCGAGGTCAAAGATCGGCCCCGACGTGTTGCCGCAGGAGACGACCCGGCCGCCGCGTCCCAGAGACAGGATCGAGGTGGGCATGGTGTCGGCACCCACGTGGTCGATGACCACGTCCAGGCCGCGCTTGTCCGTCCATTCCCTGGCCGCCGCGCCCCAGTCGTCTTCACGATAGTTGACGGCGCGCTCGCAGCCGAGCGCGAGGGCCTTGGCGCACTTGTCCCCGCTGCCGGCGGTAGCCATCACCCGGGCTCCGTGGTGCTGGGCGATGGAGATGGCGGCGGTGGACACGCCGGAGCCCGCCGCATGGACCAGGACCGACTCGCCGGACCGCAGCCCGGCGCGGCCGATCAGCATCTGCCAGGCGGTCAGGAAGACCAACGGGGTGGCGGCGGCGGCCTCCCAGCCGACCGCATCGGCACCAGGCAGGAGGTTCTTGGCCGGCACGCAGACGAACTCGGCGCAGGTCCCGTCCCGGGTCTCGCCCAGGATCCCGTAGCGCCGGCACAGGTGGTCGTCGCCCGAGGCGCAGGCCTTGCAGTCTCCGCAGCCGATGCCGGGCGCGATCCCGACCGCGGCACCCACGGCCAACTCGACCCCGGCGTCGGCCGCGCCCTCCTCCGCGCCGCTCCCCCAGGCATCCACTCGCCCCGCGCCGTCGCAGCCCAGGATCATCGGCAGCGGGAATGTGACGCCAGGCAGGCCGCGCCGCACCCAGGTGTCCAGGTGGTTGAGCGCGCAGGCCCTCAGGGCAATACGGACCTCGCCGGGCCCGGGCTCGGACACAGGGGCGTCGGGACGCAGGGTGAGGACCTCGGGCCCGCCGTGCTCATGGATCGTCCAGGCGCGCATGGCGGCCGAGTCTATCGGTGCTGGCAGCCCTAGCGGTCGGCGACCACGGCGCTGCCGCCGGTGAGTTCTGCCAGGTCGACAAGGAACTTCTTGTTCCACTTCGAGCCGCCGGTGGCGACCGTCGACACCGCCACCGGCCGGTGACGGGTGATCCGGGCGACCCGCTCGAGGATGCGCGTGTCGTAGCGCAGTTCGCCCGCCGACGGCGACCCGTCCGAGAGAAGGTAGACGTGGTCGACGCCCTGCATCTCGAGCGCCATGCGCAGCGCACCGTAAAGGTTGCCGGCCGGTCCCGCCGCCTGGTGGCCGATCCACTCTGCGGCCGCCTTGCGGTTGCGGGTGGTCGCCGGCTTCAGCCCGTCCTTCCACGCATGCGGCTCGGCCGGGAAGAAGACGACGCCGAACGCGGCGTCCGGCGGCAGCGCGTCCAGCGCCCGCAGCGTCTGTTCCCGCGCCGCATCGAACTTGGTGCGTCCTTCGGCGGTCCCGACGCTGCTCAGCATCGACCCCGACTGGTCGATCACGAACACCACCCCCTTGTCCGCGACACGGAGCCCATACCACTTCGCCACCGTGCCGCCCGCGGGCGGGGGCGGATGGACGGGAGGGTCACCGCGAAACACCTCGAAACCGGGTCCCTGGTCGGCCCACCACCGCTCCCAATCGGCCGGATCCTCGCCGAGCGCCAGCCCCGCGTGCGCAGTCAAGGCCTGCGCGAGTGCAGTCCGCGCCCGCGTGCCCGCCGGCTCGGCCGTCAGGGCGGCCATCAGCGGCACCACGCTCGCTGTCTCGCGCAGCCGGCCCAGCCGCTCCGCAGCCGCCAGACGCACCCACACGGAGTCGTCACCCAGCAGCCGCACGGCATCTGCCGCCCCGGCGGCATCGTCCTGCAGGCGCAGCGCCGTCACCCGCAGTTCGGCGGTCCGGTCGCCCAGGGCACTGACCAGATCCTCGACCGTCCCCTCCGGGTCCAGCGCCGAACGCGCCTCGAGGATCGCAGCCCGCACCAGCGGGTCCTTCGACTTGGCGCCGCGGCAGCGTGCCAGCGCGCGCGCGTCCTCCGCCGATCCCTTGCCCCCCAGCAGGTCGGCCAGCGCCATCCAGGTCTCTTCCTCCCACTTCTTGCCCAGCAGCCGGCGGGCCTCGTTCGTCGGCACCGATCCGTCCAGCCGCCCCAGCGCCTCCAGGACGGCGCGCAGGGCGGCCGACCCCGCATTGGCCGCATCACCGAGGCCTCCCGACGCCACCCACGCCACCGCGTCCGCGTCTGTCAGCCGCGCCAGCCCCAGGAACGCCTGGTCGCGCAGGCTCATCCGCAGATAGGGCTTGAAGGTGGAGCCAGGGGCGCAGGCCACGCCGACCAGGCCCTTTGCCGCCTCCAGCGTGTCCAGCCCACCGGCCTCTTTCACGGCCGCGAACTTGACCGCGTAGTCGCGGCTGGCCAGACGGTCGGCCAGTGACCCGTCCTGCAGCACAGGGAGGGCGGACAGAAGCCAGGCGGCCACACCGATCATGTCATCACCGGACGCGCTTCACCCTCTGTTCGACCGACGGCGTCGCCGGCCGGTGCTTCGCCAGATAGGCGATCAGCGCCGCCTCCAGCGTGATGTCGGTCCGCTCCAGAAGGGTGCCGGCGGCAAACCCCTCGTAGCCGTCACCCTTGTCGGCCAGGAACGAGTTGGTGACCAGCGTGTAGTCGCGGTCGACCACCAGGGGCGCGCCCCCCACGCGAATGCTCTGGATGTCGCGGCCCGACACCTCCACGACCAGCCCGCCCACCTCCAGACCGGTGTGCCCGCGGCCCACGACCGAGGCCGCGACCAGGGCGCGGAGATCGGCGCCGCTGATCCGCATCGTCACCAGGACGTTGCCGAAAGGCAGGATCTCGTAGGCATCGCGCCGCGTGACCGGCCCGGCTGCCAGAGCCTTGCGGATGCCGCCCTTGTTCTGGAAGGAGACGTCGGCTCCCGACGACTCGAGCATCGCGTCGCAGACCAGGTTGCCCGCCGGACTCGACACCCACGACCGGTTGCGCCCGGCGGGAGCAGTCAGCTCGCCGACCACTTCGTCCATGCGCGCGCGCAGGTCGCCGGTCCGCTCCTCAAGCCATTCCGCGGCCGCGCGGTCCTCGCCCACGTCCGCCACCACCAGTTCGATGTGGCTCGCCGATCCGACGATCCACTTCCCGTCCTCGCCGCGCACCATGTCCACCCGGCCCAGCGCGCCGCACTTGCCCCAGGTCTGGACGATGGTCGTGTTTCTCTCCTTCGTGCCGCGCGGCAGGCCCGTGTGGGAATGGCCGCCGACGATCAGGGGCAGGCCCGGCACATCGCGCGCCAGCCGCTTGTCGGAACCGACGCCGATGTGCGTGAGCGGCACGATCAGGTCAGCCGGCCCGCGCTCCAGCTGCGCGATCGCCTCGCGAAGGGCCTTTGCCGCCGAGCCCACCTTTAGGTCGCCGGTCCGGCCCTCCGCCACCACGTCGGCCAGGCCCTCGGTCAGGAGCCCCACGAAGGCAATCGTGACCCCGCCCTTTTCGACCAGCGCCGTCCCGTTCAGGGGCGAGGGCACCGCGCCGTCCGCGTCGCGCAGGTTGCCCGCCAGGATCGGATAATCCGCCCGCCGGACCAGCGCGAGCATGTTGTCGACACCCCTGTCGAACTCGTGGTTGCCGAGCGCGGCGGCGTCGTAGCCGAGCCGGTTGTAGGCATCCACCACCGTCCGCCCGGAATCGAAGTCGCCCTCGGGCGTGCCGCTGAAGATGTCGCCCGCGGACACCAGGAAGACCGGGAAGCCGCCCTTCTTGCCCTCGGCACGCACGGCGCCCACCGCCGAGACCAGCGCCCCGTAGCCGCCGACCGCCGGCGGGTTCTCCTTGTCGATCCAGGTTCCGGGCCGGCTGAGCAGCTGGCCGTGCAGGTCGTTGGTATGCAGGATCACCAGCCGTTCGGGGCCGGGCGCCGCAGCCTGAGGCTGGGTTCCCTGGCAGGCCAGCAGGCCGGCCGCCGCAATCAGCAGAACGGACATCGCGCGCATTGTCGCCGCCATGACGACGTTCGCCAACGGCCCAGGGTGCGGCCTATTCCGGATCTTCGGTCTGGTAGTAGCCGAGCGCCTTGGGCCACTCGACCGTCACCGTGTAGGTGAAGGACGTGGACGCGCCAGGCTCCAGCTCCATTTCCCAGGCCCACAACCCGCGCTCCTCGCGCGCCTTCTCCTCTTTCTCGCCAGCCACCGGGTCCAGGTTGCTCTCGATCTTGACCTTCAGACGCGAGTCCGTGGTCACCGGCAGCGCCTCCTCGATCCGCACATGGGCCGTGCCGCCCGCCCCGCCGTGGTTGGTAACGGTGATCTCAAACATCTCGACCTTGCGGCGGTTGCGCGCCATGGCGCCGGGCTTGGCGGACCTCGAGGCAACTTCCTTGCGAACCACCTCGATGCCGGGGTCGATCCCCAGGTAGAGGTCGAACTCAGCACCGGGCTGCACGTCGGCGAGTTCCACTGCACCGACGAAGTCAGGCCCGAAGAACACCGTTCCGCCGCCCGCGAGCATCGGCAATTCAGTCGTGTTGGTGGCATGGGCGCGCAGGAAGACGCGTTCCATCGCCGCCGGCGCCGCATAGTGGCGAGGCTCGACGTCCAGGCGGGCCTCGTGGACCAGCACCCGGTGCGCCTCTCCATCCGACGGAATGTCTTCGGGACGCGGCACCTGGAACAACGCGGTCAGTCCCGTCTTCTGGACGAGAGCCGCCACCGCCATCGTCGGCTCAAGGCTCGCCTCCTCCAACATGTGCTCAATTCTGTCCATTGCCGAAGGCCCTCCAGGCCCAGGAGACATGGGCCCCGACGATCTCTTCGCCCTACCGCCGAGCCGGCCGCGCGCGCCGCCGCCGGTTCCAACCACGATCCCCCAGTCGGTCTGGTTCCGGTCGTAGAGCGAGATCCGGCCCAGGTCGGGCGGCGCGGCACCCAGGTGGGGACGCGCCGTGGAAAGCGAGAGCGCGATGTCCGTCCAGTCCTCGCCCGTGTGCTGGGCGATCACGCCGTGGTAGACGAGTCCGACGGTCGCCATGTCGGCAGACGCGCGCAGTTCGTAGACAGGGTTCCAGGCTGCCTGGCCGACAAGGTAGGTCAGCGTGAGCGTCGCCTTGCCGGCGTGCTCCGCCTCGACCGAGGCGTGAACCTCGAGCGTAGCCTGGATGGTCTCCAGGTCGGCACCCTTCATGGTCGCGCGGACGGCGCTGATTTCCTCCTCCAGATCGGCGGCGCGGCGGGCGGCGTCCCGCTGCCGGCCCTTGGCGTCGTCCAGCGCCCTCTCCACGAAGGCCAGCGCGCGGCCCCAGGTCTCCGGGTCGGCCGACCCGCGACCCAGCGCGCGAGAAGCCGCATCCACAAGCGCGTTTCGCGTCTCGCCCGCGAAGCCCAAGGCGGCCTCGGCCGCGTTCGCATCCTCACGCGCCCCGGCCAGCAGGGCCTCCAGCGCCTCGATGCGCGACCGCGCCTCGACCACGGCGGCGCTCGTGGCGCGCACCTCGGTCACGTGGCGCGTCTCGACGCCGACCACCACGCCGGGCCCATCCACCTTCACGCGCACGGAACCGGTCTGCAGGATGCGCGTCAGGCTGCCGAACACGACATTGTTGTCGCCCGCCACAAGCTCAACCTCGACCTCCCTCGTCACGAGGGCCTGGTCGGCGTAGACGGTCACAGCGGTGATGGCGGTGTCCAAGGCGTCCGCGGACGGCTGCGCGTCCTGGGGAACGAGGATCAGCAGGGCAAGGCCGGCAATCACTTCTCGAACCCTCCCACACTGGCGTCCTTGTCGTATTCGACCTTGAATTCGAGCCGGACCACCCGCGTCTCGCCCGCCTCCAGCGGGATCTCCCAGGCGAGCACCCCCTCCTCCTTCAAGCGTTTCAACTCCGCCTCTCCGCCCAGATGCGGCGGCGAGGTCTCCACCAGCCGGACCACGATGGTGTCCGTGTCCGACACGGGAACGATGTCCTCCATGTGCACCACGACCGGCCCCGCCTCGCCGTGGTAGGAGACCTTCGTCTCGTAGATGTAGGTGGTGGACTCGCGGCGGGCGAAGAAGCTGGCCTCGCGCCGCTTCTCGCTGACCAGCCGACGCTCCACGACCACCGCCGGGTCCACCCCCAGGAACAGGTCGAAGGACTGGCCCTCCTGCAGGTCGTTGACAGCGGTCGTGCCGACGTAGTCGGGCCCCAGGAAGACCCGGGCCTCGCCGGCCACCAGGGGCATGTCTGTCGAGTTGGTGGTCTTCGCCTTTAGGTAGGCGCGCTCGCCCCGGCGCGGCACGGTGAAGCGCGACGGCTCGACGGTGAGCTCCGCTTCCCCCAGGAACACCCGGTGCTCCTCGCCGTCGGAAGGTACGTCCTCACGGCGCGGCACAAGGAACTGGCTGGTGATGCCGGTCCTGGTCACGCTGGCCATCGACGACGACTTGAACGCTTCGCTGGGCATACGCCTCTCATTGCCATACGCGAAGAATTCGTCGCCATCCGTCGTGACCTCAGCATCCATGAGCTCCATTTCCGGAAAACCCAACGACTCGAGTTGCCTCATCGGCGCCCTAGGGCGTTCGAGCGAAACCCCCTTCGCGACCACCACCGGCTCGGCGATCCACAGCCGGCGGACAGGAAGCGGCGGCGGCGAGGCCCCCAGATGCGGCTGGGCTGTCGAGACGGTCAGCGCCGCGTCCTCCCAGTCCTCGCCGGTCGATTGGCGGATTACTGCGTGTGCGGTCAGTGCTACCCCGGCCAGATCTTCCGACGCACGCAGGTCGTAGGAGGGCCGCCAAGACGCACCCGGCACCAGATACGTCACCTCCACGCGCGCAAGCCCGCTACCCCCCGACGCCACCATCACTTCGACCTGGCGCGTCCTTACCACGGCGCCCTCGACCTCCACCTGCAGGGCCTGGTCCAGCGCCCGGATCTCCGTTCGTAGCGCATCCACCTCCATTTGGGCCTCGCGGCGATTGGACGCCGTGGCCTCGAGCCGCTCCAAGATGAATGCTAACCCCGCCTCCCACACCCCCGGATCAAGCCCCGCGACCGGGTCCAACCCAGCGCCCGCCTCAGGCGGCTTCACGTCGATCGCCAAGAGAGCCTTGCGCAACTGGTCCAGCGTGCCGACCCGGTCGCGTGCCGCCTCCAATCCAGCCGTCAGGCTGCGCCGACGCTGCCGCGCCAACTCCACCGCAGCGCTGGCCGCCTTCGTGTCCACATTCAGCCGCGTGTCAATGCCGGCCACCTTGGCCCCGCCGGTCACCTTCACCTCGACCGTGTCGGGCCGCAGGTGTTCGGGCAGGCCCTCGAACAGGACCGACGTCAGGCCTTCTGTGATTTCGACGACCGAGGTACGCGTCACCAACGCGCGGTCGGCGTAGACGGTGACGGCATCAACAGTCGAGGCAACCGCGACGGCCTCCTCCTGGAGGGGCACACACAAGGCGAGGGCGGTCAGGATCATTTCATTCACTCTCCGTACAAACGACACGGACTTGCGATCTGTTGGCCCCGAGTCTAGTCGTACCTGGCCCGGCCGTGGTGGAACGCGCCTACCAGGAGGAGAGCCAGCCACCCTTGGGTGCCTCGGAGGCGGCATGGCTGGCAGCCTCGACGGCACGGGCGGTGAGGGTGCCGGAGCGTGAACCGGAGGTCTGGTGCTTGAGCCGGTTGCCGAGGATCTGGCCGAGATTCTTGAAGCCGAGCAGCGTGTCGTGGACCAGCCCATAGCCGCTGACGGTCGCGTGCTGCCACCAGAGGCTCCAGAGGTGGCAGAAATCGAACAGGCGGTTCCTCGGCAGGCGGATCAGGCGCCGCACGAGCGGCACGCCGAACGGTAGGCGCACCGCCACATTGAACAGCCGGTGCAGGTTGATCACGTCGTCGCCGACGTCCTTCATCTCCGAGTCGAAGTGGATGGACGGCCCGATGTCCTTCTCCGTGTCGACCCGGCCCTCCGCATGCAGCTCGCGGCCCATCTCCGTCGACAGAAAAGGCCTGAAGATCAGCACCGTGCAGCCGTCGCTCTTGATCCTCTTGTTGACCGCCACCGTCTCGAACATGTCGTCGAGCGTCTCGCTGGGGCTGCCGAGCATATTGTTGGTGCGGAAACTGATCCGGTGCTTGTGGAGCAGCCGCGGGACGCGCTCCACCATCTCGTCGGTGTAGTGCTTGTGGTAGACGCGCGTGCGCACGCGCTCGCTGCCGGACTCGAGCCCGAACTGGACCGAGACGCAGCCGGCGCGCTTGAGCCACACGATCTCCTTTTCGTCGAGAAAGTTGATGTTCACGTTGCAGGCGAAGGGCATCCCGATCTTGTCCGGCCATTTGCGCGAGAACTCCTCAAGCCAACCCAGGCTCAGGTTGAGCGCCGCGTCGCCGAAGTTGACGATGCGGAAGCGGGGCCAGCGGCTGAGCACGTCGCGGACTTCCTCGATCAGGTAGTCGACCGACTTGGTGCGGTTGAACTTCTCGCCAGCGCTTCCCGACACCCACTCCTTCTTCATCAGGCCCACCGAGCAGTAGGTGCACGAGTTCTGGCATCCGCGCGTGGCCATCAGCTGCAGCACGTTCTTCTTGGCCAGGAACGGGTAGCGGTAGAAGGCGTCCGCGTCGGGCAGCGGCAGGCTGTCCAGGTCGTGGATGACCGGACGGATCGGGTTCACGTGGGCGTGACCGTCCTCCCAGACGCCGACGTTGGGGATGTCGCGGACCGGGCGGCCGGCGGCCCAGGCCTCCGTCAGGTCCACCATCGCGCCCTCGGACTCGGCGATCGTGATCGCGTCGATCACATCGGTCTCCGCAAGGGCGTCCTCGGGCTCGAACGAGGGGTGCGGCCCGCCCATCACCACCTTCAGGTCGCGGTTCTCCGCCTTCCAGGCCCGCACGTGGCCGTAAGCCCACGGATGCTGACCGGTGGTCGCATACAGCCCGACCATGTCGGGTCCCCACTCTCCCACGGCGCCGCGCAGGTCCTTTTCCTCAGACTCCAGGAACACGCGGGTCTCGTGGCCCTCGTCCTTCAGGCAGGCCGAAAGGACCTTGATGCCCTCGAACTCGTGGGTGGTGTTCAGCGGGAATGCGACGCGGACCATGATGAATTGCGCATTTCCAGCCTAACCGACCGCAAGACAAATCTATGCGTCCGAGTAGGCTGGGTCCTTCACAGTTCACCCATGCGCATCGCTTTTATTCAGGCCCACCACCCCTACGGGCAGTTCACCCACGTCCACCCGCTGGGGCTGATGATGATCGCGTCGAGCGCGCGGGCGGCGGGCTTTGGCGACCTCCACCTGATCGACATGAAGGTGGAGCGGCTGGGGACCGACGATGCGGTGGAGAGGCTGGAGGCGCTGCAGCCCGACTGGGTCGGCATCTCGGCGATGACCTACGAGGCCGGCTCCCTGGCTGAGGTGGCGGCAGCGGTGAAGGAGCGCTGGCCGAAGACGCGCGTGGTGGCCGGCGGTCCGCACCCTTCGGTCGCGCCTGAGGATGTCCTCGAGCAGACGCAAGTCGACTACGTGATCCGCGGAGAGGGCGAGGCCACCTTCCCGGCGCTGGTCGAGGCGGTGGAGGGCGGCGCGGACTTGGAGGGTGTCCCTGGCATTGCCTGGCGCAACGGCAAGATCACGGTGAACGAGGACCGGCCGCCGCCCTCAGACCTCGACGCCCTGCCCTGGCCGGCCTGGGACATGGTCCCGATGGAGCGCTACCACACGGTCCCGCGCGGCGGGATCATCTACCGGGAGGAGCGCTTCGCGACCATGTTCTCGAGCCGCGCGTGTCCCTGGCGCTGCACCTACTGCCACAACTCCTACGGCAAGCAGTTCCGCGAGCGCTCGCCCGACGACGTGCTGGGCGAGATCGACATGCTGGTGGCCGACCACGGCGTACGCGAGCTCGTTTTCATGGACGACATCTTCAACTTCAAGCCGGCGCGCGCCGAGGCCATCGCCGACGGGCTGATCGAGCGCGGCCACAATCTGGCGCTCACCTTCCCCAACGGATTCCGCGGCGACATCCTCACGCCGGACCTGGTGGACAAGCTGAAGGCAGCCGGCATGTATCGCTGCATGGTTGCGGTCGAGTCGTCCGTGCGCCGGATCCAGAAGGTCTGCCAGAAGAACCTGAACGTGGACAAGGTCGACAAGATCGTGCGCCACATCGCCGACCGCGGCGTGCTGGTCCACGGCGCCTTCATGCTTGGCTTCCCCACCGAGACCGAGGAGGAGATGCGCGAGACGGTCCGCTGGGCGCGGAACTCCGCCTTCCACACCGCCGCCTTCTTCCGGGTCATCCCGTTCAAGGGGACGACCCTGTTCAGCCAGGTTGAGGAAGCCGGCCACCCGCTCCCCACCGACTGGGCGGCGTATGAGCCCTACGAGACCGACATCAACCTGTCCGAGGTCTCCGAGGAGAAGATCGCCCACCTGCGCAAGTGGGCCTATCGGTCCTTCTATTTCAGACCGTCGCGTCTCTGGCGGCTGCTGCGGCTGCTGCCGCGCAAGTCGCGGCTGATCCAGACCCTGGCAGGGCTGTTCCTCAAGCGCGCCTACGCCAGGTAAGGGAGCGCCCGGTGGCGGGAATACGCCACCTGGATTAGCGTCCCAGACGCCACGGCGTCTGATTCGCGGGCGCCCCGAAAACAGGAGGTCCCCCATGCGCAAGCCGCTTCTGCTGTCCGTTCCCCTTCTCGCGGTCTTTCTCTGGCAGGGAGGCGCGCTGACCGCGGCGCACCCTGACCAGGACGCCGGGGACCACCACTTCATTACCACCCAATACACGGAGGTGCCGATCCTCGAGATCCTCGCGGATCTGAGCCACCGTGGAGGGCTTTCCTACTCGGTGGCCTCAGGCGTCCCCAACACCGCCGTCTCGGCCGTCTTCCAGGATGTCGATGTCAACTCCGCCGCACAAGCGGTCCTTGAAGCAGCCGGCCTCAGTGCAAGCACGGTCAGCAGAGCAGGCAACGGCACGACAGTCATCGCGGTCCGGTCGCGCGGTGTGGTGCTGGACCCCCACACGGCGGAGCTTCAGGCCCATCTCCGGATGATCACGACCGAGCTGAAGATCGCCGAGGCGGAAAACGCGATCGCGAAAGCCCGCTACGAGATGCTCGAGTTCGAGATCAAGATCGCCGAGCTTGAGGGCTGGATGGAGGAGGAATGGGGCCACGACGAGGAATGGAACGACTGGCTCGAGGAACTCGGCGACGAGACCGTGCAGTGGCTGGAGGAGATCGGCTTCTTCGGCGAGGACGACAACTGGATGGAGGATCTCAACGAGGAGGAATGGGACTGGCTCGAGGAGCTCGGAGTCTTCGAGGGCTGGGACGACTGGGACGATGATGACGACTGGGAAGACGACGAGGAGGAGGACGACTAGGCTGACGGGGTGACAGACACCGCCGGTGGCGGCCGGGGCGCCCGCGCGGGGCGCCTCGCCACCCTCCTCATCCTGGGCCTCGGCTGCCTTGAGGTCGTGATCATGGTGAGCCCGTTCGTGGGCCTCATGTACGGCACCGCCGGTCTCGAGCACGCGCAGGAAACGCTGTCCGCCCGGCCCGCCACCGCCTGGCTGACCGGCTTCTTCCTGAACCACGCGCTGGTCCCGGAGTCGGAGTTCCTGCTCTGGCAGCGCGAGATCGGGCGCTACCTGTTCGCAGCGGGCGTGTGGGGATTTTTCATCAGCGCGATTCAGCTCTACGGCAACAAGCTGCGCCGCAGCGGTGCCACGACCGGACTGCTTTACCGCTTCACGCGTCACCCGCAGTACGTCTGCCTCGGGATCGCCGGCTGGGGGCTCGTCACCATCTGGCCGCGTTTTCTGCTGCTGGGCTTCTGGGTGACGATGCTGTTCTGCTACGCCGGCCTGGCGCGCTTCGAGGAGCGGCGCTGCACGGAGCGCTTCGGCGACGACTACCTGGACTGGGCGGCCACGCGCGCGCGCTTCCTGCCCGGCAACCCCTTCGGGCGCATCTTCATGGCGACGTTCGGCCGCCTGCGGCCGGCCGGCCTGGCCTGGGGCTCGGCGTGGGCGGTCTCGGTGGCGCTGGCCTTCGGCGCGGCGGCATGCCTGCGAAGCCACACTGCGGCGGCCTCCTCCTGGATCCCGCTCGCGGCCCGCGAGCCGACGCTCGCCGCGCCGCAGCGGCCCGCCACGGTGGTCCTGTCCTGCTGGCCGCGGCCGGACGCCGAACTCGAGGCCATCCTCGACCGCGCCCTGGCCGCGCCGGGCGTAGCCGGACTGCTGGACGGCCTGCAGGGCGATCCACTCCACGCGATCATCCTGCCGACCGACTACAAAATGCGCGGGATGTACTTCGCCCGCGAAAAAGGCCGCGACGCGATCTCCCTGTCCCGCCTGTCTCGCGTCTTCCTCTTTCCCAAGCCCCACCTGCACCGACGCACCGGCTTCATGGGCACCGCGCACCCGCTGGGGGACGAAGGGGCGGACAAGATCCAGGTCGTGCTGTCGCGGGTCGCCAAGGACTTCGCATCACCGCTCGCTCTGGCCGAGGCGACCGATCCCGGCGTGCGCGCTATTCCTCTGGCCCGCATCCTCTTTGACGTCCGGTCCGACAAGCCCGCAAAGGTCCACCCGACCCCGCCGCGCAACGCCTTCGGCGCCCACGTCGTCATGCCGATCTTCTAGACGCCTCCGGGTCTAGACCCAGGAGTTGGTGAGGACTTCGCCGACGCCGCCGGCGCCCGGGACGATGTAGGAGGTGTCGGTCAGGCCGACTTCGTCGTCCCAGCACTCGCCGGGCACGCAGGCCAGGACTTCCGAGGACGAGAGGCCGCGGTCGAGGCGCCCGGTGACGATCACCGCGTCGGGCACGCCGTCCAGCACGCTGCGCAGAAACTCCGGCGTCGAGATCATGGTCAGAACGAGCACCTGATCAGGCGTCCCGTGGTGCTCGCGGTAGTGGCGGACGGTGTCATTGATGGTGCCGCCGGTGGCGCCCATCGGGTCGGGGATCAGCAGCACGCGGCCGTCCACCGGGCCACCGATCTTGCTGCCCGACAGATCCACGCCGGTCACGTGGCCCTCGTCGTCGGTGATCCGCGCCATCAGGAGCGTGTCGAGCCGCACGTTGTCGGGCGGCAGGATGCCATTGAAGCGCTCGAGGCAGGCCTGGGCCGGGACCAGGCCTGCGCGCAGCACGCAGGCGATCGCCACACGCGTCGCCGGGTCGGGCACCGCACCGCGCCACACGCCGGCCGGCGTGAGTTCCGCCATGCGCGTCTCGACCTCGACCTCTCTGGTGGCGATGTGGCGGTCGACCGCCTCCACCATCAGCGCCGCATAGACCTCGCGCACCAGGATCGCCGCCGACGCCGCGCCCGTCCTCTTCTCGCCCAGCCTTGCGAGCACCGCATGGAGCGACGGCGAGTCCAGGATGGTGACCCGGTCGCCGTAGCGATGCTCAAGCATCTTCATCGGTGCCTCCTGTCGCGCTTGGCGATGCCTCGGATCCGGTCCATGGACTCGGGGTATGCGGCCTGGCCGCCCTGCCCGGACAGGTCACGCAGCGCCGCCACCACACGCGGGCCCCCGCGCTTGCCCCAGGACAGCGTCGCACTGCCTGGATTGGGCCGCGGCGCGGCCTCGCCGAAATCGAGATCCACGCTCGCCTTGGCCGCCACCGCACGCAGGACCCGCCTCACCTCGTCCTTGAGCGGTGCATGGTCGTCGCGGCCGCGGCCGTGGACGAAGGTGACGGTGCCGGGCCCGTCGCGGCGAGCAGCGCGCCCCAGCGCACCGAACACCTCGCGCTTGGCCACGTCCACGCGGCATCCGTGCAGATCCACTTCCACGCCCCCAGCCTAGCGCCGCGCTACAATCCCTGGCTTGACCGCCGCTGGCGCAAGGCCCGCATATCCCTACCCCTGAGACCTCCCATGACCGACTTCACGAACGAGCCGTTCACCGACTTCTCCGATCCTGCGAACCGCGAGGCCTTCCAGGCCGCGCTCGACGCCGAGATCGCCCGCATGGGAGAGTCCGTGCCCGGCTTCATCGCCGGGGTCGACATTGCGCCGGGCGAGGACGGCTCGGGCGAGCTGACCTCCACCAATCCCTGCGCGCCCACCGAGGTGGTCGGAGTCGCACCGCAGTGCACCTCCGTGCACGCCGAGCGCGCGCTCGAGGCCGCCGCGCAGGCATTTCAGACCTGGCGCGACGTGCCGGCAGCCGAGCGCGCCGCCGTCCTGGTCAAGGCCGCCGAGATGATGCGCGAGCGGAAGCACGAGTTCAGCGCGCTGATGGTGCTGGAGGTCGGCAAGAACTGGGCCGAGGCCGACGGCGACACCGCCGAAGCGATCGACTTCATGGACTTCTATGCCCGCGAGGCGATCCGCTGGGATACGTCCGGGCGCGTGACGCCGATCGCCGGCGAGGCCAACGAACTGCGCTACGTGCCGCTCGGCGTCGGCGCCGTGATCCCGCCCTGGAACTTCCCCAACGCGATTCTCTGCGGCATGACGACCGCGGCGATCGCCGCCGGCAACACGGTGGTGCTGAAGCCCGCCTCCGACAGCCCCATGATCGGCCTGCGCGTCGCCCACCTGCTGCGCGACGCCGGCGTCCCCGACGGCGTCCTCAACGTGATCCCGGGCCCCGGCTCCAAAGTCGGCGAGACGATGGTCAACCATCCGATTACGCGCTTCATCTCCTTCACCGGCTCGAAGGAGGTCGGTCTGGGCATCTATGAAAAGGCCAGCCGCGTCGGCGAAGGCCAGCTGTGGCTCAAACGGGTGGTCGCCGAGATGGGCGGCAAGGACTCGATCCTGGTCGATGAGACCGCCGACCTCGACGAGGCCGCCGCCGGCGTCCTGTCGGCCGCCTACGGCTACACCGGCCAGAAGTGCTCCGCCTGCTCGCGAGCCATCGTCCACAAGGACGTCTACGACGAGTTTGTCGAGCGCCTGCAGGCGGGCGTGGCCGAGGTGAGCGTGGGCGACACCCGCGACAACCCCGCCATGGGCCCGCTGGTCAGCCAATCCGCGTACCAGACCACGCTGGACTACATCGCCATCGGCAGCCAGGAAGGCGAGCTGCTCGCTGGCGGCAAAGCGATCGAGACGGAAGCAGGCGGCTACTACGTCGAGCCCACGATCTTCACCGGCATCGCCCCCGACGCGCGCCTCAGCCAGGAAGAGATCTTCGGGCCGGTCCTCGCGGTCATTCCCTGCGACGACTTCGAGCACGGCATCGAGGTGTTCAACAACACCGAATACGGCCTGACCGGCGCGCTCTACACGGGCCTCGAGGACCGCATCGAGGAGGGCAAGCGGCGGCTGCATGTCGGCAACCTCTACTTCAACCGCAAGTGCACCGGCGCCCTGGTCGGCGCCCACCCGTTCGGCGGCTTCAACATGTCCGGCACCGACAGCAAGGCCGGAGGCGCCGACTACCTGGGCCTCTTCCTCCAGGCCAAAACGATCTCCACCAAGACCTGATCTGCCCGTTTGCGAGTTGCGGTTTTGTCACATAGCCGCAGGAAGGGGCGGTTTTGGTCCGTTATGGGACGTAAAAGGGGGGGTTATTGCGGCTATGTGACTAAACCGCAGGTCGGAACGCGGCCATGAGGACCTTCGTGCCGCGGCTGCCGTCCGGTTCGACGAAGGCGTCGACCTGGGTGCCCTCGACGGCGAAACCGCACGACTCGTAGAGAGCGATGGCGTCCGCGTGCGCCTCCTTGACCTCGAGCCAGACGCGCTGGAGCCCCAGTGTCTGGAAGGCGTAATCGAGCAGCGCCGAGACGGCCAACGAGCCCAGTGACGCGTCGTCCGGGGACGCCACAAGAAAGCGGCCCAGCTTGGCGGTGCCCGCCTCGCGGTCGATCTCCTCCAGGCCCAGCGTTCCAACGGCGCGCGACCCCTCGGCCTCGATCACGAACAGCGCGTCCGCCTCGTCGGTCAGATAGCCGTTCCACCAGGCGCGCTGCTGCGCCTCGCTGATCTCGGAGGAATCGAAGAACCAGCGGCGGTGGGACTCGTCGTTGCGCCAGGCGCGAACGGTCTCCAGGTCGGTCGAAACCACCTCGCGCAGCCGCACCCCCGTCGCCTCGACCACCGGCGGCCGCCAGGCCACCGCGTCGCCGAAGTCACGCAGCGCACCAATGACCTCGTCCTGCTCGGTCTCCGTCATGTCCGGATACAGCGGCAGGCTGATCAGCTGCTGCCAGACCCGCTCGGCCACCGGCAGCGGCTCGGCCCCGTCCCGGTAGACCGGGTGCATGTGGAGCGGGTAGTAGTGGACGCCGGGCGCGATGTCGCGCTTCTTCAGGAAGCCGATCAGGTCGTCCCTCTGGACCAGCCGCGCATGGAAGATGTGCCAGGCGGAAAGCGCACCGTCTCGCTCGGCCGGCAGCGTCACGAATTCCAGACCGGACAGCTCCTCGCGGTATCGATCGACCAGCCGACGCCGCGCCGCGTTCATCTCGTCCAGCCGAGAGAGCTGCACCAGCCCGATCGCCGCAGCGATGTCGGACAGGTGCGCCTTGTGGCCGAACTCGCGGATCCAGTACTGCCAGGCGTAGGTCTCGCCCGCGCTCGTCCGCGAAATCGTGTCCTTGTCGATCCCCAGCCACCGCTGACGCTTGAGCCGCACCGCCAACTCGTCGTCGTCGGTCGTGACCATGCCGCCCTCGCCGCAGGCCAGGTTCTTGACCGCGTGGAACGAGAAGCAGGTCGCACGGCTGAGGGTCCCGACCCGCGCGCCGCGCCACTCTGCGCCGCAGGCATGCGCCGCGTCCTCGAGCAGGAACAGGCCGTGGCTCTCCGCCAGAGTTCCCAGCGCGTCCATGTCGGCCGGGTGGCCGCCGTAGTGGACCGGCAGGATCGCCTTGGTGCGCGCAGTGACACGCGCTGCGGCGTCGACCGGGTCCATGCAGATGGTGTCCTCGCAGACATCGGTGAACACCGGCGTCGCGCCCAGGTGGTGCACGACGTGCGCGGTGGACGCGAAGGTGATGGTCGGCACCAGGACCTCGTCGCCCTCTCCGATCCCCAGCCCCTCGAGGGCCAGGTGCAGCGCCGCCGTGCCGGACGACATGCCGACCGCGTGGGCCGCTCCCACGTGGGCCGCGAACGCCTCCTCGAACTCGGCCGTCTTCGGCCCCAGCCCGAGCCAGCCGGAACGCATGACGTCCGCCACCGCATCAATCTCGGCGTCGGTGATGGAGGGTCGAAACAGCGGGATCACGGGTCACAAGGATGCCGCAGGAACGCCCGCGGCGCGAATGCCCAGCAGGGCCCCACGGTCGGCCAATGCACCCTAGGATGCGGCCATGGAAGCCATCGCCCCCCTGGCTCTGCTGTTCGCCCTCGTCGCTGTCATCCAGATCCGTCTGCTGAGCAAGCGCGTCTCCGGGATCGAATCGGAAACGCGGCTGCGCCTGCGCGACCAACTGGACGCTGCACGAAATGAGATCGACAACGTGCGCAGGCTCCTGGCACTGGTCGCGGAGGGCGCCTCGCCCACGCGCGAGCAGATCCTCGCTGGCCGCCTATGGCGTGACATCTCCGCCGAGGAAGCCACCCGCCTTGGCGCCCAGGCCGATTTCCTGGTGCTGGACGTCCGCAACCCCGAGGAGACCGCCGGCGGCACGATTCCCGGCGCGCTGCTGATCCCTCTCGACCAGCTGGAGCGGCGCCACGAGGAGATTCCCGGTGAGGGCATGGCGTTGCTGGTGACGTGCGCCATGGGGATGCGGTCCGCGGCGGCCTGCGAACTGCTCTCGTCGCTCGGTTACGGCCGCCTCTACAACCTGTCCGGCGGCATGGGCGCCTGGACCGGTCCTGTCGAAGTGCCGACGCCGGCCTAGCCGTTCCCCTTGGGGTTGCGCCCCTCGGCGTCGCGCCACGACGGGATCCACCGACGCGTCAGCGGCCCGTAGACCCGCTTGACGGTGGCCCGCCATAGGCGCGCGGGCACGGACATCCGCGCCAGCGCCAGCCGCTCGCTCGGCAGCAGCGCGTGCGGGGCGTAGGTCCGTTTGTGCTTGAGCAGGTGCCGACGGTCCTCGCGGCAAAGCACCCCCCACGCGACCCGGCCCAGGACGCCGCTCCCGCGAAGGACGGCCAGCTGGAAATCGCACAGCGCCGGCCGGCCGTCCGGGCCCACCAGGATGTTGGGCTCCTTGGCCAGGTCGCAGTGGGCCACGCCCGCCGCGTGCAGGCGCGCCGCCAGTGCCGCCAGATCGTCGAAGAAAGCAGGCGGCTGGATGCCGGCAGCGTGGAGCGGCTGCCCGGGCAGCCAGGACCGGATGTGCCCACCCGGTGACTGGGCCACCAGCCGCGGCACGCCGGCCACCCCCTCCAGCCGCTCCAGCGCGCGGCGCTCCCGCGCCGCCAAGAGGCCGGCGATCGCGCGCCACGGCCACCGCCGCGTGACCAGGCGCTCCACCGATCCGTCCTCTTCGCGCCGCACGACGCGGCCGAACAGGTCTTCCTTCAGGACAACTGCTACCACCGCAGCGAAAAGACCAGCTTGAACGCCGACTCCAGCTCCGCCGGCGCATAGGTCACCCCGTCCGCCAGGCGGTTCCAGTCGCGGCTCACCACCAGGAAGAGGTCCTCGCCGGGCCGGAAGATCCAGTGCAGCCGGCTCTGGATCCCCATCACGTCCGAGTCGTTGTCGAACTGGATGATCGTGTCCCAGGAAGTCTCGGGATCGAACGTCATGCCCAGGGCCGCGGAGAAGATGCGTGTCGTGAACTCCCCCGCGGGCAGGGTGATGTGGCTCTGCGAATAGCCGAGCCCCATCGAGCCCGCCCCGCCGGCCTTTAGCATCCAGCTCAAGTCGAGGTCGCTCCGGTCCCCGTCCCAGAAACTGCCCCACTCGGTGCCCAGCGCCACCACATGGTCGCGGTGGTCGGCGGAGCGCCAGCCGGCCGCCATGCGCGTGAAGGTGTGCTCCCCGGCCGGTACCTCGATGCCAGTGGCGATCTCGAATGGGTCCTCCAGGACCTCCGACTGGGGAACGATCGCGAATTCGAGCGCGTCGCCCGAGTCCCATGCGATCCCGAACGGCTGGATCTCCAGCCGTTTCGTCAAGGTGAGCCCGTCGCGCGAGGTCTCCAGCGTCGGCTCCAGTTCGAAATCGAACTGGCGCACCCCGTCCCACCTGTCCGCACGCGGCTTCCAGTTCAACTCCGCCGAATACTGCCGGATTCCGGTCCGCTTCACGAAGCCCAGGGCCGGATCGAAGTTCTCGCCAATCTCCCGGAATTCGAACGATCCCGTCCACGGGTCGTTGGGAAACCGCAGCCGCGCGCCCAGGGCATGGGCGTTGTCGCTGGCGCCGTCGGTCCAGGTCGCCATGGCGAAGGCGTCCGCCCGGACGGAGGTGTCGCCCCGCCACGTGTCCGTCCGCCACTGTCCGTCGAAGCCGACCAGCGAATTCGAGACGCCTGCCTCCGGATTGCCGCGCGTCACCATCACCCCCACCTGGCCGGCCTCGCCGAACTCGCGGGTGACCCGCCCGACGAACAGGTTGCGGTCGGGCGTGCTGTCCGACTCGTCCATCTGGACGTCCATGACCCCGATCCCCCAGGGCCCCGCCTTGCCGGTCACCTTGGCACCGCCCAGCAGACTCACCTCCTCGCCCGCGTCGTTCAGACCGATGCGACGCGAGTGGAAGGCGAGCAGGTCCCTCTGGAAGCCGCCCGGCCCGAAGGTGAAGTAGGTCTGGTCCTCGAGGAAGAAGTCACGCTTCTCGGGGAAGAAGAGCGGGAAGCGGGTCAGGTTGACCTTGCGGTCATCCACCTCGGTCTCGGCGAAGTCGGTGTTGAACGTCGCCATCGCCAGCAGGTTCGGCGTCAGCCTGAACAGGACCTCGCCGCCGGCGGTGGACTGCGAATGGGCGTCGCCGTCACCTGCAGTCAGGGCGGAGACCGCGTAGGGGCGGACCTCCAGCCCCAGACCCTGGACCAGGCCACCCATCCCGCCCAGGTCCCCCGCGTTGGCCGGCATCATGAACCGGTAGCGGCGCTCGGCTCCGGTCCAGCGCGAGCGTTCGTTGAACCGCCGGATCAGCCGGTCCACGTTGAATCCCCACACGTCCTTGTGTGGGTCGAAGGCAAGGGAGGCGGCCGGGATGCGGAATTCCGCCTCCCAGCCCCTTTCAGTGATCCGCGACTTCCCCTCCCAGATCGTGTCCCAGTCGCGGCTGAAGGCCTGCCCGTTGTTGACCTCGAAGAAATCGCCGATCGAGCCGGCGGGGCCGATCTGGAAGATCATCCCGTTGCGCCGGCTGTGGTACGGGTCGATCAGGATCTCGATCCTGTCGTCGGTGTCGAGCCGGGCATCGCGCTTGCGCTGGGTGGCCACGATGCCGGACGGGTCCGAGTCCCGGCAGTCGAAGCTGAAGTAGAGCGCCTCGCCGTCCTGCAGCACCCGGATCACCGTCGGCTGGCTGGGCGCCTGGCCTTCATACGGATCGAACTGGACCAGCTCGCCGATCGGCGCGGCCCTCAGCCAGACCGGATCCGAAATGTCCCCGTCGATCGTCGGCGCCTCCGCAAGCGCGATCCTCGCCGCCAGCGCACGACGCGGCGGAGCGTCCTGGGGGGACGCGGCAAGGAGACTCAGGACGAGAAGAGGCATGGGCAGTCGCCGCAGATCGTACGGTTAGGATCGGCGGCGCATGCCCCGCTCCGAAAGGCTCTATCTGCTGCTGAGCGGCCTGTTCCTGGGTGGGCTGGTCGTCACCAACCTGATTGCGGGCAAGTTCTTCACCTTCTTCGGCACCACGCTGTCCTGCGGCGTGATCGCCTACCCGGTCACCTTCCTGGCCACCGACCTGATCAGCGAGGTGTGGGGCAAAACCCGCGCCAACGCATTGGTCCTGGTGGGCTTCGCCGTCAGCATCTTCGTGGTGGTCATCGTCATGATCGCCGGCGCCGCGCCCATCGATCCCGCGTCGCCGGTCAGCCAGGACACCTTCTCCAAGGTCTTCACCTTCGCCCCGGCCATTGTCCTGGCCTCGATGACCGCCTACCTGGCCGCCCAGCTGGTGGACATCCGCATCTTCCACGCCCTCAAGAGGGCCACCGGCGGCCGCCACCTGTGGCTCCGCAACAACGGCTCCACCGTCCTCAGCCAGCTGGTCGACACGGCGGTGGTCGTGGTCATGGCCTTCAACGTGGTGCCGCGCTTCCTGCCTTCGGCCCAGCAGCTCCCGCTGTCCGACCTGGGCGGGATGATCCTGGGCGGGTGGATCTTCAAGATGCTGGTCGCCCTGGCCGACACGCCACTGTTCTACCTGGGCACCCGCTGGCTACGCGCCGCCACCGAGGAGACCACGTGACCTCGCTGCTGCTGGCCAAGGAACTGTTCTTCTCCTCGACTCACCGCTACTGGCGGGACGACTGGACGGAGGATCAGAACCGGGAGCGGTTCGGGCGCTGCGTGAACGTCCACGGCCACGACTACGCGGTCCATATCAGCCTGGAAGGCGAGCCGGATCCCGCCACCGGCATGATCGTGAACCTCACCGATGTGAAGCAGGCCGCTCAGCCGATCCTCGCTGAACTCGACGGCCACCACCTGAACGACACCGCGGCCTTCCTGGACAAGGTGCCCACCACCGAGCACATCGCGCTGCATC
Source organism: uncultured Planctomycetales bacterium (assembly GCA_964653725.1). Taxonomy (GTDB): domain Bacteria; phylum Planctomycetota; class UBA1135; order UBA1135; family CAZZHK01; genus CAZZHK01. The sequence goes on along the minus strand of CAZZHK010000016.1, from coordinate 41,069 downwards.
TGGCCGACACGCTGGGCCGCGCGCTGCCGCCGGGCGTCTTCCACGGCGTCCGGGTCGCCGAGGAGCCGGACCTCTGGGCCACTGTCGGACCGGACGGCCTGCGCGTGGGCCGGGCCTGGCGGTTCACGGCGGCCACCGCCAAGGGCGAGGGCCACAACTTCCGGCTGTGCGCCGAAGTGGTAGGCCGCCTGGACCCCGAAACGGGGATGGCCTGCGACCTGGCGGCGCTGGACGCCGCCGGCTACGAGGTGGTCGGCCCGCTGGACCACGCCTTTCTCCCCGACCGGCCCGGCTGGGAGGACGCCGCGGCCGGCCCTGGCAGCCTGCTGGCGGTGGCCGCAGATAGACTGGTTCCCATGCTGTCAGGAGACCTCGCGTCGCTGGTCCTCGAGGCCGGCCAAGGCCGCACCTGGACCTGGAAACCGGCCCGGTAAGCGCGGATCTGGAGAGCCTGAAGATCGATCGGAGATGGACCAGCGGCGCGCCGAGGTGGACCGCGAGCAGGCGCGGCTCGCATGGCCCCCACCGAAGCCCTCCGCGCCCTCTGAGCCGTTGCTGCGGGGCGACTCGGACGCCTGATCTTCCGGCGCAACCCGCGCCAAGGGTGGCTAGTATCTAGGGTTACGCCGCCCGGGTGCCTGGCACGCGGGTTGCGTCCACATGACCATGCCTTTCTCCATCGGATCAGGACAGATGCGCCGTGCCGCCGTGATGTGCGCGACCGCTGTCGTGGCAGCCTGCGTCTTCAGCGGCCCCGCCCATGAGGTCCTTGGCGATCTGCCGGGCGTGCCCAATGTGGTGCGCCTGGACGAACGGCTGATCCGCGGCGGCGCCCCGGTCGGCGACGAGGGAATGGCGACCCTGGCGTCCCTTGGCGTGGCCACCATCCTCAGCGCCGATTCGGACGAGGACGAGGCCCGGCGCGCAAGCGCAGCGGGCATCACCCTGGTCGAGATCCCCTTCGGATACGGCGGTCCTTCGCGCGCTCAGATGGAGGAAATCGCCCTGGCCCTGCGGAACGCCGCCGGGACCGTCTATGTCCACTGCCACCACGGCACCAAGCGCGTCGGCGTCCTCGCCGGGATCTGGCGGATGGCCTACGGGGACTGGTCCGCCGACGAGGCAGCAGCGGAAATGCAGGATCTCGGCTGCCCGCCCGCCTACGAGGCGCTGTACGGGGCGCTGGATGCGTTCGAGGCCGGATGGGACGGCCGGCGCGTGCACGCCGGGTGGACGGTCGCGGCCGATCCGCTGCTCGTGGAACTGGACTTCGGGGGCTCGCTCCTGGCCGCGATGGACGGGCTGTCCGCGATGGACAACGTTGAGGAGGCCCTGCACCAGGTCTCGCTGGGCACCCCGATCCCCCTGGAGACTGTCACTGCCATCCGCGCCTACCTGGCCGACATCCAGCCCGCCGACATCCTGCAGCGAGGGGGCCCCCAGGAGGCCACCATGGGCGCGTTCGGCGCCCTGACGGCGGCACAACTCGATGCCGCCGCGCTCGAGGAAGCGGTCCGCACCGGCAGCGACGCGGCCGGCCCGGCCGGCCGGCTTCTGTCCCGCTGCGTGGCCTGCCACGCCACCTGGCGGCCGTGATTCCCGCCCCGGGCCCCTCCCGGTGTGCGATACTTCCCCCAGACGGATGCCCATCGCCTTTCTCTTGCCGGCCCTGCGCGACACCCCCATGGGGCGGATGATCGCCGGCACGCTCCTGACCCTCGGGGCGGTGCTCACCTTCGGCGAAGTCGACGGACCGTCCATGGAGCCCACATACGAGACCGGCGACGTGGTGGTCGTGAACCGCTTTCCGACCCTCACCGGTGGCCTGGCACCAGGATCCATCGTAATCCTGGACCGTCCGGACAACGCCTACATCAAGCGAGTGGTCGGCGTTGGAGGGGACCGCGTCCAGGTGGGGCCGCGCGGCGTCAAGCGCAACGGCGAGATGGCGGAGGAGGGCTACACTCACGAAGCCGCGGTCAGGAGCCACGACCCCAAGACCGTGCCGCCCGACTGGCTCTACGTGGTCGGCGACAATCGGCCGAACAGCGTGGACAGCCGCAGGTGGGGCCCCGTCAAGGGCGAGGAAGTCCGCGGCGCCATCGTCGACTAGTAGGTGGTGTCGACCACCGGCACACGGCCGAGATCCAGCCGCGCGAACAGACGCGCCAGCCACCGCAGGGTGGCGACAGCCCAGACCGCCAGCACCAGCAGCACCGTCGCCGTGCCCGCCGCGTCGGAGCCGGTCCAGTCGCGGACGTAGTGGCGGCTGAGCCAGCAGGCCAGCACCAGCCCGCCCAGGAACGCGCCCCGAATCATCAGGAACAGCACGCGCACGCCCGCCCCATGGGCGTCCAGACCGCCGGCGGCCGGGCCGGCCGTCGGCCTCATCAGGAAAAGCGCGTTCTCCAGGCCCACCAGCACCAGGTTGAACAGCGGCGCCGACCACAGTGCGACACCAACGCCGCCGCGCCAGCGGGCGCCGGGCTCCAGAACCCCGTACCACCAGCCCAGCACCACCATCTGGAAGAGAGTCAGTCCCAGAAAGGGAACCAGCACCTGGCCCAGCACGACCCGGCCGGGCGGCACGGGGATCGTCTTGAGGCGCGCCAGCACCTCCCCGTCGCCGCGGAAATCGAAGCGCAGCAGCGACAGCAGCAGCAGGGTGCCGACCAGGACGCAGATCGAGAAGCCGTAGAACTGGGCCTTCTCGCCACCGCGCATGAAGTACCAGGCGATCACGGCCAGGAACAGCGCGACCGCGGCCAGGTTGCGGAGCAGCCCGCGAACGCTGCGGCGCATGCCCGTGACCTGCTTCCACAGGTAGGCCCCGGACAGCCCCAGCCAGTTGAACCAGCGGTCACTGACGCCTGGGCCCGCTTCGGCGAGGGCCCAGCCGGAACCGGTCCCCTCCTGCCGGATCCGCGTCGCCATGCGTGCCGCCGCAGCCACCGCCGCGTCCTCGAACCTGGCGTCGAAGAACAGCACCAGGAGCAGCGCCCCGACGATCATCAGCAGACACGGCCAGCTCGCGGCCAGCCCGGCCAGGAGCCCCGGGGCCCGCATGACCTCAAGGAAGGGGCCCATGGGGGACGCCAGCCCCTGGACCATCGGGGAAGCCAGGAGGTCGGCGAAGCCGGTCCCAGTCGCTGCGGCCCAGCCAAGCGGGACCCCCACCAGCACGACCATCAGCCCGGCCATCACCGCACGGCCCCGCGCCAGGACCGGCGCGTCCAGTGTGCATACCAGCAGCCCGAACGCCTGGCTGGCCGCCGCCAGGAACAGGAAGAAGAGGAACAGCCCCAGGAACAGGGCCCAGGGACTCTCCGCCAGTCGCCAGAAGACGACGGTCGAGAAGCCGGCGCTGCCCACGGTGCGGCCCGCCGCCATGCAGAAGCGGTACATGAGCAGGGACCGGCGCCGCAGCGGCGCTGGGAAGAAGTGCTGGATCTCGGCGGGCGGAAAGTAGACGCCGCGGATCCGCAGCGTGTTCAGGCATGCCACGAACAGGAACACCACCAGCAGCGCCGGAAGGGCCGCGAGCCACTCGTCCGCCGGCACGACAGCCCCCCGGATGACGAGACGCATCCAGAAGAACAGCCCGGCCAGGCCCAGGACGGTGATGCCAGCCCCCCGGACGGTGCGAAGCGAGCGTCCGGTCTGCCGCAGGCCGGAGGTCAGATGGAGGAAAAGAAGATGGAGGAGCGCCCGGTCCAATCCACTACCGCCTGCGCCGCTCGGACATGCTGGTGGCCGTGAAGAAGGCTGCCTCCAGGCTGTCCACGTCGCCGGCCAGCTGGGCGTTGATCTCGTCCAGCGTGCCGTACGCCTGCCGCTGGCCCTCGTGGATGATCAGGAAGCGCTGGCACAGCCGCTCCACCTCGTCCAGCTGATGGCTGGACAGCAGCACGGCGGTCCCGGCCTCGGCCTCCTCGGCCAGGATGTCTCGCAGCTCCTGCATGCCGGCCGGGTCCAGGCCGACCATGGGCTCGTCCAGCACCAGCGCCGTGGGCGAGTGCACCAGCGCCATGGCCAGGGCCACCTTCTGGCGGGTGCCCCGTGACAGGTCCTGGGCGATCGCATCTTCGATGTCCATCAGCTCGAACCTGTCCATGAGTTCGTCGATCCGGTCGTCGTCCTCGGCATCGAAAGTCTTCTGGGCGAAGATCAGGTGCTCGAGAACCGTCAAACGGTCGAAGAGAAGCGGCGTGTCTCCCACAAATCCCAATTCCGCCTTGGCGGCCATTTCGTCCTCCTGGACGTCGTATCCGGAGATCCGGATCAGGCCCGAGGTAGGCGGATGGATGCCTGTGATGCACCGCATCGTGGTGGTCTTGCCGGCCCCGTTGGGACCGATCACCCCAAGGATCTCGTTGTCGTTCGCGGTGAAAGACAACTGGCTCAGAACGCGGACCCCTTCGTAGGCCTTGTTCAAGTTAACGACCTCGATCATCCCGGTCCTATGCTAGCCGCCCGTATGGGAGGGTGTTCACGCCTGCTTCGCGCCGTGTTCCTGGTCGGCCTGCCGTTGTGCCTTGTGGGGCCCTCGCTGCTGCCCGGCCAGGTATTCCTGCCGATGCACACGGCACAATTCCCTCCGCTTGCTGGCACTGCGGACCCGGCGGTCCTGGCCCAGGCGCTCGCGCGCGGCAATCCCGACGTGGTCGACAAGATCTCGCCGATCCTCACCGACGCGGAGGAGGCCGTCGCCCAGGTCCGATCGGGGCGCATGCCCCTGTGGAGCCCATGGCATGCCGGCGGCATGCCGCTCGTTTCCCAGTACCTGTCCGGTCTGCTCTATCCGCCGAACACGGTGCTTTTCCTGGCCCTGGGCCCGGCGGACGCCTACGGCTGGCTGGCGCTGCTGAGCCTGGTCCTGGCCGGCTGGTTCACCGAGAGATTCCTGCGCGGAGTCCTCGAGGACGACCGGGCGGCGCTGGCGGGAGGAGTGTTCTTCGCGCTCTCGGGCTTCGTCACCGCCAACCTCCACTACACCCAGAAGGTGGACGCCCTCATGTGGCTGCCCGCCATGCTGTGGGCCATCGAGTGCCGACGGGCGAGCGGCCGCTGGGCGGGCCCTGCGCTGGCCGCGGCCTGCGGCATGGCGCTCCTGGCCGGCTTCTCGCAAATCGCGTTCTTCTCGCTGGGCGTCGCCGGGTTATGGGCCCTTTGCCGCCGCGACCTGCGTGCGCTGGGCTTCATGGTGGCCGGCTGCGCCCTGGCCGCGCCCCAGATCCTGCCCACCTGGGAGGCCTGGAGCATGTCCTACCGGGTCGACCTGGGATCGGCCGGTATCCGCGACGACGCCTTCGGACCGGGGGGCCTGCTGGGCCTGCTGATGCCCGACGCCCTGGGGGCTCCTGAATTCGGGATGGCGGCCGGCCAGCGCGCCCTGCCCTTCCTCACCCATTCGGCCGCCATGGCGAGCCGGTGGAACGCGACCGAGAACGCGCTCTATCTGGGCCTGATCCCTCTGGCCCTGGCCTTCGTCGCCCTGCGCCGCGGCCGCGGGCCGGTCCAGAGGTCCTTCCCGGCCCTGGGCGCCCTGGCAGCGGTGCTGTTCGCGTGCGACCCGTCCTGGTTCCCCCTCGACCGGATCCCGCCCTTCGGCACCGGCGCACCCATCCGGGCCCTGGCGCCGTTCGCCTTCTTCGGCGCCTGGCTGGCGGCCGCCGGATTGGCGCGCGTCCACGCCCGAGGTGCCGGCCCCGGCCGGGCGGTCGGCTTGTGCCTGCTGGGCCTGTCCGCTCTCGGCGCCCTCGCCTGGCTGGGCACCGGAGCGGAGTCCCTGGGCGACTGGATCCGTGCCTCGGTGGAGGGCCGGTTCGGAACCGATGCGGCGGCCCTGCAGTTTTCCGAACCCCGTGCCTTCCTGGCCGCCGGCGAGCGTCTGCATACAGCCTTCGGGCGGCTCGCGGTGGTGGGCGGCGTCGCGGCGGCCGCCTGGGCGGCCTTCGCCTCGTTGCGCGGAGCCCTGCCGGCCTTCGCCTTGCTCCTGGCGGCCGGCGCCGGCGACCTGCTGGCCTTCGGCATGCCCCTCAACAACGCCCTTGCCTCGGACAACCTCTGGACGCCCGACCCGGACGTGGCAGCCGTCCGTACCGCCGCTGGCACGCTTCGCGTCGCGCGCCATGGGGACGACCTTGGTTCGGTCGAAGGGCTTCTCCGGCCCACCCTGACCGGCGCCTACGGGATACGCGACATCTCCGCCTACAACCTGTTCACCAGCCGGCATGTGACGCGTGTTTGGCGAACCTTTGCCGAGACCTACCTGCTGTGGCCGGCCTACGTGCAGAGGACCTACGACCTCGACCACCCCATCCTGGACGCATCAGGCGTGGGCGTGATTCTGTCGCGCGACCCGCTGGAGCCGATCGTGGTGGAAGTCGAGCATTTGGAACCGGTCGTCGAGAAACCCGGTTTCCATGCCTACCGCCGCCTCAACGCGATGCCGCGCGCTTGGCTGGTGTCGGGAGCGGTCGATGGTGCGGAGCCCAAGGCCATGCTGGATCCGGACTGGAACCCTCGCACCACCGTGTTCCTCGCGAACTCCAACACCAGAGTGCTGGGACCCGGCTACCGGCCGGCTGCCCTCGCGTCGGATGAGCCGGGGCGCGTGGTTGTGGCCTTGCCGGACGGCGACCCCGGCTTCCTGGTCCTGGCCGACGCCTGGTGGCCCGGATGGAAGGCGGATGTGGAAATGGAGGACGGGACCGTCCGGACCGTCGACCCGCTGCGCGCCAACGTCGCCTTCATGGCGGTGCCGCTGGAGCAGGGCGCTCGCTTGGTGACCTTCCGCTACACGGCCCCTCTGATCGGACTCGGCCTCGCGGTTTCGCTACTCACCGGCGCCGTCCTGGTGTGGCTGGGCCGCCGGCGCGGACGCCCCTAGGCGAGCGCGGACTCCGCCGCCCCGAGAAGTTCGCCCAGATGGAACGGCTTGGGAAGGAACGAGGTCACGCCCAATTCCTCCAGCCGCGCCGTGCCGCCGTGGCCCTGGGCGTAGGCGCTTGTGGCCACCACCGGCAGACCGGGGCGAAGCGCGCGGATGCGTTCCAGCACCTCAGTCCCGTGGAGTCCCGGCATGCGCAGGTCCAGAACGGCCAAGGCAATCTCCCCCGCGTTCGCGTCGAACAAGGCGACCGCCTCGAGCCCGTCCTTGGCCTCGAGCACCCGGTAGCCCGACGAAACCAGTGTCTCCGTGATCAGCCGACGCACCCCCTCGTCGTCCTCCGCCACCAGGACCGTCGTGCCGCCCCGTCCCGTTTCGACCACCCCGACGTCCGGCGATGCCTCCTGCTCGGGCATCGCAGGCAGGCGGAAGCGGACCAGCAGGCCGCCGGTGCGCGCCGGATGAGCCTCCAGGTCGCCGCCCATGGAGCGCAGCGAAGCGCGCGCAAAGGGCAGCCCCAGCCCGTGACCGCCGGCCTTGGTCGTGAACAGGGGGTCGAACAGGCTGTCGATCGCAGCCGTGGAGAGGCCGGGGCCGCTGTCCTCCACCTCGATCAGAAGTTCGTCGCCGTTCGGGCGCGCGGTCACGGAGATCAGGCCCTGGCCGCCCATGGCCTCCGCCGCATTGACCAGCACGTTGTCGACCGCCGCAGCGACCAGCGCCGCGTCGCCGCGGATCCAGGTCGCGCGAAGGTCCAGACTCATCTCAAGACCTTCCGGGAACCGGGTCTCCAGGATGCCCGCCAATTCGGTCAGGATCGCCGCCGAGTCCACCGGGACCCTGTCCGGTTCTCCTCCACCTCCGTGGAAGCGAAGCAGCCGCTGCACCATCTGGGTGCCCCGTTCCGCAGCCTCCACGATGGCGCGGGCCGGATCCCGGGCGGGATCTTCCTCAGCCGCCGCGTCCAGGATCCGTTCGGCCTGGGGGAGGATCCCCGCCAGGACGTTGTTGAAGTCGTGGGCGATGCCGCCTGCGATCAGGCCCAGCCCCTCCAGACGGGCCTCCTGTTCCTGCCTTCGCAGTTCGATCCGTTCGATCGTCACGTCCCGGACGGCCAGCCGGACCGCATGGCCCTCCGGCAGTCGGATCTCGGCCGCCCGCAGCATCAGAACCCGGTCCCCGCACACCAGGTCCCGCCGCTCGGAATCACCGGTGCGCGCACACCGCCCCAGGAACTCGTCCACCTCGGCGCCCTGCGCGTCCAGCAGGGGCAGCAGATCGTCGGCCAACGGGTTGGCCTCCATCAGAGCCAGACTCTCAGCCTCGTACAGCAGGACCCCCTCCCCAGCGTCATGGAAGAGCGCCCGGTAGAGGGACTCGCTGCGCGCGCTGCGCCGCACCATGGTCCGCGTGATCACGGTCGCCAGCGCCGCCATCAGCGCCACGGCCGCCGCGATCGACCGTGCCATGCGGCGGCGCACGTCCGCCGCCCCGGCCCGGTAGACCTCGGGGTCCGCTTCCACAACCACCGTGGCCCAAAGGCGTCGTGACGGCTCCCGCAGCACATCCTCCACCACCCGGATGACGTCCTCGCTCCGGGGCCCGCGGGCCATTCGGTGCAGGAAGCGCCCTTCAGCATCCCTGATCGATACTCGCACCACTGCCGAGTGGCCCGCCACGACGTCTTCCACCGCCGCGGCCAACGTTTCCTGGTGGCCGGCGACGAGAATGTTGCCGGTCATCTGCGCCAGGATGTGGGCGGAGCTCTCCGCCGCCTCCTGGGCCCTCTCCTTTTCCAGGGTGCCCATGTGGCCGAGCATCAGCAGACCCATCCCGCCCACCACGATCAGGGCAGCGGCACCGAAGATGACGGGGATCCGGATCCCGTGCGCCAGCAGCGGCGCGGCCAAGGGCTTCAAGGGTCCTCCCTCCACGCCAGGTCCTTGAAGCGCTCGGCGGTGGGATCTCCACGAGGTGCTCCACGCCCCCCGCAGGCCCCAAGGACTGCGGCGGAAACTACCAGGGTGACGGCAGGCAAGATGCGCACAACGGATCCTCGACCTCGCTCCTCAGGATCAGGATACTCCGACCTCGCGATGCGAGGGCTCCACCTGTTGACCGACTTTGACGGCGTCTGGACCGATCCCCGGAAGGAGGCGGTCCACATCGCCGCACGGATGCGGGACCTGGTCGTCGCGGCGACCGGTGAGAGGGGTCCCGTCGTCGAGTCCGTGTTTCGCGAATGGCAGGACAAGGTCCTTCTGCGTCCCTTTGAATCGGGCTGGATGCACGACGGCAAGCTCGTCGCCTTCATTGACGAGGACCCGTTCTGCATTCCCAACGCCGTAGCCACATGTCTCGAGGCGGGGATCGACGACCGAGCCATGGCCTGGCGCAGCGAGCTCCAGGCAGCCGGGCACACGTGCATGCGCGCCTTCGCAGACCACTGCTTCATTGCCGCCACCGAGGACTACCGGCGCGGCCATCCCCCCGACTTGCTCCCAGAGACCCCCCCCGTCCTCGATGGACTGCTTGCCGACGGGGTCCGGGTCACCGTCGCCACCAACTCGCCGTTCGAGAAAATCGCCCACTGGCTGGGTTCGGCCGGCTTCCGGTGCGTCCCGGCAGGCGAGGCGGCCGCCAACGGCGAGATCAGGGTCCAGGGCGAGGCCGGCAAGGAGACCATCGCCCCGGAGAGCCGGCCGTTGCCCCTGGGTGGCCGGCTGGTGGAGGTGGACCGCCCTGTCTACCGCGACCTGCTGCGCCGCGAAGCCGCCGACGTGGTGCTGGGCGACGTCTTCTCGCTGGACCTGGCAACGCCCTACCAGATGCGCGTCATGGGAGAGGCGGGAGCGCCTCGCGGCATCCTGCTGCGCCATGCCCGCCACACGCCGCCCTGGTCGCTGGCGCTCGCCTCGGGTCCCGAGGCAGCCGTGGACGCAGTGATCGGAGATCTGGCCGAACTGCCCGTGGTTCTGGCCCGCTTCGCCTAGCCGCGCGCCTTGAACAGAGCGTCCAAGTGCTCGACGACGTCTGATGCTGCGTGCTCGCGCAACACCTTCCGGAGTAGATCGAAGCGATGGACCGGCAGATGACCGGGAGGCTGGTCCTCGGTGCCGCGGCGACGCAGCTCATCCAGCGCCCGGCCCAGTTCCTGGCGTCCGACCGCATCCTCCAGGGCAAGCATCAGGGCCAGCCTGCTCACGCGATCGTTGAGGCCCGGCTTGACCCCGGCTGTCTCCGCCTTGACCCTCCGCATTCCGGTTGCCAGGTCGTCGGCCGGATGAGGCCACCGCTGGTTTCTCATGACCAGGACAACGCGGTCGGTCAGCACGCCGGCCAGGTAGTCGGAAACGGCCCCTTCGTCGTCCTGCCAGGACGCCACCGCATCAGCGAATGCGTGCGCAAACCCGTAGACCACGGACAGGTCCTCGTGCTTCATCAGGAAAGCCTCATCGGGCACGTCGCAGCGGATGATGGAGTGCCAGCGCTCCGAATCGTCGAACCATATGCGGGGCCGTTCCAGTTCCGGGTCGACGGTCAGGACCACGCGCATGCGAAGGCCCTCAAGCCGCTCCACAATGCCGATTCCCAGGCTGGAGGCCGCCGCCGTCCTCAGTCCCTCGACCAGCCCCATCGCTGCGTGCGCATAGACCGGATTCGCGCCGATGGACCGGACGATCGTGTGGCTGCCTTGGACCCAAACGCCCAGACGGGCGGCCTCCTCGGGATGCGCCCGCTCCATCATCCTGGTGATCGCCTGGACCATGCTGACGTCTCCCAGCCGGGCGTGACCAAGCGCCAGGCGCAGCAGCAGCGCGCCCCGGTCCTGTCTCGTGCGGGCGTCCCGGACCAGGTTGTAGACCCGGCGGTGGCGGGCTGGCAGCCTGGACGCCAGTTGCTTCTCTAGAATCAGTCCGTCGTCATGGCCGGAGACCGCCTCCTGGAGCAAACGTTCGATGGCCGCCTCGAACGACGTCACCATCCGATCGATCGCTCCCCCTGCCTCGGAGGGACTCTGCTCTTGCTGTGCGCACACCGCGCTCCCTGCGGTCAGAACCGCCGCCGCGATGCAAGTGAGGGCCGCCAGACCCAGGCCCCGGTGGACGGCCATCAGGCACGCATCCTACCCGCCCTGACCCATCGAGAACCGTGGATCAGGAAAACCGCGCTATCGTCGCCTCTTGTGGCCCCTTCCCTCCGTTCCTGGCTTCTCCGGAGGCTCAACCAGCCGGTCGCCGAGTACGACCATCGCATCGCCAACAGCCGCGAGCGACTCCTGGAAGCAATCCGCCCCGGCGACGTTGTCCTGGTCGAGGGCGGCCAGCGGATCAGCAGGCTGATTTCTTACGTGACGCGGTCCATGTGGACGCACAGCGCCCTCTACGTCGGGGATCGGATGCCCCATTGCCCTCACATGCTGATCGAGTCGATCATTGGGATCGGCGCCAGGGCGCGCCCCGTCACCGACTACCTGGACCGCAACATCCGCGTGTGCCGGCCCACCGGCATTCGTGAGTCCGACCTGGAATCGGTCCTCGACGAAGCCATCGGCGAACTGGGCACGCCGTACGACACCGGCAACATCCTTGCCGTCGCCCGGATGCTTCTCCCGCTGCCTCTGGTAAGGCGCCGCGTCCACGACCGTAGTGCGTGCATCGGCGACGCCTCCGGAGTGCGCCTCATGTGCTCGGGACTGATCGCCCGCGCCTTCCACTCGGTCGGATACCCCATCGTGCCGACCTGGCGCAGAGAGGAGATCGACGAGACCGACACGGACCGTCATCCCTACGGCCGGCACGCCGCCAAACGCCACTGGACGCAGATCGTGCCGCGCGATTTTGACCTTTCGCCCAATTTCCAGGTCGTTAAATTCAACATCCCAACGGGAGGCGGATTTGACTACCGGGATCTCGAAGGCGAATCTGACCCGACCACAAGACAGGAGCAATGACACCCATGAACGTGGAAGCAGCAGTGCGGGACCGATATGCGGCGGGCGCCAGGTCCGTCCAGCCCGAGTTGTGCTGTCCGGTCGACTACGATCCCCGGTTCCTGGAGGTCATTCCGCAGGAGATCCTCGATCGCGACTACGGGTGCGGTGATCCCTCTCCCCATCTGGCGGAAGGTGATGTTGTTCTCGACCTGGGGTCGGGCGGGGGCAAGATGTGCTGGATCGCCAGCCAGGTGGTCGGAGCCTCGGGCGCGGTCATCGGTGTGGACCTGAACGACGAGATGCTCGAGCTGGCGCGCAGCCATCACACGGCCGTAGCAGCCCGCATCGGCTGGGACAATGTTGAATTCCGCAAGGGCCGCATCCAGGACCTGGCCACGCGGATCGAGCCTGGCCGCGGTCCGCTGGTCTCCGACGAGTCGGTCGACGTCGTCATCTCGAACTGCGTCCTCAACCTGGTGGCTGGCGACGAGAAGCAGCAGCTGTTCGGTGAGATCTACCGGGTCACCAGGCGGACCGGCCGCGTCGTCATCTCGGACATCGTGGCGTCGAGCGAGGTACCCGAGCGCCTTCGGGAGGACCCGGACCTGTGGTCGGGCTGCATCTCGGGAGCCATGACCGAGACCGGGTTCCTGGACGCTTTTCACGACGCTGGCTTCCACGGCATCGAGGTGGTGGGCCGCCAGGCCGATCCCTGGCAGACGGTCGAGGACATCGAGTTCCGCAGCGTCACCGTCCGGGCCTGGAAGGGCCGGGTGGGGCCGTGCGACTACCTCGGCCACCAGGTCGTCTATCGGGGGCCGTTCTCGGAGATCCAGGACGACGACGGCCACACGTTTTCCCGCGGCGAGGCCACCGAGGTCTGCGAGAAGACGTATGGGCTGCTGATGCGCCCGCCCTACGCTGGATTCTTCGAGGGCGTCCTGCCGGACGGAACCAACGTGCCCGCCACCGCACGGATCGACTGCGGGCCGGCACAGGACTGCTGTTGACAGGCGGCGCCGCTGCCACCAGCCAACGGTTCGACCGCCTGCTCGAGGCGTCCGGAGTCCCGCTGAAGCGGCGCGCGGTGAGCACACTGCAGGTCAACCTGGGCATGGTCTGCAACCAGGCCTGCCATCACTGCCATGTCGAGGCTGGGCCCACCAGGACAGAGACCATGGGGCCTGAGGTAGCCGAGCGGGTGCTGGAGCTGCTGGCCGCGAGCCCTTCGGTCGAGCTCCTCGACCTCACCGGCGGCGCGCCCGAGATCCATGCAGCGTTTCGCGTCTTGGTGGAGGGCGCCCGGCGGCTGGACAGGAGGGTCATCGTCCGCAGCAACCTCACCGTCCTGCTGGAGCCCGGCCAAGAGACCACGATCGACTGGCTGGCCGCCCAGCGCGTCGGCATCGTGGCCAGCCTGCCCTGCTACACGGCCTTGAACACCGACCGGCAGCGTGGAGGCGGCGTATTCGATGCCAGCATCGAGGCGCTGGGACGGCTGAACGCCGCCGGGTTCGGCCTGCCGGACTCGGATCTCGGCCTGGACCTGGTCTTCAATCCAGGCGGACCATCCCTGCCGCCGCCGCAGGCCGCCCTCGAAGCCGACTACCACGATCGCCTGCAGGCAGATTTCGGGGTCCGGTTCCACCGGTTGTTCACGATCACCAACATGCCGATCAAGCGCTTCGACGAGGACCTGCGGCGCAAGGGCCGCCGGGAGGAGTATCTGGACCTGCTCGAGGGTGCCTTCCGGGCTGAGAACGTGGACCGTGTCATGTGCCGCGACCTGGTCAGCGTGGGGTGGGACGGGCGTCTCTACGACTGCGACTTCAACCAGATGCTCGGGATGGATCTGCCTGGCCGGACGGTGTTTACGGTCGAGCGCTTCGACGATTGGGCCGGAGGGGGCGTCCTCACCGGCGACCACTGCATGGGGTGCACGGCCGGGGTTGGGTCGTCGTGCGGGGGATCGCTCTCCTGACCGATCCCGGCTGGGTCGCGGAACTGTTGACGGCAGCCGAGGGCTGGGGCTGGGTCGGCCACGTGGTCCTCGGCCTGGTCTACGTCGTGTCGACCGTCGCCCTGGTGCCGGCCTCGGCCCTGACCCTGGGGATCGGCTTCCTCTACGGGCCGATCGAGGGGACGGCCACGGTCCTGCCCGCCGCCACCGTGGGCGCCACGCTCAGCTTCCTGCTCGGCCGCAGGATGCTGCGCGGCTGGGTGGCGAAGCAGGCGGCCCGTCATGCGCGTTTCGGCGCACTGGAGGCCGCCGTGGCCAAGGACGGCTTCAAGATCCTCCTGCTGGTTCGCCTTTCGCCGGTCTTCCCGTTCAACGTGGTCAACTACCTGTTCGGGCTGACCAGCATCTCGTTGCCGCGCTACATGGTGGGCTCGTTCCTTGCCATGCTCCCCGGAACGCTCCTCTATGCCACCATCGGGTCGATGCTCTCGGACGCGGCGCAGCTGGCGTCAGGGGAACGGCCCGATGCGGGGCATCTGCATACGGCCGTGACTTGGCTCGGTGCGATCGCCACACTAGCGGTTGTGATCTGGACCACACGCATGGCCCGTCGCGTGCTGCGCAGGGAGGCCCCGGACCTCGCATGAGCGACGACCTGGTCCTGCGCGGGGATGCTGCGGACGAACGGCTCATCGAGACCGTCGCCACGCCCGACTACATCAATCCCGAGCCGCGCGGCAAGGTGAACTTGCTGGTCATCGGCGGCGGGCCCGCTGGACTGGTGGCTGCCGCCGGCGCAGCGGGCCTGGGCGCCAAGGTGGCTCTCGCGGAGCGGCGGCTGCTGGGCGGCGACTGCCTCAACTTCGGCTGCGTGCCCAGCAAGGCGATGCTGGCCTCGGCGCGCGCGGCCGGGCTGGTGGCGCGCGGTGAGTCGTTCGGGCTGCATGTCGGCGAATCTGGCTGCGATTTCGAAGCGGTCATGGCGAGGGTGCGCGCGGTCCGGGCCCGTCTGGCCCCCCACGACGGCCTGACGCGCTTCCTGGAGATGGGAATCAAGGTCCACCTGGGCACGGCCCGGTTCAGGGGGCCCGACGAGGCGGATGTGGACGGCAAGCCGATCCGCTTCCACCGTGCGCTCATCGCCACCGGGGCTGCGCCTGTCCTGCCCGACATTCCGGGCCTGGCCGACGCCGGAGCCCTCACCAACGAGAGCCTCTACACCCTGACCGAACTGCCGCGCCGCCTGGCCATCATCGGCGCCGGGCCGATGGGCTGCGAGATGGCCCAGGCCTTCGCAAGGTTCGGGTCAGAGGTTGTCGTCATCGAGTCGGCCGACGCAGTGCTGCGCGACGACGACTCGGAGGCGGCAGCGGTGGTACGCCAGGCGCTCGAGGAGGACGGCGTGACCGTGATGCTCGGCGCCCGCATCGAACGAGTCACCAGGGAAGGCGACCTGACCCGCATCCACATCCAGCACGGCGAGGCGGCCAAGACGGTGGCCTGCGACACACTGCTGGCTGCCGCCGGCCGCCGGCCGGTCACCGGAGGCCTTGGTCTGGAGAACGCCGGCGTGGATTTCGACCCCGCCATCGGAATCGAGACGGACGACCGCCTGCGGACGGCGAACCCCCGCATCTATGCCGCCGGCGACTGCACGGCGCGTGGCGGCCACACCCACGTCGCGGACGCGCAGGCCCGCATCGTCATTCGCAATGCGCTGTTCCGGGGCCGTGAGCGGTGGAGCGGCGGCGCGGTGCCTGCCTGCACCTACACGGATCCGGAGCTGGCACATGTGGGCCTGTCCCGCGAGGCGGCCGGGGAACGCGGCGCCACCACCCTCACCCTGCCCTTCGACCAGGTCGACCGGGCGGTGCTGGACGGCAACTCCGAGGGCTTCGCCCGCGTCCACCTGGATCCCGGCGGCCGGGTCCTTGGCGCCACCTGCGTGGGGCGCGGCGCGGGAGACCTGATCGCGGTGCCGACCCTGCTCATGTCTCAGGACATGCAGCTGGCCGCCCTCAACGACACGATCCTCCCTTATCCGACCCGCGCGGCCGTCTGGAAGCAGCTCGCCGACCAGGAGCGCCGAACGCGCCTCACCCCCGGGCGCGCCAAACTGCTGCGCTGGTGGCTCAAGGCGCTGATCGGGGGCGACCGCCGCCGCCCCGGCACCGGCATCGAGGTCTAGTGCGGCGACCAGTGCGGCGGCCCGATCACCTGCAGCAGGCCATTGGAGACCAGATTTCCCCCGCAGGGGTCGCCTTGGCCCTGCCCTGTAAACAGGAACGCCTGCCAAGAGATCTCCAGACCCAGAAGGGGCTGATTACTTTCTCGATCCTGTTGAGGGATGTGAAACAGGAAGGTCGCCTGATCTCCGGAGGACCCGCTGAACATGGTCCAGCCGAATGGCGGTTGGACATACGAGGTTCCGCAACCCGCCATATCTAAGTGATCCGAGCCGTAGACTCCCCAATGGAGGAAGCCGACGGATCCTGGGATCGTCCCATCGGTGAGTTTGAGGCGGACCACGCTGGCAATCCGGCTCTCCTTCCCTGCTTCTCCGTCCAGAGGAGTGACCGCGCCATCTTCCCCCTTCTTGATTGACTCGCCGTAGAGGGTCGGTACGGCACCTCCCTCCTGCCACGTACCGGCTCCGTACGTAAAGAACGCGCCCTCCTCGTGGTGCGTTGGCTTCGGCTGGTACTGGAACACGAACCCGACCGAAGATCCGGCAATGTCGTTAGCACTCAGGTCGGTGAGGTCCGGGATGATCTCGCTGTCAGTTGTGCCGACGACCACAGGGTGGCCCCCCGGGCATATCACCACACTTGACGCCTGGTCCGCGCCGGGGCCTCCTAGGTAACTCGAGTAGTCCAAGAGCAGTCGCTTGCCCTTGACCAGTGTGACGAGAGAAACGAAAGCATCACTCGCACCTCCCTGGTAGGTCCCCTGGTGCGCACCGGGCCGGGTGAGAAACGGGCCTCCCAGTACGGGGCCCCCAGGGCCCAGGGCCCCTTCCATGACCGTGCCGACCACGACAGCCCGCGCGAGCATCGGCGTTTGTTCCTTCAGGAGGGCAACTGCGGTGACCTGCTCATCGCTCTTGCCCCCTAGATAAGAGACGTGGTCGATGGCGGTCAGGTCCTCCCGGACAAATCCAACGAGGCCATCCGTGTAGGCCTCGTGATCCTTCTGAAACACGATTTCCGTGCCAGCTAGGCCCGGCCCGGTGCTTATGTCGCTGGACCTGGTGTGCCCCCCAATGGCCAGCGTGCCGGAAACAAACGCATGATCCAGTCCCAGCAGAGCGTCCGTGTCACCGCCGCCGAAAAACGTAGCGGCTACCTCCACGCCCAACGTCCCGCTCGCCAGGGTTGGAACCACCCGGCCGATGAAACCGTCCGTCTCGCCCCCCCCATACTGGGCCTGCAGGACCATGCCGCCAGGCAGGGCGGGGGCAACAGGGAAATCCTGCGATGAGGTCTCGCCTACCAGGTAGGCAACCGGATAGCCCCCCTCCTCTCCCGGGGCCGTGACCAGGTCATACGCAGTGTCGTTATCCGACCCCCCCAGAAAGGCCCAGACCGGTTCCACACCTGAGAAGGGGCTGACGCTCAGGAAGACAACCAAGGCATCGCTTCCGCCTCCAGGCTGTTGGGAGGATACGCCGCCGGCGCCCCAGTTGAGGCTGGTCGTCGAACCGGCAAGAGCGACAATGTCCCCTTCGATGTCCATTGCCAAACTCCGGTCATCGCCCTCCCCTCCCACCAAGTAAGACCCCTTCAGGACTGCCCCGTCGTTCCGGATGCGCGCGAGGAAAATGTCCTGGCCTCCCAGCACCCCATCTGCGGGGATGTTACTGAACGCACCAGGCCAGTCCTGGTTAGCCCCCACGGTCTCACCTGTCACGAAAATATCGCCGGATGCATCATGAACACCCACGTCCCAGGCGACGTCCGCGTGCGGCCCTCCAAGAAAGGTCGACCAGACCAGCGCCGAGAAGTCCTCGTTCATGACGGTTACGAACGCGTCGGTCAGGCCACCGCCATACCCATCTTCGTGCTGGAACGCACCGGGGGTCGTCGCAAACGTGGCGTCGCCCGTTGTCCCCACAAGGATGTGCTCGGTCGCACCCGCCGACAGCAGGGATGACACGGTCCGGCACGTGCTCGAGTTGATCCGGTCATCCGCTCGCCCCTCACCGATAATCCCGCCTGCCTCCGGACCCGGATCAATCACCAGGAGCAGGCCGGGGTTGCGGTCGGGCGCTTCGAAGCCGAAGCGGTGCCCGTCCAGTACCCGGTAGGTGCACGCGATCTCCTCACGGGTCCCATTCGCTGCCACTTGCCAAGTGCGAGGCGCCTTCTGGCGAATCGTCGCCATCGCCATGTCCATGACCAGCGTTCCGTCCGGCTCGATGAACAACTCGTCCACCCCCTCGCAAGCCACCACGACTTGCTCCAGATCTGCTCCTGGAGCCAACACCACGTCGTACTCCAGATGCCCGTCCAGTTCTCCAATGACGATGTCCACGCCGGGCCAAACCTGCTCGTAGCGCAGGCCCGCGTACAGGGGCACATGATTCCGCCACCTGATCGGGTCCGCTCCAATGAAATAGTTGTGGTAGCCCGGCAGCAGTCCGACGCCAACTGGTGCAGAAACGTTTCCTTCCTCGAAGACCCAGCCGGCAACCGCGCTGGTCCGGGTGGCACCACTCCGGCCAGCCAGTACATCCAGCAACAGCCCGGTGGAGCCGAAGGTCGCCTGGATCGGACCCGCCGCGGCTGTGAATTGGAAGTCATGCTCCCACTGACCGAGATTGGGGATAAAGGCAACAGGTCGGCTGTCGGACACCGTCCGGGGGTCCAACCCCCTCAATCCCGTCTCTCCCCCAACAGCACGGCCCAAATGGGAAGCAGGCTGCACGAAGGGAAACAGAGCAACGCCTACGAGAAGGAGAAACTGCGCCCGGCGCATCACACGCATCCTCACAGTACGGAAGACCTACGATCCGATGGTCTGCTGCAACCCGTTCGACAGCAGGAATCCGCAGCTCGAGTTTGAAAAACTGAGTACCGCCTGCCAGTTGATCTGGAGGCCTGCCAGTCCCAGAAGAGGATCCGTCGGAATGGTGTATTCGAAGGAGGCGGTGGTTCCGGAACCGCCGTTAAACGGAGTCCAGCCGGCCGGCGGGGCGATGTACAGATGCCCACATCCAGACAAGTCCACGTCGTCCGGACCGTAGATGCTCCAGAAGAGAAAGCCGGCAGGCCCCAGCAGTCCGTCAACGACATTCAGGCCGACAATCCCGTCCAGCTTGCTCGTCTGCCCAGCCTCACCAAAAACCTCAAGGCCGCCGAACGGACCCGGCTCCATGGGGAGACCATAGAGCGTCGGCGCCACAGAAATGCCTTGGACGTCTTCCCCAAATGTGCCGCCACCGTATGTGAAAAACTGCGGGTCCTGGTGCGGGGAAGGAGTGGGATCGAACTTGATGGCGAAGCCGCTCCAGTTCCCAGCAGTGGGCGGAACACCGTAGGGAAAATCATCCGACAAGGTGGACCCGACGACGATCGGCACGCCGTCATCCTCGTCCACAGTGACTTTAGACGCCTCATCGATGTTGCTGCCCCCCAGGAACGAGGAATAGTCCAGCAGGAGGCGCCTGTTCTTCACCTGGGTGACGACAGCAATGAAAGCGTCCCAGTTCGTGGCAGGCTCGTGGTCCAGGAGACCTGACAGCGCACCTCCGCCTTCAGACTGGTACGCACCGGGGCGTGTGGGGAAGGCATCGCTCCCCTGTGAGGAGTCCCATTGCGTCTTGCCAACGACCACTGCGCGGGTGAGGACGGGAGACGATCCGGGCATCAGTGCAATGTCCAGTGCGTGGTCATCGCCAGCCCCTCCGAGATAGGAGATGAAGCCGCGGTCATTGAGGTTTTCCTTAATGAAGCCCACGAAGCCGTCCCACGGCGTCGTGACATCGGTGCTCCCATGGTCCTTTTGGAAGATGAACCCACCCCACATGAGGTTGTCTGCCGATGTGGTTTCCCCGCAAAAGGCCAGTGTCCCGGACACAGGCGCATAGTCCATTCCGGTAATGCGATCATCTCCCGTTCCTCCAACGAACGTCGCCGCATAGTGATTCGAACATACGGTCACGTCACCATTGGGCTGGAGGCGAGCAATGAATGCATCCCCGGGTCCACCACCATAGGTGTCCTGCGAAATCGTGCCTCCGTCAAACACCGGCCCGACTATGAAACTGGATGAGGTGGTCAAACCCGCCACATAGGCAGCAGGCAACGCGCTACTACAATCCGCTGCCGTCATCAACAATTCTGTGGCATGGTCGTAACCGTCAACCTGGGGATTCCCACTGGTATCAGGGTCGTTCGTTCCTCCGATGTAGGTTGCGTAATACAGCCCCTGATTGCCCGGCAGGCCGCTGAGCCCCGCGTAGGCAAGGTAGCCGTCCCCATTGCCATTGGACACGGACCCCTTGTGTGCATGAAACGTCACAGGAAAGTCAGTGCTCTTGGTGAGACCCACCCACCCAATCACCTCGTCCGACTCCGTTCCCCCGGATGAACTAATGGATTCGACAGTCTCGACCCCGTTGCCGCCCAGGACCATGCACCCGATCATGGACGTTCCGTCTTCACTGAGATGGGCAATGAAACCGTCTTGCGACCCAAGCGGATCGCTCTTGTCAGTTGTGATGCCAGGGAAAGCGCCGGGATCTGTAGTGCCGCCACCTGAGTTCGTCGAGCCCACGACAACAACACCCCCCATGACAGGGATGAGCAGGTCTTCGGCACTGTCATCTCCTGAGCCACCGAGGTAGGTCGCCCACACAACATTGAAATCCTCGTCGAGCACTGTGACGAAGGCATCCAGGGTCCCGCCGCCGAAAGTATCTTGGTAGACCGTTAGCGGCCCGGAATCGGGGAACGGAGCAATGCCGCCGGCTTCCGTGTAGCCAGCCACCACGTGCTCAACAACTGTGCTCACAAGGGCCGACTGGTTGCGGCGCTGTTTAATGGACGTCACAGAGTCATCCGCCCGGCCTTCCCCGATGATGCCGCCAGCCTCGGGACCCGGGTCGATCACCAGCAGCAGGCCGGAGTTCCGGCTGGGCACCTCAAAGCCAAACCGGTGCCCCTCCAACACCCGGTAGGCACACTCGATCTCTTCGCGTTTTCCATCCGCCGTGACCTGCCAGGTGCGCGGAGCCGGCTGACGGATCGAGGCGATCTCCGTCTCCATGACCAGCGTCCCGTCCCTCTCTACATACAGATCTTCCACCGCCTCACACGAAATGACCACCGAACTCACGTCAGCGCCTGGCGCGATCACCACGTCGTATTCCAGGTGACCGTCCCGCTCGCCGAAGACCATGTCCACGCCAGCCCACACGCCTTCGTAGCGCAACCCCGCATACAGCGGCACTTGGCGCCGCCAGTTGCGCTCATCAGCCCCCAGCAGGTAGTTGTGATACCCCGGCAGCAGACCTACGCCTCTCGGTGCGGCGGCCACCCCGTCCTCGAAAGTCCAGCCCACCACGGACCCCCGCGTGAACTCCTCAGTGCGCTCCACGCGCACATCCATCAACAGGCCACCCCTCTTGAAGGCCGTCCGGATGGCACCCGTCGTCGCCAGGAAGTCGAACTCCTGCGTCCACTGCCCCAAGTTGGGGATGAAGGAGACAGGCCGGCTGTCGAGTGCCTGTTGGGCGTCGATCCCAAGCAGACCCGTCCCACCGCCACCAACAAGCTCCTCTGACGAGAAGGGGACCCCAACGGGCAAGACTGCTACGACCAGAAGGAGAGGAAGGGCGCGATAGGGCATGGGGCCTCCGAATACGGGAAACTAGATATTCCGAACGGACTTACGTGCAGCGTCCCTACCGGGAAGGACCCGCGCATTGAATAATATCCCCTACGCAATAACGGACAAGCCCCATGTAGGTTATTTGTTTTTACGCTCGGCCCAGAATTACTCTGCGTTCTTCCCTACCAGCCGTAACCGACACTCAAATGCACTCCGTCCGACAGCAAATATCCACAGGGACCGGTGTCAGCAAGGAACACCTGCCAAAACACCTCCGTACAGACCAAGTCCACGGCCCAGGGGATGTCGAAGGAGAGGATCGGAGGGTTGCCCGCCGACGAACCAACCAAGAAGGGCGTCCATCCGAATGACCCCGCCAAGAGCCATGTGCCGCAGGCACCTAAATCGACATTAGCTGTGACGTAGATGCTCCATACCAAATAGCCGAGCGTGTTCGGTGCAGGCGACATTCCCCCAGTAGAAACATCGAGCGAAGTGCCTACGGTGGGCAGCGTGGGCACACCCGTCTGGCCGTCCTTCGCTTCAAGAATGAGTGACATCCCGCCTGTGCCCTGACCGTAGTTCGTGATGAAGCCTGGGCAGTTGCCCCAATCGCTGGACCCAGTGGGGTCTGTCTTCGTTACGAAGCCGACGTTGTCCCCACTTAGGTATCCCGACCCCTTGTAGGCATCAAGCGTCGTCGGAAAATTGGGCGACCACGTATACCCGACAACGGTTACCAAGCCGTTGTCTTCGGCAAACACGTCTGTGCCGTAGTCGGCCTCGGATCCTCCTAGATAGGTGGAGTAGTCCAACCGGACGACAAGGGCATCCCGGAGGCCCCATGCCCGAGGTCCTCCTTGCAATCGTTCCTATTCTGGGTCGCGGCCGGAGCGCCTGCGCCACTCCTGCGCCATTGACGGCTTGCCCCACTCCTCGTAGAGGTCGGCCAGCAGATCAAAGGTCCCCAGAATATGGTCGTGGCCCGGCTCCAGCGCCCCTTCGAGCACCGCACGCCCCTCGTCCAGGGCGGCAAAGGCGTCCTGGAATCGCCCCTGGCCAGTCAGCGCGGCCCCCAGAAAAGTCTGCACCAGCCCCGTCTTCCAATGGGCTTCGCCCAGCACATCGCGACGAATCTGGACCGCTTGCCTCAGTAGCGCCTCTGCTTCCTGGAAAGCCCCTGTGGCGTTCCGCACGAGGCCCAGATTCTGGAGCGCAGTGGCGAAACTCGGATGCTGCTGGCCACTGGCCGTCCGGTGGATCTCGAGCGCCTCCTCGTAGCATGCCGCAGCCTCGTCGAGACGGCCCCCTTCGCGGAGGACTACGCCGAGGTTGCTGAGCGTTTTCGCCACGCTGGAATGACCTGTACCCAGTCCCTTCTTCTTCAGGGCGAGAGCACTCCGAAGCTTCTGCTCGGACTCGGCCAACCGCCCCTGATCACGCAGAACGAGCCCTAGGCTGTCCGTAAAACGGGCCGCCCGGACCGGGTCGGTCACTGCACGGCCCTCCTCGATCTCCAAGGCCTCCGCGAGCAGTTCCTCGGCCTGGTCGAGATCCCCGTCTCCCCAGAGGACAAGCGCCAGGTTGTTCAGAGTGTCTCCCACCTGCGGATGGTCCTCTCCCAATACCCTTCGGCGGACGGCGAGGGCCTTACGGAAATGGAGTTCAGCGGCCCCAGCGTTTCCCCGCTTCCTGTGCGTATGGCCGATGTTGTCCAAAAAGGTCGCGACGTCAGGATGGTCCTCCCCCTCCAGCCTGCGGGCCATGGCAAGGGCGTCCTGGAAACCCTGTTCGGCAGCCGCGTAGTCACCCCGCTGGTAGTGGAGCTTCCCGAGGTTGCTGTGAGAAACGGCGATGTCCATGTGGTCTCCGCCCAGCGCCCCTGACAACGACTCCAGCCCCTCCTCCATGGCGGCCTGGGCATCGTCCATGCGCCCCGCCTCCACCAAGAGATCGCCGAAGCTGGCCAGGACATTGCCAAGGGCCCTCCCGTCCAACGGGTCCATGCCCCGGTACATGTCGATTGCTTCCGCATAGAGGGTCTCGGCCTCCTCCAACTGCCCGATCATCTTGTGCCACGCAGCCACGCTGGATAGGGACTCAGCGAGATCCGTCCCTGACCCCACCGCGTCGCGTCGCAATTCGAGGCTCTTGTCGAGCAGTGGGCCGGCCAGACTCAGGAGTCCCAGGCTCCGATAGACGCTTCCGACCGTGTCCATGAGTTTGGCACGCGTCTTCGGCTGGTCCGCCAGTCCCTCGTCCAGTTCGCTCGCCCCCTTGTCCAGGATCTCGCGCACCGTGATCGAGTTGCCGCGCGACTCGCTCGGGTCCGACACGTTGAAGAGGTTGACCAGCCATTCGCTGACGGCGTTGGCGGTGGTCGCTTCCACCTCGGCGCGCGCGCGCTCCTCCTGGGCCACACCCAAGGCCGCTTCCTTCGCCGCCTTCTCCCGGCTCACCTTGCTCAGCAGCACGGTGGTCACGCTGAGGCCGCCGGACAGCAGCACGAAGAGGGCCAGCGTCGCCGTCGCCAGCACCGGGTTGCGCTGGCACCATCTCTTGAACTTCACGGCGGAGCTCGCGGGCCGCGCCGTGATCGGCTCGAAGACGCGCACCCGCCGCAAGTCCTCCGCAAGCTGCTCCGCTGTCGCATAGCGGCGCTTGCGGTCCTTCTCCATCGCCGTCTCGATGACCACTTTCAGGTCCGCAGAGACACCGGAGTTGATGCGGCGGGGGTCGGCCGGATCCTCTGAAAGGATCTTCTGGTAGAGCGCCTCGATGGTCGCCGCCTGGAAAGGCACCGTCAGGGTCAGGCACTCGTAGAGCAGCACCCCCATCGAATAGACGTCCGTCCGCCGATCCAGCTCGATTCGCGACGCCGCCAGCTGCTCGGGCGCCATGTACGCCGGCGTCCCCATCAGGTCCCCCGTCATCGTCAACTGGTGCGAGTCGTCGTCCATGTCGCGCGCCAGGCCGAAGTCGAGCAGCACCGGATCGCCTTCCAGCGAGACCATCAGGTTGTGGGGCTTGATGTCGCGGTGGATCAGGCCCTCCTCGTGGGCCTCGTGCAGCGCACGCGCCGCGCGCTCCACCAGGTAGATGATCCGGTCGGTCTCCGTCTTCTCGTCGCCTGAGTCCTGGCTGCGGCTCTTGCGGCGGCGGCCGCTCCCGCCGCGGCGCTTCTTTGACGGGGCCTTGGATCGTTGCGTCCTGCCCGACTCGTCGGGCACGTGGTCGCCCAGTTCCACGAAGGAGGCGTCCTCGTCCTCGGTGCGCGTCTGCCTGATCAGAGCATTGAGCGGACTCCCCTCCACGTACTGCATGGCGATGAAGGGCACCCCGTCCAGCTCGCCTGCCTCGTAGATCGAGCAGATCCCGGGATGCTGCAGCCGCGCCGCCACCTCCGCCTCCCGGCGAAAGCGGTCCAGGGTTTCCTTCGGCATCGCGACCGTCGCGTGCAGCAGCTTGAGCGCCACGCGCCGACCGATCTGGGTGTCCTCCGCCAGGTAGACGACCGCCTGCCCGCCCCGGCCCAGCTCCTCGATCAGGCGGTAGTGGCCGACGTGCTCGATCGTGCCGCCGTCGCTGGCGGGTTTGGCCGGGGGGCCGGCCACAGTGATGTCCGGAGCCGCGCGCTCCGGCTCGGGCACGGTGACGGGCGGAATCTCCACGACCCCGCCGCACTTCTTGCAGCGGGCGCGCTTGGCCGTCACCGAGTCCGGGATGCGGAAGCGGGCGCTGCAGTCAGCGCAGGTGCCAACCCGTGAGGTCACGGGTCCGATGCTAGCCGCCTAGGTGGCTTCGCGGAGACGACGAGCCGCGCTTAGGCCGCCGCGCCAGCGCCGCAGGTTCGAGAGAGCGAACTGCTTGAAGGCGGTCGGGTTCCACAACAGGTGGATGTGCCGGCTGATGAAGATCCGCGGGCTGGTGACCAGAAGCCGCCAGTTGTTGCGCGCCCCGAAGTTCCGGACGATCGAGGTGATCTCCTCGGCCGTGAATTCCTCGGTCGTCACCACCCCGTGCGTTGCGGCATTCTGGGCATAGTCGAAATCAGGATCGATGTAGCCCTTCTCGAAGCACACGTCCGCCAGGACAGTGCCGGGCAGCGGCATGTAGGCGAACAGGTGGGCCGCCTCGAGGCCGAGCGTGCCGATGTAGCCGATGGTCTGATGGATCTGCTCGAGAGTCTGGCCGGGGAATCCGACGATCCACAGCGAGTTGTGCCGGATGCCCAGTTCCTGGATGCGCTTCACGACGTGCTCGGCCTTCTTCAGCCGCAGCGGCTTGTTCACCAGTTCGCGCAGTGTCTCCTGGTCGCCTGACTCGAAAGGCAGGGCGATTTCCTGCAGTCCGGACTCGGCCATCAGGTCGATCAGCTCGTCGTCCAGGGTCCAGAGCGCGATCCCGTTGGGGGCGTTCCAGGTAATGTCGAGCTTCTCGTCGATGATGCGCTGCAGCAGCTCCTTGGCGCGCGGCACATCGGCGGTGAAGTTGTCGTCCTCGAAATTGAATTCGGTGATCCCGAAGCGTTCCTTCGCATCGCGCAGCTCCTCGATCACGTTGTCCACGGTGCGGACGCGGAATCGCTTGGTCCCCTTGGCCCAGAACTCGGTGGACGAGCAGAAGGTGCAGCGCGCCGGGCAGCCGCGCGAAGTGAACATTGAGGTGTTGCGCTTCACGCGGCTCATCACCATGTGGGTGATGTTCACGCGCGCATAGATGTCCAGAGGCATGAGGTCGCGGGCCGGGAACGGAAGCGAGTCCACGTCCTCGACCTGGCTCGTCTTGGGCTGGACCGCGATGCCGTTGCCGACCCTGTGCGCCAGGCCGTCCACCGCCCCCAGGTCGCCGCCCTCGTTCAGGGTCTTGAACAACTGGACGGAGCTCTCCTCGCCTTCGCCGAGGATGATGTAGTCCAGATTTCGATCCGTGTCCTCGTCCAGGCAGCGCTCCGGGAGCCAGGTCGGGTGGTTCCCGCCGGTCACCGTCACGATCCCCGGATCGACCTCCTTGGCCGCCTGCGCGATCTCGAGCACCAGCGGCCACATGGGCGAAAAGATGCACGAGATGCCGACCGCGTCGGGCTGCTCCAGCTCGATCCGGCGCTTGATGTCGGCCATGGGCAGCCCGAACCGGAAGAAGCCGTGCGTGTCGTCCTCGTGGTGGTCGTAGCCCTCGGCGGTGGCGTCAAGGACGGCAACGTCGAACTCCCGGCGGATCGAGGCCGCCAGGTAGGAGATCCCCAGGGGCATGAAGCAGAACTTCAGACCCTCCCGGGCGATGCGGCTCGGGGGATAAATTAGGAGGACTTTTTCGATCCTCCGGGGCATTGACTGCGTCGAAATCACAAGTGGATCCCGTCGGTGGGTCCTCAAGTGTAGTCCAATCCCATAGGATTTCTCATATGAGCATGCACATCGTGTCCGCAGCGGCCCTGGCCCTCGCACTGACGGCACCCCTGGGTCACGCGCAGTCATGCGGCCAGGCCGGCACCTTCGGCACCCCGCAGATCTCTGTCTCGAGCGAATTATTCGACACGACCTCCCATTTCACGGTCACCGGCGGCACGCCGCTGGCGCCCTGGCTGTGGCTCATCGACTTTTCGCCCGGCCCGATCCCGACCCCCCTGCTGACCCTGTGCACCGGCCCGGCGCCGATCCTGCTGTTGAACGGACTGGACGGCTCCGTACCTGTCCTCGACGCGGGGGGCGCCGCAGACATCCCGGTGCCGCTGGAGCCCTGGTACCAGTGGCTGGAGGGAATCCCTCTCTACTCCCAGGCGCTGGTTCTCGACATGGGAGCCCCGGGGCTGGTAGCCGCCAGCCAGGGCCTGGCCTTCGTGCTGCGCAGCCCGCGAGTTTTCGTTCTTTCGGACGGCGTCGTGAACCGCTCGGTGGACATCATCGACGGGCTGGACGTCGCGTCGGATCCAGGCGCCGCGATCCAGGAAACGATTCTCGGCCTCGGTGCCAGCGGCATGGCCCTGGGACCGAACGGTGCCTACCTCTATACGCGCAATACCACGTTTACGACCAACAACAGCGTCCAGTGCTGGTACGTGGCCTATTCGCCTCCCGCCCTGGTGGGCGAAGTGGTGGTCAGCGCCACGGGCGTCGGCACCGCCAAGAGCGGCATCACGATCGCCCCTGACGGGCAGACCGGCTGGTTCGCGGACGAGGGCGGCATCATCCACTCGTTCGATGCCAACCCCGGCAGCCCCGGATTCATGACGCTGTCGGGCCAGGCGCAGTTGACGGGATCCGCACCCCAGGCCCTTGCGGTCACCCCGGACGGGTCCGCGCTCGTGGTCGTCGGCGCAAGCAGCCCGCCTGGCGTTCCCAGTGTCATGGCCGTCGTGGACACGGCCACCATGACGGAGATCGCAACGGTCACCTTGACCGACAACGGCTCCCTGCTGGGCCTGGTTGACCGGTCCGCCGTGGCGGTGACGCAGGACGGGCTCCACGCAGTCACCCTTGTGCAAGGCCTGTACGCCGGTCCCGGTTTCCTCAGTTCGGCCGCCGTCAACGTAGTGGACCTTGATCCCTCCAGCCCCACCTTCCTCACGCAGACGTCCTTCCTGCCGCTGCAGCGCTTCGGCCAAGTGGACATCGCCCTCGATCCCGCGCCCGGCGCCACCCGTCTGTACACGGTGGACACCGCATCAGGAGGCGAGCTGTACCTGTCGAGCATCGACTGGACCTCGGGGTTGACGGACAAGGTGTTCCTGGGAAACGGCGGCCTCGGTGCCGAGGCCGGTGGCGTCGGGATCAGCGGCCGCGGCAACCGCATCTGGGCGGGAGCGGAGGACGACGTCCTGCGAGTCTTCGACGCCTCCCTGAACCTGCTGGGCCAGCTGACCCTGTCCAGCCCGGGTACCCCCAGCCGCATCGTGATCGAATCCCGCTAGAGCTCCCAGGAGGCGGGCGCGCCGTACTGCTTGCGGGCCGGACGGTGGCGCATGATGCGCTCGTTCGACGAGCAGTGGCAGTTGGGGCAGTCGAGCGCAAACCCCTTGCGGGCAGCACTCTTGTGCGCGGCCGTCCCGACCAGGTCCCGGAACCGGGTCTCGTGGATGTTGCCGAGCAGGAAGGTGACGTAGCACATCTGTACGGTGCCGTCGGCGCCGACCCAGATCATGTCGTAGGCGGTGCAGGGCACCTTCATGCCGGCGCCCTTGATCAGCCAGTCGGGGATCGACCGGATGCCCTCCACCGTGTGGTGGATGCGATCCGGTTCGGCGAGCTTCGCCTCCATGATCTCGGCCGCCACCTTCTCGATCCCCGGCCGGTCCTCGGGCCTGAACTGGATCTGGCGGTCCGGGCCCTCCTGGAAGTAGGGCAAGGAATAGTGGACCAGGTCCACCCGGATCCCGAACCCGCGGGCCTGGGCGAAGGCGAGCGCGGCGCGCCAGGACTCGAGGCCCAGACGCGGTCTCATGAGCAGCCAATTGAGCTGCAGGTCGACCACGCTGCCGTGATGCTCGGCCAGGTAGTCGAGCCCCGCCTCCACCCTGGCGAAGAAGCCCGGGATCTGGACGTAGTCGTCGTACTCGGCCCCGACCCCGTAGAAGCCCACCGACATGTCGCGCAGGCCCGCGTCCACCAGTTCGTCCGCCTTCGCGGCCAGCAGGGCCGCGTTGGTGGTCACGTAGGGCTGCAGGCCGATGTCGTCGCAGTGCGCCACCATGGCCGGAAGGTCGGGATGGACCAGAGGCTCGCCCCCGTAGAGGCGGATGGAGCGGTAGCCGGTCTCCCGCGCGTCGTCGAACAGGCGCAGACAGGTGTCCAGATCCAGCACCTCGCCGGGCATGAAGTCGCGCCCGTAGCGGCACCCGATGCAGCGCGCGTTGCACTGGGCGGTGATGGCCACCATGACCTTGTAGGGACGGGGCCGGATCACCGCCGGCAGGCGACGTCCGATGGAGTGCTTGAGGGTGTCGAGGCCCTCCTCCGCTGCCAAGACCTTCCCCTTCAGGCGCGGGCTCACCCGCACCTTGCCCGCAACGAAGTCACGGCCGCGTCTCACCATGGTATTTGTGGCGGGGTTCTCCGGGACATGGCCCGCTGCCCCCTCACCACCATAGGACAGCAATGAGGCCTAGGGGTGGATTCTAGTGCCGGCCCCGCCGTCGAGAGCGGCCTGGAGATTCGCAGCGTTGGTGACGATGGCCGGTCGCTGGCGCGCCTCCACGAACTGCAGGCACCCTTCCACCTTGGGGCCCACGGACCCCGCCGGAAATTCGCCCGTCATCTGGATGTCGCGCAGGGCGGCCGCGCTGATCTCACCGATCGCCTCCTCGCCGGGCTCGCCGTAGTGGCGCACGATCTGCGGATAGGGCATCAGGATGACCAGCAGGTCCGCCTCGATCTCCACCGCCAGCAGGCTGGAGGTCAGATCCTTGTCGATCACCGCCTCGATGCCGCGGAACACGCCGCCCGGCTTGCGAACGATCGGGATGCCGCCGCCCCCGCCGGCCATGACGATGTTCCCCTCGCGCGCCGCGTGCCGGATCATGTGCCGCTGCACCACCTTGATGGGCCGCGGCGAGGGCACCGTCCGGCGCCACTGGCCGGGCACCTCCTCCACCGTGGTCCAGCCGAAGCGGGCCTCCATGGCGCGCGCGGCGGCCTCTTCCATGGGCGAGCCGATGGGCTTGCCGGGCTCGAGGAAGGCGGGATCGTCAGGTGCCACCTCGACCTGCGTGATCATGGTCACGACGTAGCGGTAGATCTCGCGCTCCATGAGGGCGTTCAGGAGCGCCTGCTGGAGCATGTAGCCGATCAGTCCCTCGGTCTCCGCCACCACATAGTCGAGCGGCATCGCGGGCACGATGTCGGAGGCCCGCTCGTGCCGGATCAGCCCGTGGCCGACCTGCGGGCCGTTGCCGTGGGTGACGACCAGGTTGGCGTCACGCATGACCAGCGGCATCAGCTGTTCGCAGGTGGCCCGGGCCCGCTCCGCCTGTCCCTCGAAGTCCCCCTTGTCGCCGGTCTTGAGCAGGGCGTTGCCGCCAAGCGCCACGAGAACAGTCTCGCGGTCCGACCTGTACAGGTCTCGGCTGCCGGGGGAAGGCGTCACCGGAGGAGTCTACCTGGGCTTTTTCGCCACTCGGACGAGGCAATCGGGTCCTATGGAGGCAATGCGCTCGATCATCACAGTGCCGGTGGCACTCGGCTGCGGCATCCTGTCCGCTGCCTGCGGCAGCGAGCCGCCCCCGTCGCCCGGACAAACCTCCGTGGAGCCCCTGACCGTGGAACCCCAAGAACACACGCACACCAACCGGCTGGCCGCCGAGTCCTCCCCCTACCTGCTCCAGCACGCGCACAACCCGGTGGACTGGTATCCGTGGGGCCCGGAAGCATTTGAACGCGCCCGGGCCGAAGACAAGCCGATCTTCCTGTCGATCGGCTACTCGACCTGCCACTGGTGCCACGTGATGGAGCGCGAGTCCTTCGAGAACGAGGCCATCGCCGCCCTGATGAACCAGCACTTCGTCTGCATCAAGGTCGACCGCGAGGAGCGGCCCGATGTCGACGCCATCTACATGGACTACGTCCAGGCGGCGACCGGCAGCGGCGGCTGGCCGATGAGCGTCTTCCTGGCCCCCGACCTGCGTCCCTTCTTCGGAGGCACGTACTTCCCCCCCGCCGACCGCCATGGACGGATAGGCTTCCCCACGCTGCTGACGCGGATTGCTCACGCGTGGGAGACCAAGAAGGACTCCCTTCTGGCGGACGCCGCCAAGGGCGCCGAGTACCTGACCGGGCGCCACCAGACCCAGCCGGCGGCGGCCCTGGACGCGGCAGTCATGGGCACCGCCGCCTCCCAACTGAAACAGACCTTCGACCCGGTGCACGGCGGCTTCGGCGGCACGCGCAACAAGTTCCCGCGGCCCCACACGCTGGACCTGCTGCTGCGAATGTTCGAGCGCACACGCCAGGAGGACCTGCTGGAAATCGTGACCACCACGCTGGACGCAATGGCCGCCGGCGGCATCCACGACCACCTGGGCGGCGGCTTCCACCGCTACTCCACCGACCCGGAGTGGTTCGTGCCCCATTTCGAGAAGATGCTCTATGACCAGGCCCAGCTTCTTTCCCTCTACGCGGATGCCTGGCTGGTCACCGGTGAAGAGCGCTTCGCGGCGGTCGCCCGGGACATCGTCGGCTACGTCATGAGGGACATGCGTGACCCGGCCGGGGCCTTCTGGTCGGCGGAGGACGCCGACAGCGAGGGCGAGGAGGGCAAGTTCTACGTGTGGACGAAGGACGAGATCCTGGCCGCCCTGGGAGCGGAGGCCGGCGAGGCCCTCTGCGCCGACTACGGGGCGAAGGAGGACGGCAACTGGACCGAAGAGGGCACGACCGTACCGACCGGCACGAACATCCTGGCGCTCTCACGGGAGGACTGGACGGAGCGGGCCGAACGGCACGCTGCCAGCAGGCAGATTCTGCTGGAGAAGCGCGGGGGCCGGATCCGCCCGGGCCTGGACGACAAGGTGCTGGTCGACTGGAACGGGCTCTGGATCGGAGCCCTGGCCCATGCCGGGAGGGCGCTGGGCGAGAAGGACTGGGTCAAGGCCGCCGCCGAGGCGGCCGCGTTCGTGGCCACGTCCATGCGCGACGCAGATGGCCGTCTGCTGCACCGATACCGGCAGGGACAGGCTGGCATCCCGGCTTTCCTCGAGGATCACGCCTTCGCGGCCTGGGGATTCCTGGAACTCTACGAGGCGACATTCGATCCCCGCTGGCTGGGCGAGTCGCTTGCCACCGCACGGGCCATGGGGGAGCTGTTCTTCGACGAAGAGGTGGGCTCGTTTCGCCTGGTCGGCAGCGACCAGGAGAACGAACTGATCGCCCCCACCCACGAGATCTACGACGGGGCGATCCCCTCGGGAAACTCGGTCGCGGCAGACGTGCTGCTCCGGCTGGCCGCCGTGACCGGCGACGCGGGTCTCGAGCGCCTGGGGCTCAGGGTCCTGGAGTCATTCTCGGGACAGATCGCCGGATACCCCACCGGCTTCACACGCGCCCTGCTGGCGGCCGACTGGGCGATCGGGCCGGCCCGTGAAATCGTCCTGGCCGGAGCATTCGGTGAGGAGGGCTTCGATGCCCTGCGGGCCGAGGTGGACAGACGCTATCTCCCTCGCAGCGTCGTCCTGCACCGTCCGGACGGGGACGCAACGGCCATCACCGCCCTGGCGCCGTTCGTCGAGTTCCAGACCGCGCAGCAGGGCCGTGCCACGGCCTATGTGTGCGAGAACCGGACCTGCCAACTGCCGGTCACCGAGGCAGCCGCACTGGCGGAACAGCTGGACGCGGACCACCGCCTCGTTGAACAGGCGGCGGAGTCGGAGTAGACCAGACCGGACCCATGGCAAAGCAGATCGACTGGCTCTACGAACGCGGCGGCTGAACCTCGTGCATCCGCGCCTCGGACTTCATCGAGTCCGGCGGCGTCACCGTCCGTGAGACGGTCAAGGCGAGCGGCAAGCGCATTCTCAAGGGAGACGAGGCGTGGGCGCTGGTGACCTCCGGCACCCGCCTGGTCGCAGCGAAACGCGGCCAGGTGGCGGTCTGGCACATGACCGATGGACCCGACCGGGCCGAGGTCGAGGCCCTGACGCTGGGCACCACCGGCAATCTCCGGGCCCCGACTGCGCGCGTCGGCCGCACCGTGCTGGTCGGTTTCGACGCGGAAGCGTGGGCTGAAGCACTCCCCTGACCGGCTCGATCAGCTCGGCGCGCCGCGCGTCAGGTGTTCGACCAGGTCGATCTTGGTGACGATGCCGCGCAAGTCCTCGCCTTCGCGGACCAGGGCGGCCGAGCCCTGGGCCAGCATGGCTTTCAGATCGGTCAGCGAGGTGTCGCCCGTCACCTGGGCGCACCCCGGCGACATGACCTCGCGCACGGTCGCCTCGGGTCCCACCCTGCCCTCCACCAGGGCGTCCAGGACGTCGGTCTCGCTGACGATGCCGAGGACCTCGGCGCCGTCCATGACCGGGGCCTGGCTGATGCCCTGCTCCTTCATCAGGGTCACGACTTCGCGGACGTCCGCGTCACCTGCCACGGTGACGACCCCCTCGCGTGTCTTGGTGCGCAGCAGGTCGTCCACCGTGCCGTGCAGGTCGGATCCCCAGAAGTGGTTGTCCTTCATCCATTTGTCGTCCACGAACTTGGTCAGGTAGTTGCGGATCGAGTCCGGCAGGATGGCCAGGCACCGCGCGCCGGCGGGCAGATCCTTCGCGGCCTGCAGGGCCGCCCATACGGCGCCCCCCGAGGAGCCGCCGCACAGCAGGCCCTCCTCGGCGATCAGCCGACGTGCCATCACGAACGAATCGCGGTCGTTGATCTTGACGTATTCGTCCACCAGCGAGTTGTCGAGCACGTCCGGCACGAAGTCGTAGCCGATGCCCTCGACCTTGTAGGGCCCCACTTCGTCCCCCCCGCCAAGGATCGAGCCGATGGGATCCACGCCGACGATGCGGCAGTCGGGGACCTCCTCCTTCAAGCGCCGGGCGACGCCTGTGATCGTGCCGCCAGTGCCCGCACCGATGACCACCATGTCGAGCCGTCCCTCGCAGGCCTCGAGGATCTCGCCGGCCGTCGCCTCGTAGTGGATCTGGGGGTTCGCCGGGTTCGAGTACTGGTCCAGGATGTGGGAGCGCGGGATCTCCGTGTTGAGCCGCAGGGCCACGCCAATGTGGCTCTCCGGCGATGAGCTGGGTGCCTCGGTAGGGGTGCGGACGATCTCCGCGCCGAGCGCCTCGAGTACGACCTGCTTCTCCTGGCTCATCTTCTCCGGCATCGTGACGATCATCCGGTAGCCCTTGACTGCCGCCGCCAGTGCCAGACCGATCCCCGTGTTGCCCGAGGTCGGCTCGATCAGCGTGTCGCCGGGCCGGATCCGGCCCTCCTCCTCCGCCGCATCCACCATGTTGACCCCGATGCGGTCCTTCACGCTGCCGCCGGGGTTCATGAACTCGCACTTGCCCAGAAGTTCGCATCTCAGCAGGCGGCCCACCTTGGCCAGACGCACCACCGGCGTGCCGCCGACGGCTGAGAGGATCGTTTCGTGGATCATCCCCCCACCTTAGCGGCTCGCCCCGATAGGATGCGCGGCTTCACCATGACGACACTCCGCATCATTCCCCTGACCTGTGTCCTGGCTGTCGGAGCGGCTTGCAGCTCCTCCGTGTACCAGGAAACTGAACCCATCGAGGACGAAACCGTGACCGAGCAAGAGAGCAGCATCACCCGGCTGGAGAGCGGCCTGGGCATCGAGTGGACATCGCGCGGCGACGGCGCGCAAGCCGAGCCCGGCATGACGGTCACGGCCCACTACACCGGCCGCCTGACGGACGGGACCAAGTTCGACTCCTCCGTGGACCGCGGCACGCCGTTCGAGTTCATTCTGGGCCGCGGCATGGTCATCCAGGGCTGGGACCTGGGTTTCGCGGAGATGAGCGTCGGCGACAAGGCCGTCCTGCACATCCCCTCGGAACTTGGCTACGGCTCCCGCGGTGCTGGCGGAGCCATCCCCCCGAACGCCGACCTCGTCTTCGAGGTCGAGCTGCTGGGCGTCCGCTAGACAGCGTCTGCTAGTCGTCGGCGCCGAAGCCGCTGGCCCGCAGCGCCTCGGCGTAGGCACGCCAGTCGTGCTCCAGGATGTCGTAGACGTCCTGGCCGGCGGTGGCGTTGAAGATGCCGTTGGCGTCCTGTCGGGCCTTCTCGACCAGGCCGGAGGTCTTGGCGCCCTGCTTGGCATGGCCCACCAGGGCCACCAGGAACTCCAGGCCCTGACGGGGCTTCTCGCGCACCAGGAAATCCAGGAATGACCAGGCCTTGGCCAGGTCCACGCCGTTCATCTCGAACAGCTTCATGGTGAAGAGGCGCGTGACGGGCAGGCCCTCGTCCAGGGCCAGACTGGTGAACTTGGCGCGCAGCCCAAGCTCGATGGGCTTGTCGACCTCCTCCACCTTCGCGCGGGCGTACTCGTTCTTGCCCCAGGCCACGCAGGTGACAGTGTTCTTGTTCAGGTAGTTGTAGGAGACCGCATAGCCGAACGCCTCGCCCAGCCAGGGCTGATTCTCTCCGCGCCGGCCGCGGGCGAAGTGGAGGTTCATCAGGGTGTGGCCGAGCCGGTGGGTCACGATTCCTGCCGTGTCCACTCCGTCGTGCAGCCAGTAGGAGAAGTACTCGATGCCGCGAACGCCGCGCGAACCGCTGCCCTTCACGCCGAGTGACCGCTGCCGGTCCACACCGGACCCCCAGGACAGCTTGTAGAACTTCTCGTAGAGGCCCTCGCGCGCCCTCGCTGAAGGCAGGAACACGAAGTGCTGAAAGACCTTGTCGGGGATCTTGTCGGCCACCCAGTCCAGGTGGGGCCGCACGTACTCGGCCCGGAAGTCGGCGATGACCTCCTCCCCCATCTTGAGCAGGCCCGCCACCGCCGCCGTGGACATGGTGTCGGGGTAGGTGATCCGGATGTGGGCGCTCTCTAGACCGAGAAGCTTGAAGGCCGCCAGCGGGTCGACCTCCCGAAGGGCAGCGTTCAGGGCCGCCATCTCCTCGGCGTCGACATCGTGGGTGCGCCCTGCCTCTCTTGCCTTGTCCTTGGCCTGCTTGGCGGCGGCCTTCTTCCAGGTCTTGGCCACAGCCTTGTCCATCTTGGCGGCGGCCTCGCCCCGCCATGTGCTGCGCAGCCAGGATTGTTGGCGCGCCTGCATCCGGGCCACGCGCTCCCAGGCGCCCGCGTACTCGGGCGTCCCCTTCTTCAGCCCCTTGGTGGCGGTGGTCAATGCCTCCAGGTCAGCCTCCAGGGTCGACCACGCCCGTCGCAGGCCCTCCAGCGACTCGTCCCTCATGACCATCCAGGCGTAGTTGCCGGCAGGCAGGTCGCCGGGCTGGATCATGACGATCGCCTTCTTGTTGATGTCGATGCGCCGACGGGCCTCGTCCAATTTGTAGGGCCTCGCGTCAGGTTTGGCGTTGTCCAGCCAGATCAGGCTGATCGGCTGGTTCTGAACCCGGTTGAAGCCGTTGGTCTCGGGGTTGTAGTCGAGCCCGACCCAGGGCTCGCCGGGAATGAAGAACCGCCCCTCCTTCTGGCGCACCCATTTCTTGTAGCGCTTGGCCGTCTTCTCGTCCTTCAGCCACACCCCCGCGATCTGGGCTTCCGCCGCACCGGCCACCAGCCAGGCCAGGGCCAAGGCGCTGACCAGCAGCGCCCGAGATCCTCGGTATCTCATCGCGGATGAGTCTACCAGGGGTCACGCGGCGGGGCGCCGGGCGGCTAGGGTGGTGGCACCCATGAAACTGAAGGTGTGCGTAGGCGGGCTGGTCTGGATCGCCGTGATCACGATCGCCCACATTCACGCCAACGTGGGGTGGGACCGTTTCCTGAGCGAGACCAGGAGGACCATCGGCCTCGAGGAGGGCCGCCAGGAACTGGTCGTCGGCTTCCTGCCCGTCACATGACACCTCACCTGTCCAGTCGTCGACTGGACCACCAGCCACAGCGACGAAGGGAGCCTCTTCCGCAGCCAGCGCTACCACGACTGGCCCACCCTGGCCGAGGACTTGGACGTCCAGAAAATCACCGCTGCGTTCATCCTGGCTCCGATGGCCATGTCGCTGAAGCAGCGCGGCGTGCCGATCCGCATGGTCTACCTGGGCCACCGTGACGGCACCGCCATGATGGTGGCGACGGACTCGCCCTACCAATCCATCGCGGACCTGCGCGGCAAGAGGATCCTGGTGCCATCGCCCTATTCCAACCAGAAGCTCTGGCTTGCGCGCATGCTCGCTGGCGTCGGCATGACGATGGACGACGTGGACGTTCGCGACTCGCCGCCGCCCGACATGCCGAGCATGCTGGCGGCCGGCAACTGCGACGCCTACATCGTCGGCGAGCCGTTCGCGGCGCAGGCGGAGATGGACGGCTACGGCCGCGTCCTCTACCTCACCAAGGACGAATGGCCCGAGTTCATCTCGTGTGTGGTCGTGGTCCGAGAGGAACTGATCCGTGACGACCGGGCGCTGGTCCAGGAGCTGATCGACGGCATCGCAGGATCCGGGCACTGGCTCGACCAGGACTTGGAGCATCGGCTGGAGGCCGCCGAGGTGGCCGGCAAGCACTACTACCACCAGGACCCCGATCTCCTGCGCTTTGTCCTCTCAAAGCCGCCTGACCGGGTCAAGTACACGCGTCTGACCCCGCACAAGGAGGATCTGGACGAGATCATGATGCTGGCGGTGGCCAACGGCGTCCTGCAGGCGCCCATCGAGTTCGAGCAGTATGCGGACCCCTCCTTCGCGGAGGCGTGGGACGGCGCGCCGTTGCCCATGCCCTCGGAGGAATCGACCCATACGATCCGCTAGTCTGCGCCCCGACGTGTCCGCTCCGCTACGCAGGCTTGTGTCCCCCCTTGTCGTGTTCGCCGTCCTGGTGGCGGTCTGGGACATCTGCGTGCGCCTGACCGGCAGCGAACTTGTGCCGTCGCCGGGCGACGTGGTGACCGCGTTCACTGGAACGGAAGGCCGACCGGGGCTGCTGCAGACGCGCCCTGGCGAGCTCTATCCGGTCCTGATCCACGACTGCGTCGCCAGCCTGTTTCGCGTCACCTGGGGCTTCCTGATGGCCTCGGCGATCGGGATCCCTCTTGGCCTGTGGCTCGGCTGGTCACTGCGTGCCTTCGAGGCCTTCAACCCGCTGATCCAGATCCTGCGTCCCATCTCGCCGATCGCCTGGATCCCGATTGCCATCATCGCGTTCCGCTCGGACGACGTGCGTTCGGTGTTCCTGATCTTCATCAGCGCCTTCTTTCCGGTCTGCGTCGCATCGATGGCAGCCGTGCGGTCCATCTCCCGCGTCCATCGGCGCTCGGCGGCCAACTTCGGCCTTCGGGGCCTGGCCCTGTTCAAGAAGGTCGTCCTGCCGGCCTCGATCCCCCAGATCCTGGTCGGCCTCCGTATCGCCATGGGCGTGGCGTGGCTGGTCGTGGTGGCGGCCGAGATGATCGCGGTGGAATCGGGACTCGGCTACCTGATCTACGATGCCCGCAACGCCGGTCGGCGCTACGACCTGGTGGTGGCCGGAATGCTCGTGATCGGCGTCATCGGCCTTCTGCTCGATCTGCTGATCCGGCGCCTGGAAGGATTCAAGGAAGTCGCCTGGGGGTTTCAGGACCAGTGACGACCGCCGAACGCGATCCCAAGGTCGTCATCGACGGCATCACCAAGAGCTACGAGACGGAGCAGGGCATGCTCGGCGTCCTCGACGACATCCGCTTCGAGGTGGCGGAGGGCGAGTTCATCTGCCTGCTCGGTCCGTCCGGCTGCGGCAAGTCCACCCTGCTGAACATCATCGCCGGATTCGAATCATCCCAGTCGGGCGAGATCCGCATCGACGGGGAAGTGGTCGCCGGCCCGGACCCGCGACGGGTCTTCGTGTTCCAGGAACTGGGGATCTTTCCTTGGATGACGGTCTGGGACAACATCGCCATCGGCCTGGCCAGCCAGCCGTTCGAGGAACGGCACCGGGTCGCCATGCGGGCCATCGAACTGGTCGGCCTGGTCGGTTTCGAGAAGGCCTACCCGCACGAACTGTCAGGCGGCATGAAGCAGCGGGTCGAGGTGGCCAGGGCCCTGGCGGTGGATCCGGACGTCATCTACATGGACGAACCCTTCGGGGCCCTCGATTCCCTCACCCGCCTGCGGATGCGGGCCGAGATCATCCGCATCTGGAGCCAGGAGCAGAACACGATCCTGTTCGTGACCCACGACATCGAGGAATCGGTGCAGTTGGCGGACCGGATCGTCGTCTTCACCGACCGACCGGCCGGCGTGAAGACCATCCTGACAGTCGACCTGCCCCACCCCCGCAACATCGGCTCGCCGGATTATCTGGCGGTCCGCAACGAGGTCGTTGCGGCGATGGGAGGCCAGCAGGAGGTCTGATCCGTCTAGGGCTGGACCACGATTTCCAGGCCGTCCGAGGAGATGATTCCCAGGAACAGGTGGAAGTTGAGCCACTGGCTGTAGAAGGTCGCCCCCACCAGCGCGGGGTTGTTGGGGATGCTCACCGGGAAGGTGGCACCGCCGGTGAAGTCGGTCGCCCAGTTGAAGATCAGATCAGCGGACACGTTCATCACGCATCCCACGCCGCCCCCCCAGGGCGCGATGCTGAGAGGCAGGGGCAACCCCATGAACGACGTATTGCTCGTGCCGAGCAGCAGCATCACGGGCAGCAGGGCCGGAGCGCCGGAAAGCGTGATGCCGAAGTTCGCATTACCGATATTGGCCGGGCCGTTCGCGAACCCCACGGTCATGCCGCCGCACCCGGTGCCGAAGGAAGTCGGCATCTCGATGACCACCAGGTCTAGGGGCCACGAATTGCTGAGGTCCTCGTGCGCGCCTCCCGACTTCACGTTCAGGGAGCCGTCCTGCACGCCGGTGGCCGGGATCTGGACTGTCAGCGAGGTGCCGCCGCCAGTGGAGGCGACACCGGTCACCTTCTTCGGAGTCCCGTTGCTGCCCTCCTTCGTGAACCAGACCTCGTTGCCGGTGGCCGCGAAATTCAGGCCTGTCACAGTGATGTCCGCCCCGGTGGCGAATGTGCCGGCCACGTCCGTGATCTCCGTCTTGGTGGCCGCCACGGCGCCGTAGGCCGCCTGGACGCCGGCCGTGTCGTCCCAGAACAGCGATCGGGCCGCCACCGCGCCGGTGCAGGTCGTGGTCGGAAACATCGTGGCACCGAGGATCGAGGAGTGACCCAAACCAAGGGCGTGGCCGAACTCGTGGCAGGCCACTCCCTGCAGGTCGCAATCGTTGCCGGCCGGACCGAACGGATCGTCCTCCCAGTTCAGGCCGTCCTCGCAGAACTTGATCTGCCAGCCGAAGGTGCCGCCGCCTCCCACGGTGTAGGCCAGGGTGCCTCCGCTGCAGTTCCCGGCCGGTCCCTGGGAAGAGACGATGTTGCTCAAGGCGCCTCCCGCCGAAGCGGCCTCTCCCTGCCAGGACCAGTCGAAGTTCGCATTGCCGTCGCCAAGCCCGAATCCAGCAAAGACCGGCTGCAGCGGGTCGCCATCGCCATCCGCGTAGCGTCGCGACTCCCACTCGACGGCTCCCTTCCAGATCGACATCACGGCGCCTGCAGCGCCGGGAAAGTTCACGTGAGGGGTCGTGTTGTCGTTGGCATCGGGGTCCGCAAAGTTGTTGAAGACTCGGAAGTCGCGCTGGCTCAGCGGCAACTTGCCGCCCAGCAGGGAATAGCCGACAGCGGCGGGTTCCATGGAGAGGACCACCGCCAGCACCCCCACCCCGATGGCCCCTCCCCAACGGGGAAGGGAATCGGACAGGCGCACTACCTGCCCTTCTTCTGGCGCTCGATCTCGGCGCGCAGCGAGGGCACCGTCTTCATCAGGTCCGCCAGGTAGGTCGTCT
>CAZZHK010000015.1:62205-65595 GCA_964653725.1 uncultured Planctomycetales bacterium | reverse complement strand
CCCCTGTCGCCAGGATGAAAACCTGGTGTCCTAGGCCAGACTAGACGAAGGGGCCACCCGGACATTTCGAGGGCCGCCACGGGCGACCCGAACGGGGGAGATTCGTGATCAGGGGCGCGCGTGTCAAGACGCGGCCCGACCGGATTCCGCGCGCTGCAGGGCGCCGGAGGTCCACCGGATCTCCTCCGCGATCTCCTCCACGAGGTCATCGCCGCGCAGGGAGGGCGGCAGGACGCTCCACGTGTAGGTCTCCACCTCGATGACAGGACATGCGACGGCGCCCAGAGTGGCCTCGAGGGCGCCGCGCGTTGCGCGCAGCGGACCTTCGGGATCGCGGCCGACCGGGACGTGGCAGTGGATTCGCCAGGCCGGCGCGTCACGCCAGGGGCCCGTCGGATCCCTCTCCATCAGTTCGGGCAGGTCGTCCACGCCGATCAGTCCGCCGCCGGGCACCTGCGCCCGGACCTGGTGCAGCCACGGGCTCTTGCAGAGCGGCGCCAGCGCGGCGGCATCGGCAGGGTCGGCCTCAAGCGCGCAGGACGCCTGCACCTTGCCCACCACCACGCCGGCGGCAGCGTAGACGGCCGCCACCTCCACCGGATCGTCCCAGACCACCGCGTGGTGGGCCGCGTCCACGCACGCGCCCACCAGATCGCGGTCCGCTCCCAGCGCTTCGGCGATCGGTTCCAGGAACGCTGCGGCCTCTGCGGCGTTCTCCACCATGGTCGAGGGCTCCGGCTCCAGGGCCAGGACCACGTCGCGGCCGGTTTCCGCGCGAATGCGCCCCAGCGCCAGCCCCGTGGCGGCGACGGCCTCCGCGACCGCACCCGCATCGGTGCCGCGCGGCCCCCCGAACACGCTGCTGACGGCGCCGCTCCCCCCTTCCGGCAACCAGGAGGCCAACAGCCTGGCGCACGCAAGCGTGTAGGCAGCCCGGTCGGGTTCCTCCCATGTCGGCCGGAACACGGCCTCCTTGACGCAGTCGCCGTGGAAGCCCCGGTAGGGATAGGCGTTCATCGAACCCACCGACAGGCCGCGCTCCCGCAGGCCGTCCCCGAACCGCTGCGCTTGTGCAGGATCCGCGTCGAGGGCCCGCGCCACCGGTTCCGCCAGATGCAGGGCGATCGGCAGCGGGTCGGCGCCCAGCGCCGCCGCCACCGGCGCCGCCACGCGGTCCAGGTGCGCCGCCACGTCCGCCAGCGTGTCCGCCGGCTCGACGTTCGTGCAGTAGGCGGGCAGGTTCACTCGGCGAGGGGGATGGTGAGGGCGGAAGGATTCGAACCTTCGACCCACGGGTTAAAAGCCCGCTGCTCTGACCAGGCTGAGCTACGCCCCCATCTTCGTGCCGTGACCCTCCGCAGGGTCACTCGTCCATGATCTCCCGGGTCTTGCCTTCGAGGACCTCCGCCACCTTTTCCTCGTGGGATTTGATGAAGTCCTGGATCTCGCCCTTGAGCGCATGCGCGTCGTCCTCGGGCAGTTCCTTGGAGTCCGCCGCATCCGCCAGCTTGATCATCTCGCGGCGCACATTGCGGAGGCTGACCTTGGCATCCTCCGCCTGCTCCTTGATGCGGCCGACCAGATTGAGGCGCTGCTCCTCGGACAAGGGCGGCACCGCCAGGCGGATCAGCTTGCCATCGTTGTTGGGAGTGATCCCCAGCGACGAGGCCTGGACCGCGCGCTCGATGTCGGCGCACGAGCCCGGGTCGAATGGCTTGATCACCAGGAGCCGGGGCTCCGGCACGGTGATGGACGCCAGTTCGCGCAGCTGGGTAGGCGAGCCGTAGTAGTCCACTTTCAGGGTCTCGACCAGCGCGGGCGAGGCGCGACCGGTGCGGATGGTGCGGACCTCGTCTGTGAAATACTCCACCGCCTTGTCCATGCGGTCCTCGCAATCGAGCAGGACGTCTTCGTAGAGGCTCATTCGGCCGCTCCGATCGTTGTGCCCACCGCGCGGCCGCGCAGGGCCTCGAGGACGTTGCCGTCCTGCGCCATGTTGAAGACGACGATGGGCAGGCCGTTTTCCATGCACATGGTGATGGCCGTCGTGTCCATGACCCTCAGTCTCTGGTTGATGACGTCAAGGTAGGTGAGCGACTCGTAGATCTCGGCCTCCGGGTCCTTCTCCGGGTCGGCGGTGAAGACTCCGTCCACACGGGTGGCCTTCAGGAGGACGTCGCACGACAGCTCGGTGGCCCGCAGCGCCGCGGTCGTGTCGGTCGTGAAGTAGGGGTTGCCGGTGCCGCCGGCCAGGATCACGACCCGGCCCTTCTCCAGGTGGCGCACGGCCCTGCGACGGATGAACGGCTCCGCCACCTGGCTCATCTCGATGGCGCTGAGGACGCGCGTTTCGCATCCGTGGCCCTCGAGGACGGCCTGCAGGCCGAGCGCGTTGATGACCGTCGCCAGCATTCCCATGTAGTCGGCGCTGCCGCGCTCGACCCCCGCCTCGGACAGCGCGGCGCCGCGGACGATGTTGCCGCCGCCCACCACGACCGCGACCTGGATGCCTTCCTCGATCGCCTGCGCGATCTGGGCAATGACCGCCTCGGCGGCGGCGGGATCCACGCCAGTACCGTCCCGGCCGAAGGACTCCCCGGAGACCTTGAGCAGGACGCGGCGGGCGGCGGTCACCGGCCGGCGCCCACCTCGAAGCGGCTGAAGTCGGCCACCGTGATGTTTTCACCCAGCTTGCCGATGGTCTCCTTGATGACATCCTGGACCGTCCGGCTGTCGTCCATGACAAACGGCTGCTCGAGCAGGCACTTCTCGGCGAAGAACTTGTCGAGCTTGCCGGTCAGGATCTTCTCCTGGATTTCGTCGGGCTTGTCGGCGACCTGGGCCAGGTAGACCTCGCGTTCGGCGGCAAGGGCGTCCTC
Organism: uncultured Planctomycetales bacterium; assembly: GCA_964653725.1. Lineage (GTDB taxonomy): Bacteria > Planctomycetota > UBA1135 > UBA1135 > CAZZHK01 > CAZZHK01. The sequence continues at coordinate 62,716 of CAZZHK010000015.1, read as the reverse complement.
GGGAACGTCCTCGCGTGCCACCCATTCCGGGCGGGCGGCGGCGATGTGCATGCCCAGCGAGCGCGCCAGTTCCTGGAAGTCGTCACCGCGCGAGACGAAGTCCGTCTCGCAGCCCAGGCTCAGCAGGACGCCCAGGCGGCCATTGTGGTGCAGATAGGACGTGACCAGGCCTTCCTTGATCTCGCGGGCGGACTTTTTCTCGGCCGCCTTCATGCCCTGCTTGCGGAGGTTGGTGATGGCGACCTCGATGTCGCCTCCGGCGCCTTCCAGGGCCTTCTTGCAGTCCATCATTCCGCAGCCGGTGCGATCACGGAGGTCCTTCACCGTCGCAGCATCAATCGTCATGTTCGCGCTCATCCTAGTCCTTGCGTCCTCTCGGCGGGTGGGGTGATGCGGCAGCCCGTCGCTCTGTCGGGCGCCGCTGTGATCGTTCGGGGAACCGCCTAGGCGTCGTCGGCGGCGGGTTCGGGCTCGGAGGCGGGCGCCTCCTCGGCAGCAGGGGTCTCCTCGG
>CAZZHK010000015.1:16683-62105 GCA_964653725.1 uncultured Planctomycetales bacterium | reverse complement strand
TCTCCTCGGCAGCAGGGGTCTCCTCGGCAGCAGGGGTCTCCTCGGCAGCCGGACTCTCCTCAACAGCCGGACTCTCCTCAACAGCCGGACTCTCCTCGGCAGCCGGACTCTCCTCAGCAGCCGGGGTCTCCTCAGCAGCAATCGTCCCGGTAGCGGCCGCGGCGACCAGGTCGGCCACGGCGGCTGTCTCACGACCGCCCTCGACCGTCGGCCTCCGGGATCCGCCGCGCAGCTTGGGCTTGCCTCCGGAGGCAGCAGTCGCAGCGACGCCGGCACCGGCTTCCTCGGCGGCCTCCGGACTGAGCACGGCTCGTTCCTTGGAGATCTCGCGGCCCTCGACGATGGCGTCGACCAGACGCTTCATGACCAGGGAGATGGCCTTCACAGAGTCGTCGTTGGCGGGAATGACGATGTCCACGAAGGACGGGTCGCCATCGGTGTCCACGACCCCGACCACCGGGATGCCCATGATCCGCGCTTCGCGCACGGCGCCCTCATGGCGTGTGGGATCGATGACCAGAAGCGCGCCGGGCATGGTGTCCATGCCGCGGATGCCGGCCAGGTTGTGGAGGATGCGCTCCTTCTGGCGCCGAAAGCGGGCCGCCGCTCCCTTGCTCATCCGGTCGACCTCGCCCAAGGCTTCGCGCGACTCGAGGTCTTCGAGGTAGGCCACACGCTTGAGGATGACGCCGTGGTTGGTCAGTGTGCCGCCCAGCCAGCGGTCCACCACCCGCGGTGAGTTGCAGCGGTCAGCCTCGTTCATGACGACCTGCCGCAGCTGCTTCTTGGTGGCGACGATCAGGACGCGCGCTCCGGTGGCGGCGACCTCGCGCAGGAAGTGCTCCGCACGGAGCAGCCCGCGGACGGTCTGGCGCAGATCGATCAGGTGCAGGTCGTGCCGACGAGCGCTGATGTACCCCTTCATCTTGGGGTTCCATTTGCGCGTCCTCGACCCGAGATGTGCTCCGGAGTCGACCAGTTCTTGCAGGAGGGGCGTAGCCATATCTTGAATTAGGGCGAAGCATTCTAGGGGCAGGCCTCGGCCCGTCAACGCTCCATTCGGGATTCGCCTCATCATCGCGGTCCACCCTGGACCCGGCCTCTCTATTTGCGATTCTGTATACTTCGTGGGGTTGTTCAGCAACTTTCCGCTGGCATTCTCCACCCTGACCTCGCCCATGGCCTCCGAACCGTCCGTCCTCCTCATGAACCACCGCGGCGACGATCTCGCCGAGGTCGTGTCCCATTTGTCCTCACGAGGCTACCAGGTGACGGTCTCGGAGGGTCTGGCCGACACCGACCGGCTGCTGCGGGACGAGGTGCACGACCTCTTGATCCTCAACCCCCTGCTGCCGGATCCGCAGGGCGTGGAGCTGGACCTTGCCGCCCAGGTCGGCGACGAGGGCAGCGCGCCGGCGCTCGTGGTCCTGGTCCATGATCCCTCCGAGGCCGACCGCCTGCGCGGTGCCTGGGGACCTGACCGGCTGGCACTCGATTTCATCCTCGAGCCCTTCACCGCCGACGAGCTGCTGCTGCGACTGGAATTGGTGCAGATCAACGCCGACAAGGCCCGGGCGCTGGCGGGCCGGGCCCGCGACCTCGAGGAGCAGGTCATCGCTGACTACAAGACCGGGCTCTACAACCCGCGCCACTTCGATGTGCGGCTGGCCGAGGAGTTCCAGCGGTCCCGCCGCCACGGTGCACCACTGGCCTATCTGCTGCTGGACATCGACGACTTCAAGGGCATCAACGATTCGACCTCCTATGCGTTCGGCGACCTGGTGCTGCGTGCCGTCGGCGAGACGGTGCGGGCCTGCGTGCGCTCCATCGACATCCCCGCGCGGATCGGAGGCGACGAGTTCGCCGTCCTGCTCCCTAACACGACGCTCAAGGAAGGAGTCAGGATTGCGGGCCGGATCCGCGACGTGCTGCAGGACCTGCCCGTGGAGACGGATGACCACAGAGCCATCGCGCGGGTCTCGATCGGCGTGGCCTCCACCGAAACGGAATCCGTGGACGGGGGCCAGGAGCTGCAGGACCGTGCCAACGAGGCTCTCAAGGCCGCCAAGCGAGACGGGAAGAACCACGTCGCCGTGCCGCCGCCCCCGAGCGACGAAGCCAGGCTCTGACCCTCCATTTCGAGTTGCGGTTTTGTCACATAGCCGCAACTGGGGACGAAATCGGTCCGTTATGGGACGTAGAACGGGACTTTATGCGGCTATGTGACAAAACCGCAGCTCGTCAGGGGGAGATGAGGGGCAGGAGCCATGCCGCCCGGTCGCCGACGGCCATGTCACCTGCATCGTGGACCAGCAACTCGAGGCGCTGGATGTCCTTCAGAAGGACCGCACCGGTGTCGAGGGGATCTTCGCCGCGGCGCATCACCGGGCTCTTCCACAGGGTTGCCCCGTCGCCCCGCACCTCGAAGACCACGCTTCCGCGGCCGTCGCGCACCCGGCCGCCGACGGTCACGCCGACGCGGGCTCGAAAGATCCCGGTGACGTCAAGGTCGTAGGCCAGCCTCGACGGCGCGTGGACCCCGATCCCCACTGGCCACTCCCGTCCGCCGCACAGGATCGGCCCGCCCAGGACGCTGCGGCCCCGGCGCGCCGGCCAGACGGCGCCTCTCTCGAAGAGCAGACCCGGATCCTCGTCTGCGAACGGCACGGTCCAGAGCGCGGTCCGTCCCGCCAGCGGAACGATGTGGACGATCCGGTCAACCGGGATGCGCCCCAGAAGGTCTGCGGCTGGTCCTCGCCACAGCGATCCGTCCGATGCAGCTGCCAGGACGTCCACGGCGGCGGCGGAGCCCGTCGCCCCCCCCACCGACTCCAGGCACAGCGCCGCCACGTCGCGCAGGGCGGTGGTTGTCGCTCCCAGCGCGCTCTCGAACACCACGCCCTCCTGGGACACTTCCAGCAGCAGCCCGTTCAAGGCGTCCAGGCCGCCCGGGCTGCGCAGCCACAACCGGTCGCCGCTTGAGGCCGGCGTCAGGGCGAGCAGATCTGCCGGATCGTCGCCGCGGCGCGGAAACGCCAGGACACGTGTCTCGTCGAGGGTGACGCTCACGGTTCCGGCCACCGTCGCATCGAACTGCAGGACGTCCTGCTGGTGCGCGTCCGCCAGCGTGCCGACGATCCGCCGACCGCCCGAGAGGTCTGCCCAGATGCGGTCCTCCCCACCGTTCGCCTCCTTGGGGGCCGCCCCTTCCACCCATGCGACCTCCGCCCACCTCACCCTGCGCGATCCGCTGTTCGTCTCCAGCGCAAAGCCGCCGGGCTGGACGCCCCCAAACGTCCCCACCACGGCGGGACCCATGAGCGGAACCACAGTCCAGCGACCCGACGGACGATCGTGGGCCGCCGCCGCGCCACAGGCCATAACCAGAACCAGCCACCGCACCTTCATAAGGAGAGCCTAGCCAGCGCCACGGCAGGCCGCAGACTGCCAATGAGGCAGGGAGGGTCCGATATGGGGCTGCCAATGAGGCAGGGCAGCCTCGAGAACCGCCAAATTCGGGGCCCCCGCCCCCTATCGCTCTGGCACCGCGTTTGCGAGTATGTGCCGTTCGGATCCAGGCTCAATGAACGGACGGCGTCGTCCCGGGCCCAACACACGGAAAACGGAAAGATCATGGCGGCCAAACAACTCGTATTCGATGCGGAGGCCCGCGACGCACTGCGCCGCGGCGTCGAGAAGCTCAGTCAGGCGGTGGTTCCCACAATGGGCGCTCGCGGACGGACGGCGGTCCTGGACAAGTCGTGGGGCTCCCCCACGGTGACCAAGGACGGCGTCACGGTCGCCGAAGAGATCGATCTGGCCGACAGGTTCGAAAACCTGGGCGCACAGATGGTCAAGGAGGTCGCCTCCAAGACCTCCGACGTCGCAGGCGACGGCACCACCACCGCCACCCTGCTGGCCTGGTCGCTGATCGAGGCCGGCCACCGGCTGCTGGCTGCCGGCGCCGACGCGTCGGCCGTGGCACGCGGCATGCGCAGCGCGCTCGAAGCAGTGGTCGAGGAGCTCCATGCCAAGTCCCGCCCCGTCGAGGGCAACGAGGAGATCCGCCAGGTCGCCACGGTGGCGGCAAACAACGACGACTTCGTCGGCGGACTGATTGCCGACGCGATGGACAAGGTTGGACGCGACGGCGTCATCACCTGCGAGGAGGGCAAGTCGCTCGAGACCGAGGTCAAGGTGGTCGAGGGAATGCAGTTCGACCGCGGCTTCCTGTCGGCGCACTTCGTGACCGACCAGGACGCCCAGGAAGTGGTCCACGACAACGCCCTGATCCTCATCCACGAGGGAAAGATCTCCAACGCGGCCAAGATCCTGCCGCTGCTTGAACGTGTGAAGGCCGCCGGCCGCCCGCTGGTGATCATCGCCGAGGACGTCGACAAGGAGGCCCTGGCCACCCTCGCCGTCAACAAGATCCGCGGCATCCTGGACGTCGCAGCGGTCAAGGCGCCGGGCTACGGCGACCGCCGCAAGGCCATGCTCGAGGACATTGCCGCCCTGACCGGCGCGCGGCCCCACTTCAAGGACCTGGGCGAGGAGCTCGACAACGTCGAGATCGACACCCTCGGCACCGCCAAGCGGATCCGCATCACCGCGGACACCACGACCATCCTGGAAGGCGCCGGCGACGCCGCCGACGTCAGCGCGCGCTGCAAGCAGATCCGGCAGCTCATCGAAGCGGCCACCTCCGACTACGACCGCGAGAAGCTGCAGGAGCGCCTGGCGCGCCTGTCCGGCGGAATCGCGGAAATCGCGGTAGGCGCTGCCACCGAGACCGAGGTCAAGGAGATCAAGGGCCGTGTCGAGGACGCCCTGTCTGCCACGCGGGCGGCCGTCCAGGAGGGCATCCTGCCGGGCGGCGGAGTCGCGCTGCTGCGGGCCGCCACCGTCCTGGACAAGCTCAAGACGAATGGCGACGAGTCCTTCGGCGTCCAGATCGTGGCCGAGGCATGCGCCCGCCCGATCCACGCGATAGCCGAGAACGGCGGCGAGCACGGTGGCCTGGTGGCGCGCAAGGTCAGCGAGTCGGACAACTACAGCACCGGCTTCAACGTCCTCGAGGGCGAGGTCGGCGACATGTTCGGCTTCGGCATCGTCGATCCGACCCTGGTGGTCCGGACCGCGCTGCAGAACGCCGTCTCCGTCGCAGCCCTGCTGCTGACCAGCGAGACGCTCATCGTCGATGCCCCCACCAAGGGTGGCGAAGGCATGCCCGGCATGGAGGGCATGGATGACATGGGGGGCATGGGAGGAATGGGCGGAGGCATGCCTGGCATGGGCGGAGGGATGGGCTTCTAGAGCCCCCTCAGACACGACTTAAGAAGAGAAGCGACCCAGAAACAAAGAGAGAAGCGAACCGATGTCCAAGCAGATCATCTATGGCGAAGAGGGCCGCGCACGGCTCAAGGCAGGAATCGAGCAGTTGGCGCGGGCGGTCAAGGCGACCATGGGCCCGTCCGGCAAGACCGTGCTCCTGCAGAAGTCCTGGGGCGGGCCGACTGTCACGAAGGACGGCGTCAGCGTCTCCAAGGAGATCGAACTGGCCGATCCCTTCGAAAACATGGCCGCGAGCCTTGTCCACGAGGCAGCCAACAAGACCTCGAAGCGGGCCGGCGACGGGACCACGACCGCCACCGTCCTGGCCGAGGCCATCTTCTGCGAGGGCCTCAAGGCGCTTGGCAGCGGCGTCAACCCGGTCCGGCTGAAGCACGGCATCGATGCGGCCACCGCCGCCGCCGTCGAGTCCGTCGCCAGCCTGTCCAAACCGGTCAAGGGCCGCGACGAGATCGCCCAGGTCGGTGCGGTCTCCGCCAACAATGACCCTGCCATCGGCGACCTTCTGGCCGAAGCGGTCGAGAAGGTCGGCAAGGACGGAGTCATCACCGTCGACGAGGGCAAGGCAACTGAGACCACGCTCGACGTGGTCGATGGCATGCAGTTCGACAAGGGCTTCATCAGCCCCTACTTCATCACTGACCCCACCGAGATGGAGTGCGTGCTCGAGGACGCCCTGGTGCTGATCCACGAGAAGAAGATCAGCGACGTCCGGGACCTGATCCCGGTGCTCGAACAGGCCGCCCAGACCGGCAAACCGCTGCTGATCGTCGCCGAGAACGTCGAGGCCGAGGCGCTGGCTGCCCTGGTCGTCAACAAGCTGCGTGGTGTCCTGAAGGTCTGCGCCGTCAAGGCGCCGGGCTTCGGCGAGCGCCGCAAGGCCATGCTCCAGGACATCGCCGTCCTGACCGGCGGGACAGCCATCATGGAGGACCTGGGCCTCAAGCTGGAAACGGTCACGCTCGAGCAGCTCGGCCAGGTCTCCTCCATCACGATCGACAAGGACAACACGACGCTGGTCGGCGGAGGCGGAAAGAAGAGCGCCATCCAGGCCCGCATCAGCCAGGTCCGCAGCGCGCTCGACAAGTCGACCTCCGACTACGACAAGGAGAAGCTCGCTGAGCGGCTGGCCAAGCTGTCCGGCGGCATTGCCGTGGTCCGCGTCGGCGGCGCCACCGAGATCGAGGTGAAGGAGCGCAAGATGCGCGTCGAGGACGCCCTGCACGCCACCCGTGCCGCGGTCGAGGAAGGCATCGTCCCCGGCGGCGGGGTCGCCCTGCTGCGGTCAGTCGATGCGGTTCGCAAGCTCAAGCTCAAGGGCGACGCCGAGTTCGGCGTCCGGATCATCGAGAAGGCACTGACGACGCCCACCGCCCAGATTGCCGAGAACGCCGGCCGCGACGGCCGCGTGGTGGTCGAGATGGTGCGCGAGGCCAAGACCGGCCACGGCTTCAACGGCCTGACCGGCGAGATCGAGGACATGTTCGCCGCAGGCATCGTGGACCCCGCCAAGGTGGTCCGGATCGCGCTGCAGAATGCGGCCTCGGTCGCCGGCACCCTGCTGACCTCCAATGCCCTCGTGACCGATCTCGAGGAGAAGGAAGAGGCGGTCGAGGGCGCGGTCTCCTAGAGGCCGGACTTCCACGTCCGAGGGCGATCGTGCCGCGCGACTACTACGAGGTGCTCGGGGTCCCGCGGGACGCAGCCGAGAAGGACATCAAGAAGGCCTACCGCAAATCCGCGCTGGAGAACCACCCCGACCGCAACCAGGGGGACCCCCAGTCAGAGGAGCGGTTCAAGGAGGCCGCCGAGGCCTACGAGGTCCTTTCCGACCGGGACAAGCGGGCCCGCTACGACCAATTCGGCCATGCCGGGGTCAAGGGCGCCACGCACGCCGGTGCCTGGTCCGTCGACGACATCTTCAGCCAGTTCGGAGACGTCTTCGGTGACCTGTTCGGCGGGGCCTTCGGAGGATTCCAGAGGGGCGGCGGCCCCCAGCGCGGCGCCCATCTGCGGATGGAGATGGCGCTGACGCTCGAGGAGATATTCACCGGTACGACCAAGACGGTCACCATCCAACGCCACGAGACCTGCGCGCGCTGCGGCGGCAATGGCGGCGAGCCGGGCCACGACCCGGAGGCCTGCGGCACCTGCGGCGGCCACGGGCAGGTCCGCCGCGGCAGCGGCTTCTTCGTCATGCAGACGGTCTGCCCGGCCTGCCGCGGCCGGGGCTCTGTGATCACGGTCAATTGCCGGGAGTGCACCGGTGAGGGCCGGACCCGGCGCAAGCGCGACATCGACATTCACGTGCCCGCCGGGGTCGAGGACGAAAGCCAGATGCGCCTGTCGGGCGAGGGCGACGCGCCCCATGGCGGCGGTCCCCAGGGCGACCTCTACTGCGTGTTCCGAACCAAGCCCCACGACTTTTTCATCCGGCGAGAGGGTGCCGACCTGTGGTGCGAAGTCCCGCTGGACTTCGCCCAGGCCACGCTTGGCACGAAGCTCGAAATCAAGACACTGGAAGGCGAGGCGGCGCTGACCATTCCTGGCGGAACGGAAACCGGCAAGGTCTTCCGGCTGCGCAGCCAGGGGCTGCCCTCCGCGCGCGGGCGCGGCCGCGGCCACCAGTTCGTGCGCGTCTACGTCGACGTGCCGACCTCGCCCACCGCACAGCAGAAGGACCTGCTCCGCGAATTCGGCCGCATCGAGCGGGAGCGTCGCGAGAAACAGACCAGGAGCGTATTTGACCGCGTCAAGGAGATCTTCGAATGACCGCCGGCAAGAAGAAGCTGGGCAGCAAGGCCCGTGAGATCGAGCGTCTCGAGGGTGAGCGGGACGCGATCCAGGAGCGCCTCCAGCGCTCGGCCGCCGACCTGGCCAATCTGCGCCGTCGGCAGGGCGAGGACGTGGCTCGACTGGTCCGCCAGGGCGTAGGCGGAGTGCTGGGCACGCTGCTGACGCTTCTGGACCACATCGACCTGGCCCTTGAGTCCGCCACCGATGACGGACCGGGCGGCGACAGCGCGGCCGCGCTGCAGAGCGGGCTCCAGATCACCCGCGAGGAGGTCCGCGAGGCCCTGCGGCGCGAAGGCGTCTCGCGCATCGAGGTCACGCCAGGCGAGACGGCATTCGACCACGACCGCCACGAGGCCCTGGCGGCGGTCCCGACCGCCGATGCGGACCCCGGCGTGGTCCTCACCGAGGAGCGCGGCGGCTGGCTGTGGGGATCGTCGGTCCTGAGGGCGACGCGCGTCACCGTGGCGGCCGCCCTGCCGGAGGAAACCGACCAAGAAGAGGGCGCCGGAACGCCCGAATCGGACGATAATGGGAACGGAGGGGACGCCTGACCCATGCCTACCTACGACTACGAATGCGCTGCCTGCGAGCACCGAGTGGAGATCTTCCAGCCGATGAGCGAGGGAGCGAAGCGCAAGTGCCCCTCGTGCGGGCGCCTGCAGCTCAAGCGCCAGATCGGCGCCGGCGCCGCCGTTCTCTTCAAGGGCTCCGGCTTCTACGAGACCGACTACAAGCGCAACAGCAGCAGTGACAAGGCCTCCTCGAACGGGGACGCGGGCTGCGGCAAGCCGCTGTGCGGGAAGACCGAGGCGGGCAAGGCAGCCGGCAACGACTGCGACTCCGACTAGGAGACCTGCCCATGACATCCGGCGACAAGGCAGGGAAGGAGGCCGCCAACTTCGTCCTGCGCGCCACCGACCTGGCGACGGGACGGTCCGAGTTCCGCTCACGTCCCACGATCCTGGAATTCGCGTTCACCACGGCGTGCAACCTCAAGTGCGTCATGTGCCACCAGAGCCAGGATCCGGAAGTCGTGAACGCGCCCGAGAAGGACGCCGCTGTCTTCCTCGACGAGGTGCTGCCCACTGTCACCTGCTGGACCCCGACCGCCACCTCCGAGACCTTCACCAACCGCATGGACCAGCTTCTCGGCCTGGCCGAGAAGCACGGCGCGTTCCTGCACGCCTACACCAACGCGGTGCTCCTCACCGCGGAGGCTCTCGAGCAGCTCGAACCGCGACTGCACCGGCTCACGATCTCGATCGACAGCCACATCCCCGAGGTCCTCGAGCGCATCCGCCCGCCGGCCGACTGGGAGACGGTCAGCACCCACTCCGAAGCGGCGGTCGCCTTCTGCACCGAACGGGGCATCCCCGTGATGTTCCACCTGGTGCTCCTGGCCGAGAACCTGGACCACCTGGACGGCTACCTGGACTGGGTGCACGGGATCGGCGGGCGGCAGGTCACTGTGCTGCAATGCCTCGACAACGTGCCCGAGTACGCCCACCTGGACCCGGTGGCAATCCACGGCCAGGACGCCGTGGACGCCGCCTTGGCCGCCATGAGGCGCAGGGCCACCGAGACCGGCATTGACCTGACGCTCGAGATCTCGGGCGACGCAGGCGGGCACATCCCTGGCGAGGTTCCCCCGCCGCGCATCCAGGACGCCGTCGTCATGGAGACCTTCCAGGCGGAACTGGCCGTCGAATACGCAGGATTCTGCCCGCAGGTCATGGAGTACCTGAAGGTCGAGCCGGACGGCACCGCCTATCCATGCTGCCGAGCGCCGGAGGAGCTGAAGCTGGGCAACGTCTACGAGCGCGGTCTGGAGGGCGTCTGGAACGGCCCCGAATTGATCGAACTCCGGCGGCGCATGCACGCCCGGGACTACCCCGCGCCGTGCGTCGGGTGCTCAGTCCTCGAGGCCCCGATGCGCGAGGCGGCGGAGAAGGACCGCGACGCCTGAGTCACCGGCGGCCGGCAGCACCTCGTCGGCAGTCTCCAGCACCTCCTGGGCGGCGTTGGCCACCGCAAATGCATGGCCCGCCGCGCGCAGCATGGGGAGGTCGTTCAGTTGGTCCCCCACCGCGGCGATCTCGTCGTGACACAGGCCCTCCTGCTCCACCAGCCACCGCACCGCCTCCGCCTTGCCCTCGCAGGGCGGCTGGACGTCCACGCAGGGGTGGTCGAACGCGGCGAAGGCGGGGATGGCGTCGACCGTGTACCAGGTCAGGTAGGCGTTGCCGTCCAGCGCCGCGTCCGCAACCAGCCGGTCTCGCCACTGCCGCGGCGAGCCGCTGCCGGGCGGCATCACAAGCACCGCCTTCATGACGCCCTCGGTGGGCATGTCCTTCGGCGCAGTCTCGAGCGCCGGCTTGACCAGGGCGGCCAGGCCCCGCGCATGGTCCGTGTCGGCACACAGGGTGTGCCGCTCATCGGTCGTCGCCAGGATGAACACCTCTGCGTGGGCCGCGGCGAAAGCGATGATCCCGCTCGCGACACCTGGGTCCATCACCAGACATCGGAGGTAGTCGTCGGTGTCGGGCCGGTAGACGGCCGCCCCGTTTGCCGCGAAGACGGGGGTGTCGAGACCCAGTTCCTCGTAGATCCCGCCGCAGGCCTGGGGCGAGCGGCCGGTCGCCAGATAGACCCCGATGCCTGCGTCCCTGGCCTTCGCGACCGCCTCCCTCGTCCCTTCGGGCAGGGTGCCGTCATCGGCCAGAACGGTGCCGTCGACATCACAGATGAGCGCGCGAATAGACATGTGCCGGACACGCCGCCAGGCGGCTAGAGGTCGACTTCCGCGGTTCTGCCTTCCCGGACTTCGACCGGGGGAGCCGAGAACGGGTCCCCCTCCATGCCGAAGACCGACACCGTCCACGACCCCGGCGGCAGGCCCTTGAATTGCACGAGCGGCGCTCCCGCCTTCCATTGCGAGGACCCACCGCCCTCGGACCGGGCCTCCAGCCAGGCCTGCTGGCCGGTGATCGGCGCCAGGGCGCCCATGCGCACGTCAATCCTCCCGCCCTGGGCCAGGGCGAAGTCGAATCCCGTCCTGACGGCGTCCATGGGCAGTTCGACCCTGGCGTCCTGGTCCACGTAGTCTTCGGCGTTGACGAAGACGACATAGGCCCCCCCGGGGATCCCCTCCAACGCGAAACGTCCGCCCAGATCCGTCTGGGTCTGGACCTGGACGTTTCGGCCCCCTCGCCCACGGTCACGGCCGGATGATTGGACACGCACGCGAACCGTCACACCCGACAGGGGGCGGCCGGTCCCCTTGGCCGTGACGCGCCCCTCGATGCTCCCAATCGCGAGGTCGAAATCCAGCCGGTTCGGGCCGCGCGTCACGCGGTGCTCAACCTCTGTTGGCAGGCCGTTGCCCTCCTCGTAGGCGCTCACGGTCCACCCCCCCGGCTGCAGGCCGGCGAGCCGATAGCGGCCGGACCCATCCGTCTCGACGACGGCCGCGGCACTGCGGCGTTCTCCCGCCGGACGGGCGGACACCTTGGCGCCGCGCACCGGCAGGCCCCTGCGCCTCACGGTCCCTTCGAATGCGCCCCAGTCGGGAGGCGTCAGGGAAACGGTTGCCACCTCGCCCTCCGCCAACACCAGAGTGGCCTGCGGCTTGCCCGTCGCCTGGCGTGAAACGTAGTTGCGGGCGGACCAGCCGCTCAGACCGCCGGGCGTCGGCGGCAGCACCCACAGGTCCCACTGGCCCGCGCCCGTCTCCTCCAGCGCCCACCGCCCCTGGCCGTCCACGTCGCCCGTTTCGCCCCTGCCCATGTAGGCCGTCGCACCGGGATCCACCTCCGCCAGACGCTCGGGCGCGGGGTCCTCGTCCACCCTGCGCCCCCTCACATGGAGTCCCACCGCCGGCGACCCGTCCGGCCAAAGCACGATGCCTTCGATCCTGCCGGCGGCGGCCATCACGAGGTCCACCTGCTTCTCGTCGCCCGCGCTCCCCACCCTGACCGTGACGGGTTCGGCCAGCGAGTAGCCGTCCAACGATGCCCTCAGCGCCCAGGCTCCGGACGCGAGCCCTTGCAGGACCGCCTGGCCCGCGGCGTCGGACTCGCTCTCCGCCGGTTGTCCAGAAGACGAGGTATTGCTCCAGGACACCTGCCGATTGTGGCTCGTGAATTCCCTGCCAATGATGCCTCCCGACACGCTCTCCTCCGCCGGCCAGGCCGAGACCTGGACGTCGGCCAGCGGCGTTCGATCGCTGCGGGTGACCGTGACCACCAACCGGCCGCCGGCCGGCATGGCAATGTCCCCCATGTCATGCGTTCCGCCCGATGCCGACAATTGCAGGCCCTTGACGACCTTCTCCGGCCAGCCCTGCGGCCGGATGGTCAAAGTGTAGGCCCCCGGCTTCAAGGACGTGAATTCGAAGCGCCCCTCGTCACCGATCTCCTTCGATTCACTCCAGGTCCTCGGCCAGGGCCGATCGGGGTTGAGGCTGGGAGCAGATCCTTCCGTCTCGATTCTCCCTGAGCCGATGACCGCGCCGTCCGGATCGACCACTCGTCCGGTCAGCAACGTGAGTCCCGGGGGCCTCAGGACCACGCCTGAGGCCGGTGGAACGACGAACTCCATCACCTCCACCTCCCCGATCTCGGCCTGGACCACCAGTCCCTTGACCGGCTCGAGCCCCTCGATCCGGAAGCGCCCCTCGGCGTCGCTGAGCGCGCCGCGGATAACCGCTGTGGACTCGCGCCACTCGGGGCTGCCTCGTCCGCGGCGCACCCTCGCGAATACGGACACGCCTGGTGCCGGATCCCCTGCGGCGTCCAGTGTGCGTCCCTCGACTGCTCCGCCCGGATCCAGTTCCAGGACCAGCCCGCGCATGGCCTCGCCTGCGATCAGGTCCAGTTCCAACGGATTGCCTGGCAGATGATTCGGCAGCCTGGCCACCAGCAGGCACTCCCCCGGCTCGACGTCGTCGGCCTCGAATCGGCCCGATTCGTCGGCCACGGCGACCTCGACAATCTGCGCCGGCCCGTCATTGCGGACCCACCGGCTGGGCCTCGCTCCCGGCTCGCGCCTGACGATCCGGGCGCCGGCCACCGGACGGCCGCCGAGAGAGACGACGAGCCCCTCGATGCGAGCGGCACGCGGGACCAGCACATCGCCGACCTCCCGGGTCTCGCCCGGCACCAGATTGGTCACCGCCATCCGCCGGGTGGACCGGGTCTCACCGGAAAGGGTGTAGGTGAGTTCCTTCCAGTCCGTCACGGGAGGCTCGTCCGCCTCCTCGTCCCTGTTCTTGTCCGGCTCGGGCGGCACCTCGATCACGAAGTAGCCCTGCCCGTCGGTCACGGCCTCGGCCAGCGTCCGATCGGCAAAGGCCGCCCAGGGGGACGTCGACCCGGTCCATATCTTCGGAGCGTCCTCCGGCGCCTCGCGCACCAGAGCAACGGCGTGCAGCCCCGCCAGCGGGCTTCCGGAAAGGTCCACGGCCCGTCCCGCCACACCTACGCCCAACGCGGCCCGTTCCAGGACCCCGGCCGGTCGAGGACCATCAATGACGGAAATGCCGCCGACCGCCGCCCGGACCCCGGCAGGGCCATCCTCCGCGGCCACCACACCCCCGGAGACGACAACGATGGGCTGGACGGCTTCGGTGGAAGCGGCCAAGTCCTCCCCTGACCGACCGATCTCGGGCGCCACCTCCGGTCCCGCTCCGCCTCCCACCACAAGCCACAGCAGTCCAGCCAGCAGGACGCCCAGGACAAGCGGTCTCATGTCAGTCGACGGTCCAGTCCACCTCGACGTTCGTCGACTCCCCGGCCTCGACCACCAGGTCCTCCCTGTGGGTCTTGCCGCCTGGCTGATCCACGGTGCACCGGTAGCGCCCCGGCGCCAGGCCCGTCCAGACGGCGGCTCCATCCATGCTTACCCTCTGGGCGCCGCCTCCCGCCTGACCGTCCAGCCCTGCCAGTTGGGCCCATTGGCCCCCTTCCCCGTCAGAGGCGGCTGTGTAGCCGATGATTCTCAAATGCACCTTGCCAGGGGCCTGGAGCCGCAATTCCACGCCGCCGTGGAATACGTCGAGACCGAGTTCGACCGCGACAGAGTCGGGCGCCAGCCCCGTGTTCCCGGCCGATGCCGACACCTTGAGCCTGCCCGGAGGCAAACCCTCGACGCGGAACCGTCCAGATGCATCCGTGCGCGCGTTGGCGCTGCTGTCGGCGTTCCCGAACGCCTGCGAAAGGTCGAGGTGCAATCCCGCGCGGCTTCCCAGATCCCCCTCATCCTGCGGCTCGAGCTGGAGCTGGACCAGGATCTTGGCACCGCCGATGGGGTTGCCGTTCCGGGCATCCACCACTCGGCCCTCGATCACGCCGCCCGGCAGGTCCACGTCCAGCCGGACGCGGAGACCCCGCACCTCAACACGCTCGGTCCACGGCAGCCCGCCCTCCTTGGCGACGGCCGTGATCTCGTAGGTGCCAGTGCGCAGGCCGCCGATCTCGTAGAAGCCCGAAGCGTCCGTCTTGCGCTCGCCCGACCCCTGCCAGCCGCTGCGCAGTGTGCCGTCCTCGCGGACACGCATCCGGGTCGCCTGGATCCGGGCACCGGCGGCTGGCAGGCCACCCGAGCGGACCATGCCGTGCAGGACCCCCCAGTCCGGTGCGGTGACGTCAACCAGGACGTCCTGGCCGGAAAGCAGCTCCGCTTTCGCCGCCGGTGGTTCGTCATCGGCCACACCACTCATGAAGATGGCGAACGGGAATGCCTCGTCGTCGGGCGGCGGCCCGACGCGGACCTCGTATGGCCCGGGCTGGAGGTTCTTGACCGAGTAGGTCCCATCCTGCCGCGTGACCGTGGAGTCGCTCTTGCCCCTCTGCATGTTGGCGAACATGCGCTCGAAGTTCTCCTCGAACCCGCCTTCTGCCTTCGGCTCGGTCCGTTCGAACTCTACCTTGACCTGGCCCAGGGGCGTTCCGTTCCGGTCACGGACGGCCCCGTGCGCCGACGCAAGGGCCACGATCACCAGTTCGACCTCCGCGTCGCCCTTTCCGCCGCTGACCGAGACCGGCACGGCCTCCGGAGACCCCGCCCCGTCGCCCCACAC
The DNA here is from genome assembly GCA_964653725.1 of uncultured Planctomycetales bacterium. Classification (GTDB taxonomy): domain Bacteria; phylum Planctomycetota; class UBA1135; order UBA1135; family CAZZHK01; genus CAZZHK01. The sequence continues at coordinate 46,879 of CAZZHK010000015.1, read as the reverse complement.
GTAGGCCTCCCACTCTCCGTCGGCGACCACCGCGAATGTCGCCACGCCCTCGCCGTCCGTCGTCTCCGACTTGGAACGCTGGCTGCTCGTCACCCGGGTGCTTCTGGATCTCCCCGCATTGGCGGAAGTGACGATCAGCCGCTCCATGGACTCCTTCGAGGGGTCCAGATGGACCTTGACCTCAGGCACGCCGCGGCCGTTCTCGGCCACCACGCGAACCCGCACGGCGGATCCCTTCCTGATCACCACCTCCCCGACGTTGGCATGGCCGTCCACCTCCACGTCCTCGACGCGACTGTCGAGATAGCCGTCAGACTGGATCACGACGTCGTAGGTCCCGGCCTTGAGGCCGTCGATCTCGAACTTGCCTCCTCGGCGCAGGCTGGCCCGCTGGCCGTTCCCGAAGATGCCGATGTTGAAGGGCATCTGGCCATTCCCGACCGCGGCCGCGCGGCCTTTGGTCACCGGCTGGCCGCGCTCGTCCACGACGCGGCCGGTGATGCGCGCGTTCTGCTTCGACAGTCGCAGGACAACGCCCGTGGCCGGCGGCTGCACGGATGCGGACGCCTCGCCCCGCATGAGCCTCCGGGCCCGGATCTTGATTTCCTTTTCCGACGAGAGTCCCGACAGCGTGAACAGTCCGTCCGGACCGGTCTGGTCCTGGCCGGGCTTGGCGAAGGCGCGCTCCGGATCATCGTCGTTGTTGCGCCACCGCGATCGACCGTCATCCATCTGTGCCCAGACCTTCGCCTTGGCGATCGGCCGGCCGTCCTCGTCTAGCACCGTTCCCGTCACGGTCACCCCCGGATCCAGGACCAGATCGAGCACGTCGGACGCTTCTCCCGCATACAGGTCCATCACTGTCGGCGATCCGGCCAGGTAGCCGGAGGCCCGGGGAGCCAGACTGAACATGCCCGGCGCCAGGTCGTCGGCCTCGAAGCGGCCTTCCGCATCAGTGGTGGCCACCACATCCCCCGATTCACCGAAATCCCAGGACCAGGTGTCGAGCGCACCACCGCTCGAACGGTCCACCTCCCTGCGGATGATGCGCGCACCGGACACCGCATCGCCGTCCGGTGTCGTCACCGTTCCGCTGACCAGGACGGCCAGTTCCAGGACCACATCGCCGATTTCCACAGCGCCGCCCTGCTCCGCAGCCGCAACGGAGGCCTTGACGGCGGCATACGGACCCCCGTCGAGCTCCACTTCCAGGCGGGGAGCCATCATCGCCACAAAGAAGCCGCCTGCCGCACCGCCGGGGCCCGAGTCGTTCGGTGGAAAGACCTCCGCGGCCTGCGTCTGGTCCAGTTCGAGACGGAAGCGGCCGTCACGGCCAGTCTCGCCCACCACCAGCGGAGGTTCGTCGGAATCGGCATCTTCCGCTCCGGCCAGGAATGAGAATGCCGTCCCGATGCCCACCCGCAGCCCGGCTTCCATGCCCTCCAGCGGACGGCCGTCCACATCCACCGCCCGGCCGGTCACCACCAGGCCGGGGGCCGCCTCCTCCCCGACGCCCCTCAGGGCGCCCACCGCGCGGCGGCTGGCCTCGCCCACTCCTCTCGAGGAGTCCGCGCGGGGTATCGGAGCGGTCGAATCAGGTGCCGTCAGGCCGCGCGCAGCGGCAATGGCGTCCGTCGCACCGCCGTCTCCTGCATCGCCGGACGCACTGCGGTCAAAGGGGGCAGGCGCGGGATCAGCCGGGTCTCCGCCGCCCAGCAGGACGATGCCGGCCAAGGCTGCAGCCACCGCCACGCCAATGCCGGCCCAGAAGGCGGGCTTCACGGGCGGGGCTCCACGGTCCATTTCCTGCGGTTTTGCGCCATCGGAGTCACTTCTACGGGCTTCGCACGAACGCTGTTGGCCCATGCGTGACCGACACCCACACTAGTGGCTGGAGTGCATTCTGTGACGATATTCGCTCGGGTCCCCTGGGCCGCCCAACGCGGGGCGGCTATGCTCCGTATGTGGCGTCAGAGGTACTTGCGGCATGCGTATAAACAGCAGCGACCTTCGCGGGGTCGTCCTGATCGCCCTGGCTGTCCTTGTAGCGGCCCCAGGGGCGACGGGCCAGAAACTGGCCAAGAAGGCCACCGAACTCGAGACGATTTTCAAGTACGACACGGACGAATCGGTCGGCTACGGAATCAGCGTCAAGGCACTCGACAAGTGGCCGTCCATTCCCTTGCAGCCGGCAGAGAAGTACATCATCGCCAAGTGGCAGTACAGCAAGGACATCCTGCTGAGGCAGACGGCTGCCACGGTGGAGGGCGGCCGCATCACCACTTGGATCGAGCGCCCCTATGCTGTCCTGGTCCGGATTCCCAAACGAGGCGGGCCCACGAAGGCCCCGGTGACGGGCAAGGAGAAGGAGGGCGTGGATGAGGAGGAGGGGGAGGATGACGACGACGAACCAGGCGACGAAGGAGCCAATGACCCCGGGGACATTCGGAAGAGGCTGGAGGCGATGGGGGGCGGCCAGCCGGTGGCACGTTCCTTCAAGCAGTGGGTCAAGCTCGACAAGTACGGCGACGAGGACCGGCGCTGGGGGGGCACGCGCTATGTCGACGAAGAGCCTCTCAAGGACAAGAAGACTCCAGGGACGTTCTACGACATCATCACCAAGCAGGGGTTGATCCCGGGCGTTGAAGACCACGTATTCGCCTATGTCTACGACTGGCCGGACATCGACGAGACCTACGCCCTCATCTTCCGAATCAGCACCCAGAACTGGGACAAGTGGCACAAGGTATTCGCCAAGTCCGCGAAGACGTTCGAGCGCTTCGACCTGAAGAAGACCGCCAAGAAGCCGACCAAAGGCGTGGTCAAGGACGAGCCTCTGTGGCGTGCGGCCGCCCGCGCGAAGCACGAAGCCGAGGTGGCGCGGACCGAAGGGTGGCGGCTCGAGGAGACCGAACACTACTTCCTCAAGATCCACACGGAGCAGAAGTCGTTCGTGAAGGACGTCAAGAAGCGGCTCGAGGCCATCCGTAGAGTGTACGAAACGGAGTTCCCGACCGAATTCCCCATCGAGGCCGTCAGCGTGGTCCGCGTCTGCATGAACGAGCGCGAATACTCGTCCTACGGCGGTCCGCCCGGCAGTGCCGGCTACTGGAACAAGAACGACGAGGAGCTGGTCCTCTATCGCACGGTCAACATGGGTCCGCGGGGCTGGAAGGCGGTCCTGAACCACGAGGCGTTCCACCAGTACATCTACTACATGGCCGGGGAACTCGACCCCCATTCCTGGTTCAACGAGGGGTACGGGGACTATTTCGGCGGTGCCGAATTGAGGGGCTCCCGGTTCAAGGTCAAGCCGTTCGACTGGCGTGTCCAGACGATCAAGCAGGCGATCCGGGAAGAGACGTTCGTGCCCATCAAGGAGATCATCCGCTGGTCGCAGAGGCAGTACTACTCGGGCAACGCGGGCATGCACTACGCCGAGGGCTGGAGCATCGTCTATTTCCTCAAGCATGGCCGCCGCGGCGCGAAGAAGTTCGACAAGAACTGGGAGAAGATCCTGCCGCTGTACCTGGAGGTCCTGATCGAGACCCGTGACCAGGACAAGGCAGTCGAGGCAGCATTCGCCGGAGTGGATTTCGAGCGGTTCGAGGCCTCCTGGAAGGACTTCATCGGTTGACCGCGCTGCTCGCAGCGGTCCTTGCGGCCGGGGCTGCGGCACCCCAGGAGGAGCTCCACCAGGCGCAGGTCCTGCTGACCAACGGCAAGACCCTGCACGGCAAGGTCGAAAAGGTCGAGGACGGCTACGTCATCCACTTCGTCGCCGGGCCGATCCGGCTGCTGAACGACGCCATCAAGGAGATCGTCGTGGAAGGGGCCGATTTCGAGCCCACCACCGACGAGGAGCGTGAGATGCTCGCCAAAGGGCGGATCCGCTACCGGGGGCACTGGCTCACGAAGTCCTCCTACGAGAAGAAATTGAAGAAGGAGTCCAAGGAGCGCGCCGAGCGGCTCGCCGAGATCAAGGCGCACGCGGATTTCGGCAAGGCCTGGGAGGAGGAGACCAAGAACTTCATCTACAAGTGCAACGTCAACACCGAGGTCCTGGACTGGACCGTCTCTCTGTTCGAGGACTACTACAAACTATTCACAAAGGTCCTCCCTATCCCCAAGCAGAAGGGGGCCAAGCCCAAAGTCCACCACTTCAAGAACTCGGCGGACTACCAGGACTGGGCCGGGATGCCCGGTACCGCCGGCTACTTCTGGAGTGCCGAGAACGCACTGAACTTCTACTACGACCCCATGGACGTGGGATTCACCACCAACGTGATGCTCCATGAGGGGATGCACCTGCTGACCCACCAGATCAACCCGGACTTCGTGGCGCCGACCTGGATCAATGAAGGTCTGGCCGAGTACTTCGGATCCTCGAAGGTCGAAAAGAAGAAGCGCGGCAAGGGGTGGGAAATCACGCCCGGACAGATGCTCGACCACAGGCTGCTGACCATGCAGGACTTCATCAAGGAGGAGAAGTACGTGCGGCTCGACGAGCTGTTCGGCAAGCAGTTCGGCGCCTACGGCTACACCGACTACGCCCACGGCTGGACGTTCGTCCACTTCCTCATGGAGTCGCCTGCATACGGCAAGAAGTTCAGGAAGTACTTCCGGGACCTCTACACCCTGAAGGGCAAGTTCAAGCAGTACGCGAGGGGCAGGGGGGCGAGTGTCTTCATTTCACCCGAGGAGGTCGGCAAACACCTGCTCGACTACCTCAAGAAGAAGGACCTCAAGGAGCTCGAGGACGAGTGGATCGCCTTCGTGCGCGACGAGATGGTCGCCGAGGGGGGACGAGGCTACTTCTACCTGGGCCGCGACATGAGCATGCAGGGGCGGTCCGAGGAGGCCCTGAAGAACCTCACGAAGGCCATCGAGGAGCTGGACTACGCCACGCCACGGGCGCACTACTTCCGCTCCAAGACCTATCGGAACCTGGGGCAAAGGGAGAAGGCGACCCAGGAGGTCCGTGTGGCCCTGGACAAGGACCCCACCAATGCCGAATTCAGGGTCTTCCTGGCTTCGCTCCTTCCCAAGAAGGAGAAGGTCGAAGCGGAGCGACAGTTGAAGCTTGCCTGCGAACTGGAGCCTGACGACGCCACCTACCCGTGGCGGCTCGAGCAGTTCCGGACCGGCGGACTTTTCATCTTCTAGCCTCTCCGTGCGCGCCTTCCCCCTGCTCCTGGCCCTCACGGGCTGTCTGGCCGCTGATCCGCCGCCTGAACCGGTGCGGGTCACTGGGCTCGCCGGCTTCCAGTCGCTCGGAGCCCGCATTCCCGAGGGCGTGCTGGCGTTGGGGCGCCCCGACGCGGACGGCACGGTCGGGCTGGCCAGCCATGAGTTCGGCACCACGCACTTTGAGCGCGCCCCCGCACGGACGGTGGGCACAGTGCTGATCCTGGCGTCTCCCACCCGGAGGCTGCACGACGCCGCCTTGGCAGACGCCTGGCCGCCCGCGGGACAGGGTGTGCTTGTCCGCTGGCTGGGGGGCGAGGGCGTCGTCTCCGGGGAAGTCAGCGTCGAGGAGGACGCCGACGGCCTGCCGCGCGTGCTGCGGCCGCCGCCCGGCTTTCCCGTCGACGGTTCCGCGCTGGGCGCCCCGGTATTCGTGGACTCCCCTTCCGGTTGGCGGCTGCTGGGCCTGGTCGCCGGCATCGCGGAACCGCAGGGCCAGCCCGAGCGGCGGACGCTGCTGATCGTGGGTCCGGACGAGACCTGGAGGGTTGGGCTCCTGCCCCGCTCCCTCCTCGAGCGGGGCGAGATCCGTTGATCCTGCTGCTCGACAACCGGGACTCGTTCACCTTCAACCTGGCGCGCCTGGTCGAGGAGACGGGCCGGACCTGTCAGGTCCAGGACGCCCGCAAGGCGGACCTGGCCGCCATCGCCGCCGATCCGCCCGATGCCCTGATCCTGTCGCCGGGCCCCGGCGGACCCCAAGACTCGGGGGTCTGCATGGCGGCGTGCACCGACCTTGCCCCGCAGCTGCCGGTCCTGGGCGTCTGCCTGGGCATGCAGGCGATGGTGGCGGCATTCGGGGGCCACGTCGGTCCCGCCCGGCGGCTGGTGCACGGGGAGACCTCCTGGGTCGACCATTCGGGGAAGGGCATCTTCGAGGGACTCCCCCGGCCGTTTTCCTGCGCCCGCTACCACTCGCTCGCCTGCAGCCAAGACGGGTTGCCGGAGGTGCTCGAGGTGGTGGCACGCACCGCGGAAGACGGCGAGCTGATGGCGGTCCACCACCGCAGCCGCCCGCTGTGGGGCGTCCAGTTCCATCCCGAGTCATACCTCACGCCCCATGGACGCCGGCTGCTGGCCGCCTTCCTGGAGTCCCCGTGAGCGCCGCAGGGTCGTCGCTCCTGCAGGCCGGGTTCGAGTTGGCCCAGGCACCGTTCCGCGCCGCCGCCTACATGGCCCGGCGTTCGCAGCACCGGCGCAGCGTGTCGGACGCGATCTGGGAGGCCGCATTCGGACCCGGCGAACGGCCCACGCCCAGGGGGACGGACGTCGGCAGCGCGGACGGCCACGGCACTACCCTGCTGATCAGCTGCGGCGATCCCAGCGGCGAGGCCCACGCCATCCGCCTGGTGGAGGCTGTCGGGCGCCTGCGGCCCGGTGTCCGCTGGGTCGGGATCGGGGGACCGCTGCTGGAAACCGCAGGCGTCGAGATCGCTGCCGACCTGGTCAGCCGCGGCATCATGGGCTTCTCGCAGCCCCTGAAGGAGGCAGGTCATGCGCTGGAGGCGATGCACGCCTTCGAGAGACTGCTGGACGAGGCGCGGCCCGCCGCCGTGGTCCTCCTCGACTATCCGGGCTGGCACATGTTCGCGGCGCGCGTGGCCAAACAGCGCGGCATCCCTGTCATCGACTATGTGGCGCCCCAGGTCTGGGCCTGGGCACCCTGGCGAGTCTCCCGGCTGGCGGCGCGCACCGACCGGGTTCTGTCCATCCTGCCGTTCGAGGAACTCTGGTTCGCCCGTCACGGCGTCACAGCCACCTGGGTCGGCCATCCGCTGGCCGACGCCTTGGCTGACCTGCCGGTCCGGGCGGACGGGGCAGCCCAGGACGCCGATCTCCTGGCGATCCTGCCGGGCAGCCGCCTCCAGGAGGTCAAGCGCAACCTGCCGATCCAGCTGCGGGCCGCCGCCATGCTGATGGACCTCGCGGGCCGGCCGCTGCGGGTCACCGTGTGCGCCCCCACCGCCCGCCATGCCGAGGCGGCAGCCGCCATTGCCGGTGACGCCACGGTTCCGATCGAGGTGGCCGTGGGCAGTCTGCATGACACGCTCGCCCGAGCGCGGCTGGCGTTCGTCAAGTCCGGGACAGCGGTCCTCGACGTCGCTCATCACCAGCTGCCTTCGGTGGTCTTCTACCGTCTGTCCGGCGCACTGACGGACGCGGCCCGCAGGTGGCTGCTTTCCGTTCCGCATGTCGCCTCCATCAACCTGATCGCCGGGCGGCGACTGGTCCCCGAGTTCGTCCGGCCCGGAGAGGACTGGGCTGCCGAGGCGGCCCTAGCAGCACTGCCGCTTCTCGAGGACACGGATGCCCGGCGCCGCACGGTGGCCGGACTGGCCGCTGCCAATGCAGCCTGGGAAACGCCCGGCACGGCGGAGCGGGCCGCCAGCTGGGTGGTCTCGACGGCCGAAGCTAAGGGGCGACGAGCGGCAGAAGCCCGGTCCTGAACATCCAGAGCGTCGTGTCGGGGGCGCTCTCCGGATCGCGGTCCAGCCGGGCCGCCAGGTCATTCAGATCGTCGGGCGTGTCCACGTCCGGATGGGGCTCCAGGGCCTTCACCTGGAGGCCGGCCTTCGACGCGCACTCCAGCACCGCGACCGTTGCGCCCGCGTGGATGCCCTCGGGCGTCTGTATCACCTCGGGCATATAGGAGGAAAGAGCCAGCCCCGAATAGCCGCCGCCACGGTCGGGCACGATCGCGCCGTCCACACTCTCATCCTCGATCTGAGCGAACATGTTCATGACGCGTGAGGCCTTCATGTCGGGCGCGTCCGAACTCCGCAGAACCACCGCATCAGCACCGTCCTCGAACAGCGCCTCGACGATCCCGCTCATGCGGTCGAACAGGTTCGGGCCCTTCTGGGCGATGACCTTCCAGGACTTTGTGGGGCAGAACTCCTTCATGCGCCGGATGCACCCGCGCGGCCAGACTGCAAGGACCTTCTCCCAGTCATGCCCTTCCAGGTTCACCAGGGTGTCGCGCAGCATTGCCCCGGCCAGCTCGGCGCACTCCTCTGCAGGCATAACCTCCTCCAGGCGCGTCTTGACTTGGCCCGCTACGGGCTCCTTGGCCATGACCACCACCACCTGTCTCGTCCCTTCTGACGTCATTGTCCTGGATCCTTGGTATGTTCACGCACCTCAACGCCGGGCCGTGGGTCTTTGAACGCAAACCCCCGTCCCTGCGTTGGTTGAGGTTGTCATGGGTATCGGCACCGTCATCGCATTTCTTGCCGTCTTACCGGCTTCCCAGGACCCTAAATCCGCCGTGGATACGGGTTTGAGGGCACTGGTGGACCGCCAGGCGGCGGACGGATCCTGGGGCAGTCCGGCGGTGACGGCGACATGCCTCTACGCATTCCTGGTCAGCCCGCGGCAGTACGGACCCGATGACGGGCCCTTCATACGGAAGCCCTTCGCATGGCTGGAGAGCGAGGCCGCACGACGCACAAGAGCGGGTGAGCCGCCCATCGCAGAGGTGACGGCGGTCCTGGGCCGCCTTCGAGGCACGCACGGCCCGATGGAGGAGTATTGGTACCGCGACCGGCTCGGCTGGCGGGCCGCATCGGCTGAGGAGGCGGCCGCCCATGTCGCCGCCCAAGGCAGCGACGGCCTCTGGGGATCCATGGAGCAGAGCGCCCCTGTCCTGATCGCACTCGGCCTTCGCGTGGCGGGCGCCATGAGGGCCCCGCGCAACGTAACGAGCAGCGCCGACGCTCCGGCCACACGACCCCTTCCCGCCGCCCCGACCGCTGACGACCTGGCCCGGGCGAAGCGCCGCGGCCGCGCCGCCCTGCTCGCCCAGCGCAACGGTGACGGTCTGTGGGGCGCCTTCGGCCGCTCGGATCCTGGAATCACCTCGCTTTGCGCTTGGGCGCTGCTCAGCGTCCCCGGTGAAGACCAGGAGGCGCGCCGCGCGGTTGACGCAGCGGCGAAATGGCTGCGGTCCCTGCAGAAGAAGGACGGCTCTATCCACGACGGCATGCTGCCGAACTACATGACGTCCGTTGCGGTGGGCTTCCTGGCCCGGATGGGCGCGGACGAGGACCGGGCGGTCCTGGGCCGGGCGCGCGCCTTCCTGACTGGCCTGCAGTCGGACGAGGGCGAGGGCTACGAGACTTCCGACACCTACTACGGCGGCATCGGCTACGGAAACGACCTCCGGCCGGACCTCTCGAACCTGCAGTTGGCGCTCGAGGCGCTCGAGGCCTCGGGTCTGGCCGCCTCCGATCCGGCCTGGAGCCGCGCCCTCGTGTTCCTGCAGCGCTGCCAGAACCGCTCCGAATCGAACAGCCACAAGGTCAAGGCGGCCGGCGCCGTGGTCGTGTCCGGCAATGACGGAGGCGGGGTCTACATGCCCGGCAACTCACCCGCCGGCACGGTGACACTGGCAGACGGGACCGTAGTGGCTCGCTCCTACGGGTCCATGACATACGCGCTGCTGCGCGGCTACCTGTTCGCGGGTCTGCCCCATGACGACCCGCGGGTAGTCGCCGCGATGGACTGGATCCGCGCCCACTGGAACCTGCGCGAGAACCCCGGCTTCGACACCGCCTTCGATCCGGCGGCCGGCGCCCAGGGCTACTACTACTACCTGCTGACCGTGGCCCGCGCACTGAGCCAGTGGGGCGCCACGGAACTGGTCACCCCCGACGGCGTGGTCCACGTATGGCGCGACGAGCTTCGCGCGGTGCTGCTCGAACTGCAGCGCACGGGCGGCGACTGGGCCAACGACCGTTCCCCCCGCTGGTGGGAGGGCAATCCGGCCCTCGCCACCGCCTATGCGCTCCTCGCCCTCGACGCCTAGGGGCCGGGTCAGTCGGCCTGCCAGCCTCCGGCCACGTCCAGGATCTGGCCGGTGACGTAGGCGGCGCGAGGATCGAGCAGGAAGCGGACCGCGCCGACCACATCGCCGGTCTGCCCCCAACGGCCCAGCGGGATCGAGGCGGGATCAACGGCGTCGGCCCCGGGCGGCGAGCCGTCGTGGGGCACGACGCCCGGCGCCACGGCATTCACGGTGATGCGGCGGCCTCCCGTATCCAGGGCCAGCGATCGGACCAATGACGCGACCGAGGCCTTGGCGGCCTGAAAGGCGGCCGTGCGGCGGCCGCCGCGCGCGCGCCCGGCGCCGGCTGCGGCCAGCAGCACGATGCGGCCGCCGTCCACCATCTCCGGCAGGACGGCCGTAGTCGCATTGAGTGCGGTGGCCACGTTGCTGTCCCAGAGGCGCCGCCAGCCGGCGTCGTCCAGTTCCAGCGCGCCGCCCTCCGTGAAGTCGCCGGGCGTATGGACCAGCGCGTCGACCGGACCGCCCAGAGACGCCACGGCCCGGGCTACCCCCTCGGCCGTGGCGTCGCGGTCTGCCAGATCGACCGGCACCGGGTCGGACCGCGACAGGCCGGCGACCAGCCAGCCGTCTTCCTCGAGCCCGGCCGCCACCGCTGCCCCGAGTCCGCTCGAGGCCCCGCACACGATTGCCCTGCGTTCCACGCCGGCAATCTACAGGGAAACCGAACGGCCCTCTTTCGCGTCACAACCCTGGAGGCATCGGTCTCCCCGGGCGTGATGAGCACGCCCGGCCACAGTTTCCTGCTACTTTCATTCCATGCTCCCCCAACGCACCACGCGGAGAGGTTTTCTGGGGATGGCCATCGGCGGCGCCGCCGCTGCCGGAGCCTGTCAAGTCCAGGTCCGGGTGGGCGAGGATCCGGTGGCGGGAGGCAAGGCCGGGCGCTTCGCGGACCTCGCGCGACGCGCGGAAACGGCCGGATTCCGGCGCCCCAATCCCATCAGTCCCGGCGAGTTTACGAATCGCCGCGACGCCCTGCGCGACGCCATCGCACCAAATGCGGCTCTGCTGCTGACGCCCGGCGCCAACCTGCAGTGGGCGACCGGCGTGAAGTGGAGGCTGTCCGAGCGGCTGTTCGGGTTGCTTCTCCCCCATCAGGGCGAGGCCGTGTGGCTGTGCCCCGGTTTCGAGGAGCGCAAGGCGCGTGAGACGATCGGCGATCTGGGAGCCGACGGACTCGAGGTCTGGCAGGAGGACGAGGACCCGTTCGCCCTGCTGGAGCGCGTCGCGGGCGGACAGGGACTGGCCGTCGACCCGGCCTGCCCGTTCGGCTGGGCCGCCCGCATGGGCGCCGACACTTCCTCCGCCTTCGCTCTGCTGCGTTCGGGACGCTGGGTCAAGTCGAAGGACGAGCTCGCGCTTCAGCGGCACGCCAACATCGCCACCAAGGCTGCATACGCGGCGGCGGCGGCCGAGCTGGCCGAGGGCATGACCGAATCCGATCTGGTGCGCCTGTGCGAGGAGGCCCACGCGGCCCTGGGCCTGGACTGCGACGTCTTCGTCCTGTTCGGCCCCAACGCGGCCTTCCCCCATGGGACCGACAGCCCACGCCATCTGGAACGCGGCGACCTCGTCCTGATGGACGGCGGCACGGCGTCGGGCTATCTGTCGGACATCACCCGGACCATCGTGTTCGACGCAGCGCCCACCGACCGGCAGCGCGAGGTGTGGAATGCGGTCCGCGACGCCCAGACCGCCGCCCTCGACCTGGTCAGGCCCGGCGCGGTCTGCGGAGACCTGGACGGCGCCGCGCGCGCCGTGATCGACAAGAGCGGCTTCGGGCCGGACTACCGGCTCTTCATGCACCGGCTGGGGCACGGCATCGGCCTCGAGATCCACGAGGAGCCCTACCTGGTCCGCGGGAATCAGGTCGCCCTGGAGCCCGGCATGACCTTCTCCGACGAGCCCGGAATCTACGTCTACGGCGAGCTGGGAGTGAGACTGGAGGACATCGTGGCGGTGACCTCAAGTGGCGCGGAGGTGTTCGGTCCGCGTTCGCTCTCGCTGGACGACCCCTTTGCTGGACACCTGGAGGCCGTAGGTGCCTAGACTGGACACGCCATGAACGGATTCAGGATCCTGCAGGAGTTCACCGTCATCCTCGAGGACCGCCCCGGGGCGGTGGCGGACATGCTGGACGCCCTCACAGGACGGGGCATCAACATCCTGGGGATCGTCGGACACGCTGAAGAGGAGAACCCCTCGACCGGCTCCGTGGCAGACGTGCTCGAGCCGCGCGAGGGCCTGGTCAGGTTCACCGTGGACGAGGTCCATGAGACGGCCACCCTGCTGGAGAATGGTGACTTCCGGTTTTTCCAGGGGCCGATCCTGGCCATCCCGCTGATGAACCATCCCGGCGCCGCAGCCATGGTGGCGCGCATCCTGGCCGAGGCGCAAATCAACGTGCTCTACATGTACGGCGGCGGCGCCGCCAACGAGGGCTACATGTTCCTGCGGGTGAGCAACCCCGATCAGGCCTCCGACGTGCTGCACGCGGGCCTGACGGCAGAGTCCGACGCGCAGACCTAGAGGCCCAGCGCGCCAACGAGCGCCCGTGTGACCAGCACGCCCGCCATTTCGCGGCGCCAGCCCTGGTCCCCGTCGATGCTGCTGAGCGGCTTGGCCTTGGTCGTCGCCAGTACCGCCAGCTCATCCAGCAGCGCGTCGTCCACCATGCGGCCGGCGGCCATCTCCTGGGCTTGCCTGAGCACCAGCGGCTTGGCCGCCAGGGCGGAGATCACGATCACCAGGTCGGTGATGCGGCCCTCTTCGGCCGCGCCCGCCACCGCCACCGACAGGCGTGGATAGTCGATCGAACCGCGCGGCCGCAGCTTCTCGTAACCCGAGAAGGCGCCGTCGGGAGGCGCCGGCAGCAGCACGCCGGTCAGGATCTCGTCCTGCTCCAGCATCTTGTTGGAGATCCCGTCGCTGTTGAAGAAGTCGGCGACATGGATCTGGCGCATGCCGTCGGCACCGGCGATCTCGAGCGTCGCGCCCAGGCTGATCAACGCGGTGGCGGTGTCGTTGCTGGCCGCCGCCACGCAGTTCTTGCCGCCCGGCACCACGTGGCACACGTCGCCGCCGCCCTTCAGGCAGTGGCCTAGCGCCTCGCGCCACTCCTGGGTCTGGTTGATGTAGACGCAGCGCGTGTTCAGGCACACGTTGCCGCCGATGGTCCCCATGCGCCGCTGGTGCGGGCCGGCTACCAGCCCCGCCGCCTGGGACAGGCCGGGGAACCGGGCCGCCACCTGGGCGTCCTCGGCCAGCTGCTCCAATGTGGTCATCGCACCGATCACCAGCCCGCCGCCCTGGTCCTCGATCCCTGTGAGCCCCGGGATCTTCGACAGGCTGACCAGCACGTCGGCGCCCTCGAATCCCTGCTTCATGTTGACGACCAGGTCGGTGCCGCCGGCGATGATGCGGGCGCCCGAGCCGTGCTCGCGCAGGAGCGCACAGGCTTCCTCCAGGGTCTCGGGCCGCTCCAGGACGAATTCCGGAAGCCGCAGCATCAGGCACCCTCCTCCTTCTCCCTGATCGCGGCCAGCACCACGTCGGGCGTGAACGGCAGAATGCGCAGCCGCACGCCGACCGCGTCATGGATCGCGTTGGCCAGCGCCGGGATCGAGCCGTGCAGCGGCCCCTCGCCGGCCTCCTTTGCGCCGTAGGGGCCCTCCGGGTCCAGCGACTCGACGATCAGCGTCTCGATCTCGGGCGTGTCCATCGTGGTGGGGATCGTGTAGTCGAGCAGGTTGGGGCGCTTGAGCAGCCCCGCGGCCGGGCCCTCCGTGTAGACCTCGTGGTGTTCCGTCAGCGCCTCGGCGATCCCCATGTAGGTCGAGCCCTCGCACTGGCCCTCGACATTGACCGGGCTGATCGCGCGGCCGCAGTCGTGCGCCACCCAGGCCTTGGGCACCCGGATCTCGCCGGTGTCACCGTCGACCTCCACCTCCACCACGTGGGCGGTGAAGGAGTAGGCCGGCGAAGCGCCAATCGTGCCGCCGCGGTAGTCGCCGCCCAGGTCGGGCGTGTTGTAGGAGCCTGTCGCGCCCAGGGTCTCGAAGCGGCCCTCCGCCAGCTCGAAAGCCTCGACGTGGGTGATCGACCGTGCGTCCGGATTCTCGCTGTCGAATACCTCGCCTCCGCCCAGGAAAACCCGGCCGGGCTTGATGCCCCACTCGTCGGCGACCGCCTCCTGGATCTGCCGCCGCAGCTTGCGCGCCGCGTCGACACAGGCGTTGCCCAGCATGAAGGTGATCCGCGACGAGTAGGCGCCGAGATCCACCGGAGTGAGATCGGTGTCGGAGACCACCATGCGAACGCAGTCCAGCGGGATGCCTAGTTCCTCGGCGACGATCATGGCGGCCATCGAAGTCGAGCCCTGGCCGATTTCGGACGCACCCGAGTAGACGGTCGCGATCCCGGAGCGATCGAGCCGGATCTGGATGCCGGCCTGTGGCATGTCGTTCGGATAGATCGCGTAGTTGGTGCCCGAGATGTACATCGAGCCCGCCACGCCGAGCCCGCGGCCCGGGCCCAGTCGCCCGCGGCGCTCGGCCCAGCCGCTGGCCTCCTCGACGCGGTCGAGGCACTCCAGGAAGCCGTTCGAGGTGATGCGCTGGCCGTTCACGGTGGTCACGTCCGAGCCGACGAAGTTGACACGGCGGAAGTCGATCGGGTCCATGCCGCACTGCTCGGCCAGCTCGTCCATCTGGATCTCGATGGCGAAGCGGGGCTGCACCGAGCCGTGGCCGCGCTTCGGGCCGCAGGGCGGCTTGTTGGTGAAGACGCGGGTCGAGTCGAAGCGGTATGAGGGGAAGCAGTAGGGCCCGGTCAAGAGCTGCCCCGAGTAGTAGGTCGTGACCAGCCCGAACGACGAATAGGCGCCGCCGTCGATGAGGATCTTCGAGTCGACCGCGGTCAACCGTCCGTCTTCGCCGCAGCCTGCCCGGAAGTGCATGTCCATCGGGTGGCGGCCACGGTGCAGGTAGAAGCCCTCCTCGCGGGTCAGCAGCGCCTTGACCGGGCGCCCGGTGCGCCGTGCCAGCTCCGCCACGCAGAGCTCGTGGCCGAAGGGGTCCGATTTGCCGCCGAACGCGCCTCCAAGGTAGGGCTGGATCACGCGCACCTGGCTGGCCTTCAGGTCCATCACCTTGGCCACCGTCTTGTGCACGTAGTGAGGGATCTGAGTCGCCGACCACAGGGTCAGGCGCTCGCCGTCCCAATGGGCCACAGCGCAGTGGGGCTCGATCGGCGTGTGGGCCGTGCCGTGGAAAGAGAAATCGCCTTCTACGGTGTGCGCGGCGGCGGAGAGCCCCGCGTCCACCTCGCCGAACTCGAGTTCCACGTGCTTGGATACGTTGCCGTGCTTGGCGTCCTCGTGGATCGGCGGATCTTCGCCGTGCTCGGCTGCCGTTTCCGGGTCGAACCAGGGCCGGAGCAATTCATAGTCGACGGTGACAAGCGCGCACGCAGCGTTCGCAGTGTCCTCGTCGACCGCCGCGACGCACGCCACCCCGTCGCCCACGAAGCGCACCTTGTCCACCGCCAGGGCGGTCTCGTCCGGCGTCCAGGGGATCACCCCGTAGCGCTCCGGCAGGTCGGTGCCGATCAGCACCGCGTGGACGCCGGGCAGGGCCTCGGCGGCGGTCGTGTCGATTTTCGTGATGCGCGCGTGGGGGTGCGGGCTGCGAAGGAACTTGGCGTGCAGCATGCCCGGCAGCGCGATGTCGTCGGTGAACTGGCCGCGGCCGGTGGCCAGGTCGATGCCGTCCACTTTCGCAACCCTCGTCCCCACCACCTGGAAGGCGTCGCCGTGAGGCGGCTCGGTGCCGTGGATGGTGTTGGCCGAGCGGCCGCCCACCGGCACGCCGCCCAGGACGGCGCGGTCCTTCGACTTCTGCTGTCGGTCGCTCACGCGCCGGCCTCCTGCTCGCGCGCGCAGGCCAGTTCGACCGCGTCCAGGATCTTCACGTTGCCGGTGCAGCGGCACAGGTTGCTGGCCAGGGCGCTACGGATCTCGCCCCGCGTGGCGCTCGGGTTCTCGCCCACCAGCTGGCGCGCCGCCAGGATCATGCCGGGCTGGCAGAATCCGCATTGCATAGCGCCCACCTCATTGAACGCCTGCTGGACCACGTCCAGGCCCGCCCCGTCGGCCAGGCCCTCGATGGTGGTGATCTCATGTCCCTCGGCCTCGGCGGCCAGAGTGAGGCACGACAGCACCGCGCGCCCGTCGACGAGCACCGTGCAGGCGCCGCAGTCGCCCTTGTCGCAGCCCTGCTTGGAGCCGGTCAGGCCGGCCGCGTAGCGCAGCACCTCCAGCAGCGTCCAATGGTCGGGCGCACCGAGAGACACGGCGTCGCCGTTGATCTTGAGGTCGAGGATCCGCATGGCGGTGCCGGATCATAGGACACCGACGGCTCTCCCCGTTGCCCCGGGCCGCTACGGGATCACGTAGAGGCACACGGCCATCAGGTGAGCCGTGGTGCCCCCGAGGCAGCAAAGGTGCCAGATGGCGTGGCCGTAGGGAATGCGCTCGTCGAGTGCGTAGAACAGCACCCCCACCGTGTAGGCCAAGCCACCGGCCAGGATCCAGGCCAGCGCGGCCACCGGCAGGACCTCCAGCAGGGTCGGAATCGCGATCACCGCCATCCATCCCATGGCCATGTAGGTGAGCGTGCTGAGTACCTCGAATCGCCCGGCGGTGAACGCCTTGAAGCCGCTGCCTAGGGCGGCGATACCCCACACGGTCCCGAACATCACCCAGCCGAAGGTGCCGCCGATGGCGGCCAGAGCGAAGGGCGTATAGCTGCCTGCGATCAGGATGTAGATGCAGGCGTGGTCGATGGTACGCCACAACTGGCGGCGCCCGGCCCACAGACCGCTGTGGTAGAGGGACGACGCGGCGTAGAGCAGCACGATTGATGTCCCATAGATGGCCGAGGTCACGACATGGACCGCGGTTCCGTGCAGGGAAGAGCGAACCACCATCCAGGCCAAGGCAGCGATGCCGAGCGGCACGCCGATCCCGTGGGTCACGGTGTTCGCCCACCGAAGCGCTCGGGGGCTGCGCACACCCGAAGCCTACCACACGGCCCTCTCCCCCCTGATCAGGCCAGTGCGGCGGTGAGGGTGGCGAGGCAGGAGGCGGGGCTCGCGGCGGAGGTGTCGAGGGTGTGGTCGGCCTGGGCGTAGAGGTCGCGGCGCGAGGCGAGCAGCACGCGCAGTTCGCTCATGGCGTCGGTGCGGTCGGCCATGGGGCGCTGGTCGCCCTGGCTCACCACGCGCGCCATGTGGTCCTCGGGCGTGGCGGTCAGCCAAACGGTGTTGCAGCGGCGGCGCACCAGGTCCCAGGTGCCCGCCTGGTGGACGAGGCCGCCGGGCAGGGCCACGACGCAGGGGTCGCCTCCCCCCACCAGGTCTGCGGCGGCCTCGGCCTCGAGGCGCCGGTAGTAGGCGGGCCCGTGCATCGTGAAGATTTCGACCAGGTCCATGCCGGCGGCCTGCTCGATCCGGTCGGTCAGTTCCACGAAGGGCAGACCGAGGTGCTCGGCGATCATCGGTCCCAGCGTGCTCTTGCCCGCGCCGCGCAGACCCAGCAGGGCGATGTGGCCCGCGCATTGGTCGGCGGCCTCGTCCCCCCCACCGACGAGGGCGGCCAGCGTGGTGCCCAGCGCATCGGCGACGGCGGCCAGCCGGCCGATGGCGATGTTGGCATGGCCGGCCTCGAGTTGCGCGTAGAAGCGCACGCTGAGGCCGCACGCCTCGGCCGCCGCCTTGGCGGTCAGGCCCTGCTCGCGGCGCCGCACACTCACGCGCGCGCCCACGGAGCGGATGACCTCTTCTGAACCACGCTGTGCCACACATGGCACTTTACTGCTCTTGACCACCATGGAAAGAGATTTATCTTGCCTTTTTCGCCCGCCTCCCCCATTCTGGTGCCATGGCCGAATCGACTCTTGCCGCGCCCGCGGCACCGCTCACGTTCGAGACCCATCCCGATGAATACCGCCACATCAAACTGGCGGTGGACGGGCCGATCGCGCGCCTCGACCTCGACATCCAGGAGGACGGTGGCCAGCGCGAGGGCTACGAGCTGAAGCTCAACTCCTACGACATCAGCGTGGACATCGAGTTGGCGGACGCGGTGCGGCGGCTGCGCTTCGAGCACCCCGAAGTCTCCTGCGTGGTGATCGGCAGCGCCCTCGAGGGCGTCTTCTGCTCCGGCGCCAACATCTTCATGCTCTCCACCTCCACCCACTCCTTCAAAGTGAACTTCTGCAAGTTCACCAACGAGACGCGGCTCGAGATCGAGGACGCGACGCAGCACAGCGGCCAGACCTACATGATCGCTCTGAACGGCGTGGCTTCGGGCGGCGGCTACGAGCTGGCGCTGGCCTGCGAGGAGATCTACCTGGTGGACGATCGGCGATCCGCCGTCGCGCTGCCCGAGATCCCGTTCCTGGGCGTGCTGCCCGGCACCGGCGGCCTGACACGCGTGGTCGACAAGCGCCACGTCCGCCGCGACCTGGCCGACGTGTTCGTGACCCTGGCCGAGGGCGTCAAGGGCAAGCGCGCGGTCGAGTGGGGCCTGGTGGACGGCGTCTTCCCGACTTCGACGTTCGATGAGCGCATCAATGAGCGCGCAGCCGAGATCGCGAAGGACGGCTATCCGGACCGCTCCGGCGTCACGCTGGACGCGCTGGAGCCAGAGGAAGACCCGGAGACCGGCACCGTCACCTACCGCCACGTCGCGCTCGAGCTCGACTCGGCGGCCCGCACCGCGACCCTCACCGTCACCGTCCCCACCGACATCCCGGAGATCCCCGAGGACCCCTGCGCGCTGGGCGCCGACCTGGTGGCGCTGCGGATGTTCCGGGAGCTGGACGACGCGCTGCTGCGGCTGCGCTTCAACCACCCCGAGATCGGCCTGGTGCTGGTCAAGACCCGCGGCGAAATCCGTGACGTCCTCGCCATGGACGAGGCGCTGGCGGCGCGCTCCGATCACTGGTTCATCTCCGAGACGCTCCACTTCATGAAGCGCGTGTGCAAACGCATGGACGTCACAGCGCGCTCGTTCTTCGCGCTGGTCGAGCCCGGATCGTGCTTCGCAGGCAGCCTGATGGAGCTGGCGCTGGCCGCCGACCGCTCCTACATGCTGGAAGAGGACGGGGTTGATGTGGCGCTTGGACAACTGAACGCCGGGCCGCTGCCGATGGGCAACGGGCTCACGCGGCTGGAGACCCGCTTCATCGGCGACCCGGAAAAGCCCTCGGCGCTGCTCGCGCACGAGGGCCCCTTCGACGCCACCGGGGCAGAAGAGGCAGGCCTCATCACGCTCTGCTTCGACGACATCGACTGGGAGGACGAGGTCCGCCTGGCCGTCGAGGAGCGCGCCGGGCTGTCGCCGGACGCACTCACCGGCATGGAGGCCTCGATCCGCTTCCCCGGCCCCGAGACCATGGAGACCAAGATCTTCGGGCGCCTCTCCTCCTGGCAAAACTGGATCTTCCAGCGCCCCAACGCCGTCGGCGAGACCGGTGCGCTCACCCTCTACGGGCGCCCCGGAACGGCGGCCTTCGACTGGAACAGGACCTGACATCACTCATGCCCCACCTCTCCTCCGAACGCATTCCCAACAACGTGGACCTGTCCACGGACCGCAAGCTGCAGAAGGCCCTCGAGTCCTGGCAGCCGGACTTCATCGACTGGTGGAAGGACATGGGGCCCGAGGGCTTCCAGGCCGACGACATCTACCTGCGAACCGCAATCAGCGTGGAGCCGGGCGGCTGGGCGCACTTCGACTACGTGAAGATGCCCGACTACCGCTGGGGCATCTTCCTCGAACCCGGCAACACGGAACGCCAGATCGGCTTCGGGGACATGATGGGCGAGGACGTCTGGCAGGAGGTCCCCGGCGAGATGCGCAAGGACCTGCGCCGCATCATCGTCACCCAGGCGGACACCGAGCCGGCGTCGGTCGAGCAGCAGCGGCTGCTCGGCATGTGTGCGCCGTCGCTCTACGACTGCCGCAACCTCTTCCAGGTCAATGTCGAGGAGGGCCGCCACCTGTGGGCGATGGTCTACCTGCTGCACAAGCACTTCGGCCGCGATGGCCGCGACGAGGCCGACGACCTGCTGGCGCGCCGCTCCGGCCACGTCGACAGCCCGCGCATCCTCTCCACCTTCAACAAGCCGATCGACGATTGGCTCGCCTTCTTCTGCTTCGCGATGTTCACGGACCGCGACGGCAAGTACCAGCTGGCGGCGCTGGCCGAGAGCGGCTTCGACCCGCTGGCACGCACCACCAAGTTCATGCTGACCGAGGAGGCCCACCACCTGTTCGTGGGCGACACCGGACTGGAGCGCGTGATCGCGCGCACCGCCGAGCTGATGCAGACCGCTCCCGAGGGTGATGTCACCCGCGAGGGCGGCATCCCCCTGGACCTGATCCAGCGCTACGTGAACGAGTGGTTCAGCGCGTCACTGGACCTGTTCGGCGCCGAGGACTCCACCAACGCGGCGCGCTTCTTCGGGCAGTCGCTGAAGGGCCGCTACCGCGAGGGCGACGAGCGGCGCCACACCGACCACCTGGCCCTCGAGGGCACGCGCACGGTCGACGCGCCCGGCGCGGACGGGACGCTGACCCGGGTCGAGATCCCGCTGCGCCGCGCCATGAACCTTGCGCTGCGCGACGCCTACGTGGACGACTGCGAGAAGTCGGTGGTCCGCTGGAACCGGCGCCTCGAGGAGGCCGGCCACTCCGACCGCATCACGCTCCCCTCCGAGCGCTTCAACCGCCTGGTGGGCCACTTCCAGGGCCACACCTTCGGGCCGGACGGGAGCCCCATGGACGCCGCCGAGTTCGAGCGGCGCCGCGGCGAGTTCCTGCCTTCGCAAGAGGACTACGCCTACGTGAAATCGCTGATGCTCCCCTGCATAGAGCCGGGCAAGATGGCAGGCTGGATCGCCCCGCCCCGCAAGGGCATCCAGGGACAATCGATGGACTACGAATACGTGAAGAGGAGCGAGACGTGGCCGAGTCTGTAGCGGTGGAGCGGCTGGAGTCCCATGTGTGCGGCGCCTGGACGGCGGCCGACGGCGAAGGCAGACCGCTGCACAACCCCACCACAGGCGAGGTGGTCGCCACAGCCACCACGGCGGGCGTCGACTACGCCGCTTGCCTGGCCTACGCGAGAGACACCGGCGGGCCGGCGCTGAGGGCGATGACCTATTCCGAGCGCGGCCAACTGCTGCAAGGCATGGCCGACGCGCTCCACGGCGTGCGCGACGAGCTGATCGGGATCGCCATCACCAACGGCGGAAACACGCGCGGCGACGCCAAGTTCGACATCGACGGCGCCATGTTCACGCTCGCCCACTACGCGAAACTGGCCGAGGGCATGGACGCCGGCGCGCTGCTCGCCGACGGGGACGCCATCCGGCTGGGCCGCTCGCCGCGCTTCGTCGGCCAGCATGTCTTCGCGCCGCGCCTCGGCGTGGCGGTCCACATCAACGCCTTCAACTTCCCCGCCTGGGGCTTTGCCGAGAAGGCCGCGGTCGCGCTCCTGGCCGGCATGCCGGTCGTCACCAAGCCCGGCACATCCTCCGCCGCCCTGGCAGTCGCCTGCGTGAAGCGCATCGTCGACGAGGGCGTGCTGCCCGCTGGCGCGCTGTCTCTCCTGACCGGCTCGGTCGGCGACCTGCTGGACCACCTTGGGCCCCAGGACGTGCTCGCCTTCACCGGCTCGGCCGACACCGGCTGCCTGATTCGCTCGACGGAGGCGCTGCTTCGTGGCAGCGTGCGCGTCAGCGTCGAGGCCGACAGCCTCAATGCCTGTGTTCTCGGCGCAGACGTCGAACCGGAGTCCGCCACCTGGGACATGTTCGTGCGCGAGACCGCGCGCGAGATGACGCAGAAGGCGGGCCAGAAGTGCACCGCCACGCGGCGCATTTTGGTGCCGGAGGCCGTGATCGACCTGGTCGGCGAGGCACTGGCCGAGGAGTTGGCCCGCACGCGCGTCGGCGACCCGTCACTGCGGGAAGTCCGCATGGGCCCGCTGGCCACGGAGGGGCAACTCAGCGACGTGATGGCCGGCATCGAGCGTCTCCAAGCCTGCACAACGGTGGTCTACGCGGGCGGCGAGGCAGGCGGCACGCCAGGCCGCGGGCCGCTGGTCGGCATCGAGGGTGACGGTGGCTGGTTCGTTTCCCCCACCCTGCTGCGCGCCGCAGACAGCGACGCCGCCGACATCCACGCCTTCGAGATCTTTGGCCCGGTGGCGACCCTGCTGCCGTTCGACGGCAGCGGCGCAGAAGCCGCCCGCATCATCGGCCTCGGTCAGGGATGCCTGGTGTCCTCCATCTACAGCGACGACGCCGGCTTCATCGGTGACACGGTCCGGGGCGCCTCGCCGTGGCTCGGGCGCATCCATATCGGCAGCGCCAAGGTGGCCGAACACTCGCCCGGCCCCGGCGGCGTCAACCCCGCCCTCATCCACGGCGGCCCTGGACGCGCCGGCGGCGGCGAGGAACTGGGCGGCCCCCGCGGCCTGGCCTTCTACATGCAGCGAACCGCCCTGCAGGGCGACCAGCCCCTCCTCGCCGGCCTGTTGGACTAGGCCAGGGTCCTCAGTCCCAGTCGTAGAAGCCGCGGCCGGATTTGCGGCCCAGGCGGCCGTCCTCGACCATCTGGCGGAGCAGGTCGGGAGGCCGGAAGGCGTCGGTGCCGAGCGCCTCGAACAGGCCCTCCGCGATGGCCAGGCGGACGTCCAGGCCCACCAGGTCGGTCAGGCGCAGCGGGCCCATCGGGTGGCCGTAGCCCTGCGCCATGGCGGTGTCGATGTCTTCGGGCGACGCCACGCCCTGCTCCACCATGCGGATCGCCTCGAGGCCCAGCACCAGCCCCAGCCGGCTGGTGGCGAAGCCCGGGCTGTCGGTCACCGTGATGATCTCGCGGCCCATGCGCTCGCCGTGGGCGCGCGCGGCGTCGGTCGTTGCGTCCGAGGTCTGCTCGCCGCGCACCAGTTCCAGGAGCTTGAGCGCGTAGGGCGGATTGAAGAAGTGCATGCCGATCACCGCGTCGGGACGACGGGTGGCCTCGGCGATGCGGCTGATGGACAAAGACGAGGTGTTGCTGGCCAGCACGGCGCCGTCGGGCGCGGCGGAATCGACGGCCGCGAAGATCTGCTCCTTCAGGTCCAGGCGCTCGGGCGCGGCCTCGACCACCAGGTCGGCGTCGGCCACCGCCTCGGCCAGGTCGGTGGTCGCGGCGACCCGGGCCAGGGCGGCCGCGCGGTCCTCCTCGTTCATCTTGCCCTTCTCGACCCCCTTGGCCAGGTTGGCGGCGAGGCGCTCCATGCCGGTTCCCAGCGCGTCCTCGTCCACGTCGGACAGCGCCACGTCGTAGCCGCAAGCGGCCGCCACCTGGGCGATCCCGTGGCCCATGGTCCCGGCACCGAGGATGGCGATTCTGGTCATGCGACCAGACTACAGGCCCGACTTCAGGTCTGGGCAGCCCAGCCCGTATGCTCCCCGGCCATGGCTGCATCGAGGACGGGCAAACTGGCGGGGCGCGTGGCACTGGTCACCGGGGCATCGGGCGGCATCGGCCGCGCAGTGGCGGCGGCGCTGCACGGGGCACACGCGAAGGTCGCGATGACCGACCTGCCCGAAACCGGACTGGAGGAGGCGGTCAGCGCAGTGAACGGCCGCATCAAGCGGGCCGATCGACTGGCACGCGGCTACGCGCTGGACGTCAGCGACGAAATGGCGGTCGAGCGCGCCGTGCGCCGGGTGATGGATGATTTCCACACCATCACGATCGACATCCTGGTGACCTGCGCCGGCATCGCGCCGAGCGGACCGCTGGCGAAAATGGAGCAGCGCGACTGGGACCGCACCCTCGCCGTGAATCTGACCGGGTCCTACTTCGCGGCGCGCGCCGTCCTGCCCGGCATGCTGGAAGCCGGCTGGGGCCGCATCGTCCACATCGCGTCGAGCGCGGGGCTGCAGGGCTACGCCTACACCTCCGCCTACTCGGCGTCCAAGCACGGAATCGTGGGCCTGACGCGCGCCGCCTCGCTGGAGCTCGAAGGCACCGGCGTCGCCATGGCGGCCATCTGCCCCGGCTTCGTCGACAGCCCCATGACCGACGCCTCGGTGGCACGGATCGTCGCCAAGACTGGCATGACAGAGCGCAAGGCCCGTAGTGCTCTCGCCAAGCAGAATCCCTCAGGCCGGCTGGTCAAGCCCGCCTCCGTCGCCGCGAAGGCCCTGGCGGCGGTAAAGTCGCCTTCGAGCAACGGCCGGATCGCCTCGATCGGCTAACGCGGCCCAGAACTGCCATGGACGAAGTCCGAATCACAAGAGAGGGCCCGGTCGCGCTGGTGACCCTCGATCGGCCCGAGCGGCGCAACGCGCTCACGTTCGACTCCTACAGATTCCTGCGAGACACGTTCAATGAGCTGTCGCAGGATCGAAGCGTGCGTGCCGTGGTACTGGGCGCCGCGGGGGAGGCCTTCTGCTCGGGCGGCGACGTGCGCGACATCATCGGTGCGACGCTGGAGCAGGACGAGGCGGCACGCCGCGAGTTCACGGACCTGACCTGCGACCTGATCCAGTCGATCCGTGACTGCCAGGCGCCGGTGGTCGCCGCCCTGCCGGGGCTGGCCTGCGGGGCCGGCGCGGTGATGGCGCTGGCCTGCGACCTGCGCGTGGCCTGCCCCGACGCACGCATCGCCTTCCTGTTCCAGAAGGTGGGACTGTCGGGTGCCGACATGGGCGCCGCGCAGCTGCTTCCGCGCGCCGTCGGCCTGTCGCGCGCCTCCGAGATCCTCCTCCTGGCCGACTGGGTGAGTGCCGAGGACGCCTATTCCTGGGGCCTCTACCACCGGCTGGTCCCGCGCGAGGACGTGCGCACGACCGCTCTTGCACTGGCGGAGCGGCTGGCCGGCTTCTCGCGGGACGCCCTGGCCGAGACCAAGCGATGTCTTGAGGCGGAGCACCCCCTCGACTTGACAGCGGCGCTGGAGATCGAGTCGGAGACGCAGGCGCGGCTAATGGGCCGCGGCCCCTACCGGGAGGGATTCACGGCCTTCACCGAGAAGCGCGAGCCTGACTTTCCCGGTTCGGAGGAGGACGCGAGGGCATGACGACGGACCTGACCGGCCGGATCACCGCCTATGCGGCAGGATTGGACGGGGCGACGCCGTGCGGCCCCGAGGCAGAGGACGACGCAGCGCGCGCCGCGCTGGCGGCCGCCGCCGACCACGAACTGCTGGAGGTTGTCGCAGCGCGGCCGCTGGAACTGGGCTCCCTGTGCGAGCTGCGGACCGCGGTGGCGGGCGCCTCGGCTCTGGCCGACAGCGTGCTGGCGGTCCACGGACTGGGATCGTGCGTGGTGCTGCGCGGCGCGGGGCCCGATCTGCGCGAGGCATGGACGCCGCGGCTGACCGACGGCAAGGCATGCCTGGCATTCGCCATCTCGGAGGACGGTGCGGGCTCCGACGTGGGGGCGATCGCGACGACAGCCGCGAGAGACGGCGACGACTGGGTGCTCAGCGGCGCCAAGCGCTGGATCAGCAACGCCGGGGTGGCGGACGCCTATGTGGTGTTCGCGCGCACCGACGACGCGGACCGGCGCGCTGGTCTGGACGCCTTCCTGGTGGAAGCCGACACCGATGGAGTCCACATCGAGCGCGAGCACCTGCTGGCCCCCCATCCGATCGGGCGGCTGGTCCTGGACGGCGCACGCGTGCAGGACGCGGCGCGGCTGGACCCGCGCTTCGACGGATGCGCAGGGCCGGATGGCATCGAGCTCGCCGGCGAGGCGGGACCGGGCAACGGTGCGGGCTGGGCGCTGGCGATGGGCACGCTGGAGCGCTTCCGGCCGTCGGTCGGCGCGGCGGCGCTGGGCCTCGGCCTGCGCGCCCTGGGCGACGCCCGCGACCACGCGCTCGAGCGCGAGCAGTTCGGCAAGCCCTTGGCGCGGCTGTCCACCGTGGCCCAGGCACTCGCCACCGCCTGGACCGATCTGGAGGCCGCTCGCGGGCTGGTCAACGCCGCCGTCCAGGCCCATGAGCGTCGCGCCGCCGGAGGCAGCCTCGACGCCCGCTCCCGCGCCGCCGGCTCGATGGCCAAGTGGTATGCCACCGAGGCGGCGCAGCGCGCCGTCGACGCCTGCGTCCAGGTCATGGGCGCCCGCGGCGTCCTGTCTGGCGGCCGCATGGAGGCCCTCTACCGCGAGGTCCGCGCGCTTAGGATCTACGAGGGCGCCAGCGAGATCCAAGGATTGCTGGTCGCCCGCGAACTCATGGACCAGGAAGGACACCGATGACCGACGAAGACCGCCGCCGCGACGTGCTGCGCCGCATGATGGAGAGCCAGGCCTACCGCGAGATCATGGCCGTCAACCTGGTCGGCCACTCGCTCAAGTTCGTGCCGGACGCCGCCACCAAGGCCGCGTGCATCCACGACTTGGAGGAGGAGTTGGAGCACTACGAGGCGGTCGCCTCGCTCTACGAGGGCGAGGGCCACGGCAACGTCATGGACGCGATCCAGGATCGGCTGGGGCGCGTCCCCTACCCCGAGTCCTGGCTGGAATTGGCGATGGCGCAGTTCCTCTACGACCGCGCCGGCGGGCAACATCTGGCCGAATACACGGAGTGCGCCTGGGAACCCTACGCCGCCATCGTCGGCAAGATCCTCGCCGAGGAGGAGGAGCACGAGTCCTTCGGCGAGGAGAGCCTTCAGGAGATGTCCAAGTCCGATCCGGACTTCCTCGCGGCCGCCCAGCCGCTGTTCGAGAAGTGGCTGCGCGTGGCCTGCCTGTCGTTCGGCCGCCCCGGCACCCCTGACAGCGAGTTCGCGGTCGCCGAGGGTCTCAAGAAGCATGACCCCGCCGAAGTGATCCAGGCCTTCATCGACGACATCCGCCCCACCGTGGCGTCCTGCGGCCTGTCCTTCCCCGATCGTCTCGAGGACATCGGGATCGAGGCCGGCGAGACGGTCACCCTCTAGGGACCGCGCAGGCCCATGTGGCACCCGGCCGAGCGCGTCAAGCACGACCTGCCGCCCGGAGACTGGCCCACCGAGAAGGAGGCATCGAAGAGCCGCTGGTTCTCGCCGGTGGACATCGGGCCGCTGACCCTCGAGCACCGCACCTGGGTGCCCGCAATGGTGCCTTGGCGCGCCACCGAGGACGGCATGGTCACCGAAGACGTCCTGGACTGGTACGAGCGCTTCGCCGGCGGCCGCCCCGGCGCGATCGTGGTCGAGGCAACGGGCGTGCGCGACATCCCGTCAGGGCCGCTGCTTCGGATCGGCGACGACCGCTTCCTGCCGGGTCTCCACCAGTTGGTCGAGACCGTGCGCCGCGCCAGCGGCGGCCACACGCGGCTGTTCATCCAGCTGATCGACTTCCTTTCGGTGAAGCGGCGGCCCGAGCCGGAGAAGTTCTTCCGGCGGTTTCTCGAGATCGACGACACGCTCCGCGGCCATTTCCCCGGCCTGGACGACGACGGCGTTCGCGAGGCACTGATCGCGACGCCCGACGGGGATCTGGACGGGCTCCTGGACGCGCGGACGCTGCGCGACCTGCGCTTCGGCTACCGCGAGAGCGTCAGCGACACCCACCTGCCCCACGTGGCCGAGCTGCCTGACGTCATGCCGCCGATCTTCGCGGCCGCAGCGGGGCGCGCCCGACAGGCCGGCTTCGACGGCGTCGAGCTGCACTACGCGCACGCCTACACGATGAGCTCCTTCCTCTCGGCCCTGAACGTGCGCGAGGACGGCTACGGGGGCGTGCGCGAGAACCGGGTGCGGCTGCCGCTGGAGGTCTACGCGGCCGTGCGCGAGGCCGTCGGCGCCGACTACGCGGTGGGCTGCCGCTATCTCTCCGACGACATCGTGGAGGGCGGCAGCGGCGTGGACGACGCTGCATGGTTCGGGGCGCAGTTCGCGACGGCAGGCATGGATTTCCTGAGCCTGTCGCGCGGCGGGCGATTCGAAGACGCCAAGCAGCCCAAGGTGGGATGGGCGGTCTATCCCTACACCGGACAGTCCGGCTGGGAGTGCATGCCGACCGTGGTGGCCGACGACTTCGGGCCGTTCGGCCGCAACAGTGAACCAGCCGCTCGCATCCGGGCCGCCGTCCGCGAGGCTGGCTGCGATACGCCGGTCGTCGTGGCGGGCGGGATCTGTTCGTTCAGCCAGGCGGAGGCGGTGCTGGAATCAGGCGCCGCCGACATCGTGGGCGCCGCCCGCCAGACCCTGGCCGACCCCGACTGGTTCGAAAAGGTGCGGCTGGGGCGCGGCGAGGAGGTCCGCCGCTGCGTCTTCACCAACTACTGCGAAGCGCTCGACCAGAAACACAAGAAAGTGACCTGCCAGCTGTGGACCTTCGAGGACACGGACGAGCCTGGCGTGAAGCTCTCAGGCGACGGCAAGCGCCGGCTGGTGGCTCCCGACTGGGAGAGTTAGCGCGCAGGGCCTATAACTCATCCATGGGCATCTTTGACCTGTTCCGCAAGAAGAAGACCCAGGCGCCGCCGATCGAAATCGGCATCCCCGCCCCGGACTTCACCTCCACCGACCAGGAAGGCAACACGGTCCAGTTGGGCGACTTCGCCGGCCGCCGGCTGCTGATCTGGTTCTTCCCCAAGGCCTCCACACCGGGATGAACAGTCGAGGGACGCGGGTTCCGTGATCGAATCCGCCAAATCGAGGACGCCGGTGCGGCCGTCCTCGGCGTTTCCTTCGACAGCGCGAAGGCGAACAAGAAGTTCGCCGACAAGCAGGAATTCGGCTTCCCGCTGCTTTGCGACACGGACAAGTCGCTGGCGCTGGCCTACGGGGCGGCCGACGACGCGTCGGCGGGCTACGCCAAACGCGTCACGGTCGTGATCGGGGCCGACGGCAACATCGAGCACGCCGAGCACGTGGACGACATCAAGGAGCATGTCGACCGAATGGCAAACCTCCTCATCTCATGAGTGCAGGGCTGCTCGACCTGATGGCCGCGCCGCTGGCCGCGGCGGCGGCCGTCGATCCGACTGATCCCGCGGCGGCGGTGGCCGATCTCGAGGCCGCCTTTCCGCTGCACGGCCCCGAGTGCACCGCGCTGCGCGCCGCGCTGCTGGCGGCGGTCGAGGAGGGCGCGATCTGCGACCGCCAGGGCAAGGGCGACATCCGCTACTCGCGGCTGTCGAGGCCCGACGAGAACGAGCACGGCATGTCGATCGACTTCGTCTGGATGAGCGGCAGCGGCATCGACCACATCCACCCGCGCGGCGAGATCAATCTCTGCCTCAAAGTGGACGGCGACCCGCGCTTCGACGACGCGCCGGAAGGCTGGGTCGTCTTCGAGCCCGACAGCCGCCATGTCCCGACCGTCGAGGGCGGCCGGATGCTGATCGCCTACTTCCTGCCCGGCGGCGCCGTCGTCTGGCCGGACGCGCTCTAGCAGTCGCCGTCGGGGGGGACCATGTCCTCGGGAGCGACGTCCTTGACGTGGGTCCCGAAGCCCCAGTTGTGGCCCTCCAGGTCGACCGCCATGTAGGTGCGGTCGCCGTAGAACTTGGTCTCGAGCTCGCGCGTGATCTTCGCGCCGCACTCCACCGCGTGCGCGTGGTGCGCGTCCACGTCGTCCACGTAGACCATGACCATGGCGTGGATGAACGGCAGGTCCTGGGGGCTGGCCATGCCCATCTCGTTCATGGCGGTGGCCAGCATCACCACGTTGTCCTCCAGCTCCACCTCGGCGTGGCCGATGCCGCCTTCGTCCATTTCCATGCGGAACCGCTCGGTGAATCCGAACGTCCCGCACAGAAAGTCGATCGCCGCAGGCGCGTCGGCGTACATGAGGTAGGGAACAATGCGCTGATACCCGTCCGGCGGATTCTTGACCATGCCGTGGATCCTACTTGCGGTTTTGTCACATAGCCGCAACTCGGGGCAGTTTCGGAGTGTTATGGAACGTCAATCGGGACTTATTGCGGCCATGTGACAAAACCGCAAGTTCCGGGGAGGATCATGAGCATGTGGGCTGCCTCAATGCTGGCCGTCGGAACACTCTGCGCACCTGTGCAGGAAGGGGCCGCGCCG
>CAZZHK010000015.1:0-16583 GCA_964653725.1 uncultured Planctomycetales bacterium | reverse complement strand
CTCAATGCTGGCCGTCGGAACACTCTGCGCACCTGTGCAGGAAGGGGCCGCGCCGATCGACCTGCCCGAGCTGCGGCTGGAGGACCTCGCACGGTGGAAGGCGCGCATCTGGCCCGCCCAGAAGGAGCGGGCCTGGGAGACCATCCCCTGGCTGCCGTCCTTCGGTGAAGGAGTGCGCGCCGCCGGCCTGGAGCGCCGGCCACTGCTGTTCTGGGCCATGAATGGCCACCCGCTCGGCTGCACCTGAGGCAACGGGGTCGCGGGCCGTGCGTCCGTCTGGTCCGACCCGCGGGTGATCAAGGCAACCGAGCGGTTCACGCCCGCTGCCGACGAGGTCTGGCGGCTGCAACGAGGCAACGACGCCGAATGCCATTTCTTTCAACGCATGGTGAACCGCGGTGAGCTGATCACCGACAAGGGCACGCGGCAGGGCATCTGGGTGGCCGCGCCGTCCGGGCGGTTGCTGGCGAGCGTCAACTCCACCAACCCGGACACGGTTCTCGGCATGCTCGAACGCGGATGGAAGGCCTGGGAAGCACTGCCATTAGAGGAACGCGGCCCCGGCCGGCTGGCCGACACCTCGCCGGTGCGCCGATGGGAAGACTGCTTTCCCGCACAGGGCCTGGCGCTTGAGCGAATCGCACGCGACCTGCCGTCGGCCTCGGACCCGCTGGAATCTGCGGGCGGGCGCTGGAACCGCGACTTCGTATGGTTCTCTGCCACCGAAGCGCGCGCCTGGCTGCCCAAGACACCGGTGGCGGGCGAGCGGCACGACCTGCCCGGCGACCTGGCCCAGCGGTTGGCTCGCGTGGTGCTGGTCGACAACGTGCGCGGCCAGACGGTCCCATATTCTGCAAGCGAGATCGAACAGGCATGGGTTCGGACCACGGTGACGGCCGTCGAGGACAGCCGGGTGACGTTGACACTGGAGGGCTCGACACAGGCCGATTCCGACGGCGTCTGGACCGAGGACAAAGGCGTGTGGGGCCTGGACGAGGCGTTGCCGCACGCCATGGAGTGCCGCCTGGTCGGCCGCGCCGTCTGGGATACGGAGGCCGCACGTTTTGTCGAGTTCGAGGCCACAGCCCTGGGCCGGCGCCGTGGCCGCACCGGCTACAACGCCCGGCGGGGGGACTCCGCCCAGGGCAGCCTGATCGGGTTCTCGTTCGCCCTCGCGGCCCCCACTCCGCTGATTGCGCCCACCTTCCTGCGGGTCTACGGCGCCGATTGGGTCGTGTCGCCGGACTGACTGCGTGCCCGAGCTGCCCGAGGTCGAGACCACCCGGCGCGGCATCGCACCCCACGTCGTGGACCGTAGGGTCGAGCGCATCGTGGTCCGCCAGCGCAGCCTGAGGTGGCCGATCCCACGCCGCCTGGAACGCGAGATGGCTGGCCAGAAGGTGCGCGCGGTCCTGCGGCGCGCGAAATACCTGCTGCTGGTGACCGATGGCGGCACGGCGCTCCTGCATCTGGGGATGTCCGGGCGGCTCGCCGTGCTGGACGACGCCGGCGAGCCGGGGCCCCACGACCACGTGGACCTGGTCCTGTCGGGCGGCGCGCCACTGCTGCGGTTCACGGACCCGCGCCGCTTCGGCTGCCTGCTGTGGACGCGCGGCGATCCCCTCCGACACCGGCTGCTCAAGGACATCGGCCCCGAGCCGATCGCGACCGGCAGCGGCCAGGCCTGCCCGGAGGTGACCAGCGGCGAGGACCTGTGGCGCAGGTCACGCGGGAGGCGCATGGCGGTGAAGAACTACCTGCTGGACGGCCGTGTGGTGGCGGGCGTGGGCAACATCTACGCGTCGGAAGCGCTCTGGCGGGCCGGCATCCACCCGCGCCGCGCCGCCGGCCGCATCGCTCGCGCGCGGTGGGACGTCCTGGTGGGCGCGATCCAGACGACGCTCGGCGACGCGCTGGCCGCGGGCGGGACCACGCTGCGCGACTTTCGCGAGCCCGGCGGCGCCCCCGGCTACTTCGCGCAGGAACTGGCGGTGTATGGACGCGAGGGCGAGCCATGCCCCGCCTGCCGCTCACCGATCCGGCGCATGGTGCTGGGCCAACGCGCCACCTACTCCTGCTCCTCCTGCCAGACTTGAGTCAGGAGCCGGCGGTGAGGGTGTCGATCGCGTCGACGATCTCGTCCGTGCCGAACCGGTGGCCGGGGATCGTGACCTGGGCGTTGCCCTCGGTGTCGATGCCCAGCAACCCATGCTGCGCGTCACCGAAGATGCGCTCACCGATGCCGGCAGAGGTGATCTCGGCGCCCACGACGGTGAATTCCACCCGGTCCGAGTATTCGCTTTCGAGCTCGCCCACGGCGGCTACGACCTTCATGCAGAAGGGTCAGGTATCCGCGATCATGTAGTAGCGGATCTCGGGCTTCGCGGCCGCGGCTGCATCCACCGGGGTGGCCGTGTCCATCACTTCGGTTTCGCCGCAGCAGCCCATCACCAGCA
Organism: uncultured Planctomycetales bacterium; assembly: GCA_964653725.1. Taxonomy (GTDB): domain Bacteria; phylum Planctomycetota; class UBA1135; order UBA1135; family CAZZHK01; genus CAZZHK01. The sequence continues at coordinate 14,127 of CAZZHK010000015.1, read as the reverse complement.
CCAGCGGCACCGCCATCCACATGGTCTTCATGGGCCCCATGCTAGGAGCCCCCGCCGTTCACGGCCACCCACACCCCGTCGCCGATCCCGACGATGACGCCGTCCAGGTCGGGGTCCGACGCCGTGGCGTCGTTGAATGCGCGCACGTCGGGCACCTCGGGGTCGGTCGGCGAGTCGTCCAGCAGCTGCCCGAACGCGAAGGCGTTGTCGATCATCACCAGGCCGCCGGGCTTCACGATCCGCTTGGCCTCGGCCGCGTAGATCGGCAGCGAGACCTTGTCGGCGTCCAGGAATGCGGCATCGGCCGAGTCCGTCTCGAGCGTAGGCAGCACGTCGGCGCCGCGGCCCTCCAGGACCTCGACCTCGCCGCAGGCATCCCCCAGCCCGGCCTTGGCCGCCCACTCCCGGGCTGTGGCGGCGCGGTCCGGATCGAGTTCGATGGTCCGCACGCGGCCCCCCTCTGGCAGCGCCCGCGCCATCCAGATGGCGCTGTAGCCGCCCATGGTGCCGACCTCGACCACCTCACGAGCCCCGGCGATGCGCAGCAGGATGGACAGGAACGCGCCCTGCTCCGGCGCGATCCACATCGGCGTCTGCCCGGATCCGGCCAGGTGTTCGCGCAGCCCGCGCAGGACCTCGTCCTCGGGCAGGGTGCGCGCCGCCAGATAGGCGTGGTGTGCGGCGGTGACGGGCGTGGCCTCGGCGGACATGGTCCTGCCGAGACTACAGGTGCCGCTCGATGAACGCGCGCACGGCAGCGCGGCCCGCGGCCGAAGCGTTGAAGCCGCCGTCGTTGTGGTTGCCGGTCGTCATGAGCAGCTCGGCGCTGCTGGCCGCACCGTGCAGCGCGAGCGCATGCTCCACCGGCACGAGTGTGTCGCCCGGGCTGTGCACGACCAGGATCGGCTCGTCCACATCACTGATCCGCTCCAGCGCCTCGTAACGGTGCATCAGGAAGGTGCGCACCGGCAGCCACGGATACAGGGCGGCGCCCATGTCGGCCATCGAGGTGAAGCCGGCCTCGGCCACCAGGGCCGCCGCGTCGCGCCGCGCGGCCAGCTCGATTCCCACCGCCGCGCCGAGCGAGCGCCCGAAGACCACAATGCGCGCCGGCTCGATGCCGCGCACGTCCACCAGGTGCGCATACGCCGCCTCCGCGTCCAGGTAGATCCCCTCCTCGCCGGGGCTCCCCTCGCTGAGACCGAAACCCCGGTAGTCGAAGAGCAGCACATCGAGCCCCATGTCCAGGAACGCCTGCGCCAGGCCCAGCCGGTGGCCGATGTGGCCGGCGTTCCCGTGGCAGACCAGCACCGCGCCGCGGGCGGCGGCATCGCCGGCCGGCAGCCACCAGGCGTGCAGCCGCACCCCGTCGTCGGCCTCCAGCCAGACCTCCTCGTATGCCATCCCGAATTCCAGCGGCATCCGCGTCGGCGGCGCGCCGGGGAAGTAGATGAGGCTGGTCTGGCACGACGCGAAGCCCAGGCACAGGACCGCGTATCCGCCCGCCACCACCGCCATGTACCTCCGAATCCGCATGCGGACGGATCCTAGTCTGCACGTGCCCGGGTGACGCCCAGGAGGCGGGCCATCAGCCGGGACGCTGCCCGTTCGTTCCGAACGTCGCCGTTGGTGAGGATCACCGCACCGACACCGGACTCGGGATGAAGGGCCATCCACGTGGTGACACCGGGGTCACCCCCGTCATGGCCCAGCACCCGGCCCGCCGGCGAGTCCGACCAATAGAAGACCAGCGCCTGGTCGTCATCGAGTCGAGGGAACTGGACGCGGTGCATCTCCTCCACGCTGGCTGCGCTCATCAATCGCACGCCGTCGAGCACGCCGTCGGAAAGAACGAGGCGGGCGAAGACCCCTAGTTCCTCGGCGCTGGCCCGCAGCGTGCCGGCCGGATAGTCGGGATAGCCATGGTGATGCAGACCTCGAATGTCGCCGTCCGAGCTGCGGTCATGCGGCAGGGCGAGGTGGGCTGGATCCATGGCCGACAGCCTCCAGTGGACGCCCGGCAGGCCCAGTGGGAGCAGCAGGGACTCCTCGCTGAGAGAATCGAACGGCACACCGGCCGCTGCCTCGACCACATAGGCCGCCAGCATCACGCCGACATTCGAATAGGAGTGCCGGGTGCCGGGAGCACCCTTCTGGAAATTGCGGCCGGCGTCGTAGTGTTCGCCGCCCGGGACCAGATAGGAGCGCAGGAAAGCCTCCAGCCCCCAGGGCGAGTCCCCCTCCACATAGAGTCCGTCCATGATCCTCCAGTTGTCGCGGATGCCGCCCATGTGGGTCAGCAGACGGCGCAGAGTGATGGGTTCGTCGGGATGGACCGGGTGCGCCAGAGGAAAGGGGAGCCATTTGCCAGCCGGGCTGTCCAGATCCACGGTCCCGCGCTCGACAGCCTGCAGGATTGCGGCCGCCGTCACCGTCTTCGAGACCGATGCCAAGTGGAACCGCGTTTCGCGCGTTACGGGGATTTGCTGTTCCACGTCGGCCCAGCCGAAGGCGCCGCTCCAGACCAGGCCGTCGCGATCCACCACCGCGACGGACAGCCCCGGTACCCGCAGCACCTCCAACTGTGCCTCGACAAACGCCTCGAGGTCCCCTTTCGCGGCCAAGGCCGCATCCCCTGCCACTGATGCGGGTGCCGCACACGCGGCCGCCGCCACCAGGCCCAGGCCCGCGATCCACCGTGTGAACACCATCCCTATCCGTCGGAACAGCGGCGCATGGCGGCCTCGAGCGGACCGCGACCGAAGCGGCGGACCCAGAAGTGGCAGATCAGGATCATGAGCGGCATGAACACGGCAACACGGATCCAGCCGTCGACCAGGTTGGCCCGATCGGAGCCGTCGGCGAAGCAGATCCAGTCGTAGAGGCCTGCCCGGTCACCGCCGCCGATGAAGATGCGGAAGATGTACACCGAGAAGGTCATCTGGCCAGTCGCGGCCAGCGGCGCGATCCACTTGGCGTCCGGCTTCCAGCTCGCCAGCGTCAGGCACAGGCAGAGAATCGCGACGGCCTGGCCCGAGCAGGACAGGACATAGAGAGGCATGGCTGGCCAACGATCGACGCTGGTCAGTGTTCCCAGAGCCTCGTTCCCCCTTGCCAGCCACCAGATCCCGAACGACACCGCCATCGTGGCCAGCGCTCCGATCAGGATCCTGCGGCGCCGCGCCGCCTCGTCCAGCCCCACCCTCACCACCCACATCCCGATCAGGAGGAACGCCATCCACGGGAATACCGGGTACATGCCGTCGAACAGGGTGTCCGTCACCTGGCCCCGGACGCTCCAGAACCCGGCCTGCCAGATCTTCGGATCCCCGAAGTCGCCCTCCCAGTCCTCTTCATCCCCGTCCGCCTCGGCGGGCGCGTCGTCGGGGAGAGGTTCGTCGGCCACCACTGCGGATGCGTCGTCTGCGGGCGGGTCGTCGACCACTACGGCGGGCGCGTCGTCCGTCACCACCTTGTCGACAGAGGGTGCGGCTTCCTCATCAGATGCCTCCGCCACTGCCTCGTCCCCCGCCCAGTCCGGCCACTCCTTGAAGGCCAGAGTGTCGACCGTCGAGACCGTCATGAACAGGACGGCGCCGATCAGCAGCGTGCGGGCCTTGGCCTCAACGAACAGCAGCCCGATGGCCAGGAAGAACGTGTAGTAGTGGAGAATCGACCAGTTCCAGAGCGTGCTGGAGTTCCACAGGTGACCGGCCACGAACAGGAAGGCGCAACGCCTGAGCACGACCCTCTTCTTGCGCGTCACCGCGTCCTCGTCCTGCCCGGGCCGGAACATCAGCGCCATGCCTGTCCCCGCCAGGACGGCGAGCATAGAGGAGGCCCTCCCCCACCACATCTTGTGCATCCAGTGAAGGATCGTCGGCCCCTCCGGCTGGGTGCCGTACTCGCCATCCGACCACAGGACGCGGCCCACCATGTCAACGACCACGAAGCCAAACACCGCAGCGAAGCGCGCGAGGTCGTAACCGGGAATGCGGTGGCGAGCCGGAACCCCGACCGAGGGATCATTCATGCACCCGCGATCCTAGCGCCGACCTAGAGCATCCAGCCCGGGCAGCCGGTACACGGCGTCTCGGGAGCATCCGAATCGTCGGGGGCGTTTTCGCCGTGGAAAGTCTCGCGCGAAGCCAGGTAGTGCGGGCCCCTCCAGATCTCCTTGAACGGCTTGTCCTTGATGCTGTCGAAGGTCCACTTCTTGTCGTAGACACCGCAGCACGGCACGACGGCACCGTCCCAATGGATGACCGCCTTCCTCCACAGCCAATCGCACTTGGTCATCTTGCGGTCACTGGCCAGCGGATCCTCGCCCCGCGCCGCCGACTGCCCGCCATTGAGGTCACCGTGCTCGAGGATCTCCTTGTAGACAGGATTGGTCCACTCGCTCGACCTGGAGGATTTCGGCAGCCATTCGGTCAGGTGCGCCTTGATGCGGTCCGCACGGTCCTCGGGCGAAGTGTCCGTGGACTGCAGGTGGCTGTCCTTGTGCAGGAAGCGCAGGTTCATCGACGCCGGCTCGACCTTGAAACCGACGCCGAGTTCCTCCGCGAAAGCCGGGACCCACTCGATCTCGTGCTCGTTCTTCGCCGTCACGACGAAGTTGATGGCGATCTTCGGAAACCGGGCGCCCGCGCGCTCCTTGGCGGCGACAACCGCCTTCACCCGCTCCAAGATCTCCGCCAGGTCCTTGCCCGGCTGATAGGCCTCGTAGCTTTCCTGGGTGAGGCCGTGCAGCGACACAGTCAGTTCGTCGAGCCCCGAGGCCACCAGCCGGTCGGCGTCGCCGGCCTGGAATCCATGAAAGTTGGTCGAGATATAGGAATAGACCCGCGCGTCGTGCACATAGCGGATCAGGTCGTAGATGTCGGGGTGGATCATCGGGTCCCCCCACTGTGTGAGATCGATGACGTAGGCGTGCGCCTTGACCTCGTCCACGATCCGCTCGAATTCCTCGCGCGGCATCAGGCCCTTTGCCCGGGACTGCAGAAGATTGCCTGTTGGACAGAGCTGGCAAAACGTGTTGCAGCCGTTGGTTGTCTCGATCTTGATGACCGTGGGCAGCCCGATTGTCCGGCGAAGATGCAGCAACGCCGATACCTCCACCTTGGCCACGTTCATCAGCTTGGCCACCGTCAGGATGCGGCGATTGCGGATGATGTGCCGGACGAGCCGATACGGCGCCAGCAGCAACTCGGGAACCTGGAGGCGATCTCGCACATGGATCGGATCCCACCAGGTCCGCGCGGGCGGGGCCGCCGCTCTATCGTCCGAGGACTGGACCTCCGGACCCGGATCTTTGTTCACGTCTAGGAGGGGTGCGCGCACCCTCCTTGATCGCGTTGCGGGCTCGCCACCCCCATTTTTTTGGTCAAATGCGCTCATGCCGGTTCATCAGACCCCTCACCCCTCCCGGCACCTAGTATATCCCCACGCATTGTCCCAAGTCGCCGATTCACCGCCTAAGAGCATTCGGCCGTGCACTCCCATGGACACTCCCCGCCCTACCGCCCAAGTCCTGTCGGTCGCCGTTGCCCTCCTGATTGCCGCGGTGAGCGCCCACGCGTTGGCGGCCGCCCAGGGCGATCCCGCAAAGGACCTCAAGTCCAAGGACGCGGAGGTGCGCCTGAGTGCCGTCGACGCACTGGCCAGCGGCACCCACGACAAAGCGGAGAAGCTGCTTGTGTCAGCGCTCAAGGACAAGGACTGGGAGGTCGTGGAGAGGGCCGCAGACGCACTCGCAGGAATCGGCGGCAAGGCGTCGGTCAGCCCACTGACCAAGGTGGCCCTCGGCGGCCCCGCCCACCGCGTACGCATGGCGGCGGCGCGGACCCTGGCCCGCATCGACGCGGAAGCGGCCTACAAGGGGCTATCGAAGAAGGTGTCGGGCGACGGGGCGGAAAGCGCGTGCGACGCGGTCGCCCTGCTGGGCCCGGAGCTCCTCGAGCCGGTGTCGGTCAAGTCATTTGCCAAGGCGCTCAAGTCCGACGAGGACCGTGTGCGCCGCGCCGCAGCCCGCGCGGTGGCCGCAGTGCCGTCCAAGAAGCGCAGGGAGAAGGTCGACGGCTTCCTGGCCAGCGAACACCTGGGCGTGGTAGCCGGCGCGCTGGAGGGGATCGCGCTGCGCCGTGACGCGACCGATCTGACCCCCGTGATGGCGGTGCTGGACCGCGAGAGGTTGGGCGACACGCTCGAGCGCCGCGCGCGCGCGGCCGCCGTGTCGCTGATCCGCTCCGCCGACCCCGGCCTCGCCCGGGCCGCCGTAGACGACGCAATCGCGCGCTCGGGCAGCGGAGACCACGCCGCGCGATTCGTGCGGCTGGTGGCGGATCTGACCCGGGGCGACGACGCCCCGCTCAGTCTCGACCGCGCCGTCACCGGACTGGAGGACTCATTGGGCCACACGGACGAGGGCGTGCGTGCGATGGCGGTCCGCTCGCTGGAGACCTTGGGCTCGGCCGGCGCACTCAGCCGCGCGGCGAAAGCAATGGACGATTCGTCCGCCCGTGTGCGGCTGGCGGCGCTGTTCGCGCTCAAGCGCGGCCGCGGCGCCGACGAGTCATCGACGCGCGACTGGCTCCTGGACCGGCTGCGCGGCGACGACGACGCCCGCGTGCGCGAGGAGGCAGCCGCCGCCCTGGGCGTGCCGGGCCTGGACGGCGTGGCCGCCAGCCTGGCCCAGGCGATGACCGGCGACGCCGACAAATGGGTGTCAGTGGCCGCCGCCGTCTCCCTGGGCAAGCTGCGCGGCGACGACCACGTGGACGCCCTGGCCGAAGCGATGAACTCGGCCAAGGACTGGCGCGTGCGCGGCGCGGCCGTGGTCGGCCTGGGCCAGACCTATTCACGGGACGCGATGCCCCATCTGGTCCATGCGCTGGGCGACACGTCGCCGGCGATCTCGCGCACCGCCTGGGAGTGGCTGTGCACGCTGGCTGGCTACCGCGTCGGCAGGGAGAGCGCGGCCTGGGACACCTGGCTTGAGGGAGCGGGCCAGGGACACCGCCCGACGCCCCCGGAGAAGGAGGCCGCCCGACGGGCGCGCTACGGCTACGGCAGGCCCGACCACGACCTCTACGCCGGCCTGGACGTCCTGGTCTTCGAGAGCCGCGGCGACCACATCCAGAACGTGCTGGCGCATCTGGGGCTCGCCCACCGCCTGACTTCGTCGAACAGGATTCCGCGCGACGAGGCCCACCCGCGGGCGATCTTCGTCGCCAACTGCACCGGAGAGATGTCCGCGGAGGACGTCGAGCAGCTGGGCTGGTTCCTGCGGACCGGCGGCTACCTGTTCGGCTCGTGCTGGGCGCTGCAGGAGACGATCCACCGCGTCTACCCGGGCGTCGCGCGCCGGCTGGAGACGCTGGGCGAGGTGCTGGACACGGTGCGCTGCGGGCCGGCCGCCCCGGACAGCGCATGGCTGGAAGGCGTGTTCGACGGCGGCGTGCGGCCGGTCTACACCCTGCAGGGCGCCTACCTGATCGAGGTGCTCCAGCCGGAGCGCTGCGAGGTCCTGATCGACAGCGTCGAATCCGCCGAGCATTGGGGCGGCGGCAACATGGCGGCCTGGTGGACCGTCTCCCATGGCACCGTGCTGGACTCCGTCAACCACTTCGACCTCCAGGGCCTCGCCCTGGCCACCCACCTTCGCAAGCCGGAGGAGCGCCAGGCCTGGGCGCTCGACCACATGGGCCTCTCCTGGTCGGACTGGCGCAATTCCCGCGACGAGAAGTACTGGAGCCGGGCAACCGAGGCGGCGCGCGAGGTCCGAGACCTCTCCGTCTTCCGTCTGCTCACCAATTTCGTGCGTGCCAAGCGCATCGCCGGCGAGGGCTAGCGCGCTCCATCAAACCCTCCGCCTGGGTGAAGCGCTGCGGACTGGTGCTGGCGTCGGCCAAGGGGGGGATACCGGTGCTGGCCGAAAAGGTGGCGGGCGGGCCCATCAAGGGCAGCTGGTGGGGACACAAGGCCGGTCAGGAGATCTTCATGGCGCTGGGAGAGCTGGGCGACGACCCTGACGTGCTCTTCTGCCGCCTGGTGCGCGGCAAGGTCACGCTGGTGCACCGGGTGCTGTGGGCGCCGTTGGCCGCCCTGGCCACGACTTTTCCCGCTGGCGCCCTCGACCGGGTGATTCAGGAGCACACGGCGACAGGCGCTCACCACAACACGGTCGAGTTGTTCCCCGCCTGGATGCCCGAGGACGTGGCGCATGCCGCCGCTGCCTCGATGCCCAAGGACGCGGAGACCGCGATCCGGGCCTTCAAGGCCGGCAGGGCCCTGCTCGACGGGACCGCATAGGCCGAGCCGCGATGTCCGTGAGGGTCGGACTGCCGGTGTCGGAGTAGAATTGAGGTTCGCCATATGGCGTTAGATTGATGCTGCAGATCCTGCCCCTTCTTGCCGTCCTGGCTGCGCCTCAGCAGTTCCGTGAGATCCCCGGCCTCCTGCCCGGACCGTCGGTCTGGACCGAGGCGGCCCTGCCCATCGACGCGAACGAGGACGGCCTGCTCGACATCCTGTTCGTCAATGCGCAGGGATGGGAGTTTCCCGGCGACTACCAGGCACCGTCCAGCAATCCGCTTCCGCCGACCCTGCTCATCAACACCGGCACATCCGGTGGAGCGCCCCAGTTTGCCGACCAGACGGCTGCCTTCTTCCCGGCCGGCTTCGCCATCCACGGCAAGAACGCGGCCATCTGCGATGTCGACGGGGACGGCCATGAGGACCTCGTGTTCGCGGTGGCCTTCGGCGACTCCCAGCGTCTGTTCAGGAAGGATGCGACCACCGGCACGTACGTCGACGAGTCGTTCCGGCTCCCCCCCATCGATGTGAACTCCTGGCACGTCGGGTGGGGTGATCTCGATGACGACGGGGATCTGGACCTCGTCTTCAACGACGCAGGGCCCGCCACATTCATGCCTCCGGGCGGCACCGCGCGGTTGCTTCTGAATGACGGCAGCGGCTTCTTCACTGACGCCTCGGCCCAACTCGGCGCCATCCCGAAGATCGGCCCGCAGAACCTGAAACTCGTGGACATCGACGGCGATCTGGACCTCGACATCATCGAGGACGGCAAGTCGCCATTGACGCCGCTCTACCTGAACGACGGGACGGCCCATTTCACGCTCGACACGACGACCCTGCCCTCCCCCTCGGGACAGGCCTACGAGACCGAGTGGGCCGACATGGACGGCGATGGCGACCTGGACGGCATGTTCATGAACATGTACGGCCTTTATGAGGATTCGGCCGTCCTGAACCGTCTGACCGAGACCGGCGCGCTGGCCTTCCACACCTCGCCCGGCTTCATGAACGGCGCGAATGGCCAGGACGAGAACGACTTCGCTTTCCTGGACGTCGACGACGACGGCGACCTAGATGTGCTGGTGGCGGTCCTGAGCTGGTCACAGGATCCGGACATGGAGGAGAAATGCTGGATCAACGGCGGCGCGTTCGGGCCGGGCTTCCTGGCGCTGGCCCCGAACGGCTTCACGGGGCTGAACGACGCCTCGCTCGACCTGGGAGTGGGGGATTTCGACGGCGACGGCCGCTATGACGTGGTGAGCGGTCAGGGCGAGTGGCTGCCCTTCGAGCGGCGCTACTTCCATAACACGGGGCCCACGGACACGACGCCGCCCCACATCCGGCGCGTGTCGGAGCAGCCCGCCACCGTCCCGCTGGGCGACCTCGCCGCCGGCCTGGTGCGGCGGGCGTGGATCGAGGACGCGGTCGTGGACGACGGACGGAGTTATGTGTCGGCGACCCTTGGCTGGGATGTGTCCAAGGACGGGGCGTCTGTTACGGGCGCCGCACCGATGCCGCACATCGGTGGACAGATCTTCCGCGGTGTGCTCGATTCCGGCGCGCCCCCCTTCGGCCTGGTGGGCTCGACGCTGGACGTCCGCGTGGTCGCGGTCGACCCGTTCGGCAACGCTTCAGTCTCGGCGTCGGCCCCCTCCCTCGTGTGCGGTGCCGATACCTATGGCGCCCCGAGCGCGGTCAACCACCTCGTCCTCACAGTCTCCGGCGACCCCACGGTGGGCCAGTCCTTCCAGGTCAACCTGGGCGGTGGTGCCCCGAACCTGGCCGGCTACCTGATCGTGGGCCTGGCCCCCTGGTCAGTGCCGTTCGCAGGCGGCGAGATCCTGGTTAATCCTTCCGGCGGCGCCATCCTGCCGAAAACCCTCGACACGGCCGGCGGGATGCAGGCGGACCTCATGGTGCCCGCCGTCCAGGCCTACGAAGGGCTGCGTCTGTTCATGCAGTTCGGCGCGATCGATCCGGCTCAGAGCCAGGGCTGGGCCCTGTCCAACGGGCTCGAGCTCTGCGTCTGCGGCTGACTACTCGCCCGCGCGGACGCCGGCCTTGAACAGCCGCAGGAAGTCGGAGTCGGTGGTGAGCAGGAAGCGCGTGGCGGGACCGAGAGCCTCGCCGTAGGCCTCGAGCGTGCGCACGAAGTCGTAGAAGTCGGGGTCCTGCCCAAGCGCGTCCGCGTAGATCCGGAACGCCTTCGCGTCCGCCTCGCCCTCGATCGTCTGGACCGCACGGTAGGCCTCGGACTCGATGGTCTGCTTGTCGCGGCTCAGCGTGCCGTGGATCTTGGCCTGCTCGCCCTTGCCGACCGAACGGATCTTCTCGGCGATCCGCTCGCGCTCGGAGATCATGCGCTCGAAGACCTTGCGCTCGACGCTGCCCTCGTAGGAGATTCGCCGCAGCTGCACGTCGACCAGGGTGATCCCGAACTCCTCCAGCTCGGGCTGGGCGCGCTCGGCGATCAGCTCGCTCAGCCGCTCGCGGCCCACCTCGACCCGCTCGATCTCGCCTGTCACTTCCTCCTCCACGTCCGCCTCCGCCGCCTCGACCTCGAGCCGGCGTGTCTCGATGACCCCGAAGATGTCGTTCGTGTTGCGGACCGCCTCGACCAGGTTATGGCCGGAGACCACGTCGCGGGTGGCGGATTCAAGCACCGCGTCCAGCTTGGACTGGGCCCCCCGCTCGTTCTGGACCGTGCGGATGAACTGGAGCGGATCGGTGATCCGCCAACGGGCCGTGGTATCGACCTCGATGTACTTCTTGTCCCGGGTGGGGATCTGGTTGGGGTCGCCGTCCCAGCTCAGGATCCGACTGTCGATCTCACGCACCTCCTGAATGAAGGGCGTCTTGAAGTGCAGCCCCGCGGCCGTCACCGCATCGCCGACCGGGCGGCCGAACTGGGTGAGAATGGCCTGGCGCCCCTCGGGCACGATGTAGGCCGCCGACCCCAGGACCAGGATGCCGCCAGCAAGGATCAGCAGGAGACTCGCGAGTCCGGCCTTCACCTGGGCGCGCCTCCCAGCGCAGAGCCCGCGTCGAAGATCGGCAGCAGCCCCTCGAGCTCGCTGTCGACGATGGTGACGGCCTCGATGCGCGAATAGAGGTCCTCCATCGCCTCGAGATAGAGCCGCTGGCGCGTGACGTCGGGTGCCTCGCGGTAGGCCATGAGCTTCAGGGTGAACTTGTCCGCGTCGCCCTGGGCACGGTTGACGGCGGCTGCGGCGTAGCCCTCCGCATTCGAGATGAGCTCCTGCGCCTTGCCGCGCGCCTCGGGGATCACCTTGTTGTATTCGCGCTCCGCCTGGTTGATGACCTGCTCCTGCTCCTGCTTGGCGGTGTTCACATCGTTGAAGGACGGCTTCACCGGGTCGGGCGGATTCACGTCCTGGAGCTTCACGGCGACGATCCGGATGCCCATGTCGTAGCGGTCCAGGACCTTCTGGGTGAGGCGCTTGGCCTCGGCGGCGATCTCGGTCCGGCCCACGGTCAGGACCTCGGTGACCAGACGGTCCCCCACCACGCGGCGCATCACGGCCAGGCTGATGTCCCGGACATTGGCCACCGGCAGGCCGGATCCCAATTGCGGGTTGCGGCCGTTGAAGAGGTACTTCATGGGGTCGGAGATCTGGAACTGGACCACCCACTCCACGTCGGCGACGTTCAGGTCGCCGGTCAGCATCCGGGCCTCAGCGTCGTAGGACCGCTCGGTGCGGCCCCGACTGCGGGACGCCACCGCGTCGCCGCGGAAGCCGAACTCCTCCTCCAGCACGCGCCGGACCGGGATCTTGATCACCTGGTCGATGCCCAGAGGCAGCCGGAAGTGCAGGCCCGGGCCGCTGGTCTTCAGCCACTTGCCCAGCCGCAGGATGACCGCTTCCTCCTCCGGCTCGACGGTGTAGTAGGTGGACTGGACACCCAGGATCGCGACCAGCGCCAGCACCACCATCGCCACCCACTTGACCATGCCGCGCATGGAATCGAGCGCCTGACGAGCCGCCTTGACCGGATCGTGGCCTTCCGGCGGCCAGACCATTTCACCCTGCGCTGTCATGTCGGCACCCTATCCGCCCTGCGCCCGCTGTCCACCGGTGACCGCAGCTCCCTCCATGCGATAGTTTGAGGCGCATGGAACCTGAAAAGACTCCCAGCACCGCCGGAACGATTCTGGGTGGCCTGTCCCTGGGCTGCGCCGTCCTTGCCTTGTTTGTTCCCGTCTTCGGATGGATGCTCCTGCCGCCGGCCTTCGTGCTCGGTGTGTGTGGGATCATCATGTCCGGCAACCGAACGCTGGGCATCCTGGGCACTGCCGTCTCCATCCTGGTCATTCCGGTCCATCTGGTTCTGATGAGCCTGGGCCTCACGGTGGGTACGGGCTGGATCATCGATGGAGTCTTCAAGAACATGCCGGGCGGCATTCACGTCGAGACTCCTGACGAGGTGGTTGACGTGGAATTCAAGGAAGGCATCCGGGTCCTCGTCCGTGAGAAGTAGCCCCTCCCTGCGCTGGGTGCCCTAGAATCGCTGGCATGCTTAACACCTCACTGATCGGCCTCCTCGTGGCACTGGCCGGAGGCGCCGCGTCGGCCGCCCTGACCGTCCTTGTTCTCTCCTCCAGCGGCTCCCCGGACGTCGGCGCGCGTCCCGGACCGGATGCGGACGTGACCGCCCAGATCCGACAGCTCACGGAGCAGAACCACGCTCTTCTCGACCGGGTCGCGGCACTCGAATCGCGGCCCCAGGCAACGGTCCGCCGGCCCGCCCGGCAGGCGGCCGATCCTGCCATCGAGGAGGAGGTCCGGAGCCTGCTCGCCCAGATGGAGGAGGAGGCGTCCAGCCCGGTGACCGTGGAGGAGAAGGTCCGCAGGACAATCGAGTCCATCCGGGGCGAGGAGCGCGCAGCGAAGGATGAGATCGCCCGGCAGCACACGGAGGAGTGGGTCCGCGGCCAGGTCGCCAAGTTGACGCCGACACTTCAGCTGACCCCCAGCCAGGCCACTGCGGTGGAAGGACTCCTGCTGGACAAGGCGGTGGCCGGCATGGAGATCAAGGCGCTGTGGGAGGCGGGCGCGCCCCGCGACAGCCTCGGCGAGGTCGCGGCCGCCAGCAAGGAGGCCCTCGACCAGGGGCTCCAGGAGGTCCTCACGCCGACCCAGTACGACATCTACACGACGGACGTCGCCGGCGCGCCGAAAGGCGCGCCGAAATAGGCCGCGGGCTGCCCTGTGCCCTCCCCCGAGCACCCGGCCTTCGCTAAAGTGTCCGCCTCCGTGGCGGAGTAGCTCAGTTGGTCAGAGCAGCGGAATCATAATCCGCGTGTCGGGGGTTCGAGTCCCTCCTCCGCTACCACCCCCATCTGCCGCCGTCCCCTGCCAATCGTTGCCAGGAGTGGACGCGGCACCGGGCTCCGCAGGATCGCCCATCTGGCCAAACGGGGTAGGCGTGTTGCCTGCTGTTGCCACCGATTGCCCCGTCTCGCCCCCCAACTGCGTGCGCTGGTGCGGACACTTCAAGAGGAGCCGCACTCCAGCCGCTGACAGCGGTGCGCCCGGCCCGCCCTAGTCTCCGGCCCCGGCTTCGGCCGGTTGCTGCTGGGCTTCGGCGGCGGCGCGCCTGCGGCGTTCCACGGCTGCACGCCACATGGGGAGGGCGTCCTCTAGGCGGCTCTCCCAGATGCGCAGGGTGTTGTCGCCTGAGCCCGAGACGATGCGCGTGCCGTCGGGGCTCCAGGCCACGAAGTTCACAGTGCTTCCATGCCCTTCCAGGGTCTGCACGCTCTCCCCGCTGGCGGCGTCCCAGATG
>CAZZHK010000014.1:0-74753 GCA_964653725.1 uncultured Planctomycetales bacterium | reverse complement strand
CTGTGCCTACGTGTGACAGGGCAGTGGGTTAGGTCGAAATGACCTGAGGGCTGCCGCTAGCGATCTCCTGTCCGGCGTATGCCGCTGCTGCCGGAGTCCTGCGAGGAGTTGATCCCAGGGCCCTTTCCGCCGGAGAGTCGCTGATTTGTGTTGCGGCCGTCACCCAGGATCTCGAGCCCTCCGTCATCGATGAGCTCCTTCACGGGCGGGTATTCAGCCGCCTTGGGGTGGATCTGGCCCGTGCCCCCAGGCTTGAGGAAGAGCCGCTTGCCTCCGGGGAGCGGGACCTTGAGCGGACGCTTGCCCGTGTTCTTGATTTCCATGACGCGTAGCAACCTACCTGGGATTGACGCAATTCAGCCGATGGCCGGCTCGATTTCCGCCGCCCAGGGGATTTCCTCTGTAAACTAGGTGCGTGACCGTCCGCTGAGCAGCAGTGCCCGGGATGCGTCCCTCCCCCCGATGATCTGCCTGATTCGTCCCCCGGCCGTGGAGTCCCTGCGTTTCTCGTCCACCGTCGTGTGCATGCCCCTGGGGCTGGCCTACGTGGCGGGGTCGCTGCTGGCGGCGGGGCGCCGGTTCGAGGTGGTGGACGCGGTGGCCGAGGGTCCGACGGTGATGACCCCGCACTACAAGGGCTATTCGCTGGGACTGCGGCTCGAGCAGATCGTGGAGAGGATCCCCGTGGATGCGACGGTGGTGGGGCTGACCGTCATCTTCACCCACGAGTGGCCGCAGGCGGTCCGGCTGGTCGACCTGATCCGCGCGGCGCGGCCGGACGTCAAGATCGTCCTGGGGGGCGAGCACGTGACGGCGATGCCGGAGTTCAGCCTGGCGACGTCGAAGGCGGACGTGCTGGTGATGGGGGAGGGCGAGGAGACCTTCATCGAGCTGCTGGACGCTTTCGACGAGGACGGCCCGCTCGACCAGGTGGCCGGCATCGGCTTCCGTGACGGAGACTCGATCAGGATCAACTGCCGGCGCGAGCGCCGCACCGACGTCGACGACATCCCGCCCCCGGCCTGGGACCGGATCGACTTCGCCACCTACAGCCGCTACGGCTACATGGGCGGCATCGATGTGGACGCCATCTCGATCCCGATCCTGGCCACTCGAGGCTGCCCCTACCAGTGCACCTTCTGTTCCGCGCCCAACATGTGGGTGCCGCGCTGGATCCCGCGCGACCCGGTCCAGGTTGTCGACGAGATCGAGCGCTACGTGAACGACTACGGCGCGCGCTCGTTCCCGTTCCAGGACCTGACCGCGATCATCCGCAAGGACTGGATCGTCACGTTCTGCAACGAGATCCTCGACCGCAAGCTCGACATCACCTGGCAGTTCCCCTCCGGCACGCGGTCCGAGGCGATCGACGACGAGGTCGCGCTCCTGCTGCGCCGCACCGGCATGGTCAACCTCGCCTACGCGCCCGAGTCGTGGTCGGAGCGGACCCGCAAGCTCATCAAGAAGCGGATGGCCACCGACGAGCTGCTTTCGAGCATCAAGTCGGCGGTGGCTGCGGACCTCTACGTCACCACCTTCGCGATCCTCGGCTTCCCGCATGACAAGGAGGAGGACTTCGAGGCCAGCCTGCCGATGATCCGCGAGGTCTCGCAGCTGGGGGTGACCGACATCGGCGTTGCCTTCTACATGGCCCTTCCGGGCACGGAGATCTTCAGGAGCCTCTACGAGACCGGCAAGATCAAGGTGGACCGCGACTACTTCGCGCACATCCTCGACGCCCAGGCCCTGTGGCCCAAGGTGTCCTACAACGAGTCGCTCAGCCGCTTCACGCTGATGCGCTGGAAACTGCGCTTCTGGGCCGCGTTCTACGGAACCGGGCCGGAGGGCGCACTCGAGCGAGGCGTGTTCGCGTTCTGGAAGCGGGCGCTGGGCGTGCTGTTCTCGAAGAACCAGAACTCGCGCCTGCAGACCGCGTTCCGCAACGGGCTGCGCAGCGTCGGGCATTCCCTGCGTGCGCGCACGTCGCGGCGCTGGATGCCTCGCAGCGAGGAGGCGAAACTGTTCGAGGGCTGGGACGAGATCTACCGCGAGATCCGAGACCGCCTGATCGAGGAGGGCGCCCAGGGCCACGCGCCCGAAGACTCGGCCGACATCCACCTCGAGAACGCCATCAAGGCGATCCGCGCAGACCACACGACCGCCCGCACCCTGCAGGTCGGTCCCCGTTCCTGACGGTCGAACCCGCAGGCGCCGGACTGCACCTGCTGGCGTTTTGGCGAAAAAGAGGGCCTCGAGAGAGGCTGTAAAGGGGGGGCCGGGGGGGTAAACGGCCAGCAGCTGCTGCTGGTGCTTAAGCGGAAAAAGGGGCCTCGAGAGAGGCTGTAGAGGGGGGGCCGGGGAGGTAAACGGCCAGCAGCTGCGTAAGAGGTCGCGGACCGGGTCTAGACGCCGGTGTGGATGACCGGCTGCGCCTCGGTCTCGCCGCACAGGACAACCAGCAGGTTGCTGACCAGCGCGGCCTGCTTCTCGTCGTCGAGCCGCAGCAGGTCCTTTTCACCGAGCTGGCGCAGGGCCATGTCGACCATTCCGACCGCGCCCTCCACGATCTTCGTGCGTGCGGCGATGATCGCCTCGGCCTGCTGGCGGCGCAGCATCGCGCTGGCGATCTCGGGCGCGTAGGCGAGGTGCGCGAGCCGCGCCTCCTCGACCAGGATCCCGGCCTTGCCGAGGCGCTCCTGAAGTTCGTCCTGCAGCGCCACGGACACCTCGTCGATGTTGGACCGCAGGGTCGGTCCGCCGTCCTCCGAGTGGTCGTATTCGTAGGCGCTGGCCAGATGCCGCACCGCCGACTCGCTCTGGACCGTCACGTACTCCTCGTAGTCGTCGACATCGAATCGGGCCTCGGCTGTGTCGTTGACCTTCCAAACGACGACCGCAGCGATCTCGATGGGGTTGCCGCGCTTGTCATTCACCTTGAGCTGCTCACCGTTCAGGTTGCGCAGGCGCAGGGAGATCTTGGTCTTGTCGCGCGAATAGAACGGATTGCCCCAGTGGAAGCCCTCCTTGCGCACCGTGCCCTTGTAGGTGCCGAACAGGACCACCACGCGCGCCTCGTTGGGCTGCAGCGTGAAGAAGCCGAACGGCAGGAGAATGAGGCTCCAGGCGAAGACACAGACGGCCGTGAGGCCAAAAACGAAGTCGAAGCCGCCGCCGATCTCCTCGGATACACCAGCGAGGGCGGCCCCCAGGACCAGGTAGCCCACCCAGGCCAGCAGCATGGTCCAACCGCTCTTCAGCGCAATCGTACGTTCCTGTGTCATGGCATTTCCTCGTGGTGTTGAATGGGATGGCCATCCTAGTGCAATCTTGAATCACCGGCCCAACGAGGAGCCATTCGATGAAGACCCAGACCATCCTTCTATCCGCTGCGCTGGCCGGTACGGCTGCTTGGGGGGCCAACGCGCTTGGCGGGCAGGCCGCCCCGGTCCAGAGGGACAAGAGCGTGCTGGACCGCTGGGTCGGCTCGTGGGAGACCCGCGTCGATCTTCAGCCTTCGGTATGGGTCCCTACGCGGCAGCGGTATGTGTCGCGGGAGAGGTTCAGCTGGATCCTGGACGGCCAGTTCCTGGAGGGCGCGGTCGAGAGCGAACAGGGGGACTCTCTCGAAATCCTGCGGGTCGATCCGAAGACCGGGGCGGCGCAGCGGTGGTCCTTCGATGCCAAAGGGGAGACCAGCTACTGGACCGGCGAGTGGGACAAGAAGGCCGAAGTGATGCAGTGGGCATTCGACTTCGGGGTCATCAAGGGAACCATGGAGGACCGGTTCGACGGTGAGGACGAGTTCACGACCGCGCTCGTGGTCACGGACCTGGCCGGAAAGAGTCTGCTGGAGGGGACGCTGGAGCGCCGGCGTGTGGAGGTTGAGCCGGAGGAATCGAAGTAGGATGGAGCGTGTGAAATGGACCGTGGCCGCAGGGATGTGGATGGCGCTGGCGGGCCTGGCGGCGGCGCAGACGCAGGGAACGCCGCACTGGCCTCAGGTGCCGCCGCAGTCCACCCAGCAGTATTTCGCCATCTTCCAGCCGGACCACCCGGACCTGATGCTGGACGACGAGATCGCGGTGGTCGACGGGAAGGGCAGGGGATGGGGCTGCGAGGTCGCCGAAGTCGTGGCCGGCGCCACAAAGGCAACGACGACCACGCTGGGCCAGGGGCTGACAGTCGCCGCCATGGGCGCGGATTCGTGCACGCCCGGCTGGCAGACGTCCAATCCGGTCCGGCTGCGCCTGTGGCGGCCGTCCGTGCAGCAGCTCTACGAGCTGGTGCCTTCCACTCCGCCGGCGAGCGGCATGAAGTTCGCCAACCTGTCGATCGACTTCATCACCGATTTCACGTTGAGCAAATTGAGCCTGGAGGCGGATGTGATGGAAGCGCCGCTGGCGGGCGGTGCGTCGGTCCAGTTCACGCTCAATGCGGGCCCGGCGAGCGCCGGCGACACCTATCTGCTGATGGGCTCGATGTCGGGAACGGATCCGGGCCTGCCCGTGGGTGCAGCGCTCCTGCCGCTCAACGTGCCCGACCCCTGGTTCGGGTTCACGCTCATGAATGCCGGCACCGCGGTGCTGCCGGGTTCCCTCGGCGTCCTGGACGCGGCTGGACGGGGCACCGCGGCCCTGGTGCTCCCGCCCCTGAACGATCCGTGGCTCGCCGGACTCCAGGTCCACCACGCCTTCATGGCGTTCGACCTGACCTCGGGCAGCCTGGTACCGACGATGGCCAGCAACGCGGTCCCGCTCACTCTGTCCCCCTGACGGGGTTCCCGCCTGCCTGCGGGGGCGGGTACGGTGGGGGATTGGACCAGGCGAGATGAGTGCTCAAACGGAGATCCGGAACGTGGCCATCGTGGCGCACGTGGACCACGGCAAGACGACCCTGGTGGACTCGATGTTCCGCCATGCCGGGACGGTGCGCTCGCACCAGGACATCCAGGAGCGGGCGCTCGACACCGAGGACCAGGAGCGCGAGCGCGGCATCACGATCCTGGCGAAGAACACAGCCATCGAGTTCCGCGGCGTGCGCATCAACATCGTCGATACGCCGGGGCACGCCGACTTCGGCGGCCAGGTGGAACGCACGCTGCGGATGGCCGACGCGGTGCTGCTTCTGGTGGACGCCTTCGAGGGGCCCATGCCCCAGACACGGTTCGTGCTGGGCAAGGCGTTCGAACACGGCCTCCGGGCACTGGTCATGATCAACAAGATCGACCGCAGGGATGCGCGCCCCGACGGCGTGCTGGACGAGGTGTTCGACCTGTTCGTGGAACTGGGCGCGGAAGGCGCCCAACTGGACTTCCCGGTGGTCTACGGGTCCGGCCGCGACGGCTACGCAGCTCGCGAGGCGGAGGATGCGGTCCCCGGCGGGGATCTGGAGCCGCTGTTCGAGATGATGCTCGAGGAGATCCCGCCGCCGCCTCTGGACCCGGACGGACCCCTGCAATTCCAGGCCGCCAGCCTGGATCACGACCCTCACATGGGCCGCATCGCGGTGGGGCGCGTGAGCCGCGGGCGTCTAGTGACCGGGCAGCGCTACGCCGTGTGCCACCCCGATCGCGACAAGGAGGAGGCGTGCGTGGTGAAGGACCTGCGCCGCTACGAGGGTCTGAAGCGCGTGGCCGTGGAGGCGGTCGAGTGCGGCGACATCGCCGTCGTCAGCGGCATCGAGGAACTGTCGATCGGCGACACTCTGTGCCACCCGGACCATACGGATCCGCTGCCGGCCATCGCAGTCGACGAGCCGACCATCACCATGTCGTTCCAGGTCTCCACCTCGCCGCTGGCCGGCCAGGAGGGGAAGTTCGTGACCAGCCGCCAGATCCTGTCGCGGCTGCAGCGCGCGGCCGACCGCGACGTGGCGCTGACCATCGAGGAGACGGGCGACCGCTTCATCGTGAAGGGCCGCGGCGTCATGCACCTGGGCGTGCTGGTCGAGGAGATGCGGCGCGAGGGCTACGAGTTCTGCGTCGGCAAGCCGCACGTGATCATCCGCGAGGTCGACGGCCATCTCTGCGAGCCGTGGGAGCGCGCCACGGTGGAGGTCCCGTCCGAGCACGCCGGCCGCATCATCGAATACCTGGGCAGCCGCCGAGGTGAGATGGCCCACCTGGAGCGCCTGGGAGACCTTGCCAAGGTTGAATTCCTGATCCCGGCCCGTGGGCTGGTCGGGGCCCGGACCTCGCTGCTCACGCTGTCGCAGGGCGAGGCGGTCCTGAGCCACGTGTTCTGCGGGTGGCGGCCCGACGGGGGCCGGATCCCGCGCCGCACCAACGGTGTCCTGGTGGCGGACCGTTCCGGGGTGGCCGTGCCTTACGCGATCTTCGGCCTGCTGGACCGCGGCTCCTTCTTCGTGCATCCGGGCGTAGAGGTCTACGAGGGCATGGTGGTGGGGGAGCAGGCGCGCGTCGGTGACCTGGTCGTCAACATCTGCCGGGCCAAGAAGATGTCCAACATGCGGGCCTCGGGCCGCGACGACAACGTCAAGCTGCCCCCGGCCCAGGTGCGTTCGCTGGAGGAATGCCTGGAGTACATCGAGGACGACGAATTGCTCGAGGTGACGCCGACGGCGCTTCGAATGCGCAAGACCACCCTGTCCGAGGTCGAGCGCAAGCGCGCCGCGCGGAGGGAAGCGGTGTCCCGGTAGGGGCGCCAACGGTAGAAAAGGGGGGTGAGGCAGGTCCTTGGGTGGGTGGTGGCTGCGGTGGCGGCCTCGTGCGCTTCCTTCGAGCAGTCAAGGGTGCCGTGGGTGCGGCAGTTGGCCCACCAGCGCGTGGCGATCAAGAACCCCTTCAGCCTGACCTTCGAGGAAGCGGTGGCCGACCTGGCCCTGGTGCACGAGGGAGGAGGCGCCGAGCCCTTCACTCACAAGCGTTCCCTGACCCGGACCGCCGGGATCATGCGGGAACTGCCGTCCTGGATGGGCGGCGGGGACGAGGAAGCCCTGGGCAGCCCCTCGCAGTGGTGCATGAAGCGGCTCGCCGTGCTGGCGCGTCGCGGACCGGCAGGGAGCGCGCTGGAACAGGCGCATACGGTGCGCTGGGCCGGGCGGCTCCTTGAGGGCGATCCGTCCACGGTGGTCCGCGCTGCCGCGGCGGACCTGCTGGCGAACATGGGTGGGCTGCTGAACGCTCCTGCCGAGCCTGGTGCAGAAGCGCCCGACGAGGAGGCCATTGCGGCCGCCGACGAACTCCTGAATCTTGTTCGCGGCCCGGGAACCGCGGAGGTGCCGGGGCTGGCGGCGCGTCTGGCTGCCCAGTCGCCGCGCCTCGCCCCGAGCCTGCTCGGTGTGGCCCTGGCAGCACTGGGGGACCGGCCCTCGAGCGACGCCCAGGACGCCTCCCTGCTGGCACTGGCGGCCCTGGCCGTGGGGCCCGCCCTCGAGTCGGGCATGCGCGATCCCCATCCGCTGGTCCAGGCGCGCGTCCTGGGCGGGCTGCTGCCTCTGGTGGCCGACCCCGAGCTGGCGCTGAGTCTGGCCGAACAAGCGGCCGGGTCCCATGAGCCGCCGCTCCGCATGAGGACGGCGCGTCTGCTGGGGGCGGGACAGCAAGGGGCCGGGGACGATGTGCTGCGGCTGCTGGTCCGCCTGAGCGCCGACGTGGAGCCCGAGGTGGCGACGGCCGCGATGGGCGCGCTGGCCGACTTGACGGGGGCATCGACCTCGCTGCGGCCGGCCGTCTGGCAGGCCTGGTGGGCGGACCGGCCGGCGGCTGTCAAGTGAAAGGCAAGATCCTGATGGGGGCGCTCCGCGTCCTGGTGGCCATCGGTCTGCTGGCCTTCGTGGCCAGCCGGGTGCACGTGGACGACTGGGTGGGAGAGGACGGGGCCACGCAGCAGGGGCTGCGCACCCTGCTGTCGGATGCCCGTCTGGATCTGATCCTGGGCGCCTGGGCTCTCTACCACGTGTCCATACTTACGACGTCGTGGCGGTGGTGGATCCTGCTCCGGGCGGTCGATGTCCACATCCCGTTTCGGCGAGCCCTGGGGCTGAAGTGGATCAGCCTGACCTTCAGCCAGGTGATCCCCGGCCTGACCGGCGGTGACCTTGTGATCATTGGCCTGATGATGAAGGAGACGGATCACCGGGCCCGGGCGGTGGCCTCCTTGGTCATGGATCGCGTCATAGGGCTGGGGACCCTGCTGCTGCTGGCCCTGGTGGCGTCGTCGCTGCAGCCGGGGTTCCGCACCATTGCCCTGCAGTTGGGTGGGGTGGCTGCCGTGGGCGCAATGGGCGTGTTCTGCTACGCGCATCCGGGTCTGCGGAAGTGGGGACCGGTCAAGTGGATCATGGACCGGCTGCCGCTGCGCGACGCCCTGTCGTCGCTGGACGAGGCGTTCCTGGCCTATCGTCACCGTCCGGGCGCCGTGCTGATGGCGACCTGCCTCAGCGTAGTCAACCACCTGTCGATCCTGGCCTGCATCGGGCTCTTCGCCCGCTCGCTGGGCGACGGGAGCCCGCCGTCCTTCTTCTTGGCGGTGATGCCGATCGTCCAGATGGTCTCGGGCCTGCCGATCGCCCCAGCCGGCTGGGGCGTGGGCGAGTCCATGTTTGGATGGGCCTTCGAGACCTACGCAGCCGGTGCCACCCCGGCTGTCCGCTACACCCTGGGGATCACCGCGTCGGTTCTCTATCGCGTCAACGCCATCGTCTCGTCGCTGCCCGGCGCGGTGATCATGGCGGTGTGGAAGAGGAAGGCGCCGCCGATCGCCGCCGGGACAGCGGGGTAGTCTGGAACGATGTCCGTCCTGGTCGTGGGAACCGTCGCGTTCGACTCCGTTGAGACGCCCACCGAGAGCAGGGACGAGGCCCTCGGCGGCTCCGCCGTCTACTTCGCCGCCGCCGCTCGCCATCTGGGGCCGGTCCGGCTGGTGGGTGTGGTGGGAGAGGACTTCGACCGCGGTCTACTGGAGGACCTTGAGGCAGGAGGCGTCGAACTGGACGGCCTCGAGGTGGTGCCGGGCGAGACTTTCCGGTGGGCCGGGCGCTACCTGGACGACATGAACCAGCGCGAGACGCTCTCCACCTGCCTGGGCGTCTTCGAGCACTTCGAACCCAAGGTCCCGGAGGAATGGCGGGGCACCCCCTTCGTGTTCCTGGCCAACGGGGCACCGCCGATCCAGGCCCAGGTGCTCGACCAGATGACCGATCCCGTGTTCACGCTGCTGGACACCATGGACCTCTGGATCGACAACATGCCCGACGAACTGCGCGGCGTCATCGGCCGGGTGGACGGCATCGTGGTCAACGACGAGGAGGCGCGGGCGCTGACTGGCGAGAACTCGATCGTCAACGCGGCCCGGGCCATCCAGGGCATGGGTCCCGAGGTAGTCGTAGTGAAGCGCGGCGAGCACGGAGCGCTGTTCGCGGTCGGCAGCGAGCTCGGTGCGGTGCCCGCGTTCCCCACAGGCGAGGTGGTTGACCCGACCGGTGCCGGGGATTCGTTCGCAGGCGGCCTCAT
The DNA here is from genome assembly GCA_964653725.1 of uncultured Planctomycetales bacterium. GTDB lineage: Bacteria > Planctomycetota > UBA1135 > UBA1135 > CAZZHK01 > CAZZHK01. The sequence goes on along the minus strand of CAZZHK010000014.1, from coordinate 65,281 downwards.
GGGAGCGCTCGCGCAGGCCGGCAATGCGGGCGCCGACGCCGTGCGGCGCGGCGTGGTGGACGGCACGCTGCTGGCCAGCTTCACGGTCGAGGGCTTCTCGACGGAGGGCCTGGGCCGGGTCGAGTCCGACCTGGAGAGCCGGCGCGCCGCCTTTCGGCGTTTCGCCTCCCTGGGTTGACCGCCCAGGGCCAGCGGACCGGCGAGCGCCGCGTGTTCTGCGGCCTCGACCTGCCGGACTCCGTTCGCGGCGATCTGTGGGACGCCTGGGCAGGCGCGCGCGCGGCGGACGAGGGCGTCCGGTGGGTGCGCGAGGAGTCCTTCCATGTGACCCTCCATTTCGTGGGCCGGATTCGCGAAGAGGAGGTGGAGCGCTGGGCGCAGCGCCTGGGCCGGGCGGCGCGGGACACGGTTCCCTTCGACGTCCGCCTGGGGGCGCCGGGATGCTTTCCGGGGCCGGTGCGGGCGCGAGCCCTCTGGACCGGTGCGGCAGATCCGGACGGCGTGATGGCGGATCTGGCGCGGGCGCTGGGATCGAGGCGGGCGTTCCGAGGCCACGTGACGACCGGGCGCTGCGGACGCGGCAGGACCGTGCAGCCTGCGGCCTGGCCGGTGGTGGATCTGGCGTGGACGGTGCGGGAACTGTGCCTGTTCGAGAGCACGGGGGGCGGCCGTTATCCGGTGGTGGCACGTGCGCCGTTTTTCGCCGACTGAAAGCGCAACTCCGGCGATCTCGTTCGTGGTAATGGCATGGGACCGATTGCTACGATCACGGGTGAACACATGGCAACACGCAAGAAAGCAGAGAAGACGGGCGAGAAGGCCCTTGCGGCCGCGCTCAAGGAGATCGAGCAGAAGTACGACAAGGGCGCGATCATGCGTCTCGGGGAGGACCAGTTCACGGTGCCGGACGGCATCTCGACCGGTTGCCTGTCGCTGGACATCGCGCTGGGGGGCACGGGCATCCCGCGTGGGCGTGTGGTCGAGATCTACGGACCCGAGGCCTCCGGGAAGACGACCCTGAGCCTGCAGATCGTCGCCGACGCGCAGAAGCAGGGCGGCATTGCCGCCTTCATCGATGCGGAACATGCAATCGATCCGGTCTACGCACGCCGTCTGGGAGTCAACACGGACGATTTGCTGATCAGCCAGCCGGACTGCGGCGAACAGGCCCTGGACATCGCCGAGACCCTTGTGCGGTCGAGCGGCGTGGACGTCATCGTGATCGATTCGGTGGCTGCCCTGGTGCCGCGCGCCGAGCTGGAAGGCGAAATGGGCGACCATTTCGTGGGCCTCCATGCCAGGCTCATGAGCCAGGCCCTGCGCAAACTGACCGGCAGCATCGCCAAGTCCAAGACCACGGTCATCTTCATCAACCAGATTCGGGAGAAGATCGGCGTCATGTTCGGCAGTCCCGAGACCACGACCGGCGGCCGGGCGCTGAAGTTCTACGCGTCGGTGCGGATCGACGTGCGCCGGATCGGCCAGATCAAGGACGGGGAGAACAATATTGGCAACCGGACCAAGGCAACCGTGGTGAAGAACAAGATGGCGCCGCCGTTCCGGCGGGTCGAATTCGACATCCTGTTCGGGCTGGGCATCTCGACCGAGGGGGACCTGATCGACCTCGGCATCGAACACGGCGTGGTGATGAAGTCCGGCGCCTGGTTCTCATGCATCGACAAGGAAGGTGCCGATCCGATCCGTCTGGGGCAGGGCCGCGAGGCCGCCCGCACCATGCTGAAGGACAATCCGGACCTGTCCGCCTCCGTCGAAGCGGCGATCCGGAAGTCCCTGGGCATCGGCGAGGAAGACAAGGAGCCGGAGGCAACGGAGGAAGTGGCGGAGGAGGTGGCCGAGGAGGCAGTCACCGAGGAGGCAGTCACCGAGGAGGCCGCCGAACCGGTCTCGACCGGCTGACCGCCCGGTAGACTCCGCGGCCATCATGAACGGTCCGGAGGTCCGAGAAGCGTTCCTCTCCTTCTTCGAGGAGCGCGGCCACGTGCGCATGACATCGGACGGGCTCGTGCCTGCCGGTGACGACACGCTCTTGTTCACAGGGGCCGGGATGAACCAGTTCAAGGACTGGTTCCTGGGGCGGGGGGAAATCCCCAACCGCCGCGTCACCACATGTCAGAAGTGCCTGCGCGCACCCGACTTGGAGAATGTGGGACGGACCCCGCGCCACCACACGTTCTTCGAGATGCTCGGCAACTTCTCCTTCGGGGACTACTTCAAGGAGGAGACGATTCCGTGGGAGTGGGTGTTCTTCACCGAGGTCCTGGGGATCAAGGAGGAGCACCTGGTCATCTCGGTCTACCGCGAGGACCAGGACTCGGAGGACATCTGGACGGGGGTGGTGGGGCTGGACCGGGAGCGGATCTACCACTTCGGCGAGGGGGAGAACTTCTGGCCAGCAAGCGCTCCGTCGGAGGGGCCCAACGGACCATGCGGCCCATGCTCGGAGATCTACTACGACCACCGTCCGGACGAGTCCCTGCCGGCCGACGAGGGTCTGGAGGAACTGCCCGAGGACCGGTTCACCGAACTCGGCAACTTCGTGTTCACGCAATTCGACCGGCGGGACGGCGGCGAACTGGTGCCGCTCCCGCAGCGCAACATCGATGTGGGGTGCGGGCTCGAGCGGATCACCGCCGTCCTGCAGGGGGTGGACAACGACTACGACACCGATCTCTTCCAGCCCTACATCCAGGGGGTGGCCGCCCGTTCCGGGGTGGCCTACGGGGCGACGCCCGACGGCGATGTGCGGATGCGCCGCATCGCTGACCACCTGCGGGCGGTCGTGTTCTGCATCACGGATGGTGCGCTGCCCGGCAACGAAGGCCGCGGCTACGTGGTGCGCAAGATCCTGCGCCGCGCCGTCCGGGACGGCTACGAACTCGGCATCGCCGAACCGTTCCTGTTCGAGATGGCCGCCATCGTGCCGGAAGTCATGGCTGACGTTTACCCGGAGGTGGCCGATGCCCTGCCGGCGGTGCAAAGCGTGATGGAGGCGGAGGAGGAGGCCTTCCGGCGCACCTATGACCGGGGCATGGGAGTCCTCGAGGATGCGGTGGGCGGACTCGACGAGGGCGGTCTGCTGGACGGGGCCACCGCCTTCCTGCTGCACGACACCTACGGGTTCCCCCTGGACCTGACAAGGCTGATCCTCGGGGAACGCGGGTTCGAAGTCGATGAGGACGGATTTGCAGCGGCCATGGCCGAACAGCGCGACCGGGCCCGGGCGGGATCGAGCCACGGAGGAGCGGTGTTCTCCGAGGGACCCGCCGGACTGCTGATGGACAGGGAGGTGGCCCCGACGGAATTCGAGGGCTACGAGGGTCTGGAGGGCCGCGCAACAGTTGTCGGTCTGTTCGACGCGGAAGGGGCCGCCGTCGAGTCACTGGGCCAGGACGACACCGGGTCCTTCGCCGTCGATGCGACGCCGTTCTATGCGGAGGGGGGCGGCCAGATCGGCGACTGCGGTCTGGTGACCTGGGAGGGCGGCGCGGCGGAGGTCGAGTCGTGCAGGAGTGCGGGCGGCTACCACCTGCACACATGCGTGGTTCGCGATGGCACCTTGGCGGAGTCCACACAGGTGGATCTGGCGGTGGACGCGGATGCGCGGGCCGCCACGGCACGGCACCACACCGGCACGCACCTGCTGCACCAGGCCCTGAAGATGGTTCTGGGGGACGACGTACGCCAGGCCGGCAGCCATGTCGGGCCTGCCCGGCTGCGCTTCGACTTCAACTTTCCGCGTGCGCTGACCCCCGTCGAGATCGCACGCGTCGAGGGCCTGGTCCTGGACGCCGTTCTGGCGTCGCCCGTGGTGGTCACCGACATCCAGACCCTGGACGAGGCCAGGGCGGGTGGAGCGGAGGCCCTGTTCGGTGAAAAATACGGCAGCCAGGTGCGTGTCGTCACCGTCGGGGACTTCTCGACCGAAGTGTGCGGCGGAACCCACGTGGCAAGCGCTGGCGCGGTCGGACCGCTGAGGATCGTGAGCGAGTCCTCGAGCAGCGCAGGCATCCGACGCATCGAGGCAGTGTGCGGCGCCGTTGCGGCGGCCGCAGCGGCAAGCGATCGGTGTGTGCTGGGGGAGACGGCCCGTCTGCTGGGTGTCCCTGCTGCGGAGGTTCCGCAGAAGGTGGCGGCGCTCAAGGAGGCCGCCCGCTCAGGGCAAGCTGCGCAGCCAATGGCCGATACCGCCGCCCTGGCCGCGGCCGCGCACAGTACCGGTGAGACCGTCGGCGACGTGGAGGTGTTCCTTGCGCGCGCCCCCGAAGGGTGCGGGCACGACGAACTGAGGGAGATCGCGGACGGGATCCGGACCGGCGATGGGGCCTGCGTGATCCTGGCGGTGTCCGAGGGGGACGAGGACGTGCCGTTCGTGGTGGCTCTGGGCGGATCGGCCCGCGAAGCAGGTCTGGATGCGGGCACCCTGACGCGCGTCCTGCTGGACAAGACGGGCGGCCGTGGCGGAGGCCGTGGGCGAATGGCGCAGGGCAAGCTGGCCGACGGCGGGAGCGTGGAAGAGGGCTGGAATGCTCTCAAGGGGTCCCTGGAGGGTGCTTCCTCTATTGACCAGGGTGGTCCTCGGGACTAGTTTTCCGGGCTCGTTCGCGCCCTGCAGGGCCCCCTGCCTGTCTCCCTGGCACGAACGCACCCCTCCCACCACAGTCATGGCTCATCCGAAGCGAAGAAAATCCAGGTCGAGGCAGGGCATGCACCGCAGCCACCTTGCATGGAAGGAACCGCAGCTGGCCCGTTGCTCAAAGTGCGACGCGTCGGTGCGCCCCCACAGGGTGTGCCCGAACTGCGGGTGGTACCGCGATGTCCAGGTCATCGACCGGGACACCGCAGAGATCTAGGGGGAACACCGCATGCGCATTGCCCTGGATGCGATGGGCGGCGACGGCGCACCGACGTCCACGGTGGACGGCGCATGGGCCTATGCGGCCCGGAGACCGGAGGCTGCAGCCGAGATCGTGCTGGTCGGTGATGAATCTGCGCTTCGTGAGGAGGTGCGTCGGGTAGGCGGCGGCGGGGACGAATTCGAGATCCTGCACGCGAGTCAGGTGGTGGACATGCAGGACTCCGCGGTCGATGCACTGCGCTCGAAGCCGGATTCCTCGGTCGCCGCTGGGGTCGGAGCCGTCCGTGACGGTCATGCGGACATCCTGGTCAGCGTCGGCCATACAGGTGCTGCTGTGGCGGCGGCGACCGTGGGCCTGCGGACTCTGGACGGGGTGAGGCGCCCGGGGCTGGCCTGCCTGCCGGAAGGCGACAAGGGCCATTTCGTGCTGGTGGACGTAGGCGCGAACGTCCATCCGAAGCCCGAGCACCTGCTCGCCTACGGGATCATGGGCGCCGAGGTGTCCCGCATCCTCCTGGACGTGGCGGAACCCCGCGTAGGCCTGCTGAACGTGGGCGAAGAGGCGGGCAAGGGCAACGCCCTGGCGAAGGAGACCCACGATCTGTTCGCTACTGCGCCGGTGCAGTTCATCGGCAACGTCGAAGGAACCGGCCTGTTTCGGGGCGCCGCTGACGTGGTGGTGTGTGAGGGCTTCATGGGCAACGTGCTCCTGAAGACGGCCGAAGGCCTGTCCAGCCACCTGGTGGACACGTTCGCCCGGCTGGTGGCCGAACATGCTCCTGAGAGCACGGATGCCGTGATGCGGGCTCTGCGTGATTGGAGCGATGTGGCGACCTACGGTGGGGCGCTGCTGCTCGGTGTGAACGGAGCGGTCATCATCGGTCACGGGGCAACGGACGGACGCGGCGTCTGCTCGATGCTGGACCAGGCGCGCCGATACGTGGAAGGCGGCGTCCAGGATGCCATCACCGAGGGAGTGGCCGCGGCGGCCGAGGGGGTCTGATGGCTGCCGAGGTCCGCAGGGTGGGAGTCGCCGGAACGGGCGCGTATGCACCGGAGGGCGTGCTGACGAACGCCGATCTGGAGCAGATGATCGACACCACTGACGAGTGGATCACCAGCCGGACGGGAATCAAGGAACGGCGTCTGGTGGGCGAGGGCGAGGCGTGTTCCCACCTGTGCGTGCAGGCGGCGGAGCAGGCCATGGAGGATGCGGGAGTCGAGCCCGAAGAAATTGACCTGGTCCTGGTGGGGACGGTCACGGCGGACTACCTGCTGCCGGCCAACGCGCCGTTGATCCAGGACCGGCTCGGAATGACGGACGCTGCCGCTTTCGACCTGGCCGGCGCCTGCACCGGTTTCGTCCAGGGCCTGGTCACCGGGACGCAGTTCATCGCCTGCGGAACCTATGACAACGTTCTGGTGATCGGGGCCGAGGCGCTGTCGCGCTTCGTGAACTACGAGGACCGGAATTCCTGCATCATCTTCGGGGACGGCGCGGGGGCGGTGGTTCTGCAGCCTTGGGAGACGTGCCGCCAGGGCGAGGTGCTGAAGACCACGCTGGGTTCGGACGGTTCGGGTTGGGATCTGATCTGGGCGCCTGCGGGCGGATCGCTGGCTCCCATGAATGAGGAGCGCCTGGCAGCCAAGGAGCACATGATTCACTTGAAGGGCCGCGAGGTCTTCAAGTTTGCGGTTTCACGCATGTGCGGCGTGATCGAGGAACTGATGGAGGGCGAGGACGAGCCGCTCGGCCTGGTGATCCCTCACCAGGTCAATCTGAGGATCATCCGTGCTGCCCAGGAGCGTCTGGGTCTGCCCGACGACCGGATCGTTGTGAACATCGACCGCTTCGGGAACACCTCCGCCGGCTCGGTGCCGATGGCGTTCGACGAGGCACGACGCGATGACCGGCTCGTATCCGGCGAACTTGTCGCAATGTGCGCGTTCGGCGCCGGCCTGAACTGGGGCGGGGCGCTGCTGCGCTGGTAGGCATGTCGCACGGTCTTCTGTTTCCGGGCCAGGGAGCCCAGTTCGCCGGCATGGGCCTGGACTGGGTGAATGCCAGCGCTGCCGCGGCCGGTCTCTTCGACCGAGCCGACGAGCTGCTTGGCCTGCCGCTTGCGTCGACGCTGCTGCACGGCAGCGAGGAGGATGTCACCGCGACGGACATTGCGCAGCCGGGCATCTTCCTGGTGTCGGCGGCCGCCTTGGCGGTGCTGCGGGAAGAGGACCGCCTCGAGGAGCCAGTGATGGCGGCGGGACTGTCACTGGGTGAGTACACGGCGCTGCATGCCGCTGGATCGCTGTCCTTTGATGACGCCCTTCGGTTGGTGCGCTGTCGCGGCGAGCTGATGCAGGAAGCGTCACGGGCGTGCGACTCCTCGATGACGAGCGTCATGGGGCTCGACCGTGAGGCGTGCGAAGCGGCCTGCGAACAGGCCGGGGGCCTGGTGTCGGTGGCCAACCTGAACGCGCCGGGCCAGGTCGTGATATCCGGGGAACGGGAGGCGCTGGACCGGGCTGCGGATGCCTGCGCTGCTGCCGGAGCCAGGCGGGTGATCCCCCTGAGCGTCGCAGGCGCCTTTCATTCCGAGGTCATGCGCGAGGCCGCCCGCGGCCTGGCGGAGGTCCTGGTCGACGTGGACATCCGGGAGCCGGCGTTCTCTGTCATCTCGAACGTGACTGGGCGGCCGGTTTCGGGTCCGGACGAGATTCGCTCCAACCTCAGCGAGCAGGTGTGCTCGCCTGTCCTCTGGGAGGACTCGATGCGCGCGGCGATTGCGTCGGGCGTCACGTCCTTCACCGAGTTCCCGCCGGGCCAGGTGCTGGGCGGACTCATGCGGAAGATCGACAGGGAGACGGAAGTATCGGCGGCTTGTTCCACCGCTTCGCTTGACCCGGCGGGCGGCGATCAGTGAGATCCTGAGCCCATGGCCGATTCCAGCGAACAGCGCGTCGCCCTCGTCACAGGCGGTTCCCGGGGCATCGGGCGCTCCATCGGCGAGCGTCTGGCTGCAGACGGTCTCGCGGTGGCAGTTGTGGCCACCTGCGTCGAGTCGGCTGGCCCCGCCGTGGAGGCGATCCGGGAGGCAGGGGGCACCGCATCCGCCTACGGCGTGGATGTGGCCGATCACGACGGCGTGGGTGCGGTGGTCGAGACGATCACCTCCGAAATGGGGCCGCCTGTGGTGCTGGTGAACAACGCCGGAGTGACCCGTGACAACATCCTTCCGCGTCTCGACGAGGAGGACTGGGACCAGGTGATCGACGTCAACCTCAAGGGGGCGTTCAATTTTTCCAAGGCCTGCGTGCGCCCGATGATGAAGGCGCGATGGGGCCGATTGATCTATGTGAGCTCGGTGGTGGGACTGACCGGCAACGCCGGGCAGGCCAATTACGCAGCGAGCAAGGCGGGCCTCCTTGGTCTGGCCAAGTCGCTGGCCCAGGAATTGGCGGCAAGGAATGTGACCGCGAACGTGGTCGCACCGGGTTACATAGGCACCGATATGACGGACTCGCTTTCCGAGGCCGTGCAAGAGACGATGTTGTCGCGCGTCCCGTTGGGGCGCGCAGGTACGCCGGAGGAGGTCGCCCACGTGGTGTCCTTCCTGGCTTCTGATGCCGCCGAGTATGTGACGGGCGCGTGCCTGTGCGTAGACGGCGGATTGTCCCTGTGAGCCCGGGAGGCATCTGAGAAGTGAGCGAGGTCCCTGAGAAGACGCTGGACGAGCGGGTGATGGAAATCATCTGCACCCAGATGGGTACGACGATGGACAAGATCACGCAGGAAACGTCCTTCGTGAACGACCTGGGAGCCGACTCCCTGGACACCGTCGAGTTGGTGATGGAACTGGAAGACGCGTTCGAGATCACGATCCCGGACGAGGACGCCGAGACCATCCAGACCGTGGGTGCAGCCTGCTCCTACATCACCGAGCACGTTTCCTAGGCCCCCAGGTCCCGTGACCGATCGACGCGTCGTCGTGACGGGGCTGGGGGCGGTGTGCGCCCTCGGCATGGAGAAAGATGCCATCTGGCAGGGAATGCTGGATGGCCGGAACGGGATTGTGCCCATCGAGCGGTTCGACGCGTCGGGCCACTCGACACGCATCGCAGGCGAGGTCACGTGCCTGGACAAGGACGAGCATTTTCCCGGGAATCTGCAGCGCAAGCTGGACCCCTTCACCATGTACGGGCTGATCGCGTCGGACGGCGCGATGGAGGACAGCGGCCTGGACCTGGAGGCGGAGGACCGGGACCGATTCGGCTGCATCATGGGCAGCGGCATCGGCGGGATGGTGGGGCTGGAGGACCAGCACACGGTGCTGCTGGAGCGTGGCCCTCGGAGGGTGAGTCCCCATTTCATCCCGCGGATCATGAGCAACGCAGTGTCCGGCCAGGTGGCCATTCGCCACGGTCTTCGCGGCACCAACTTCGTGACCTGTTCCGCGTGCGCCGCGTCCGGCCATGCGATGGGAATGGCGCTCCAGGCGGTGCGTCGGGGCGAGGTCGAGGTTTGCCTGACCGGTGGGGCCGAGTCCACGACTACTCCGCTGGGACTGGCCGGGTTCTGCGCGGCGAAGGCCCTGTCGACGCGGAACGAGGAGCCGGAGCGCGCATGCCGGCCTTTCGACGCCGACCGTGACGGATTCGTCATGGGCGAAGGTGCGGCGGTGCTGGTCTTCGAGGAGCGGGAGCGGGCGATGGCCCGGGGAGCGGTGATCTACTGCGAGGTGAAGGGCTTCGGTTCGACTGACGACGCGTTCCACATCACCGCCCCCGAGGAGACCGGCGACGGCCCGACGCGGGCCATCGAACAGGCATTGTCGGATGCCGGGGTGGCCACGGACGATGTTGACTACGTGAACGCGCACGGCACTTCCACGCTCTACAACGACAGGACCGAATCCCGCGCTCTGCGCCGCGTGTTTGGGGACCGGTGCGACGCCCTTGGCGTTTCCTCCACCAAGTCGCTGGTGGGGCACCTGCTGGGTGCGTCGGCTGCCATCGAGGCGTTTGCCGTGGCCCTGTCCGTTTCCCAGGATGTCTGTCACGCCTCCAGGAACTACGAGACGCCCGACCCGGAATGCCCGGTGGATGTGATCGCCGGCGATCCCAGGGAACTGACCGTCCGCAACGCGATCTCCAACAGTCTCGGCTTTGGCGGGCACAACGTCTGCCTCGTGTTCGGGAAGTAGGGGGAGGGAGAAGGCATGGACCGGCCGCTTGAGTTTCGGTTCGAGGAGATGGGGCAGGCCCATGTTCTGGCGTGGGTCGATCAGCTCGAGGTGGAGGAGCGCGAGGTGCTGGGCCGGCAGCTCGAAGGAGTCACCCCTGCGCTTCTGACACCGCTGGTCGCCGCATTGGAGTCGAGTGCGGCGGCGGTGGGCGCCCTGGAGCCGCCCCTGCTCTTTCCGCTGCAGAGGTCGACGGAGCAGAGGAAGGAGGCGGCCGCAGCGGAGGAGCATGGGCGCCGGCTGCAGCAGGAAGGGCGCCTTGGATTCGTCCTGGTGGCGGGCGGTGCGGGCACGCGGCTTGGCTATCACGCGCCCAAGGGACTGTTCCCGATCGGACCGGTGTCCCAGCGCTCGCTGTTCGAGTGGCACTGCCTGAGGATTCGTGCCCTGTCCAGGAGGGTGGGGCGGCAGCTGCCGTTGTATGTCATGACCAGCGCCGACACGCACGAAGCCACCCAGCAGTTCTTCGAAGAGAACGACTGGTTCGGTCTGTCTCAGGACGGCGTGACCTTGTTTCGCCAGGGCCACTTGCCGGTCCTCGATGCCCAGGGCCGCCTGGTCATGGAATCTAAGTCCCGGCTGCTGCTGGCGGCCAATGGGCATGGGGGCGTATTCCAGGCCCTGTCCGACGCAGGCTGCCTGGACGACGCGTCCGCCAGGGGCGTGGACCACCTGTTCCACTTCCAGGTCGACAACCCAATGGTGAACCCCCTGGATCCGTTGTTCCTCGGCCTCCACGACAGCCAGGGTGCGGAGATGTCCAGCAAGGCGGTGGCCAAGGAGCAGCCGGACGAGAAGGTCGGGCTGATCGCGCTGATCGACGGGAAGGTCGGCTGCCTCGAGTACTCCGACCTGCCTTCGGAGCAGGCAGAAGCCCGCGACGAGGAGGGCCGTCTGCGCTTCCGTGCCGGCAATGTCGCCATGCATCTCTACCGGACCGACTTTGTCCGCCGCGTCGTTGAGAACGAGGCATGGGTCCTGCCGCTCCACCTGGCTCGCAAGCAGGTTGACGGCCTCGATGAAGAGGGCTCCTCCGTGGCCCTGGACGCGGTCAAGTTCGAGACCTTCGTGTTCGACGCCCTGCAATGGGCGGAGCGGTCAGTGACCCTGGAAATTGATCGGTCGCGCGAGTTCTGCCCGCTGAAGGACGCGGAGGGTCCGAATTCCCCGGACGTGGTGCGGGCGGCACTGGCGGCGCGCCATGTCCGCTGGCTCGAGAAGGCGGGCCTGCCTGTGCCCCCTGACGGATCGGCCGGGTTCCCGCCTGTCGAGGTGAGCCCGCTCTATGCAACCAGCGCGGAGGACTTCAAGGAGGCCTGGGAGCGGGACGTCGGAGTGGGCCGGGCACCCGAAATTGGCGCCGGGAGCGTCCTGATCGAGGCGACCTGATGGCCGGAAACCGGCCCGTGGTCGTGATCATGGGCGGGGTCTCGCCCGAGCATCAGGTCTCCTTGCTGTCGGGCGCGGCGGTCATGCGAGCCCTCGAGTCGGCCGGCCTGCAGACGGCATCGGTGGTGATCGACCGGGACGGCTGCTGGGACAGCGGATCGGGTCCCATGACCGAGTCCCAGGGGATGGACGCGTGGCCGGACCGCGCAGTCGGCTTTCTCGCCCTGCATGGGGGCGAGGGCGAGAACGGCGACCTCCAGGCCAGACTCGAGGATGCTGGCATTGACTACACGGGTTCCGGTCCGTCCGCCTCGAGGCGGGCGTTCGACAAGGAGTCTGCCCGCAAGGCGGCCACGGGGCTAGGCCTCCGGGTTGCTGAGGGCCTCGTGGTGGACCGCGCTGCCTGGACTGTCTCACGCGACGAGGTGGTCGCGCATGTCCGGAAGGAGTGCCTGGGCGCCGTGTTCGTCAAGCCGGTCTGCTCCGGGTCCTCCGTGGGCGTCACTCTGGCCACCAATGAAAAGGCGATCTCCGCGGCGATCGACACCGCACTCGCGGAAGGAGACCGAGTGCTTGTGGAGGCGGCTGTGGAGGGTGTGGAGGTGTCCTGCGGGGTCCTGGAGGGTGAACCAGGCCAGCCACGGGCCCTGATGCCGGTGGAGATCCGTCCCCGGCGGGGCGGGTTCTTCACCACCGAAGAGAAATACCGAACGGACGGTGCGGTTGAGCTCTGTCCTCCGGAGTCACTGGCTCCCCGGGTTGTCGAAGAGGTTCGCCGTCTGGCCCTTGCCGTCCACGCGGGCATGGAACTCCGCGGCATGTCGCGTGCCGATTTCATTGTCGGTCCGGAGGGGCCCGTGTTCCTGGAGGTCAACACGATTCCCGGTCTGACCGACCGGTCCCTGCTGCCTCAGTCGGCGGCGGGCGTCGGGATTCCATTCGAACGCCTGCTCCTTTCGATTCTGGAGGCGGCGGGGGGCTAGACTGGCGGCCCCGCACCAGGGTGGCGGAATCGGCAGACGCGACGGATTCAAAATCCGTTGCCCGCAAGGGCGTGAGGGTTCGAGTCCCTCCCCTGGTACCACTCTTTGTCCGAGGCTAGCATGGAGGTCCGTCCGGGGGCTGTCTCCGGGCGATTCACAATCCGGGACCTCGTCCGGCATCCGGGAAGACGGTGAGAGTCCGTCGCGGAGCCGCCGCTGTATGCGGGGACGACGGCCGCAAGGTGCAGTCATGCACAGCCACTGGAGCAATGCGCTCCGGGAAGGCGCGGCCCGAGAATGACCCGCGAGCCAGAAGACCGATCCGAACGGGCCCCAAATCTCCGAGCAAGAGATCCCTGGGAGTGCATTACATTCTGAGATTCCTGCCCGCTGTTGTCGTCCTGACCGTCGCCGCTGCCTCTGCGCCGGCCCAGGACCTGAACCACTTCATCAACCTCGAGGGTGTCGGGGCAGACACCAACGACAACCCGTTCGGCCTTGGGCTGAGTCCCGACGGGTCGACCCTGTGGGTGCCCGTGTCGGGAGCTCCAACCTGGGGCGACCCGGCCACCTCCAACAACAACGTGGTGGCCCGATACGACACTGCGACCTACGCGTACATGGGGTCGACGGTCGTCGGCTGGTTCCCCAACAACGTCGTTGTCTCCGACACCACCGGCTACGTGTCCGTGTCGACCGACGGGACCATCGCGGTGGTCGACGCGGCCACCGGGGCACTGACCGCGACCGTGACGATCCCTAACTGGGGCTTCAGCGCGTACCCGTTCGGGCTGGCGCTCAGTGGTGACGGATCGAGGCTCTACGTGAGCACCCTGGACGGCCAGGACGCGATCTACGTCCTGGACACCACCACCCTGGTTTGGCTGAACGCCGAGACGATCTACGTCCCTGGCGGCGCCGGCCGTCTGGCAGTCCACGGGGCCACGCTGATCGCGGGACTGTCGGCCTACCTGCCTGACTGGAGCGGAGGCGTGAGCCGCATGGCCTTCATCGACCTCCTGTCCGGCACCCAGGTGGTGCACACACTCAAGAGCGCCGCCGCCGGGTCCTTCTCCTTCCCCGGCCTGCAGGACGCAGTAGTGTCACCGGACGGGCTGGCCTATGTGGCCGGCTACGAGGTGGGCCATCGGATCTACGTGTTCGACGCGTCCACGGGCGACCTGCTTCGGACGATTCCGACAGGGGCCGGCCTGGGCTATTACCAGGGCATCGCGCTCGACGAGACGAGCAACACCCTGGTGGTCATGGACCAGTGGACCAGCGAACTCATCTGGATCGACCGGGGAACCGAGCAGGTCCTAGCCGTAACCGATGCCTCCTCGCTGCTTCTCGACGGCGCCAACGAGGCCGTCTTTGCCGGCGGTCAGGGGTTCGTGGCGTTCCACTATGCGAACGGCGTGGGTGTTTTCGACGTGCCCGCAGGTTCTGCCGGGGCTCCGGCCCTGGACCTGACGGCGTCTGACACGACACCGGACCTGGGCGGGAGCGTGACCGTGGCCCTGGCCAGCCTGGACGCGGGGGCCCTGGCCGGTGTCCTGTATGCCTGGGACGACGGCCCGACAGGCGCATTCTCGCTGGGCGGATCCGCGATCGGGATCGCCATGGTGGGCTCGGGCCCGTTGAGTGCCGATTTTGCGGTGCCGAACGATGCCGCACTGGCCGGTTTCCAACTTTTCCTGCAGGGCGTGCGCCTGGGCACGGCAGGGCTGGAGGTGACCAATCAGATGGCGGTCGTCATCCAGTAGCAACGGACCCGTTGCACAACAAGGAGGGGGACGTGTCCAATGGGCACGTCCCCCTTTTTCACAGCAGAGGAATCCGATGAGCCAACGCCCCGTCCCGCCGGTCCGTGAGATCCCTATCGAGGAGGGCCGTACCTCCATCCGCGTGGATGACACCCGGGGGCCGGAGCCTGTGGACGGAAGGCTGCCGGAACTGCGGTCGGAGTGGACCGCGGCGCGGGTGGGGGAGGGCGATGGGAACGTCACCCAGATCCACTGGGCCCGTCGCGGGCTGGTGACCGAGGAAATGCGCTATGCGGCCGCGCGCGAGGGCATGGAGCCTGAATTCGTGCGGGACGAGATTGCGGCGGGCCGCGCGATCCTGCCCGCGAACATCCGCCATCCGGAGCTGGAGCCGATGCTGATCGGCCGCGCCTTCCGGGTGAAGGTGAACGCCAACATCGGCAATTCGGCTGTGACCAGCGACGAGGCCGGGGAACTGGAAAAGCTGCGGATGTGTCTGGAATACGAAGCGGACACGGTCATGGACCTGTCCACGGGCGATCACATCCAGGAGATCAGGGCGCGAATCCTCAGGAATTCACCAGTGCCCATCGGGACCGTCCCCATCTACGAGTGCCTGGAGCGGACAGGAGGCAGCGTCGAGGACCTCAGTCTGGGGCTGTTCCTGGAGGTGATCGAGGACCAGGCGAGGCAGGGGGTGGACTACTTCACCGTCCATGCCGGCGTCCGGCGTGCCTACATCCCCCTGACCGCCCACCGCACGACAGGGATCGTCAGCCGGGGCGGCGCCATCCTGGCGAAGTGGTGCCTGGCGCACGGCCGGGAGAACTTCCTCTACACGGGGTTCGAGGAGATCTGCGAGGTCATGCGGCGCTACGACGTGTCATTTTCGCTGGGGGACGGGCTGCGGCCCGGATGCATCGCCGACGCCAACGACGATGCCCAGTTCTCCGAGCTCGAAACGCTTGGTGAACTGACGGCTGTGGCCTGGGGCCACGACATCCAGGTCATGGTCGAGGGGCCGGGCCACGTACCGATGAACAAGATCAAGGAGAATGTCGACCGCCAGCAGGAGGTCTGCAGGGGCGCTCCCTTCTACACGCTGGGCCCGCTCGTGACGGACATCGCGCCGGGCTACGACCACCTGACCTCGATGATTGGGGCTGCCATGATCGGGTGGTGGGGCACGGCGATGCTGTGCTACGTCACTCCCAAGGAGCACCTGGGCCTGCCGAACGCCGAGGACGTGAAGCAGGGTCTGATTGCCTACCGGATTGCCGCCCATGCGGCGGATGTGGCGAAGGGCCTGCCCGGGGCCCAGGAGCGCGACGATGCGCTGTCCAGTGCACGCTTTGACTTCCGGTGGGAGGATCAGTTCAACCTGTCGCTCGATCCCGCGACGGCGCGCGCCTATCACGACGAGACCCTGCCGGCGGAAGGGGCCGTCACCGCCCACTTCTGCAGCATGTGTGGTCCCAAGTTCTGCAGCATGGAGCTGACGCACCAGCTGCGGGAGGCCGCACAGGCCTAGATGAAGCGCTTGGCTTGCGTGGCGCTGCTGGCATCCGCCTGCGCCCAGGAGGTGCCGCGGCCTGATCTGACGATCGTCGCCACCAATTCGCTGCTCGGCAACGTCGAGCCGTGCGGGTGCGTCACGGGTCAGTTCGGCGGCATCAAGAGGCAGCTGGGTTCGGTGGAGGCGATCCGCGCCGAGGGCCAGCCGGTCCTGGTGTTGGATGCGGGGGACCTGCTCAGCGAGCACCGCCACCACGGCGAGGTGGAGCGCATCCAGTGGCCGGTGCGCGCCGAAGCGCTGGGGGCCTTCCTGGATGCGGCCGGCTGCCGGGCCATGGCACTGGGCGAGTCCGACCTGGCGCTGGGCGTGGACTTGCTGCTGCGATGGGCAGCGAACCGGTCCTTCCCGGTGCTGTCGGCCAATGTGGCGGCCGCTCCCGGATCAGGCGCCTCGGCGCCCGGCGGGCGACGTGTGATGCTCCAGGCGGCCGGGCTGAAGATCGGCGTTACGTCCGTGACAGGGATCCGCTTCGACCGGCCCGAGCAGGTCAAGTCCACGGTGTTCTCCGCCAAACTCCTGTTCGACGAGTGGGGTCTGGTGGTCAAGCCGGCTGCCGAGGCGGCCCGTCGCGAAGCGGCGGCCCTGCGGGCGGATGGGGCGGACATGGTGGTGCTGCTGGCCCATATGACGTCGGGTCAGGTCGACAAGCTGCTTGCTGAAGTTGAGGGCATCGACCTCGTGATCGCCCCGCCGCACGGCGAACCGGCGGCGCCGGTGCGCCGTGTCGGGGGCACCCTGGTTGCCACAGGTGCACTGAAGGGGACGCGGGTCCTTCGCATTGACGTGTTCCTGGATGGAGGTCAGGTGCCGGCGTCATGGGGCGACGATTCCGAGATCGCTCAGGTCCGTGACAGGGTCGGCGACCTGAATGTCACCCTGGCCGCCTATGAGGCCGGTTACGAGGGGGACGGGGCGGAAGACAGCCGGACGACTCTGGCCCACCGGCGCAACGCGCTGGCATTGGCCCAAGAACGCCTGACCGGGCTTGAGGACGGCACCGGCGGCCGCTTTGCGGTGAGTGTGCCCTCGATGCACCCCTGGGTGCCGGAGAGCGCGACTGCAGCCGGAATCGTCGACCGATACCGGGACCAGGTCGCGGCCTTGTGGCGGTCCATGCCGTCGGATCCGGAACATCGGACGGTTCTGGAAATGGAGGGTGCGCCGGCCTTTCGTGGACCCGGATCGTGCGAGGCTTGCCATGTGGAGCAGGCGGCGTTCTGGCAACAGACCAGCCACGCCAGGGCCTATGCGACGCTGGAGGCGACCCGTCAGGAAATGGACGTGGACTGCTTCCGCTGCCACGTCACCGGATGGCGGCAGCCAGGTGGGTTCGCGATGCCCGCCGAACCGGGCCGCTACCGAAACGTCTCCTGCGAGGTGTGCCACGGCCCGGGATCCACCCATATCGCCTCCGCTGCCGCGCACCTGGATCCGGGAACGATTGTCGGACCCTCCGTGGGAATGGACTGCGTCCGCTGCCACAACAAGGACCACAGTCCGCGCTTCGATCCGGAGCGCTATGTCCCCCGTGTGTCTTGTCCTCCGATCGATCCGCGGACGCCGACGATGCAGGCCACCTACGGCGACGCAGTCGACGAATTGGCCGGCCCTGCGGCGGCCGGCGACGGTCTCGCGCAGCGGCTGCTGCTCAGGGCGCATCTGTCGCTGGCAGACGGGCCCGGTGCCGAGGCGGCGGCCCGCGCTGTCCTGGAGCGCCAAGCCCATGATCCCGAGGCGGTCCTGGCCCTGGCGAGAGCCCTTGTGCTGCAGGGGCGGCGCACGGACTGCGTCGCTTTCATGGAGCGCGAAGTCGCCTGGGACGGCACCGAGCCGGCCTACCGGGCGGCCCTGGCGATGGGGCTGGAGGGCAGCGACCAGGAGCGGGCGCGCCAGGAGGCCCGCATGGCGGTGAGCCTGGACCCGGGGAACGTGCGCTGGCGCGAACTGCTGGCCCGCCTGGGCGGCTAGCGGCCGTGGGGCAGGGCGTCGAGCACAGTGCCGAGGTGCTCGCGCAGGGTCTGGGTCGCCATCGGCGCGATCGCCTCGGTGGCGGCCCTTGTCCAGGCGACGGTATGGGACCGAGCGAGTCCCGCGCCGAGTGTTTCGCTGAAAAAGGCGGTCATGACCAGGATCACCACGGCGTGGATGCAGAATCCCGTGAGCAGTCCCAGGGCCAGGCCCAGGACCCGGTCGGCCATCGACAGGGGGGAGGATCGGACCAGTTTGCGCGCCAGCCGGGTTGCCAGGGACACGGCGAACAGGACGCCGCAGAACACGACGACATAGGCGCTGCCGTCTGCGACTTGATCGGGGACGCCGGAAAGGACCGCCTGGAGGGACACGGCGCCAAGGGGTGCCAGGACCTGGGCCGCAAGGATCGCGCACCAAAGGGCCACCAGGCGGCCCGCCTGCCAAACGAATCCACGAATGAGCCCGAGGATCGCGAAGAAGGCGCACAGGAAGATTCCCAGCAGGTCCCATCCCCCGATTTCGGTGAGCGCACTCAAGACGGATTCCCACATGGTCTGGATGCTAGTCGGACGGGAGCGCACGACCCAGAATGGGGTTCATGAGTCCTTTCGTGGCAGTGGCCGCGTTCTCCCTGGTCCAGGTGGTGGGCCGGGTGACCATGCCTGCGGGGGTGCCCCGGGGATGGGTGGCGGAGGGCGGGGTGCCGATTGCGAGGGGCGTCCTGGATCCGGGCCAGGACGTCGGAATTGTGCTGGCCGGAACGGCCTGCCGGGCAGAGCCGTCAATCCTCTGGCCCGACGGATCCGTGCGGTGGCTGTTCCTGCGCTTGAGGGCGATGGAGGCAGAGGTACGCATGAGAGGCGGGTTGGCGGTCAGGGTGCTCGAGGAGGAGGGCCCCGCCCTGTTTCTGGACCAGGGCCGCCCTCCGGCGCTGCACATGCGCGTGATCGCGGCGGACGACGAGCGGATGGAGGGCGCGGCCGGAACGGCCGTGCCGGGACCGCTGTCGACCTGGAAGGCCGTCGGAGTGCTGGAGCACTCTCTGGATCCAGGGTCCACGCTGCTGTCGTGGGACGTGTTCTGGCGGCGCATGGCGGAGGAGGTCTGGGTGGGGGAGGTGACGCTCCGCAACGATCCCATCCATGATCCTCCGGGAAGGATTCTGGTGCGTGGTGCGCACCTGCAGCTCCCACGTGGTTGGCATGGGACCGTGGCCTGGCGTGGGGACAACGGTCTGCGTGTGGAGAAGGATGGCGGGGACCGGGTCGTTCTGCTGCCGGAAGGAGCGTCCAGCCTGCTGGGGGACGGCCAGACCAAGACATGGAGGCTGTGGGCGGGCCGGCGGCCTCCGACGGACACCGACCGGCGGCTGCTCGAGAACCCGGTGACCCTGGTTCCGACGGGCGAGATGCGCGACACCGGCGCGTTCGGGTCCTATGCCCAGGCGCCGGCCGGCGCGGAACGCGGAAATTCCCAGGTGATCAAGCGGCTGAGGCAGACCTGGAAGCCCGGCTGGAATGCGGCCTGGGGCGAAGTGAAAAACACCCACACGACAGGCTCCCCGCGGAACGGCCTGTTCGACGAGGCCATGCTCCGGTGGGCCCAGACCCGCGACCCGGCGTTCCTCTCGGTCGCACTGCCGACCACCTACCAGCACGCGCTCCGGCCCCTCATGAGGGAGCTTGATGCGGATGCGGTTCCCCGGGCCTTCCTGGCCGAGGGCCTGCCTCATCACGGCTCGCACGACAAGCTGGGCCGCAACCGTCTTGATCCTGCCCTGCGCGTGCTGCGTGGTCCCGAGCCTGAGGGATGGCTGGCGGAATGGAACGGCTGGACGGGCTACGACATCGAGCACCTGACCGTGGACCGGTTGTGGGCCCTTTACGCCGTCACAGGATCGCGCTGGATGGAGCGCGAAATCCAGGCGGTGGGGGAGTCGCTCCTGACCTGGCATTTCGCGAAGGACGACCGGGCGCCCGGCAGCGTCCGCGGCAGCGGCTGGGCGCTCAGGACTCTCGCCCATTGCGCCTCGCTCGGGGACGGGGCCGGGTATGTGCGTGCGATGGGACTCCTGATCAAGCACATGGACGGCCTCGAGAAGAGCCACGGCAAGGGCTGGCTGAACGACAACAAGGGCAACGCACGCCAGATTCCCGACCACCGCTACACGCTGCCGTGGCAGCACGCCATCGTCATCTACGGGCTGGCCGAGGCCTCCGAATGGCTGCCTGCCGACCAGCGCATCCCTCGCATGGCAGGACTGTTCGCAGACTTCATTGCCGGTCCTGGCTGGGACGAGGACAGCAGTCGCTTCTACAAGGCGGTGGCGACTGACGGCTCGGGCGTGGTGCTCCGTGAACCGTCGCTGCGCGGCACCAACTGCTGGATCCCGCCGGCGCTGGTCCTGGCGGACGGCATGCTGCCGGGCCGCGGCTACCTCGAGGCTGCCCGCAAGGGCTGGGAACCCGTTCGGGATGAATTGAGAGACTGGGTCAAGTCGAAGAAGCAGTGGCACTTCATCCAGCCGTGCCTGGTGGCCCTGGAGGCGAACCGATGACCGACATCCTGGCCGCCCTTCACCAGGCCGCGGACCTGCTGGAAATTGCCGGGGCCAATCCGTTCCGGGTGAACGCCTTCCGGCGCGGAGCGCGCGCGCTTCGTCCGTTGGCCAAGGAGGGGGTCCTGGAGGAGCGCTCCGCCGCCGGCACGCTCACGGACCTGGACGGCGTGGGCAAGGGCATCGCGGGCGAAGTGGCAGAGATCATCGAGACGGGGGCGTCGCGGACCGCGGCGGAGGCCCTGCTTGAGGTGCCCGCGGGCCTCATGGATGTGCTGCGGGTCGAAGGGGTGGGCCCCAAGAGTGCGCGGCGCATGTGGCAAGGACTCGGCGTGGAGACGCTCCACGACCTGGAAGCCGCGTGCCGCACCGGGAGAGTGGCGGAAATGAAGGGATTCGGGGAGCGATCGGCCGCGAAGATCCTGTGCGGCATCGGGGACCTGAGGGAGTTCGACGGGCGTTGGCTCCTGACGGAGGCCTGGGCTGCGTGGCGCGAGACGGCCGCGGTCCTGGGCCGCGAAGAAGGGCTGGTGCTTGCCGGTGGTGCACGCCGATTCGAGGACACCGTCAGGGACGCGGCGGTGGTGGCGCGCAGCAGGGACCGAGGCGCGGATGGGGGGCGTCTGGAGTCGGAAGGCTGGGCGCCGGGGTCCGAAGGTCGATGGACGAAGGACCTGGGCTCCGGGCTGCCGATGGAGGTGGTTCTGGTGGCCGAAAAGTCCTTCGGGAGGGCGCTGCTGGAAGCGACAGGACCTGAGGAGTTTGTTCGGGATCTGGCTGAACGCTGCGGGAAGGCGTGGGGCGGGAAGGCGGAGGACGAGTCGGCGCTGTTCGCCGCGGCCGGAGTGCCCTACGTGCCGCCGGAAAGGCGACACAAAAGCGACGTGCTAGGGGAGGACCACGGCCATCTGGTGGAGCTGGCTGACTTGGTGGTGGACCTGCACTGCCACACGCAGGAGACGGACGGCACCTCAACGGTGGAGGACATGGTTGCGGAGGCGGTCCGTCGAGGCTTGTCAGGGCTGGCGGTCACCGATCACTCGGTGTCGACCACGGTGGCCAACGGCATGGATGCGGACCGGGCGGCGGCCCACCGTGACCGGATCCGTGGCGCGAAGGCCCCCGACGGCTTCCGGGTGCTGGCGGGAGTGGAGGTCGACATTCTGGCGGATGGCGCCCTGGACCTGCCCGACGACCTTCTGGGCACCTTGGATTGGCGGGTGGGATCGGTGCACGCGGCGTTGCGGCAGAAGAGCGGCGAGATGACGAAGAGGCTCGTGCGTGCGGTGTCCAGCGGCAGGATCGACGTGGTCGGCCACCCTACGGGGAGGATCCTGTGCCGGCGAAAGGCGTCGGATTTCGACCGCGACAAGGTCTTTGCTGCATGCGCCGAACACGGAGTGGCACTGGAGATCAACGCGCAGCCGTCGCGGCTGGATCTGTCCGCCGAGGACGCCGAGGCGGCCGTCGCGGCGGGCTGCCGCGTCACCATCAGCTCGGACGCCCATGCCCCGGGACAGATGGAGGTGCTGCGGTTTGGTGTGGGCGTAGCGCGCAGGGCCGGGCTGGGCGCGGCGGACGTCGTGAACTGCGAAGTGCCCGGATAGAGGGGTCGATTGGTGCGTAGGGGGCCCCTCCTCATCTCAGCTGTGGCGTCCCATAACGGGGATTATGTCAGGTAAGTGCTGACGGCTCCAAGCGCGGCAATCGGCCGGGATGGTTCCAGCAGAGCATTGTGAAGCCTCCCTGGGGGTCCACAAGGAATGCGGAGAGGCCCAGGGGATCCAGGGTCAGGTTGAGGATCCGGTCAGTGGAGGCGCCCAGGGCCTCGAGAGCCAGGGAACTGCACGCCCAGCGGTGCGCGACGACCAGGATGGTGCCGCCCGCTTGGGAGGCGGCGTGTCTGCGGACGGCGGCGGTCGCCCGGGCGCGCAGCTCCTCCATGGTCTCGCCGCCGTGTCCCCGGAAGGAGCCGGGCGCAGCCAGGTAGGCGTCGCGTTCCTGGCGGCCGACTTCGTCCCAGCCCAGGCCGCGCCAGGAGGCGCGGTGGACCTCCCGCACGTCGGGCTCGGGTATGACGCTCAGCCCTGTGGCCTCCCCCACCGCATCGGCTCCCGCCCGGGCCCTGGCCAGCGGGCTCGAGATAACGGCGTCCAGGGACAGGCCGGGGGGCAGCCTTGCCGGCAGGTCGCGGGATGCCGCGAGGCCGTCGGGCGACAGGGGGACTTCCAAGTCCCCGTAGATCTTCCCGTCCCACTCGTCCGCCACCCTGGCGTGACGGCAGGCCAGGACGAGTGTGGAGTCCGCGTGGAGCTGCATGGGCTGATTCTTGACAGGGGATGCAGGGTGAATCCAGACTCTGCAGAGTGGATCCGATGCGGGCGGTCCG
Source organism: uncultured Planctomycetales bacterium (assembly GCA_964653725.1). Lineage (GTDB taxonomy): Bacteria > Planctomycetota > UBA1135 > UBA1135 > CAZZHK01 > CAZZHK01. Next base: position 42,534 of record CAZZHK010000014.1, on the reverse strand, counting down.
CGAAACTCACTCCCCCATGACGACGGCCAGCGCAGCGCACACCCAGGGATTCGCCGCCACCCAGCGACGCGACCGCTGGTGGATCCAGCCCTTGTTCACGGTCGTGGCGTTGTCGGCGTTCGTGGTCTATTCGACCTGGGCGGCTTTCCAGGGGACCCACTACTCGTTCGGTCCCTACCTGTCGCCGTTCTACTCGCCCGAGCTGTTTCACGCGGCCGGCGTCGAGACCGGGCATGCGTGGCTCGGCGAAGTGCCTTCGGCCTGGCCTTGGTGGCTGCCATTCTCTCCGGCGCTGCTGATCCTCTGGGCACCGGGCGGTTTCCGCTTCACCTGCTACTACTACCGCAAGGCCTACTATCGGTCCTTCGTCCAGCATCCGGCGGCCTGCGCCGTGGGCGAATCGGGCAGCCACGCCTACAAGGGCGAGACGAAGCTGCTGCTGATCCAGAACCTGCATCGGTTCTTCATGTATCTGGCCCTCGCATTCCTGTTCGTGCTGTGGCACGACGTCTGGAAGGCGCTGTGGTTCGAGAATGAGACTGGCGGAACGCAGTTCGGCATCGGCGTGGGCACACTCGTGCTGTTCGCGAACACCACGTTCCTGAGCGGCTATACGCTTTCCTGCCACTCGTTCCGGCATCTGGTCGGCGGCGGGCTGTCGTGCTTCTCGGAATGCCCGACGGGCCGCGCCCGCCATGGTGCCTGGAAGGGCGTTTCCGCCCTCAATGCCCACCACCAGGGCTGGGCCTGGGTCAGCCTGTTCGGGGTCGGTTTCGCGGACGTCTACGTGCGGTTGTGCTCAATGGGTCTCTGGACGGACCTGAGGCTGCTGTGAGCGCCGAGATCACGAACCACGAATGCGACGTCCTGGTCGTCGGCGCCGGCGGCGCAGGCTTGCGGGCCGCCATCGAGGCCTCCAGGTCGGGTGCGCGAACGGCCATCGTCACCAAGTCGCTGCTGGGCAAGGCCCACACGGTAATGGCCGAGGGCGGCGCCGCGGCCGCCATGGGGCACGTGAACTCGGACGACAACTGGATGGTCCACATGCGCGACACGCTGCGCGGCGGCAAGTTCCTGAACAACTGGCGCATGGCCCGGATCCACGCCCAAGAGGCGCCGGACCGCATCCATGAGCTGGAGGAATGGGGCGCCGTCTTCGACCGCACGAAGGCGGGACAGATGAGCCAGCGCGACTTCGGCGGCCACACCTTCACCCGGCTGGTGCACGTCGGGGACCGGACCGGTCTGGAACTGATCCGCGCACTGCAGGACAAGGGAATCCACTCCGGCATCGATGTCCTGCCCGAGCTGACCATCACTTCCCTTGTTCGGGACGGGGACCGTGTGGTCGGGGCCGTGGGCTACCTGCGCGGCGACGGTTCGTTCCATGCCATCCGGGCCGGGGCGGTGGTCATCGCGTCGGGCGGGCTGGGCAAGATCTACAAGACCACCTCGAATTCCTGGGAGTGCACCGGGGACGGGCTGGCGCTGGCTGCACGGGCCGGCGCGAAACTGCTCGACTCCGAATTCGTCCAGTTCCACCCGACCGGCATGTGCTGGCCTCCCAGCGTCCAGGGCATCCTGGTCACCGAGGGTGTGCGCGGCGAAGGCGGCATCCTCAAGAACAGCGAGGGCAAGCGGTTCATGTTCGACTACATCCCGGACCTGTTCCGGGAGGACACGGCGGACACCGAGCAGGAGGCCCGGGACTGGCTGGCAGGCAAGGAGGGAGCCAGGCGGCCGCCCGAACTGCTGACCCGGGACGTGGTGGCCAAGGCGATCCGTTCCGAGGTCCACGCCGGCCGCGGGAGCCCCCATGGCGGCGCCTGGCTCGACGTGGCCTCGATGCGGACCACGGCTGACATCGAGCGCCGACTGCCCGCCATGGTCCACCAGCTGCGCGAGCTGGGCGGCGTGGACATCACCCGGGACCCCTTCGAGGTCGGCCCGACCTGCCACTACACGATGGGCGGGCTGCTTGTGGACCCCGAAACGACGGCGACGACGGTGGCCGGACTGTACGCCTGCGGCGAGGCAGCCGCCGGGCTGCACGGCGCCAACCGCCTGGGCGGCAACTCGTTGACCGACCTGCTGGTCTTCGGGCGGCGGTCCGGCGCGGAGGCTGCGGAGGCGGCCGGTTCGGTGACAGGAACCCTGGACGCAGGCCTGGTGGAGGCCGCGGTGCGCGACGCGTCAGCGCCTCTGAACCGGGCGGACGGTGAGAACCCCTATGCGCTGACCCACGAATTGCAGGCGCTCATGGAGGAGAACTGCGGCATCGTCCGGGACGCGGAGGGCATGCAGGCGGCCAAGGCGGGGCTCGTCCGAATGCGAGAGCGGGCGCAGGACTGCTCGGCCCCGGGCGGGCCGGTCTACAACCCGGGCTGGCACCAGGCGCTGGCCCTCGAAAACCAGATCCTGGTGGCGGACGCCATCGTCACATCCGCATTGAACCGCAGGGAAAGCCGCGGCGCCCATACGCGGACCGACTTCCAGGACACCGAGGCCAAGGGCGAGACGTTCCACAACGTCTGTCGGTGGGACGGCCAGGCGATCCTTCTCGAGGAGGTCCCCCACCAGCCGGTGCCGGCCGAGGTGGCCGAGGAGATCTCGCTGGGCCGAACCGGAGGGCAGCACTGATGGCGAACCTGAAGATCTGGCGCGGGAACGGGGATGCGGGCGAATACCGCGACTACGACGTCGAGGCCGGAGTGGGCTGGGTGGTTCTCGACGCGGTCCACCGGATCCAGGACACTGAGGCGCCCGACTTGGCGGTGCGCTGGAACTGCAAGGCCGGCAAGTGCGGCTCCTGCAGCGCGGAGATCAATGGCCAGCCTCGCTTGATGTGCATGACGCGCCTGGAGGACTGCGAGCCCGGGGAACCGATCACGGTGGCCCCCATGAAGGCCTATCCGAACGTCAAGGACCTGGTCAGCGACACCAGCCGCACGTTCCAGTTCCATGCGTCGGTACCCGCCATGCGGGCAGTAGCGCCCGACAGGCGCAACGTCCAGCAGATGGACGTCGACCGGTCGCAGGAGTTCCGCAAGTGCATCCAGTGCTTCCTCTGCAACGACGTATGCCACGTCCTGCGCGAGCACGACCTGCAGGACAAGTTCGCGGGACCGGCGATGTTCACATTCGCAGCGGCGCTGGAAATGAATCCGCTCGACGAGGACGACCGCCTGGAATGGCTGCGGAGCGAGGCCGGCATCGGCTACTGCAACATCACCAAGTGCTGCACCGAGGTCTGTCCCGAGGGGATCAAGATCACCGACAACGCGATCATCCCCCTGAAGGAACGTGTAGCCGACCGGTTCTACGACCCTGTCAGGATCCTGGCGCGAATGGTGGCGGGCTGGTTTGGCCGCTCCTGACGGTCCGGAGGCGGACGCCAGGTGGGCCGCGCGTCTGGCGCGCGAGGGGGCTCGCCATGCGGTCAGGGTTGGCGCCCGCGGCATTCGTTCCAAGGCCGACGCGTCCGTCGTGACCGATGCTGACCTGGCGGTCGAGGACCTGGTGATGGCGCGCATTTCGCGGCGGTTTCCAGGGGACGGTCGTCTGGGCGAGGAGCACGGGTTTCACGAGGGAACCAGCGGCCGCATTTGGATGGTGGATCCCATAGACGGGACCTCGAACTTCGCGGCCGGGCTGCCGCTCTGGGGCACGTCCATCGGTCTGGTGGAAGATGGCCGAAGCATCCTTGGTGCGGTCCATCTGCATGCCTCGGACGCGACGCTGTTCGGGTGGAAGGGCGGCGGTGCCTGGTGCGGGCGTCGGCAGCTGGCCGCCGTTCGGGGGCCGCTGGCGCCGGCGACGCCGGTGGGCTTCCATTTGTACGGCCGGGAGCCGCTGCCCCCGTTGCTGGCGACCCTGACCGGGTTGCCGGTCAAGATTCGGGCCCTGGGGTCTGTGGTGAGCGCGGCCGGCGAGCTGCTGCTGGGGCGCCTCGGAGCGATCGTCGACGGCGGATGGCCGTGGGATCTGGCCGCTGTGTCCTGCCTGCTGCGCGAATCAGGGTTCCGGATCGCCGCCCTGGACGGCCCTGGGCGTCTCCGGCCGCTTCACCCGGAGACGCGCGAGCAGCGGTTCCTGGCCGCCCATCCTGGCGTGGTGAGGACCCTGCTGGAGGCATCGGCGCGGGAGGCATGAGCGGGGTGTTGCCTGCGGTGGACGGCGTCCCCCCCCATCGGTGTCCATGCCGGCTTGTCTAGACTTGCAGCATCCGACGGAAACCCAGACGCACCAATGGGATAGTGGGGTTGGCAGATCTTCTTCCTGTTTCTCACACCTGGTACGCCGCTTGCGTAAGATGACCCCATGAAACGTATCCTCGCTTCGCTGTCGGTTCTCGCCCTCCTGTGCTGCACGCTGACCATGCCTGCAGCGGCCCACGGGGGCACCTACAAGGGTCCGGGCGACGTGGTTCCCCCCGGTGGCGGCGGTCCCGGCCCCGTCACGCCGGGTCCCACCGGTCCGGTCACTCCCGGCCCGAGCGGTCCGACCACGCCGGGTCCCTCCGGCCCGACCACGCCTGGTCCGAGCGGTCCCCCCACCGCCGGTCCGGCGGCCAAGGGCCCGACCACGGGCGGCGCGATGATCTCCGGACCGGACCTGACTCGCTGGGAGTTCTGGTGGGGCTTCAACCAGGATCCGTTCCTGCAGCTGAAGGCGCACATCCACTCCGACCGCCCCGTGACGGGCGACGCGAACTTCTGGATGGGACGCGGAGAGAAGAGCGATGCCCGCGACACCCTGCGTCCGTCCAAGAAGCAGATCGAGGGCGAGGTCATCCCCGCCCTGCTGAGAACGCTGGAGACGGAAGAGGCCATGGACGTGGTCTCCTCGGTCCTGGTCGCGCTCGGCAAGATTGGCTGGGAGCCGAAGACGGTCGGCCCGCTGATCGCCGAGAAGCTGAAGGCCTCCAACCAGGAGATCTCGGAATCAGCGGCCGTGTCGCTTGGCATCCTGGGCGACCCGGTGGCCATCCCGCTGCTGACGCACCTGGTGATGGATGACGATGACGGGGCGGTTGCGTGCGACCGCACCAGGGTCCCCTTCCGCACCCGGGCATTCGCGGCCTACGGGCTGGGCCTGATCGGGCGTCGGATTGCCGACGTGGAGGAGAAGGCGAACATCCGCAAGGTGCTCCTCGAGGTCATCGAGACCGACAAGTCCCCCAACCGCGACACGCGCATTGCGGCGGTGATCGCGTGGGGCCTGGTCGGCGGGGAAGGCGTGGAGACGGACCCGGTCCTCATGGCGCTGCTCGAGGACCGCAAGGGCGACCAGTGGATGCGGGCCCAGGTGCCCATTGCCATGGCGCGGATCGGCGATTCCTCGAAGTTGCCCGTGCTGCACGAACTGCTGGAGTCGAAGAAGACCAACCAGTACGTCAAGCAGTCCTGTGCGATCGCGCTGGGACAGCTGACCGATGAGAACACCGACCCGAAACTGCGGGCGGAGATTGTCGGCAGCCTGCAGCATGAGTTCGAAAAGGGCCGCAACGAGGTCAAGAACTTCGCTGCGATCGCGCTGGGCCGCATCGGCGGCCAGGACTGCCAGGACTACCTCCTGCGCCAGGTCACCCGCGGGCGGGACATGTTCAAGCCCTGGGCGGCCCTGAGTCTGGGCATCCTCGGCTACGAAATGGCCGACGCTGGCCAGACGCCGCCGCGAATCATGGCCGAGAAGATCCGCGAACAGCTGGAGGAAATGAAGAACCCCTCCTTCCTGGGCTGCTTCGGGGTCTCGCTGGGCCTGCTCAAGGACCAGGGAGCCAAGGACCTGATCAAGAAGCAGCTCCTGTCCCTGAACGATGACGATGCGCGGGGCTACCTGTCCCTGTCGCTCGGCCTCATGGACGCGCGGGCCACGCTGGACACCATCCAAAAGCTGGTCAAGGACTCCAAGCGCCGTCCGGAGCTGCTGCAGCAGGCCGCCATCGGCCTGGGGCTGCTCGGCGACAAGACGGTGGTCCCGGTCCTGCTGGACATGCTGGACGAGGCGAGTTCCGTCGCGGTCCAGGCGGCCTGCGCCGGTGCATTGGGCTTCATCGGCGACTCGCGGTCCATCACGCCCCTGGTGGCGATGATGGAGGACACCGAGAAGGTGGATCTGGCACGCGGGTTCGCGGCCGTGGCTCTCGGAATCGTCTCCGACAAGGATGACCTGCCGTGGAACACGCCGATCAAGGTCGGCATGAACTACCTGTCCTCGGTCGGCACGCTGACCGGCGAGGGCGCCGGCATCCTGGACATCCTCTAAACCGGAGACCAGACAAGGAGCGGGCGTTCCGGCTCAGGCCGGGGCGCCCGTTCTCCGTTTCAGGACCGGTGGCGCCTCCGCGTCAAGGCAAGCCACGGCAGCACGAGGACGGCACCGGCGCAGGCAGATCCTGCCCGGGCCCGTCGCCTTGCCGTATGCAGACGCTGCTCATAGGCGCGTCGCTCGGCAGCCATGCGCGCACGCTCTTCGAGCCCGGCTGCCAGCCGCGGTCCGGCTGTGGCGGCGGCGGCCTCCCAGGCGTCCATGGCATCGTGATGCCGTCCGGTCCACCAGTGCAGGTCACCTTCCGCGATTCGGAGCCAGGGCGGATCGCCCTCGACCGTGCGGATCTGCCGGGCGGCCTGCTCGAAGCCCTCCGTGTCCCTTTCCTCGACGGCCTGGAGGGCCAGGCGCTGCCAGTCCTGGGTGTCCTGCCCCCCCACCGGGATGTACAGGAGCAAGGCGAGCACCACCCCGGTCATCCGTCGCGGCCCCTGCGCATCGACTCCGCCTGCAGAGTCTCCAGGATCGGCTGGTCGTCCCGGAGGATGGGTCCAGGGACCAGGTGGAGCCGCCGCAGATTCCGGGCGGCGGCCTCCAGGGGCGTGCCGTCGGCGACCTGGCGGAGGTCGCGGTCCGGTGCGACGAGGAGGACGTTTCTCTGGTCGCGCACCGCGTAGGCCGCCACCGACCCGAAGACGGAGCGTGCTGTGGATGCGACGGCGGCGAGGACCGGGTCTGCCGGTCCCAGTGCGCCGATGTTCAGGGCGAGTACGCCGCCCGGTGCGAGAGCGGCCTTCGCTGCCTGGAACGCCTCGCCGGAGACCAGGGTCCAGGGGATGTCGACCTGATTGCGGTAGGCGTCGAACAGGACCACGTCCCAGTGGTTCAGGCCGGCCGCCCTGTCCAGGAAGACGCGTGCGTCCCATCCTCCGACGACCTGGAGGCCGGCCGCCTCGAGTTCCGCGAGCCCCATCTCGCGGCGAGCGAGGTTGAGCAGCCCCTTGTCGATCTCGATGCCGGTGACGCGGGCCCCCCATGCGGCGTGCAGTGCGGGGACAACGCTTCCTGCGCCCAGGCCGAGAATGACCACCCGTGGAGATGATGCGCCTGTCAGCCCCGCTGCCACCGCCAAGGCGTCGTAGTAGAGGCCGCCGGTCGTCGCTGCCCCGGATTGGACGGACTGGAACGAATCGAGGGCCTCGTTGACCTGCAGCCACCGGCGGCCGTCCTCGAATTCGATGACCCGCGCGAACTGGACGGGGGTCTCCACCGCCGCCGCGATCCGTCCTCCGGGGGGCGGGGTGGTGCCGGTGACCGCCGGTGCCAGGAAGCCTGCCACGGCCAATGCCGTGACGCAGGCGATGGAACCCGGAGAGAAGCGCAGGCAGAGTGAAGACCCGGCCAGCACCGCGGAGGTGGCGTACAAGGTGGTCCGGCTGCCCCACTGGGGCACCAGCCAACGGTTGATCACGAAAACCGCCAGCAGTCCGCCGAGCGTGGACAGGGCCAGGACGCGTCCTGCGGCCGATGCAGATGGCTCCAGGCGGATCGCGACCGGAGCGATCCAGCCGAGCAGGAACACCGGGGGTCCGAAGAGCAGACAGGAGGCGGACAGGGATCCGCCGGAGAGGATGCGGGACGCGTCCTCGAGCATGAGCCCCTCAGGCAGGAAGAAGGGAGCCAGCCAGACGATCCCTGGAGGGGCCAAGGCGGCCAGCACGGCGGCGCCCATGGTCACGTGCACGAGCATCCCGGTGGAGGGAGCCATACGACCACCCACGGCGTAGCCCAGCGCCAGGGCGCCCAGAACCACGGCGATCACGTTGGTCCAGATCGCGGGGGTGGTGCCGAAATACGGCGCCATCAGCCTGACCGCGAGCAGTTCGAAGGCCAGGGAGGCAAAGCCTCCCACGAAGACGACCAGGCCGAGCGCGACGCCGGTGCGGTTCACCGGTCCCGCGTCAATCGTCGCTCTTCTCCGGGACCTCGATGTACTGGCTGTTGGCGTAGACGAACCGCGTGTCGTTCGAGCGGTACACCAGCTGCAGGGCCTTCTCGACATTGCGCTCGACCTGGCCCGTCCACACGGAGCCGTTGGCCTCGATGGTGATCGGTTTGTCGAGGTCCAGGAGCGCGTCGGACAGATAGACGTTGACGGCTGTGATCCCCTGGCAGTCCAGGACAATGCGGCTGCGGTCGATTACTTCGGCGGTCAGCCCGGGCCGCTCAGAGACTTCGGCGTCCTCCCGCCAGTCGAACGAGGCGGCACGCACCCAGAAGGCCTCCCGTCCGACTGGCTCCGCCATGCGATAGGTGACGCGGGTCGGATACGAGTTGCGCACCTGGGTGACGGCCCAGGACCAGACGGCGGCCAGGTCCGCTGGCGGATCGTCCCGCACTTCCAGACGGCCTGCGGCTTCGCCCATCTGTCCTTCGAGGGCAGCCGCGCCGGCCCCGCCGGCCAGCACAGCCAGATTGGACAGGTTGGCGGGACTGGCGCAGTCCCCGGGCTCTTCCATGAACGAAACGGAGGCAAACCGCCCCGGGAACAGGACCGCAAGGCGCATGGCCAGGACCCCGGTGCCCGGAGCTGCAACCACGTGGATCCGGTCGTGGTCCGCGTGGTACGCCATCAGGGCTGAGCCCAGGGGGGACAGGGCGGAGCCCAATGCGATGGACTCGGTCCATTCCGACTCATCGGACAGCCTGGGTGCAATGAGGATCAATTCCTCGAAGGCGTCGGTTTCCTTGGCAGCCTGCCCCAGCGAATCCTTCAGATCGGTGTAGGCGGAGTTGGGGACCAGGTAGAGGACCAGGGGCCAGGCCTTGTCGGCCTTGTAGGACTTGGGCAGGCGCACCTGATAGCCGAAGACCTGCGATCCTTCCATCTCGCCTTCCACGACCCGCGCCTTGCGCAGGCCCGTCTTCGCATACGGCATGGCCAGCTCGAAGGCGCCCTGCCAGTCGTAGGGAAGAGACAGCAGGTCGTCGACCTTGTGCTTCTTCTGGAGCGATTTCATGACCTTGAACACCCCGTCCAGGGCCTTGATGCTGCCCTCGTCCTCGTCCAGCGAGGTGAAGTAGCCTGCGATGGCCTTGCCCAGTTGCTGAGTCTCCCTCGAGGACAGGACCGGGTCAGCCTGGTCCAGGGGCACAGCGAGGAGAAGGAGGGCGAGGAGAGGCTTCATCCGCGGTGGATCCTAGTCGTGGCGCGGGGGGGCGGAAAGCCGCTCCAGGGCCCATAGCCGCCTTTCCCATCCGGGTGCAGCCGCGGCGGGCCCCGTGTCGCCCACCGGGGCGTCTGGCCGGTGGAGCGCGATCCATCGCAGGTTCACCGATCCCCACGGTCCTGCGGCGTCAGAGCGGAAGGCGGCGATCGCCTCGGGCCAGCGTCCGACCCCCTGCAGGCAGAGTCCCCGGTCGACGTCGGCGCCGGGAAGGGTCGCGTAGATCGACAATGCCTCGCCGGTCCGGCCAGCCTGGCGCAGCGCCAGGGCGAGGGAGCGGGGTGCCCCGGGGCCCTTCACGTGGCGTATCCAGGCCACGCCTTCGACCCGGCCGGAGAGCAGCAACCGCTTCCCGCGTTCCAGCAGGACAGCATCAGAGGAGGCGTCCTGGCCCAGGAGGGCCATGGCGGCGGCCAGCAGGATCATGCCCAGGACAGTCCCTTGCCCGCCTCGACGGTTCCGAGGTCCCAAGGCTCCTCCCCTGATGCACTCAGTGCATCGGCGATCCGGTCGGCGGCATCCTCGGCCACGATCAGCACCAGGCCGACACCCATGTTGAATGTGCGCCAGGCGTCCTCGTCGGGCACCTGGCCCCCATCGACAAGCGTGCGGAAGAGGCCGGGCACGGTCCATGTGGACCGGTCGACCCGCGCGCCCAGGCCCTCGGGCAGGGGACGGACCAGGTTGCCGGGCAGGCCGCCGCCGGTGATGTGGGCCATGGCGTGCAGCCCCGGATCGGCCAGAAGGGGGCTGACCGCATCCAGATAGGAGCGATGCGGCTCAAGCAGGGCGTCGGCCACGGTCCGCCCCGTGCCGGGCATCTCGTCGTCCACGCCGAGTGCCAACCGCTCGAACACGATGCGCCGGGCCAGGCTGTAGCCGTTTGTGTGCAGTCCGGTGGAGGGCAGGGCCAGGAGGCGGTCGCCGACGGAGACCTTTGTGCCGTCCAGGATGCTCTCCCGGTCCACCATGCCGACGATGAAGCCGACCAGGTCGTACTCGTCGCCCGGGTACACGCCGGGCATCTCCGCGGTCTCGCCGCCGAGCAGAGCGCAGCCGTTCTCCTTGCAGGCCTCGGCCAATCCGTCGAGTACCTGGTCGAAAACGACCGGGTCCAGCCTGCCGGTCCCGATGTAGTCGAAAAAGAACAGGGGGCGGGCGCCCTGCACCAGGATGTCATCGACGCAATGGTTGACCAGGTCGCGGCCGATGGAGTCGTGGCGCCCCGCCGCGAGGGCCACCAGCAGCTTGGTGCCGACACCGTCGGCGGAACCGGCGATGAGCGGATCCTGCATGCCCGAGAAGTCGGGCCGGAAGAGACCTGCAAAGGCGCCGACGTCCCCCACGACCCCCTCCGTGAACGTGGCCCTGATCTTCGAGCGAGCGTCCTCGAGGGCAGCCTCGGCGGCATCGATGTTGACGCCTGCGTCCTTGTAGGAGATGGGGTTGCCTGTCATCCGGCGGTTTTTTTCGCGCACCTTGTGTCCGTCATGATTCGTCCTAGAGTACCGATCGATATGGACATGCGCAGTCTTCTGGTGCTGGGGAGCACCGGGTCCGTAGGGGTGCAGACGCTGGACGTGGTCCAGCGTTCGGGAGGAGCGTTTGCCGTGAGTGCGCTGGCTGCCGGTACGCGCTGGGAACTGCTGGCCGAACAGGTGGCAGCCACAGGGGCCAGGCACGCATGCCTGGCGGACACCGAGGCGGCGGACAGGCTCCGCGCGGTCGTGGATCCGGCGGTGCACGTGCATGAGGGGGAGGAAGGCCTGCTCCAGATGATCGCCGAATGCGACTTCGACATCGCCCTGCACGGGATTACAGGTGCCGCGGGCATCAAGCCCACGTTTGCGGTCGTTGAACGGGGCCGACCCCTGGCCCTGGCGAACAAGGAATCCGTAGTGGCGGCGGGACCCCTGCTGTGCCGGCAGGCGGAAGAGGCCGGCGTCCCGATCGTGCCTGTGGATTCAGAGCACGCCGCCATCTTCCAGTGTCTGCGCGGCGAAGACCGTTCAAAGGTCCGGCGCATGATCCTGACAGCCAGCGGCGGACCGTTCCGGGACCACGATCCGGCAGATCTCGAGTCGGTCACGCCCGAGCAGGCCCTCAATCATCCGACGTGGGACATGGGGCCGAGGATCCTGGTGGATTCGGCCACCATGATGAACAAGGCCCTCGAGATCATGGAGGCGCACTACCTGTTCGGCTTCGATCCCGGGCAGATCGAGGTCGTGGTCCACCGCCAGAGCATCGTCCACGGGATGGTCGAGTTCGTGGACGGTTCCGTCATGGCGCAGATGGGCGTCCCGGACATGCGCGTGGCCATTGCTGGTGCGCTGGGTCATCCTGGCCGGGTGGACACAGGCCTTCGGGGGTTCGACCTCGAGGCCTTCAGCAACCTGACGTTCGAGGAGCCGGACCGGGACCTGTTTCCGGCGATCGACCTGGGGTTTCGCTGCATCGAGGAGGGAGGAACCTCAGGTGCTGTGCTGAATGCAGCCGATGAAGTCCTTGTAGGACGCTTCCTGGATGGTCAGATTTCGTACCCGATGATTACGCGCCGATGCAGCGATCTGCTGGACCGCAGGCCCGAGGTTCAGCAGCTGGACCGGGCCTCGCTGTTCCATGCCGACGCATGGGCCCGTGAGGAGGCGGCGCTGTGATCGCCCTCAGTTGGAGCGGAGCGTGGGGAGTGACCCAGGTCGTCGTCGGCGTGGGCTTCCTGATCTTCTTCCACGAGCTGGGCCACTTCCTGATGGCCCGCAAGTTCGGAGTCCGCGTCGAGGTCTTCTCCCTGGGCTTCGGGCCGTGTCTGGTCCAGCGCACGCGCGGGGACACGGAATACCGGATCAGCGCCATTCCCCTGGGAGGCTATGTGAAGATGGCCGGAGAGGGCGAGGACGGGGTTGACCCTGACGACGAAGGAGCGTTGCCGAACAAGTCCGTCGGCGCCAGGTTCTGGATCTTCTCGGCCGGGGTGCTTGCCAATCTGCTGCTGGCGCTGATCCTGCTGCCGATCCTGTTCCGGATCGGGGTGCCCTTCATTTCTCCCTCCGTGGGCGACACGGTTCCGGGAGGGGCGGCGTGGCGGGCCGGCGTTCCGGTGGGGTCGACGATCGTCGAAATCAACGGCAAGGAGGTCCAGGGGTTCCTGGAACTCCGATCCGCCATGGCCCTCGCTTCATCGGAAGGGGTCCAGCTGCTGTTGAGGAAGCCGGAAGGAGGCCTCGAGCCCCTGTTTCTCCGGTTCGGTCCGGAAGACCTTTCAGGCGGCATCCCCGACCCCGGCATCCGGCCCTCGCTGGCAGCCGGCCTGCCTCTGGACATCACGCCGGAGCAGCCGGCGGACCAGGCGGGTCTGGCGACCGGGGACCGTCTGGTCTCCATCAATGGGGCCGCGCTGGACGTTCGCAATGCCCGGCGTCTGTGGGGTTTGGCGACAGCACATGGCGAGCCCATCGATGTGGTTGTCGAGCGGGACGGCCGCGTCCTTGCACCGACCCGGGTGACGCCCGAGGAGAAGGCGGTCCGCGGCGACTTCGAGGTCGGTGTGGGTGCCTCGGTGGCGCTGGTCACAGCGTTTCCCGATGGCGGCAGCCCAGCTCAGGCGGCCGGCTTGCTGGTGGGCGACGAGATACTGACCGCGGCCGGCCGGACGACCCTGGATCCCGCGGACTTCCGAGCCGCCCTGACGGAGTCCGATGGCAGTCCGACCGAGTTGTCGGTCAGAGGAGAAGACGGCACGGTGCGCATGGTGCTGCTGCCTGCAGGGGCGGCCCTTCGCACGCTGGACACGGTGGCACTCGGCATGGCGGCCGCCTCCACCAGGGTCTCGGCCACACCGGGCGCACCGGCCGAGGGCGCAGGACTGCGTGACGGCGACGAGATCCGCCAGGTGAACGGCGAAGTGGTCGCTTCCTGGAACGATCTGCGGGATCGGCTGCATGCGGTGGCGAGCCTGAATCCGACGCTGGACCTGCTTGTGCATCGGCCCGGACGAGAGGGCGTTTTCACGGTGACGGTGGCGCCGCGGCCCCCGCGCCAGCTGCTCTACGGGCTGGGCCTGCGCCTGGACCAGACCATCGTGCGCAAGGAAGGCATGGTGGCAGCGATCGCCCAGGGCTGGCGCTCCAGCCTCCACATGCTCCAGGACGCGGCCATCAGCCTGAAGAAGGTGATCGGGCGCGAGATCAGCGCCGACAACCTGGGCGGCATCATCACGATCGGTGTCGTCTCATACGGGCACTCCCGCAGTGGCCTGGTGAAGCTGCTGTTCTTCCTGGCAATCCTGTCCGTGCACCTGGCTCTGCTCAATGCGCTGCCTGTGCCCATCCTCGACGGGGGCCACCTTGTCTTCCTGCTGATCGAGAAGATCAAGGGCAAGCCGCTAAGTCAGCGCGTCATGGGCGCCACCCAGATGATCGGTCTCATGCTGCTGCTGAGCCTGATCGCATTCGTGACCTACAGCGATTTCAAGAAGTGGATCCTGCCCAGCTTCCCCTTCTAGGGATGCGCGCGGGTTGAGCCCCCTGTTTCGCATGGTGCGGCCCGCAGGGCTGCCGAGCGTCCTGTGCAACGTGGGGGCCGGGGCCCTGCTGGCCACCGGCGCCGTGAACAGCCGGACCCTGTGGGCCTGCCTGGCATCCGTCCTGCTCTACGCGGGAGGCATGATCCTCAACGATGCGGCGGATGCTGCGGAAGATGCGGTGCAGCGGCCCGATCGACCGATTCCCTCCGGTGAGATGACTCGCCGCACCGCCTTCCTGACCGGTCTCCTGGTGCTGGTGCTGGCCCAGGTTGCCGTCATTCCCTGCGGTGAAGGGGCCCGGCTGATGGCGGCGGTGATGGCCGGACTGATCATGTTCTATGACCTGCTGCCCGTCTTCCGATGGGGATCGGGTCCTCTGTGCTTGGCCGCGATCCGCGGCTGCAACGTGCTGCTCGGTGCGACGGCAGCGTCGGGGGCCGTCGAGGTGTTCGCCTCATGGGCCGATGTGCCTGCCGCCCCCTACGCGGTCTACGTCATGGCACCCTACGTGCTGGCCCTGTCGCTGGTGGCGGCCGGGGAAACCGGTCCGGCGCGTCCCTGGCACCCGGCCGTGCTGGCGGCTGCAGGCCCGCCGGTGGGAACCATGCTCTTCCTGGTTCTGACGGATCCTGGGCGCGGACCGGGACACTTGGCTGCGGCGGGGGCCTGCGTGGTCCTGCTGGTGATCGTGGGGCGAGCGGTCCGGATCGTGGGCAGCCGGCCCCAGGCCGCCGTGGGCAGCCTCCTCGGCGGTATCTGCCTGCTGGACACGGCGGCGGCTGGCATCGGCGGAGGTCCGGTATGGGCTGCCGCAGGCGGAATTGCTTGGCTGGTTTCGCGGGCTGTGGGCCGGCGTTACTCGCCGACCTGATCCGCCACCTTCTCACTCAGCCAGCGCAGCGCCGCCTCGCGGTCTCGCCAGGTGCCCTCCAGTTCCAGGAGTCGTGCCTCCGCCAGCACCTCCCCCACCGGCGGACCCGGCGCCATGCCCGCGTCAATTACGTCGCGGCCGGACAAGAGATGGGTGTCAGGAACGTGCTGCTCGGCCATGGCCGCACGCTCCTCGGCCGCAAAGTCCAGCACGCCGATCAGGCCGTGGCTCGCCATGGAGTCTGCGCGGTAGAGGGCCAAGAGGTCGTCGGCGTCGTCCCGCAGCAGGAAGGCCCGCCGCTTGCCCACGCGCATCTCCGGAAGGCGCGCGATCCATAGGTGCTTTTCGATCAGCCAGGACACGTCCTTGGCCAGCCGCCGCGGCGCCCTCATTCGGTCCATCACCCCGGCGGCCATCTCAACGCCTACAACCTCATGGCCGTGAAAGCGCGCACGGTCAGTCTCGAACCGGGTCGGGGGCTTGCCGATGTCGTGAAGCAGGGCGGCCCAGGCAAGCCGCAGCGATGGGTTCGGCGGCAATTGTCCCAGGGTCATCAGGGTGTGGGCCCCGACCCCGCCTTCGGGATGGAATCCGGCGTCCTGCCCTACACCGCGCATGGCGGATGCCTCGGGGAGGACGACCGCCAAGACGCCCAGGGCTTCCGCCTGGGCGATGCCCTCCAGGGGCCGGGGTCCGGTGAGGATGCGGCTCAGCTCCTCGAAGACCCGCTCTGTGCTGACCATGGCCAGGCTGCCTGCCTCGGCGCGCACCGCCTGGGCGGTGGCGGGGTCCATCACGAAGCCCAGCTGGGCACAGAAGCGGACACCCCTCAGGACGCGCAGGGCGTCTTCGGCCATCCGGTCGCTCGGATCCCCCACCGCCCGGATGCGTCCATGCTCCAAGTCCTCCAGGCCGCCAGTGAGATCGAGCACCCGGCCGTCCGCGGGGTCTGCGAACAGGGCATTGACGGTGAAGTCACGCCGCCGTGCGTCCTCCTCGGGTGAGTCGGCGTAGACGACATGGTCGGGGTGGCGGCGATCCGAATACCCGGTCTCCTTCCGGAAGGTGGTGACCTGCATAGGCAGCTCCCCCACCACCACCTGGGTGGTCCCGAAGGCGGCGCCCACGTCGTGCGCCACATCGAACAGCCGTCCCACATCGTCGGGACGCGCGGCAGTGGCCAGGTCCCAGTCGTGGGGCGCCTCCCCCAGCAGGAGGTCCCGGACTGCGCCGCCGGCCAGACGGGTTGTCCAGCCGGCCTGCTCGAGGATGCCCGCGGCCCGCTTGACGGCGTCCGGAATCAATTCCGAATCGATCCGGACGACGTGGGATTGTGCTGCCGTGCCGGTCACAATGAACGTGCGATGCGCACCCTCTCAGGGCTCATGGGTCTGGTCTTCACGGCGGCCGGCTTCGCCGCCCTTGCGGCAGGTCCCCTTCTCGACGCGACGGCGGCCCACCGGTCGGCCGGATGGGAACGAACGGCGCAGTCCACGATGTCGAGAATAGGAGAGGCCGGAAAGGCCTTCAAGGCGAACGGGAACTGGGACCAGTGGCCCGCAGACCTGTTTGCGCTGCACGGCCTTCCTGAGCCGGGACGTGACGGACTGATGGAGGTGGACGGAACACTGTTCCGGATGGATGCCGGGACGGTCCATGCCTGGCCTGTGGCCTATGGGAGCACCGGGATGGCCGCCTGGGCCATGGATCCGCCTGACTTCGGCCTCAGAGGGACGCGCAACGTAGTGAAGCGCTATTCAGGGCGGGTCCTGGCGCCTGCCATGGATGCCGCCGATCCCTGGCCGGACCGCCCTGGATTCGGACGCGATGGGCAGCGCTGGGCGGCGATGAACGGCCGCTAGTAGTACTCCCAGAGGAGGCAGTTCAAGTGCTGCTGGACCTCGGGGTCGGCCATGAGCGGCAGGGCGGCTGCCAGGTCCTTCAGTCCCCTGCCTCTGCAGACAGCGGGCCACCTTGCGATGAGGCGTGCCCGCAGTGCCGGTGATTCGGTCTCGTCCAGGACCCTGTCCAGGAGTAGTGCGGCCGCCGCATCGCCGCCGCACCCTACGGCGGACGCGAGAAGCAGCGCCCGAAGGGCAGAGTCGTCCGTGCCGGATGCGGCGGCCAGGTAGACGGCAACCCCGTCCTCGCCGACACCGACGGCCAGGGCGGGCAGCACCTCGTTGGCCGCCCTGCCGGACACCACAAGTCCGGGCTCCATGATGGCGTCGGCAAACGCCTGCGCCGCCCGACCTCCACCCAGCGAGGAAAGCGCCTGCCAGACGGTCAGCTGATTCCGGAAGCCGGGGCGTGATGCCATTTTCTCCAACACGTCGAGGGCCCGGGTCTCCTTGACCTGCGGGTCCGCCAGCAGCGCCACCAGATCATTCAGCGTGCGCGGGGTGAGACCGGGAGCCCGCAGGCGCTCCAGAAGGGATTCCATGAACTCCGGATCCCCGTGCATGGCGAATGCCTTCATCGCCTCCCTCCTGAATCCCGGATCCGGGTCGTAGAGGTAGGACCTGAGCACCTCCGGGGCCGGGTCGCCCTCGGGCCAAGCCGCCAGACAGGCGCGCTTGACCGTGGTCTCCTTCGATCGGGCCACGTCGTCCCAGACGTCTCCCCGCCCATAGAGCCCCAGTGCTGCCGCCGTTCGCACTTCCGGAGCGGCGTCCTGCGCGTGCATGGTCAACCATTCGACGGCGCGCGGATGGCCCGCCCCGGCAAGGATGCTGGTGACCCTCACCGAGAGCAGATCGAGGCCACCTACATGGTCGAGGACCGTTTTTGAGTCCCTGCCCACCTCCAGACCGGCCAGCAGGAGGAGGGCCTCGGCGTGCAGATCCTGGTCCGCGGGGCGGGCAAGGATTCTCTCGAGTGCAGGGGCGGCCGGGTTTCCGGCCAGTGCCAGGGCCCCCATCAGGGCGCGCCGGTGGGTGCCGTCGGCACTCTCGAGAACCTCCGCCAGGAGTGCGGCGTCCCCGGGCACACCCTGGACCGCCAGTGCGCGCGATGCCTTGATCTGGACCAGGCCGATCGGTGAACGAACCAGGTCCCGCAACAGGGCGAGACTCTGTGGGTTCGGATCCATGAGGGCGAGCGCGTCGCAGATGTTGGCATCCACAAGCCTGCCGGAAGGGGAGGAGCCGCTGTCCGCGCGCAGGGATTCGAGCGCGGTGACGGCAGCACGGCCGCCTTCCGCCAGCCGGGCTGCAGCGAAGTGCCTGGCCCTGCTGGAGCCACGGAGCAGGTGTCTCGCGAGCAGATCCAGCGGGTCCTTGTCCAACCCTTCCCATGCAGGACGGTCACACGGCGGCTCGGGGGCAGGCGCGTAGACTGCCGGCGAAGGGTCCGCTCCGCCCGAGCAGGCCGCGGCAAGGCAGAGGACTGCGGTGGTGAGCAGCCTATTCAAGTGCGGTCCAGGGTGCCCTGGACGTGGCGCAGCTGGGCCAGGGCCTGGGCGTAGTCGGTGACGGCCGCGACCCGGTTGGACTCGGCAGCAGCCAGGTCCTCCTGCAGTGCCAGCACCTCGAAGTTGGTGCTCAAGCCGACTTGGTACTTGCGCTCCTCGCCCGCCAGCTGCCTCTCCGCCAGCCGGACTGCAAGGTCCGTGGCCTCCCGCCTTTGGACCAGGTAGGCCAGGTCGCGGACGGCCGCCTTGACTTCCTGGATGGACTGTGCGCGACCATCGTCAAGGGCGCGGCGCGCACGTGCGACCTGGCTGTGGGCCGCCCTCGTGCGGGCGCTGGCCGCGCGGTTGCCCAGCGGAACCTCAAGATTGATCGCCACGCTGAACTCAGGAAAGTCGAACCTAAATGTCTCCTCGGGACCGGCGGAGCCAGGCAGGGCGGATCCGGATCCGACGCTGCTGGTCAAATCCAGCTTCATGCGGCCGGCATTGAGGGACACGGCGAGGTCGTTCTCGCGCTCTGCCAGTTCGCTGTGCAGCCTCTCGAGATCGGGCCGCTGCCCGAAAGCCACCTGGGCCGCCTCGCGCCAGTTCGGCACCGGGACCGGTTCACCTGCAGCCGGTTCCGTCGTCGGGACCACCTGCCCATCCCAGGATTGGTAATCGCCGGGGTCCGTGATCAGGCGCAGGAGGACGTCCTGGGCGTCGGCGATTCCCTTTGACGCGGCTGACACCTGCTCCTGACGCGTCGCGACATCGGTTTCGGCCTGCAGCAGTTCCACCTCGGCAATGAGCCCCTGTTCCAGTTTGGCGAGATTGACCTCCCTAAGGCGGTCCGCCCTTCCGAGCGAGACACGCGCCACCTCGAGCTGCTGGCGGGCGGCCACCAGGCCCCAGTAGGCCTCGTGCACCAGGAGAATCGTGGCCGAGGTGGTGTCGCGCCCCGCCGCCTGGGTCTGGTCACGTTGATGCTGGGCGGTCCGCAGGGCGCTCAGCCCGGCGGTCCGTCCTCCGCCGCGCAGCAGCGGCTGGGTGAACGACGCGGCAAAACCGTAGTCGTGAGAGACCGAGTCGCTGGGCCCCCCGAAGAACGACGTGCCGATGGTGCGCCAGCGGCTGTAGTCGAAGCCGACCGAGAAGGACCCCCCGAAGGTCGTGGCCTCTCGAATGCCGGTCTGGTAGTTGAACGAACGGGACTCCTGGTCAAGCGCGCCAAGACCGCTGGAAGCGAAGAACGAGTTGGGCGTCTTGCGGTTGCCGGCAGAGGTGTCCATGTAGAAAGCGGGGTCGAAGGCGGCCGCCTCGGCCATGACGGCCTCGCGCGCGGCGGTCCGGTCGAGGGTGGCCAGCTGCAGCGCGGTGGCCGAGCCGCGCGCCATGAGGACGGCCTCGTCCAGGGAGAGTTCCAGCCGGCGCGGATCCGGTGTGTCCAGATCCGTGCCGCCGCTGAGGGCTGCCAGCGAACAGAGGAGAGCTTGCAGATGCATGGTGATCGTCCTGATGTGAAGGTGTGCAGGCCCTGCGGGCCGGTCGGCCCCAGCGTATCGCCCGACGGGTCAGGGCGTGTCGTAGGCCACGACGGCCGACAGGATCACGGCGCGCCACTCGGCGCTGATCCCCGTGATGCCGATCACCAGACGGCAGAACTGCACGCCATGGCGGCGGTCGGTGCGGGCCAGCGCGTGGGCGGCGACCACCATCTCGACGGGGGAGAGTCCCCTGATGGACTCTGGATCCCAGGTTGCCTCGCGAATCAGGGACGGACGGTTCTCGCCGGCGAACAGCAGGCAGGCCGCCAGGAGCGCCTTCCGTTCCGGCAGATCGTCTGGGGTGACCGCATAGAGGGTCTCCAGCGAAGCGGTGGTCCCCGCGTGGGCAGGGGAGCCGGACTGAAGGGCGAGGCGGTGGCCCCAGGCCATCAGTGCCTGGGCCGCGAAGGCGTCCAGGTCGATCACCGGGCCGGGGCCGGGCGCGGCTGAGTGGGCTCCGGCATAGGAGGCCTCCCACTGGCCCCACCAGAGGACCGGGTCGTCGTCCGAGGGAGAAAGTGGGAGCTGGGAGCCCTCGGCGAAGTGGCGGGCGAGCATTGCCAGCGGCCCGGAACCGGCGGAGTCCAGGGACAGGTCGAGGGCGGCCAGGACCCCTTGTCCACCGGGTTCGAGGGCCACGGCCTGACGAAGGCGATGCGATCCGCGAGCCCGCCGCAGGAAGCGTTCAACGGAATGGGTCTCCGACCGCAGTCCATCGAAGGACGTCTCCACCACCTCCGGGTCCGGCGGAGCGGGAGGTGCGAGGACCACCGGCTCCTCCTCTGCCGTCTGCGGCAGCAGGCCAGCAACAGGATCGTCCGGCAGGATACGAATGACGTGCTCCTCGCGGGCCTCCTGGAAGACGAGCCACCCGACCGCTCCGACCGCACAGACGTGCAGCACGAGCGAGGCCGCTGCCAACCGAATCCAGCCGCTGCGGCGGATTGCCATGGCCAGCACTCGGCCTGCCGGCGGGGTTTCCACAGCGGCCAGCCTCTGCCGGAGCTTGTCGGCAAAACCCCCGGGCAGGGGTCTCAGGGCCGGTGCTTCGGCGCGAAGCCGATCGAGCAGGTCAGCGTCGGACAGCCGCGTCACAGGTCCATGCCCTCGGCGAGTTCGCGCAATCGGCGCATGGCGTAGTGCATGCGGCTCTTCACTGTGCCCTCCGGGACGCCAAGCAGCACTCCGACCCGGTCATAGGGGAGGTGTCCGAAGACGGCCAATTCGACGCACAGGCGCTGGTTCTCGGGGAGCCTGTCCACAAGAGCGTGCAGACGCCTGGTCTGCTCGGCCTGGACCGATTCATGCGCAGGGTCGGGCACTGGAGACGCCACCGTGTCGCCGATCGGTATGTCGGTGCGTGGGTTCGTTCGGTCCAGACTGGTTGGCTGGATGCGGGCCCGGCGGCTGCGGTAGGAGTCGATCCAGAGGTTGCGCGCCACCTGGAACAGGAAAGCGCCGAACGTGCCCCGGGGCCGATAGGCGTGCGCATGGCGGAACAGGCGGAAGAAGGTCTCCTGGGAAAGGTCCTCGGCCAGACCGGGGTCACGCGTGCGCCGTTCGAAGAACCCAAGCAGGACGGGTCCCCAGTCGTCCAGGATCTCCTGGAAGGCGGACTCGTCCCCGTCCCGGAAGCGGGCCAGAGGATCGGTGTGCTGTTCATGCTCATCCCCCTGAACGGGCCCCTCGACGCCGGGGTTCACGGGGCAGGCACCGCCTCTGCCAGGTGCCGCAGCGAGCCAGGGCCGTGGGCTCTCAGAAGAACGGTCCGCTCCTCCTCTCCCACGACCTCGATGCGGACCTCGAGCCGGTCTGCAGGGAGCAGGCCGGCGAGGCGGTCGGCCCACTCGATCAGGACGCATGAGCCATCGTCGTCGAGCCAGTCCCCGAGGCCCTCGTCGAGAAACGCGTCCAGCTTGTCCGAGAGGTAGGCGTCCACATGGCGCATCGGGACGGGGCCAGGATGCTCGAGGCAGATGTGGAAAGACGGAGAGGGAATGAACCCATCGACACCGAGTCCAGCGGCCACGCCCCGGGCCAGGACCGTCTTGCCGGCGCCCAGGGGGCCGACGACCGCGATCAGGTCGCCCGGCCGCGCAGCGGCCCCCAGGCAGCGGCCCAGCTCCCGGGTGGCCTCTTGTGAGACGCAGTTCACCGCCCGCTCAGAATCGACGGACATGGCCCCCGTGGGGAAACGGCATGCGTGCCCCGTCCTGCAGCAGGTTCAGGGCCGGGTCCCTGGTGACGTTTCCAATCCGGACGAGATCCAGCAGAGGGTTCTCGAGAGCCCGCTCCCAGGCATCGGGCGGCAGCGCTGCCAGGAGTTCATAGTCCTCGCCGTCCTCCAGGGCATGGGCAAGAGGCGTCCTGCCGTCGGCGGCTGCGGCCCTGCGGGCGGCCGGCGCGATGGGCAGGTTCTCGATCATGGCTCCGACACCCGAGGCTGTGCACATGCGGGGCAGATCCGCGGCCAGCCCGTCCGACAGGTCAATCATGGCGCGGGCACCGTACTTCGCCGCCAGACTGACGCCCTCCTCGATGCGGGCCCGCGGCGACCGCCACCCGTTCATTCCCTGGCCCCCCAGGGCACCCGTCACCACCAGGACATCGCCGGGTCGTGCCCCGGACCGTGTGACGGCTGCCGGGCCTCCGGGAACGCCGCCTGCGGACACGTCCACCACCAGCGGGCCGGATGTGTCGGAGGTGTCGCCGCCGACCAGCCGTGCGCCGTGGTCCTCGGCAGCGCGGACCGCGCCTCGGAACAGGGCGCGGAACGCCTGGCCAGACCAGCTGCCTGGCAATGCCAGCGACAGCAGGACCCATTGCGGTCGAGCTCCCATGGCCGCCATGTCCGAGAGGGTCCGAAGCACGGCCTTGGCGCCGACGTCCGTCGGCCGGAAGGGGGGAACGGTGAAGTGACGGCCCTCGACCAGCATGTCGGAGGCGACCACCTGGTGGCTGGCAGTGACCTCAAGGACCGCCGCGTCATCCCCCAGGCAGGGACCTGCGACGCCGGCCATCCACTCCACCCACTGGTCCTCGGTCCGTCCGCTCACGGCTGCCCCCCTCCCCGGATGAACGCCACGCCATGCGCTCCACGGGCACGGACCGTGTCCAGGTCGGCAGGGCCCATGCCCCCCACGGCGAGGACCGGGCATCGAGCCCCTCGGCAGGCCTCCTCGAGACCATCCATGCCCCGTGGCTCCAGGATGCCCGTCTTGGAGGGAGTGTCGCGGACCGGGCCGTACAGCAGGTAGTCGGCCGCCTGTGCCTGTCCGGCCTCGTCGGCGTCATGGACGGACATCCCGACCGGTCGGTTCCAGATGCGGCGAAGATCGGGCAGGCGGGGACCCCGGAAGCCGACATGAAGTGCGTCCGCCGGCAGCGCCAACGCGAGATCCAGGCGTTCATTCACGCAGATCCACCACTGGGGGTGGTCCGCCCGGATCCGCGAAAGGGCGGCCAGCACCTTGCCCGCGTCCATGGGGCCGGGGCACCTGAACATGAGCCCATCGGCTCCCCGCCGCTCCGCCAGGACCGCCCCTGCAGCCGGATCGTCAGTGATCTGGATGCAGTGCGCGGGGGCTCTCATCCTCCATTCTTCTCGACGGTGAAGCCGGCCTTGCACAGCCGGGACCGGAGGCGAGCCGCCGGGATGTCCTTCTTGATCCGGACCGTGACCGGGCCGGTCCGCTCCTCGATGAGTTCGCGCAGGGGTGGCTGGCCCATCACGCGGTCGAGGGTCTCGGCGTGGTCGCAGCTCAGGTGTCCTCCGCCGCCGATCCGGAGCCGCCCCCTGGGCTCGCACCAGGACTCGAGCGAGAACAGGACGTTCTGCGGCACCGCGACGCGGCTGTGTCCGCTGAGGGTGGCCAGCATGTGGTCCAGCGACATGCCCTCGGCCATGCCGCGCAGCACGCTTTCCTCTGTGACCAGGTAGTGCAGCAGGACGTCCGTCTTGGTGCGCTCGCAGAAACGGTCCAGGGCATGGGTCAGGTCGAGGTCGTCCCCGGCAGGAAACAGCACGACCTCGAAATCGGGATTCACGACCAGGTGGCCTGCGATGTCGACCTGCGCACCCTGGCCCTGGAGCACCCGGGCCCCCAGCGTGCTCAGCCTAAGTGCGCAGGGACGGCCGGCGCCGTCGTAACCCAGGTCGACAAGCCCGAGGGGGTGGAGGCGGCGACGGACCCAGTCCAGGAGGTTCCATGCCATCTGCTGGGGCGTCTCGAGGGGGATGTAGTGGGCGTATCGGAATCGCGAGGCGAAGAAGTCGCCTGCTTCAGACTCCTCGAGGCGGGCCAGGTAACGATTGCGGGCTGCGAACATGGGACGCATGACGGGGACCCACTCGCCGTCTTCGAGCGCGGCCAGCTCGCCGAGGAGCAGGCGGCGAAGACGGATCTGGTGGAAGTACTCCCCGGGCAGGTCCTGGTCCTCGACGATGGCCTGGAGAAACCGGCGCGCCTTCTCTTCCACATCCAGGTTGTCCCACCCCACCGCTTCCGGCCCCACCCTGTAGGTGCGTTCGGCTGTTCTCGCGATCAGGCGCGTCGAAAGCGAGAAGCGCCGGATCAGGTCAAGTACTTCCAGGTCGGCGATCTCTCCGTCCGCGACAGGCAGCAGCTTGGAGGCGATGCGCTGCGCAGTGGTCCTGAAGATGGACCCCTTCGCGGTGAACCGGACGCTGTGCTCCTGATGGTAGGTCAGAAAGCGCGAGACGTTGCTGAGCAGGTCGATCCCCACCTCGGCCACGCTCTGCGGCTCGGGCACCGGGGGCTCGGTGCCGGAAATGGCCTCCATGGTTTCGCGGAACAGCACCAGGGCCTCTTCGTTGCATCGGATGCCGAATCGCTCCAGGGCCAGGTCGGTGACCGCGCCGAGATACTTGTCCTCGAGATCGGCCCTCCACGCCGAGTCCTCCCAGACGGGAGACTCCATGTGGAGGGGGTCGAACATGGCGCGGGTCAGGATGCCTCCGAAGTCGCTGGCGGTCCGGTGGACCAGATCGTCCAGCGGGTGCGTGGTCGTCTCCAGCCTGGAAAGAACCGCCGTGGGACGCCCCAGGAGGCGGACGGCCGCCTCAGAGGTGCCGTTGGAGGCGATGTCGCGGGTCTTCAGGTAGGACTGGATGTCCAGGCATGCCGCCACGCCGGCGTTCTCGCGCCGCAGCAGATCGGTCAGCATCACGCCCAGCTCCTCGGGAACGGCAAACGCGTCAGTTCCCGCGTCGCCCCAGGGTGCGGAATCGACCGGAAACAGGAAGCCCCGGCGCGCCAGCGCGGCGAGGGCCGCCTCGATCTCGTAGGGGGTGAGGAACGCGAAGGAGCGCGATCGCTTGAGGGCGCTGGTGGAGTTCGTGTAGCCGGGCTCGCGCAGGAAATGGCCCATGAGCTGGACCAGTTTCCTGCCCAGGTCGTTCCAGCGGGTGGCCACCGAGCCGGCGTTCGTCATCGCACCCAGGAGCGGACCTCGGCCTTCCTCCCCCTCGGGACACCAGAATGCGTGCAGATCCTTGACTGCCTCGTCCGGCAGTGAGGACAGCAGATCGGCCAGGGGTGATCTCACTCCGGCCTCTCCGAGCGGATCTCGTAGGCATATCCCTGTTCGGTGAGGAATCTCTGCCTCTTCTGGGCGAAGCTCCCCTCGCGGCTGTCCTCGGTCACCAGGGTGTAGAAGGTGGCGCCGGCGCCGTCCTCCTTGGGCCGCAGGATCCGTCCCAGCCTCTGGGCCTCTTCCTGCCGCGACCCGTAGGTTCCCGAGACCTGGATGGCGACATTGGCATCGGGCAGGTCGACGGCGAAATTGCCCACCTTGCTGACGATGAGCGTGTTGACCCGCCGCTCGCGAAACTCCTTGTAGAGGCGTTCGCGCTCCTCATTCGGGGTGCGCCCGCTGATCATGGGTACGTCCAGTCTGTCGCGCAGACGGCGAAGCTGATCCAGGTATTGGCCGATCACGAGGATCTGGTCGTCCTCGTGCAGTGCCACTAGGCGCTCCACTGCATCGTCCTTGGCCTCGTTCTCTGAAGCGAGACGGAACCGCTGCCGGTTTTGTGAAGCGGCATACACGCGCTTGAGTTCGCCGGAGAATGGAACGCGCACTTCCACGCACCGGACGCTGGCGATCCAGCCCTGGGACTCGAGGACCTTCCAGGGGATGTCCGCGCGCTTGGGACCGATCAGGCAGAAGACCTCGTCCTCCTTCTCGTCCTCCCGCACCAGTGTGGCGGTCAGACCGAGGCGGCGGCGCGCCTGGATGTCAGCCGTTGCCCGGAAAACGGGGGCCGGCAGCAGATGCACCTCGTCGTAGATGATGAGGCCCCAGTCGTGCTCGTTGAACAGCGCCATGTGCTCGAATTCACCCTCCCGGCTGCGGCGCCACGTCATCATCTGGTAGGTGGTGATGGTGACGGGGCAGACCGTCTTGTGCTCTGCGGTATAGGTGCCCACCTGGTCGGGCTGCAGGGTGGTCTTGTCGAGCAGTTCCGCACGCCACTGGCCTACCGCGACCTGGTTCGTGGTGAGGATGAGGGTCCGTGTCTGGAGTTTCTCCATGACGCTCATGCCGACGATGGTCTTGCCCGCTCCGCAGGGCAGGACGAC
Organism: uncultured Planctomycetales bacterium; assembly: GCA_964653725.1. Lineage (GTDB taxonomy): Bacteria > Planctomycetota > UBA1135 > UBA1135 > CAZZHK01 > CAZZHK01. The sequence goes on along the minus strand of CAZZHK010000014.1, from coordinate 16,098 downwards.
GACGCCGTTGCCACCTACCGGCCCCCCGTCCCGGTGGAACGCGGAGGTCGCGTCCGCCTGGTAGGGCCTGACGGTGAAGGGTGCACGGCCTGCCGTCTCGGTCCGCAGGGCAAAGGAAAGGGGGGCGCCTTCGCGGTATCCGGCCAGGTCCTCGACCGGATACTCCAGGGCGATCAGGGCCTGCTTGACCAGGCCTCGGTGGTCCTCCGGCACCGTGACGGAAGCAGGGCCATTCGAGGACTCGCCCACCAGGTCCGCGACGTCATGGAATTTCAGGACCTCCTGCAGGACGGCGCTGTCGTCACACGCCAACTGGAGCGTGCCGTCCACCCGTTCCAGGCGCAGGAGCCCGTACCGACCCAGCCATGACTCCATCTCGTCCAGCACCGCGGGTGCAACCGGGTAGCGGCTCTCCTTCAGCAGGAACTCCCGGATGGCCGACGCGGATTCGCCCAGTGCGGCGGCATTCCAGATCGAAACCGGAGTCATGCGGTAGGTGTGCAGGTGCTCGGGGGACTTCACCAGTTCGGCGAACCGGTTGAGCTGGTCCCGGATCTCCTCGTACCGCGGGTGGTAGACCTCGACCGTGATGGTCCGGTCACCCTGGACGATCAGCGGCGCCTGGGGGCGCACCTGGTTCACTGCAGCACCTCAAGACGGGAGGCAAGAAACGGTGCTGTCGCGGAGCGCCGGCTCCGCGCGACATGCTCCGGTCGCCCCTGGGAGACGATGCGCCCGCCCTTGGCGCCTCCGTCGGGGCCCATGTCGATGACCCAGTCGGCCTGGGCGGCCATGTCCATGTGGTGCTCCACGACGATGACGGTGTCGCCCGCGTCCACCAGCCGCTGGAGGACGCCGGTCAACTGCACGACGTCCTGCATGTGGAGGCCGGTCGTGGGTTCGTCCAGCACCAGAAGTGCATGCTTGTCCCTTCTTGTTCCGGTCCGCCTCTGCAATTCCGTGGCGAGGCGAAGGCGCTGCGCTTCGCCGCCGGAAAGGGTGTTGGCCGGCTGCCCAAGGGGCAGGTAGTCCAGTCCCACGTCCGCCAGCATCTGAAGCGGGCGCCGGATCTCCTCGACCCGACCGAAGAACTCGAGTGCCTCCCCCACCTCGAGGTCCAGCACGTCCGCAATAGAACGTCCCTTCCAGAGGATCTGGAGCGTCTCCTCGTTGTAGCGGCGTCCGCGGCATTCTTCGCAGGTGAGCCAGACGTCGGCCAGGAAGTGCATCTCGATCCGCAGCGCCCCCCTGCCTTCGCAGGCGGGGCAGCGGCCCTCGGCCCGGTTGAAGGAGAATCGGGCCGGGCCGAAACCCTTGGCCCGCGCCTCGCGGGTCTCCGCGAACAGGCGCCGCATCGGCGTGAAGACGCGCGTCGCCGTCGCGGGATTCGAGGCGGGCGTCTTGCCGATCGGGGATTGGTCCACAACAACCAAGCGCTCCAATGTCCCCAGACCGGTGGTGGATGTCCAGGGTCCAGTTTTTCCCTGCAGGGCAGGCACAAGGGTGTGCATGACAAGGCTTGATTTGCCCGCCCCCGAGGGGCCCGTCACCACGGTGAAGCATCCGGTAGGGAAGCGTGCGGTGAGGTCCCTCAGGTTGTGGGTAGCCGCGCCGGTCACCTCGATCCACTCCTCAGCAGGGCGAGGGTCCCGGTCGCCGGATCGCTCCAGGCGCAGTTCGCCGCGCAGCAGGGCTCCCGTGGCGGACCGTCGTGAGCGGGCGACCCGTTCCGGCGACCCCTGGACGACCAGGCGGCCGCCGCGGCGTCCGGCGCCGGGACCGATGTCCAGGACCCAGTCCGCCGCTCGTATGCAGTCCTCGTCGTGCTCCACCAGCACCACGGTGTTGCCGTGTGCCTGTAGCCCCCTGAGCGTGTCCAGAAGGCGCCCCGTGTCCCTGGGATGGAGGCCGACAGTCGGTTCGTCGAGGACATAGAGGACACCCACAAGCCCCGACCCGAGGGCGGCGGCCAACCGGATCCTGCGGGCCTCGCCGCCGGAAAGGGTGGACGTCTGCCGGTCCAGCGACATGGTGCCGAGCCCCACGTCGTCCAGCACTTTCAGGCGGCCGCGGATCTCCCGAATGACGCGCTCCGCCACCGTCGCGTCGGACTTTGGGAGCCTCAGCTTCCGGAAGGCGTGAAGGGCCTCGTGGACGGTCATGGCGTTCACCTCGGCGATGCCCCGGCCTCCCACGCGCACGGCGAGGGCCTCGGGCCTGAGCCGGCGACCGTCGCAGCCCTGGCAGGTGCGGCGATCCATGAGTTCGGCCAGGTCGGCGGCCCAGGGCGCCTGTTCTCCCCGCTCGTACCACTCCTCCAGGACCCGGATCGCTCCGGGCCAGCGAGCCTGGAATGTCCAGCTCCTCTCGGATCCGCGCTTGGCTGACCGGAAGGTGACCTCGACGCGGCGGTCCCCGATTCCTTCCAGGAAGAGACGGCGGGCGGCCGGAGCCAGGTCCGACCAGGCCGCGTCCGGGTCCCAGCCGCGCTGTTCGAACAACTTCCTCCAGACGCGGCGGTAATAGCCGCGGCGTCGCACAAGCTGCCGCGCCGGGCGCGAACTCATCGCGCCGTCGCCCAGGCTGCGGTCCGGGCGGTCCACCAGCAGGGCGGGATCGAGAGCGTGCCGCTCCCCCACCCCATGGCAGTCGGGGCATGCCCCCGCGTGCGTGTTGAACGAGAATCCCTGGGGGGTCAGATCCCCTTCGAGGTGGAAGGAGCAGTCCGTGCAGCCGCCGTGGGAAGCCCAGTCACGGCGAGTGCCGCGCCGGGTTTGAACCGCGACCACGCCGCCTCCGAAGCGGATGGCGACCTCCACCGCCTCGACCATCCGGCTCCGGATGCTGCCTGCAACACTCAAGCGGTCGATCACGAGGTCGACTGCCGGCGTGCTCCTGGCGGGGATCGGGATGCGGCCCTCGTCGAGACGGTGCTCCTTGCCGTCGACCAGGACGCGCAGGAAGCCCTCTTTTCGCAGCAGCCCACGGCGTCGCTGCAGTTCGGTGGATGAGTCTGTTCGTTCTCCCTTGGCCCACAGCGGCGCGAGAATCCAGGCGTCCTCCCCGTCGTGGTCCGCGATGATGCGACGGGCCAGGGCCGAGGCGGACCACTGCTGCAGGAGCGCTCCGCAATGCGGGCAGTGAGGGATCCCGATCCTGGCGTAGAGCACACGAAGGTAGTCGTGCACCTCGGTGGTCGTGGCGACCGTGCTGCGCGGCGATCGGGCGCCGATGTCGGCCCGAATGGCGATGCTGGGCGACAGACCGCTGATGCTGTCGACGGGCGCGCGTTCCCAGCGTCCAAGGAAGCGCCTGGCGTAGGTTGAGAGGCTGTCGACAAAACGGCGCCGGCCCTCGGCGAACAGCGTGTCCAGGGCCAGGGACGTCTTGCCCGACCCGGAGACGCCGGTAACGACGCACAGCGACCCGTGCGGAATGCGTGCATCGATGGACTGCAGGTTGTGGGTTCGTGCGCCACGCACGACGAGCTGCGGGCTGGGGCGCCGCGCCAGGGCCTTTTTCGGCTTCGAGGAGGGGGGGCGGCGCCTGGTCGCGCGCAGGTGGCTCGCGAGGGCCTTGCCGGTGTAGCTGCCAGGCGAGGCTGACACGGACTCCGGCGTCCCTTGGGCCACGATGTGTCCGCCGGCCTCGCCGCCTTCGGGTCCGAGGTCCAGGACGTGGTCGGCAACCTTGATGACGTCGGGGTCGTGCTCCACCACAACGACCGTGTGGCCCGCGTCGACGAGCCTCTGGAGCGCACCCACCAGGCGCTCGACGTCCGCCGCGTGCAGACCGGTGGTCGGTTCATCCAGCAGGTACAGGGTGCTGCCGCGCCTCCCCTTCCTGAGTTCCCGGGCCAGCTTGACTCGCTGCGCCTCGCCCCCCGACAGCGTTGTCGACGGCTGGCCGAGGGGGAGGTAGCCCAGACCCACCTCGCTCAGGATCCCCAGGGTGCGGGCGATGGGCGGAATCGCCGCGAACAGCTGCAGGGCCTCGTCCACGGTGGACTCGAGGACATCGGCGATCGACGAACCCTTGAACTCGATCTCCAGGGTCTCAGCGGTGTAGCGGCGTCCGCCGCACTCTTCACAGGCGACGGTCACCGGGGCCAGGAACTGCAGTTCGACCTGGATAAAGCCGCCGCCCTTGCATGCTTCGCACCGCCCACCGCCCTTGGATGCGGACACGTTGAAGGAAAACCGCTCCTTGCCGTAGCCGCGCACACGGGCGGCCGGCAACGACGAGAACAGGTCGCGAATGGGCCCCATGACCTGGCTGTAGGTGGCCGGGTTGGATCGCGGGGTGCGGCCGACCGGCTTCTGGTCGATCTCGACCACTGCGGTGAGGGTCTCCGCGCCCTCTATGCGGTCATGGTCTCCGGGCAGGTCCAGGGCTCCCTGCATGGACTGGGCGAGGGCGCGCTTCAGAACCATGTCGACCAGGCTGGACTTGCCCGACCCTGACACACCGGTCACGCAGGTAAGGCATCCTAGCGGGAATGCAGCGTCGATCCCCTTGAGGTTGTTCTCCCGCGCCCCCCTGACGACCAGCATGGGACCGTCGGTCGGCCGCCGCTGGTCGGGCACCTGGACGCCGATCTCGCCCCTCAGTGCCCTGGCCGTGGCGCCCCTACCGTTCGCCATCACCAGGGCGGGGTGACCCTCGTCGACCAGGCGGCCGCCCTCCCTTCCCGGACCCGGCCCGATCTCGATCACCCAGTCGGACGCCAGGGTGGTGGCCGCATCATGCTCGACGACGATCACGCTGTTGCCGCGGTCCCGGAGACGCTTGAGGGCCTTGATCAGGCGCGCCTGATCGCGGGGGTGCAGGCCGATGGAGGGTTCATCGAGAACGTAGAGCACGCCTCGAAGTCCGGCTCCCAGCTGGGCGGCCAGACGCAGCCGCTGGGCCTCGCCTCCGGCCAGCGTGGCCCCGCTCCGTCCCAGGGACAGGTACCCGACTCCGACATCACCCAGGAAGTGCAGACGCTGGTGGAGTTCCCTGAAGATGTCCTGGCCGACGATGTCCTCCCGGTCATCCAGTTCGACCGTGTCCAGCCACGATGCGAGGTCATCGATGGAGAGGTGGACGAGATCGGCCAGCGAGCGTTCCCTGAAGAGGACGCCCCGGGCAAAGCCGTTCAGTCGGCTGCCCCTGCAATGGTCGCAGGGACGGAAGGCCAGATAACGTTCGGCGGCCTTCCGTTTGGGCCCCTGTGCCGCTTCCTCGATCGCGGTCAGGAGGCCCTTGACCGGTCGTCGGTCACGGCCGCTTGAGGTGTGCCCCTTCCCCACCCAGGTCCATTCGATCTCGATGTCCTCTGACGTGCCCCGCAGGATGACGTGGCGCTGGTCCGCCGTGAGCTGGTCCCATGGAGTGTGGACGTCGAACCCGTACCGCTGCGCGACCTGGTCGACCGCATCGAGGGTCATCCGCGTGAAGGCCATGCGGCCTTCCCGCGACATGGGCTTGAGGGCGCCTTCGGCGATGGTGGCGGACGGGTCCACGACCACCCGGTCCTCCCGGGCGGTCCAGCGGGAGCCGAGTCCCCCACAGGACGAACAGGCGCCTTCGGTGCCGTTGAAGGAGAAGAGCCGCGGCTCCATCTCGGGAAGTCCGACCGCACAATCGGGGCAGGAGCGCGCGGTCGAGAGGGTGCGCTGGGCGCGGCCCTTTGCGGTCAGCACGACGAGCCCGTCGCTCAGGCGGCAGGCGGTCTCCATGGCCTCCATCAGGCGGCTGCGGCGCGCGGAGATTGCGTCGACACGGTCGACGACGGCCTCGATGGTGTGCTTGACGTAGCGGTCCAGCGGTTCGGAGTCCGCATCCAGGCGCACCTCCCGACCGTCGATGCGCGCCCGGACAGTGCCTCCGCGGCGCAGGTCGTCGAGGATCTGCCTGTGGTGCCCCTTGCGACCCCGGACCACCGGAGCCATGACGCACAGGCGCTCACCCGCGAACTCCTCGAGCGCCAGATCGGTCATGCGTCCCGGCGTGGTAGCGATCACCTGCTGGCCGCATCGCGGGCAGTGAGGTGTGCCCAGTCGCGCATAGAGCAGACGCAGGAAGTCGTAGACCTCGGTGAGGGTGCCGACCGTGGAGCGTGGATTCGAGCCGGCCGTCTTCTGGTCGATGGCGACCGCAGGCGCCAGGCCCGAGATCGACTCCAGGGCCGGCTTTTCCATGCGCCCCATGTACTGGCGCGCATAGGACGAGAGGCTCTCGAGAAAGCGCCGTTGGCCCTCGCGGTAGACGGTGTCGAAGGCGAGCGAGGACTTGCCGGACCCCGAACGCCCCGTGATCGTGACCAGGGCCTGGTGAGGGATGTCGACGTCGACGGCGTTGAGGTTGTGCTCGGAGGCACCCCGCACTGCGATCACCCTGCTGTTGTCCCAGGCGGTTTCGGGGGAGGTCATGGCGCTTCGGCGCGCCTTCCGGGGAGGAGGGTTCCGGACCATCCCTGTCGACGCAGTCGAACCGCATACGGTAACCGCGGCGGCCCCCTGCGGCCACGGGCGGCCTAACCGAGGGCGGACAGCATGGCGGCGTGAAGGACCGGGGGCCCGGCGCAGATGGAGCGGCCTTCCAGCCAGTCGTCGCCCCCCGCCAGGTCCGTGACGATGCCGCCGGCCTCGCGCACCAGGAGTGCGCCTCCGGCCACATCGTGCGGTTCCAGATGCACCTCCCAGAAGCCGTCGATGCGTCCCGCCGCAGTCCACGCCAGGTCGATGCAGGCGGAACCCATGCGCCGCAGTCCGCGCACCTTGGTGAACACGGCGTTGAATCGGGCCAGGTTGTTGTCGGACAAGTGTTCGCGCCGATAGGGGAAACCGGTGGCCAGGACCGCGTCGGCCAGGTCGCGGGTGGCTGATGCGGCCAGCCGCTGGTCGCCGATCCAGGCGCCCTCGCCGACCGTGGCGTGGAATGTCTCGCCCAGCACGGGCAGGTGGACGACGGAGAGCAGTGGGCGGCCCTCCTCGTACAGGCCGAGCGACACCGCGAACAGCGGGATGCCCTGGACGAAGTTCACGGTGCCGTCCAGGGGATCAACGAACCACTCCCGGTCGCCCCGCTCGTCGACCTCCTCCTCGCTGCGGATGGCATCGCCCGGGTAGGCGGCCCGAAGGGCAGCGACCAGGATGCGCTCGGCCTCGATATCCGCCGTTGTGACCAGGTCCCGGCGGTGGCTCTTGGACGAAACGTCGCTGGTGGTCAGCCGTCCGAACGAATCCAGGAGCGACTGACCGGCGGCGTGGGCCGCCTGGATCGCGGCTTCAACGTCCATCCCAGGCGGCCAACTCCGAGCAGATGCGGTCCTGGATTTCCTTCCAGGTCCGGTTCGGGACCTTCCGGGAGGGGTCATGGACCAGGATGCTGAACACCAGCAGCTCGCCGTCCAATGCCCTCACGTAGCCCGACAGGGCGCTGACGCCCGCGATCCAGCCTGTCTTGGCTCGCACCAGGCCGGCCGTGCCCGGGTCGGTCATGCGGCTCTCGAGCGTGCCGGAGCGTCCGGCCACCGGAAGCGACTCGAGGAACACGTTTCTGAGGTCGGAGTCCCACATGGCGGCGAGGAGGGCGGTCATGGTCCGGGGTGAGCACCGGTTGCCGCGTGACAGGCCCGACCCGTCCTCCACTGCCACGCCGTGATCGTCCACTCCGAGGCCCCGCAGTGTTTCCAGAAGCTCGGCAATGCCTGCGGCCCGGGTGCCCCGTCGGCCCTGTTCGACCGGGAGGGTCCGCAGTGCGAGTTCCGCCATCAGGTTGTTGCTGTGCGTCAGGATCTCGCGGATGACCGGCCCGATCGGCGTCTCATGGGTGAAGCACAACCGGCCGTCCATCGAGGCGTCGCGCGCCCGGGCCCGGCGTGTTTCCCCGATGATGGTGATCCCCGCGTCGGAAAGGCGCCCGCGGAGCACGGACCCGAACATCGCTGGCGGATCGGATGCGGACCGTTCTCCGGTCTGCTCGCCCCCGCCCTCGGGGACCGATCCGCTGACGTGGATCCGGTCGCCCCTCAGGTCGAGCCGCCATTGCGGACGCTTGCCGCGTGCGGAGGTCACGACCGTGCCCGCGAGCGCATAGCCGGAATGCCTGGGAATCACCCTGAGGGAGGCGGGCTCGCCGGACCTGCGGGGCGTGGCGATGACGCGCACCACCCCGTCGTTGAGGGGAAACGCGCTGACCGGTGCGCAGTAGGCCAGGTGCAGCTGGTCGCCGGGCCAGCCCGGGGCCACCCCTTCGTCATCCAGGGCCCGCCCGTCGAGCACGAGCTGGCCGGAAATCCTCGCGATGCCCAGGGATGCCAATGAGGAGGCCAGACCCTCGAAACGCTCCCCCGGATCCCTGTCGGCGTCGGGCCATCGCCAGCCGGGATCCCCACGGCCGATGACGACGAGGTCTCCGTCCAGATTGCCGTCGACGATCTCTCCCCTGATGAGAAACTCGGTCCGAAACCGGTAGTCCTGACCCAGGGCCTGGAGGGCGGCAGCCGAGGTCAGCACCTTCGTATTCGAGGCGAGGATCTGGGGACGACCGGCGTGGTGCGCGAAGAGCGTCTCGCCGTTTCGCTGCCGGACCACATGGACCCCGATGACGGCCCCCTTGTCCTCTGCCTGCGCGACCAGGGCCGCCAGTCGTGCGGGCAGGTCCCGTACGTCCGGCCGCGGGGCCAGGGCAAGGGCGGCCGCCAGGGCGAATGCGGCGCCGCTCACCTGTCCTCTTCCGGGACGCGGGGCAGGGGATCGTCGGCATCGGCCGCCAGCCAGGCGATCGCATAGGCGACCCGTCCGGCGCGCTCGGACATCCGGCTGTCGATCTTGTCGGAGGTGTCCGTCGGCTGGTGGTAATCCTCGTGCTCGATGCCCACCTCGGAGATGAACAGGGCGGGAACGCCATGTCGGAAGAAGTTGTACTGGTCCGAACGGCGCCAGAACTGTCTGCCGCCCGTGGTGTCAATCTTGATGCGGGCCCCCGACTTCTTGTGCCCCTCCTTGACCAGCGCCTTGAGCTCCCGGCTGTCCCAGGCGCCCATGACCGCCAATTCCTTGCCGTTCCCCCTCCCCACCATGTCGATGTTCATCATGAACATCGTCCGGTCCATGGGCACCAGGGGGTCCTGGGCGTAGGCCTCTGACCCCCAGAGGCCGAACTCCTCGGCGGCGAACGCGATCAGGATGACGTCTCTGCGGGGCGGCGCTTTTGCAAAGGCCTCGGCGAGGGTCAGCAGGACGGAAGTGCCGGACGCATTGTCGTCGGCACCGTTCCAGATCCGGCCCCGGTCGTCCATGCCCGCGTGGTCGTAGTGGGCGCCCACGACGACTGCGCCCAGGTCCGGCTCGGTGCCCTTGACCCTCCCGACCACGTTGGGTACCTCGATCGGCTGCCTGCGGAACTTGACGCGCACCGAGATTCGGCGGTCCTCGAGGACCCGCGATCGGCTCTTTCTCAGATTCCTGTCCAGGGAGGAGTGGATCCCCTTCAGGTCCAGCCCGGTCAGCTTCTCGCCGGCATCCAGGGACAGCCACATCACGGGGATGGGGCACGGCTTGTCACGGGGGCCGCCGTTCCAGCCGGGAAGCAGCGGCCACTGGAAGTCGGGAGCCCGGTCATGAGGATCATGCAGGGGGTCCTGGACGAGGAGCAGTGCACGGGCGCCCTCGGCAGCAACCCGCCTGGCCTTCTCGTACACCGATGCGTGGCGCGTCCACTCGGCCCCGTCGAAGGCCTTTCCGGACCTGGTCTCGCGCGGCTCGTGCCAGAACGCCACGGCCACGCTGTCCTCGAGGCGAACACCGCGGAAATCGTTGTAGCCCCACTTGCTCGCCTCGATGGCGTAGCCGACAAACACGGCTTCCCCTTCCACGCTGCCCTCCGCACTGGCGCGGTGCGGCAGGAAGTCCACGCCCGCCTCGAATTCGAGGTCGTCCGCACCAGTCTGCAGCTCCACGCGGCAGGAGGGGTCCGGCACCGTGCCTTCGCGGGTCCACATGCGGAAGAAGGGGTGCGGATCGGGCTGCGCCTCCCCCCCGGCGGTGACCGGTGCGGCCCTGCCGCCGCCCGGCTCCAGCCCAGCGTCCCTGAAGTGGTCCTCGATGTAGGCGGCAGCGCGCAGGAACCCCGGTGTCGCGGCACTGCGGCCCTCGTACGCATCCGAGGACAGTTCCTCGACGTGGGCCTGGATCTTCTTGGCGGAAATGGCGGACAGCCCGGAGCGCAGATCTCCACCCGTCGCCAGGAGCGATGCGGCCAGCAGCAGGGCGGCGCGGAGGAAGGTCACCGGCGGCGGGCCTTCCAGCCGGTGTTGTGCCATGCGGCTGCCGTTTCGACGATGGCGTCCAGATCGCCCATGGCGGCCTTCCAGCCCAGCAGGGCGGCGGCCTTCTCCGCCCCGGCGACCAGGACCGCCGGGTCCCCCTCACGCCGGGGACCGTCGCTGTGGGGCACGCCGCGCCCGGTGACACGCTCCACCGAGTCGATCACCTCACGGACCGAGTACCCGGTGCCGTTGCCCAGGTTGACCGCGACGTTCTCGAGGCCGTTGTCCATCCCCGCCAACGCCAGTACGTGCGCCTGGGCCAGATCGTCGATGTGGATGTAGTCCCGGACGCAGGTGCCGTCGGGCGTGTCCCAGTCGCTGCCGAACACAGTCAGCGGTCCGCGGCTGCCGTCGGCGGCCTGCAGGGCGAGGGGGATCAGGTGGGTCTCCGGATCGTGGTCCTCGCCGGCGCCGCCCGCCACGGGCGCGCCCGAGGCGTTGAAATACCGCAGACTGGCCGACCTCAGCCCCCACCCTCCGGCCGCCCTGATGCGTTCCTCGGCGTGCAGCTTGGTGGCCCCGTAGGTGTTCACGGGGATCTGCGTGTGGTCCTCGGTGATGGGAAGCGACATCGGCTCGCCGTAGGTGGCGGCGGTGCTCGAGAACACCAGGCGCCGGCAGTCGTGGTCGCGCATCACCCCGAGCAGGTCCAGCGTGCGGTGGAAGTTCTGGTTCCAGTACTTGACCGGATCCTGCATCGACTCCCCCACCAGGCACGAGGCAGCAAAATGGAACACCGCGTCGGGAGCGTGCCGGCGGAACACCCCAGACAGGGCATGGCGGTCACCCAGCGACACGTCATGAAAGGCGGCGCCGTCGGGCACCGCATCCCTGTGGCCCTCGCGCAGGTCGTCCACCACTACCACGTCGGCGCCCTCCGCCAGCAGACGCGCGGCGGTGGCCGAGCCGATGTATCCGGCGCCACCCGTGACAAGGATGCTCACAGTGAGGGATCCTCGGCTCCCCGCGCCGCCCCTGTCAAATCACCAGCCCAGGTTGCCAGATCGACCCAGAACGAGGGCCAGGACTTCGCCACGCACCCTGGGTTCGAGGTGCGGATGCCAGGTTCCAGGAGGCCGAGAATGCCCCAGGCCATGGCCAGGCGGTGGTCGCCATGGTCCTCGATGACGCCGGGGCGCAGGGGCGTGGCGGGACCTGTGCGGAAGCCGTCCTCCATCGGCTCCGCCGCCAGTCCGGCCGCCCGCAGACCATCGACCAGGCCATGGATGCGATGGCTCTCCTTCGCGGCCAGCTGCGGTGCACCCGTGACCACCACACCGGCCGATGCCCGGGCGGCCAGAACAGCGACGGCAGGTGCCAGGTCCGGCGTCCCCCCGAGGTCGAAGCAAAGGGTGAAGTCCGGCCAGGCCGCATCGGCAGGAACGGAGGCCTTGCCGTGGATGCGGGGAAGGGCCAGGCCGGCCCTCCGCAGCAGGTCCGGAAAGACACGGTCCGGCTGCTCGTCCCCGGGCGCGTCGATCCGCAGGGGCCGGCCGGTCACGAGGGAGGCGGCCAGGGCGAGGGCCGCCGCCGAAGCGTCCGGGGGCACCGTCACGTTGCGAGCCTGCAACGGAAGCCGGGGCCAGCCGAAGCGGTCCAGGGCCCGTCGGGTCAGGTGCAGGTACGGACCGGACAACTCCGGATCGGCGGGCCTGACCACGGGGGGCACGGCCATGGACGGGCCTGCCAGCAGCATGGCGGATGCAAACTGGCTGGTCGGAGCATTCACCATGTCACAGGGTCCGCCGGCCAGCCCGTCGGCGACCAGTTCCAGCGACCGTCCCCGCCGCCGGATCCTGGCGCCCATGGCGTTCAGGCAGTCCACCAGGCGGTCCATGGGCCGCTGCGCGAGCGAGGGGCCCATTTTCAGGCTCATCTCTCCCTGGCCCGCCGCGAGCCAGGCAAGGGCGAAGCGTGCGGTGGCCGCTCCCTCCCCCAGGGAGGCCTTGCCCGAGAATCCACGTGGCGGACCGGACAGGCCGTCCACGAACGTGTGGCGCCCCTCGTTGCGGACCTCCACGCCTGCCAATTCCAGCACTCCCAGCAGGTCCCGTGTGTCTTCCGCATCCGGCATTCCTGTGAACCGGGACGTGCCGTCCGCCTGCGCTGCCAGGATCAGCCAGCGCGCGGCCACGGACTTCGAGGCGGGCAGACGCACGCCGCCAGGGTACAGGCACGGTCTTGGGAATGGCCGCCCCGGGCCCTAGGATGGCCCCATGACTCATATCGCGACCGAAGACGTATACACCGGCCCCGCCGTCCCCGGCCTCGACCTGGTGGCCCAGGGCAAGGTTCGAGACATCTACGCCATCGGCGAGGACCGCCTGCTGCTGGTGACCACGGACCGTGTGTCGGCATTCGATGTGATCCTGGACCGGGGCATTCCCGGCAAGGGCCGGACGCTGACCGCGATCTCGCGGCACTGGTTCGACACCACCGGCGACCGGTTCCCCAACCACGTGATCAGTGACGGCGCCGACATCGTGGCCGGGCTGCCGGACGAATGGCCAACCCTGCTGGCGGGCCGCACCATGCTGGTGGCGCGGGCCGAAGTGATCCCGTTCGAGATGGTGGTCCGCGGCTATCTGGCCGGCAGCGGCTGGAGGGAGTACCAGGAGACGCAGTCGGTCTGCGGCGTCGCCCTGCCTGAGGGGCTGGTCGAGTCCTCGCGCCTGCCGGAGGCGATCCTCACCCCCACCACCAAGAGCGACGTGCATGACGAGCCGATCTCCTTCGAGGAGGTGCTGGCTGCCGAACCGGCCGCTGCGGAAATCCGGGACTGCGCACTCGGACTGTTCAAGGCCGCCGGCGATGTGCTGGCCCCGAAGGGCGTGTACCTGGCGGACACCAAGTTCGAGTTCGGCCGCCTGCCGGGCAGTGACGAAGCGATCCTGGTCGATGAGATCCTGACGCCTGACTCCTCGCGGTTCTGGCCGGTGGACAAGTACGAGCCCGGGAAGCCCCAGGAGTCGATGGACAAGGAGTACTTGCGGCAGTGGCTGATGGAGAGCGGTTTCCGCGGCGAAGGCGAGGCCCCTCCGCTGCCTGACAGCGTGGTGGAGGGGACGGCCGAGCGATACCAGCGCATCCTCGAGATCGTGACAGGACCTGTCTCGTGAGCGTGCGCGTCTCGCTGGTCATGGGGTCCAAGTCGGATCTGGGCCGTCTGGAATCATGCGTCGCCCTGCTCGGCGAGATGGGCATCGAGATGGAGGTCCGAGTGCTCAGCGCGCACCGCACGCCCAGGGAGGTCGCCGAATGGGCCGAGGGCCTGACGGACCGCGGGGTCGAGGTCGTGCTGGCCGCCGCAGGCGGTTCGGCCGCACTGGCCGGCGTGGTTGCCGCGCACACCCTGCTGCCGGTCATCGGCATTCCCATGGACAATCCGCCCCTGGGCGGGCTGGACAGCCTCTTGTCCACGGTCCAGATGCCCGGCGGGATCCCGGTTGCCGCAGTGGCCGTCGGGGGAGGCGGCCCGAAGAACGCCGCCCTGCTGGCGGCACGGATCATCGGCCTAAGCGACGAGCAGGTCAGGGAGCGTCTGTCGGAGCACCGCGAGGACATGCGGCGCGGGGTGCTCGACACGGACGAAGGGATGCAAGGCTCTTGAGCAGCCTTCCGCCGACCCTTGAATGGGTGGGCGGTACGGACGGTACCTGCCGCCTGGTTGAACAGACACTCCTCCCGGGGCGGCTCGAGTTCCTGGATGTGGACAGCGTGGAGGCCATGGTGGACGCCATCGTGCGCCTTGCCGTGCGTGGGGCCCCGGCCATCGGGTGCGCCGGTGCCTACGGCGTCGTCATCGGGATGCGAGGGGCCGACGACGAGGGGGTGGGCGATGCCCGCGCGCGGCTTGATCGGGTGGCTGCCGTGCTGGACGCGGCCCGACCGACGGCGGTCAACCTGGGATGGGCTGTTCGGCGCATGGCGGAGTGCGGACACGCCTTCCTGGAGGGGGGCTCCGCCCGCGGGCTCCCCGAGGCCCTGCTGGCCGAAGCGTGCCTGATCCACGACGAGGACGCCGAGATGTGCCGTCGCATGGGCGCGTTCGGGGCGGCGCTTCTGGAGAGCGGCGACACGTGCCTGACGGTGTGCAACGCGGGGGCCCTGGCCACAGGGGGCCAGGGAACGGCACTGTCCGTGTTCTACGAGGCGGACCGGTCCGGAAAGACGATCTCGGTGGTCGCCCCCGAGACACGGCCGCTGCTGCAGGGCGCGCGTCTCACGTCATGGGAACTGATGCAGTCGGGGATCGATGTGACCCTCATCACCGACAACATGGTGGCCACGGTCATGGCGAGGAGCGAGGTCGCCGCCTGTGTGGTGGGCTCCGACCGCATCGCCGCCAATGGGGATGTGGCCAACAAGGTCGGGACATACGCGATGGCCCTTCTGGCGCACGCCCATGGCATCCCTTTCTATGTGGTGGCCCCGACCACCACGATCGACCCGGATACGGCCACCGGGCCCGAAATCCCGATCGAGGAGCGCGATCCTGCCGAGGTGACGGCGGGCTTCGGACCCTGCACCGCTCCCGAAGGAGTCCAGGTCTTCAGTCCTGCCTTCGACGTGACCCCGGCAGAGTTCGTCACGGCGATCATCACCGAGAAAGGGGTCGTGGAATCGCCCGATGCGGACAAGATCGCTGCCCACCTGGCCGGAGCCCCGGCCGACCCCCCCTCTCAGCCCGCGTAGATCGGGAAGGCGGCGCAGGCCTCGGCCACCTCGACTCGGACACGCTCCGTCACTGAATCCTCCTGGTCCGAGAGGAGCAGGTCCCCCATCCACCCGGCCAACAGGTCCATTTCCCCGGTCCCCATGCCGCGCGTGGTAGCGGCGGGAGTTCCCAGCCGCAGGCCGCTCGTCTTGACGGGCGGTTCCTCGTCGAACGGGATGAGGTTCTTGTTGGCCGTGATGCCGACCGCGCCCAGGCGAGCCTCCGCCTCCGCGCCGGTGAGTTCGGCGGCGCGCAGATCCACGAGCATCAGATGCGTGTCGGTGCCTCCAGAAACGATCCGGAAGCCCCGCTCGGTCAGGGCGGCTGCCAGGCGGGCCGCGTTGGCCACCACCTGCGCCTGGTACTCGGCGAACTCGGTCCCGGACGCGCGCTTCAGGCACACCGCCTTGGCTGCGATGACGTGCATGAGCGGCCCGCCCTGCATGCCTGGAAACACACGGCTGTTGATCTTCTTGGCGTGCTCCTCGGTGCTGAGAATGATGCCGCCGCGGGGACCCCTCATGGTCTTGTGGGTCGTAAATGTGACGATGTCCGCATGGGGCACAGGGCTGGGGTGGACGCCGCCGGCGACCAGGCCCGCGATGTGCGCCTGGTCCACCAGGAAACGGGCTCCTACGTCATCGGCGATCCTGCGGAATGCGGGAAAGTCGAGGGTCCGCGGATAGGCGGAGGCTCCTGCCACGATGAGGGTGGGCCGGATCCTGTGCGCCTGTTCGGACACAGCGTCCATGTCAATGACCTCGGACTCCCGATCGACGCCGTAGTGCTGGAAGTCGTAGAGGAGGCCGGAGAAGTTGATCGGGTGTCCGTGGCTCAGGTGGCCGCCGTGATCCAGTGACATGGCCAGGACCGTGTCCCCGGGTTCCAGGAGGGCCAGATAGGCGCCCATGTTCGCCTGGCTGCCGGAATGGGGCTGGACGTTGGCGGCCTCGGCCCCGAACAGGCTGCAGGCGCGGTCGCGGGCCAGCTGTTCGCAGACGTCGACATGCTCGCAGCCGCCGTAGTACCTCCGCCCGGGATACCCCTCGGCGTACTTGTTGGT
>CAZZHK010000013.1:76178-76556 GCA_964653725.1 uncultured Planctomycetales bacterium | reverse complement strand
TCCCCGCCGCAATTCCCTGCCCGCCCCATAAACAGAGCGGGGCCGACCCCGAAGGATCGACCCCGCTCCCGTGTCTGCTAGGGCAGGACCCTAGAAACTGAAGGACGCTTCCATGAAGACGAGATCTGCATCGTCGAGCTCCTGGTAGTAGAACGTGGCGGGCATGCCAACGGCATCCGTCGCGTAACTAACCTGGAGTCCGTCCGTGCCATCGAAGTCGTGCCATTCGACGCCGAATCCGGCGATCGTCGTGGCAACACTCCAGTGCTCGGACTGCGCAGCGCTATGAAGGAACGTGCCGTACATGTAGCGGTCCGTGTAGTCCGCATCCGCGTACTCGGTCCAACCATCGGCCTCGTCAATTGTGACCGACAGGTT